>NZ_OY762655.1:0-680874 GCF_963666255.1 uncultured Propionivibrio sp. | reverse complement strand
GAGGTCCGCGAAAATGCCGATTCGCTGAATTCGGGCATCGAGTCGCTCAACGGCGCGACGCAGTCGATGGCGGAAGAATCGGAGCGGCAAGCGGAAACATTAAGTTCGACGGCGGCGACGATCGAAGAGATCACTGTCAGCATCAACCACATCGCCGAGAATGCCAAGCAAGCGGAGGAAGCGGCTGGCAAGACGGGCGAGGTATCGAGTCATTCGGTCGGTGCCGTGCATGATCTGGCCGTCGGCATGGAGAAAATCTCGAACGAGGTTGGAAAACTGGCGGCAACGCTTGGGGCGTTGGGTGAGCGTTCCGGTGCGATGAACGCCATCATCGGGTCAATTCGCGAGATTGCTGACCAGACCAATCTGCTGGCGCTGAATGCGGCGATCGAGGCCGCGCGCGCCGGCGAGTCCGGGCGTGGCTTCGCCGTGGTCGCCGACGAAGTGCGGAAGCTCGCCGAGCGAACCGCCAAGGCGACCGTCGAGATCGGTCAATTGATCGACTCGACGCATACCGACATCCGGTCGGCGCTCTCCGACATGGGTGAGACGCAGGTGTCCGTCGCCGATGGCGTCAGCGCCTCGCAGGCGGTGGCTTCGGAGATTTCCGGAATCCAGAGCGAGATTGAGGGCGTGGTGGCATCGATCCGCGATATCGCGGAATCGACGCGTGAGCAGTCGGTGGCGACCAATGAGATGGCGCATTCGGCCGAAGAGGTCAATCGCATGACCATGGAAACCGATCGGACTGTCCAGTCGGCGCGGCAGACGGTGACCGAGTTGAGTGCCTTGTCGGCCTCCTTGCACGCAGTGGTCGGGCGTTTCCGGGTCTGACGCATCGCCGTTCCTGACTGCAAAGCCGCCCGAATGATCGGGCGGCTTTTTTATTGCGCCTCGCGGGGGGCGGCCGGTGCGTTTTCGGCGGCAATGCGCTTCCTGAAGAACGACCAGATGCGATCGACGAGCGGATTGGTGTTTTCGCGCGAGCGATAGAGCCGGACTTCAAGCGTGCAACTCCAGGCCGGTGATCCGGCGCTGACCAGCGCTTTCTGGGCCAGTTCCTTGCTGACGCAGCTCTCCGGCAGCCAGGCAATGCCGTGCCCTTCGATGACCATGGCCTTGAGCGCTTCCGACATGTGCGTGTCGAAGGCGCGTTCGAGGTGGCAGCGCTGGTTGGCGTTGAACAGGATCATTTCGACCGTGTGGGCGAGGTAGGTGCTCGGCGAATAAGCGAGAAAAGGCAGCGGCCGGTCAAGCGATCCGGGCAGGGCGAAGCGGGGCGCGCCGTCCTTGAGCGGGGCCGAGAACGGCCGCATGATGTCTTTGGCGAGCACCTGATGCTCGAAGCGTTCGGGACTCAGCAACACCGGCAGTTGCGGATGATGGTAGATGATCAGCAACTCGGTGCCGCCTTCGGCCAGCGCGCTGGCGCCTTCGGAAATGTTGACGGAACTGACACGGGCGATGACGTTGCGCATTTCCGCCTTGAGGCGGCTGAGCCAAGGGGGAAAGAAAAACAGCGAGAGCGTATGGGCGACCGAGAAATGGACGGTTTCGGCGCTGCCCGGCGCCTGGCCGCGCAGCACGGTGCGCATGTCATAGGTGCGGCGCAGCAGGTCGGCGGCGAAACCGCGGAAGATCCGGCCTGCGGCGGTCAGATGGACGCCCTGCATGCTGCGGTCGATCAGTTCGACGCCGAGCCAGTGTTCGAGCGCCTGGATGTGGCGGCTGAAGGTCGGCTGCGAAACGTTGCGGCGCTCGGCGGCACGCGAAAAGGCGTGGGTGTCGGTGAGCGTGAGGAAGTCCTCGATCCATTTGATTTGCATGATGTCCCCGGACCGCGCATGGTCGTCATTCGGCTTGTATTGATCGTTATGCGATTAATGCATAACAGGCCGCCGTGTGCTTTGTTGCGCCGTAGTATGAATGCATTATCTTAACGCGGAGCGCGACATGACGGATACGACTACGAACTATCGCATCGAGAAGGATTTCCTGGGTGAGCGGCAGATTCCTGCGGACGCCTACTATGGCGTGCAGACGCAGCGCGGCAAGGACAACTTCTACATCACCGGAACGCCGATGTCGGCCGAGCCGTATTTCGTCAAGGCGCTCGGTTACGTCAAGAAGGCGGCGGCCATGGCCAACCGCGATCTCGGCTGTCTCGACGGCAAGATCGCCAACGCCATCATCGGCGCCTGTGACCGCCTGATCGCGGGTGACCTTCGCGAACAGTTCGTTACCGATTTCATCCAGGGTGGCGCCGGTACCTCGGTGAACATGAATGCCAATGAGGTGATCGCCAACGTGGCGCTTGAGTCGCTCGGTCACCAGAAGGGTGATTACCACGTCATCAATCCGAACGATCATGTCAACTTCGGGCAGTCGACCAATGACGTCTATCCGACCGCGTTCCGCCTGGCGCTGATCCTGCGGCTGTCGAGCTACATGGAAGCGCTGCGCAAGCTGCAAGGCGCGTTCTTCGCCAAGGGCAAGGAATTCGAGCGCGTCCTCAAGATGGGCCGCACGCACCTGCAGGATGCCGTGCCGATGTCGCTCGGGCAGGAGTTCCACGGCTGGGGCACGACGATCGGCGAAGAAGTCGAACGGATTGCCGAAGTGCGCCAATTGCTGCGCGAGATCAACCTCGGCGCGACCGCCATCGGCACGACGGTGACGGCGGCGCCCGGCTATCCGGAACTCGCGACCAAGTACCTGTCAGAACTGACTGACAACAAGTTCATCCTTGGCGGCGACCTCGTCGAAGCGACTTCGGATACCGGCGCCTACGTGCTGCTCTCGGGTGTGTTGAAGCGTACCTCGACCAAGCTGACCAAGATTTGCAATGACATTCGCCTGCTCTCGTCGGGACCGCGCTGCGGCTTCAACGAGATCAACCTGCCGCAGATGCAGCCGGGCAGTTCGATCATGCCGGGGAAGGTCAATCCGGTCATCCCGGAAGTCGTCAATCAGGCCAGCTTCCTCGTCATCGGACTCGACCTGACCGTGACACTGGCCGCGTCGGCCGGTCAGCTTCAGCTCAACGTCATGGAGCCGGTGATCACCTACGCCCTGTTCAAATCGATCTTCACGATGGAGAACGCGGTCAATAGCCTGCGCGTCAACTGTGTGGACGGCATCACCGCCAATGCTGAGCATGCGCGCAACATGGTACTCAATTCCTTGGGTATCATTACGGTCCTCAAGCCGTCGCTCGGCTACAAGCAGTGTGCCGAGATCGCGCGCGAGTGTCACAGCTCCGGCAAGTCCCTGCACGACGTGGTCGTCAAGGAGCGCCAGTTGATGACGCAAGCGCACTGGGACGAGGTATTTTCGTTCGACAACCTGATCAACCCGAAATTCGAGAAATAGGCGTGCCCTTGTTGCGGCGCGCATGATGCAATGAATCTTTCTTTGGAGCCAACGAAGCGCGCGCCGCGCTTCGGCCTCCTGGCGGGGATGGATGCCGCCGGAGAAGACCTTGCTGCGCAGTTCAAGGCAGCGTGTGGCGGTGCCGTCCAGCCGCAATGGATCGTCGATGCGGACGCGCTGTCCGACGCCGGGACGAGCGGTTCGGCAGCGTTCAAACGCGCCCTGTACGACGGCGTCTGCCGCCTTGAGCGTGCCGGCGTCGACGCCGTGATCGTCGCCGATGTGCTGGTGGCGGAGGTGCTGGAGGAATTACGCCCGGAAGTGACGGTGACGCTGCTGCGGCTGGCCGATGCCGTGCACCTCGTCGCCGAGGGGCGTCTGCCGGCGCCGGCGAAGCAGCCATTCAGGATCGGTGTCGTCGGCGGCGTCGGTCCGGCGGCGACCGTCGATCTTCTCGACAAGATCGTCGTCAATACCGATGCGCGTTGCGATCAGGATCATGTCAAGGTCATTGTCGAGCAGAATCCGCAGATTCCCGACAGGACGGCGCATCTGCTCGACGGCGGTGCCGATCCAACCATTGCGCTGTATGCGACGGCCAAGCGACTTGAAGCGGCCGGCGCGAGTGTCATCGCCATCCCGTGCAATACGGCGCATGTGTTCGTGCCGAGAATTCAGCCGGGACTGTCGATTCCGATCGTCAACATGCTCGAAGCGACGCTCGGCCATATTCGCGACACCTATCCGGGTCGGCAGGTTGGCCTGCTGGCGACGAACGGAACCATCCGCACGCGCGCCTATCATGCGGTCGCCGAGGCGCTCGGCATCACCTTGATGGTGCCGGACGAAAACGACCAGGCCCGCGTCATGGCCGCAATTTATGGACCGCGCGGCGTCAAGGCCGGTTATGTCACCGGCGTGTGCGCAGAGGACCTGAACGTTGCGATGAGCGCGCTGGTCGAGCGCGGCGCCGAGGTGCTGATTCTTGGCTGTACCGAATTGCCGCTGCTGGCACCGGAGTGCCCGGACGCGTTGATTGCCGGGCGGCGCGTGGCGGTCGTCGATCCGACGTCGATTCTGGCCCGCACCTGTATTCGCCTGGCGCGCGAGTACGCGGCGGTTTAGCCGGCGCTCGCGCTCCGGGCTATTACAGGATCATGCCGGCGCCGACGGTGTTGTTGCTGGCCTCGTCGATGACGATGAAGGCGCCGGTGCTGCGGTTCTTCACGTAAGGATCGGGAAAAACCGGCTGCGCCAGCTTGAAGCAGACGCGGGCGATGTCATTCATCTCCAGGCGTTCGGCTGGCAGGCGTTCCAGTGTATTCACGTCGATTCGCTCTTCGATGCCTTCGAGCATCGCCTTGGTGTCGCGCGTCGTATGCCGGATGAGATATTTCCGGCGCGGGTCGAGCGGCGCTTCGGAGAGCCAGCAAAGCATCGCTTCGATCTGGCGGACGACGGGCGGCTGTTCGTCAGTTTTGACGATCATGTCGCCGCGCGAGATGTCGATCTCGTCGTCGAGCAGGAGCGTCACCGACTGTTCCGCATCGGCAGCGTCGAACTGCGTGCCGAAGACTTCGATGGCGCGGATGCGGCTTTGGCGTCCCGACGGCAAGACGGTGACGGCGTCGCCGACGGCGATATGTCCGGATTCGATGCGGCCCATGAACCCGCGATAGTCATGCAGTTCGGGGTTGGCCGACTCCTGCGGACGGCAGACGTATTGCACGGGAAAACGGAAGGCCTCGTCGTGATCGATGTGGGCCGGCGGCGCGGCTTCAAGCAGGTCGAGCAGCGTCGGGCCGTCGTACCAGTCGAGCCGCTCGCCGCGTTCGACGACCATGTCGCCGTTAAGCGCCGAGATCGGAATGAAGCGCACATTCTTCGCTTTCTCGGCACCGACGAGCTGGACGGCGAAATCGAGATAGTCGGCGACGATCGTGTCGAAGCGGTCCTGTGCATAGTCGACGAGGTCCATCTTGTTGATGGCGACGACAAGGTGCGGGATGTTGACGAGTTGGGCCAGGTACGAGTGGCGGCGCGTCTGCGTCAGCACGCCTTTGCGCGCATCGATCAGGATGACGGCGAGATCGGCAGTCGAGGCGGCGGTCACCATGTTGCGCGTGTACTGCTCGTGTCCCGGCGCGTCGGCGATGATGTACTTGCGCGTGCCGGTGTTGAAATAGCGGTAGGCGACGTCGATGGTGATGCCTTGCTCGCGCTCGGCTTGCAGGCCGTCCGTTAATAGCGACAGGTCGATGGCGTCGAGGCCGCGCTTTTTCGACGTGCGCTCGATCGCCGAGAGCGTATCGACGAGGATCGCCTTGGTGTCATAGAGCAGGCGACCGATCAGCGTGCTCTTGCCGTCGTCGACGCTGCCGCAGGTGAGGAAGCGCAGCAGGCCGTGGTCGATGCTCGGGAGGCGTTCGATGGCGGACATCAGAAATACCCTTCTTTCTTGCGTTGTTCCATGGAGGCGTCGGATGTCTGGTCGTCCAGGCGCGTCGCGCCGCGTTCGGTGATCGTCGTCGCCGCCGTTTCGGCGATGATTCTGGCCAGCGTGTCGGCGTCGGATTCGACCGGCGCCGTGCAGCTGATGTCGCCGACCGTGCGAAAGCGCACCATCAGGTTCTCGATGACATCGTCTTTACCGGCCGGGGTCACCGGTGTCACCGGCAGCAGGCCGCCGCTCTTGCGCACGACCGGCCGGCGGTGGGCGAAATAGATCGACGGCAATTCGAGCCCTTCGCGTTCGATGTAGCGCCAGACGTCGAACTCGGTCCAGTTCGAGATCGGGAAGACGCGGATGTTCTCGCCCTTGAAGCTGCGGGCGTTGTAGAGATCCCAGAGCTCCGGGCGCTGGTTCTTCGGGTCCCACTGGCCGAAGCTGTCGCGGAACGAGAAGATGCGTTCCTTGGCGCGGGCCTTCTCCTCGTCGCGCCGGGCGCCGCCGATACAGGCGTCGAAACCGAATTCCTCGATCGCTTCGAGCAGCGTCACCGACTGATGCTTGTTGCGCGACTCGTCGGGCGACTTGAGCACGACGGTGCCACGCGCCATCGAGTCCTCGACCGACCGGACGATCAGACGCTCGCCCAGTTCGGCGGCGCGGCGATCGCGAAAGTCGATAACCTCGGGATAGTTATGGCCGGTGTCGATATGCATCAGCGGAAACGGAAAGCGGCCCGGGCGGAACGCCTTTTCGGCGAGGCGCAGGAGGCAGATCGAGTCCTTGCCGCCAGAAAAGAGCAGCACCGGATTGGCGCATTGGCCGGCAACCTCGCGCAGGATGTGGATGGCTTCCGATTCGAGCCAGTCGAGATGCGACAGCGCGCTTCGGGTCGGTGTTTGTTCGGTCAATGTTGTCATGGCGTTGGGCTCAGGCTTTCTTCAGATGCAGTCCGCATTCCTTGCTGGCGGGGTCTTCCCACCACCAGCGGCCGGCGCGCAGGTCTTCGCCGACGGCGATGGCGCGCGTACAGGGCGCACAGCCGATGCTCGGGTAGAACTTGTCGTGCAGCGCGTTGTACGGCACCTTGAAGCGGCGCAAGTAGGCCCAGACCTCGGCGTCCGACCAGTCGGCCAGCGGGTTGAATTTCTCGAGCCCATTGGCGGTATCGAATTCGCGTACCGGCAGGCCGTCGCGCGTCGTGGACTGGGCGGCACGCAAGCCGGTGATCCAGGCTTTCTTGCCGGCCAGCGCGCGCTGCAACGGCTCGACCTTGCGAGCATGGCAGCAGCCACGGCGCAGCTCGACCGAGCTATAGAAGGCGTTGATCCCGTGCTGGCGGACGTAGCTTTCGACGTTCTCGTGGCGCGGAAAATAGAGCGTGAGCTTCAGTCCGTAATGCGTGGCGATGTGTTCGATCAGGTCGTAGGTCTCCTTCGGCAGGCGGCCGGTGTCGAGCGAGAAAATCTCGATGGGGAGCGCCTCCTGGACGATCAGGTCGGTCAGCACCATGTCTTCGGCGCCGAGGCTGTTGGCGAAAGCAGCCGGCGCTTCGGCCGCGGCGGCGCGAAGTACCGATCGGGTCGCGGCAATTTTCGCGTCGAGCGCTTCGTTGGTAACCTCAGCCATGGGATGGCTCCGAGGCAGCGCGGCGACGGAACAGCGGCAGCGGTTCATCGACGGCGGCCTGATAGCGTTCGCTGAAGACCTCGAATCCGGCCAGCGCGTCGCGGATGTCCTTGTCGGCGCGCAGGGCGAAGGCGTCGAAACCGCAGCGGCGCAACAGGAACAACTGGTCTCGCAGCACGTCGCCGATGGCGCGCAGTTCGCCGGCATAGCCATAACGCTCGCGCAACAGCCGTGCGGTCGAGTAGCCGCGACCGTCGGCGAATTTCGGGAAATTGACGGCGATGAGCGCGAAATGCTTCAGGTCGTCGGCGATCTCTTCCGGCCCTTCGTGGCTGTCGAGCCAGAGTCCGAAAGGTATTTTCCGGGCCAGCAGGTCGTCGCGGCGCGTCCGCCAGACGGCGAGCGGCACCAGCGTCGGCGTTGTCGGGAGGACGACCGTTTCGGCGGCGTCGCCCTCGGCGAGTTTGAGCGTTTGCCAGGCGTCGTCGACGATCCGGGCGTCTTTGATGATCTCAGTCATGGGCGGTTTTCCTCCTGTCGCGGCCTTGGTAGGCGCGGGCCTTGAAGGGCTCGATGCCGAGCCGGTCGAAGGTGTCGATGAAACGTTCGGTCGGCGTGCGCTGTTCGACATAGACGGCGATCAGGGCCTTGACGACGGCCGTGACCTCGTCGGCGCGGAATGATGGGCCGAGGATCTTGCCGATGCGTGTGGCATTGCCCTGGCGACCGCCGACCGAAATCTGGTACCACTCCTCATCGTTCTTGTCGATGCCGAGCACGCCGATGTTGGCGACGTGGTGGTGGCCGCAGGAATTCATGCAGCCGGAGATGTTGAGCGACAGTTCGCCGAGGTCGTGCAAATAATCGAGGTTGTCGAAGGCCTCATGCACGGCGAGTGCGATCGGCACCGAGCGGGCATTGGCGAGCGAGCAGAGATCGCCGCCGGGGCAGCAGATCATGTCGGTCAGCAGGCCGATGTTGGCGGTCGCCAGTCCGTGCGTGCGGGCGGCCGCCCAAAGTTCGGGCAGGTCGCCCTGGCGCACGTTGGGAAGCACCAGATTCTGTTCATGCGCGACGCGCAGTTCGCCGAAGCTGAAACGGTCGGCGAGATCGGCCGCAGCGTCCATCTGGGTGTCGGTGATGTCGCCCGGCGCCTTGCCCGGCGCCTTGAGCGAGAGCGTGACGGCGGCATAGCCGGGGACGCGGTGCGGGTGAACGCTGCGCTTTGCCCAGGCGGCGAAGGCCGGGGTGCTTGCCCGTGCGCTCGCGTATTCCGGCGGGTTGTCGCTGAGTGCGGCATAGGCTGGCGGGGCGAAGTGGGCGGCGATGCGTTGGAATTCGGCGTCGGTCAGTGTCGCAGGGCCGTCCTTGAGGTGCGCCCACTCGGCATCGACCTGTTTGGCGAAATCCTCGATGCCGAGGGCATTGACGAGGATCTTGATGCGCGCCTTGAACAGATTGTCGCGGCGTCCATAACGGTTGTAGACGCGCAGGATCGCTTCGAGGTAGGTCAGCAAATGCTGGCGCGGCAGGAACTCGCGGACGACCTGGCCGATCAGCGGCGTGCGGCCGAGACCGCCGCCAACAAAGATGCGGGCGCCGGGGGTGCCGTCGGCGGCGTCGATGAGTTCGATGCCTACATCATGGACACGGAGGACGCTGCGGTCTTCGGCCGAACCGCTGACGGCGATCTTGAACTTGCGCGGCAGGAAGGAGAACTCGGGATGGAAGGTCGACCACTGGCGCAGGATCTCGGCGACCGGACGCGGGTCGGTGCTTTCATCCGGCGCCGTGCCGGCGAATTTGTCGGTAGTGATGTTGCGGATGCAGTTACCCGAGGTCTGGATGGCGTGCATGTCGACCTCGGACAGTTCGGCAAGGATGTTCGGGGTTTCCTCGAACTTCGGCCAGTTGAACTGCATGTTGTGGCGCGTCGTGAAATGGCCGACGGCGCGGTCGTAGCGGCGCGAGAGTTCGGCCAGCTTGCGCAGCTGGTCGGCGGCCAGGATGCCGTACGGGATAGCGATGCGCAGCATCGGGCCGTGGCGCTGGATATACAGGCCGTTTTGCAGGCGTAGCGGACGCAGTTCGTCGTCGGAGAGCGTGCCGGCGAGGTTTCGTTCGATCTGTCCGCGATATTGTGCGACGCGTTCCTTGAGCAGTTGTCGGTCGATGCTGTCGTATCGGTACATGGCCTTTTACCGGTGGGTGAAATCAGTGCGGCCATGTTAACCGCGGGGTTGTTGAATGAAAAAGAATAATGAGTTAGATTGTTAGAACTGAATGTTATTTGTGGGTGCGATGAAACTTCAACAACTCCGGTATCTCGTCGAGGTGGCGAGATCCAACCTCAACGTTTCCGAGGCGGCCGAGGTGCTCTATACCTCGCAGCCCGGCGTTTCCAAGCAGATCAAACTGCTCGAGGACGAACTCGGCGTCGTCGTCTTCGAGCGCAGCGGCAAGCGCCTGACGGCCGTGACCGAGCCGGGCAAGCGGGTGCTCGAGATTGCCGAGCGCATCCTGCGCGAAGTGCAGAACATCAAGCGCGTCGGCGACGAGTATGCCGGTGGCAATTCAGGCAGTCTGGTGATCGCGGCGACGCACACCCAGGCGCGCTATTCGCTGCCGGGCATCGTCAAGCAGTTCATGGACAAGTATCCGAACGTCCGCCTGTCGATGCATCAGGGCAGTCCGACGCAGATCGCCGAATGGACGCTCAAGGGCGAGGCCGATATCGCCATCGCTACCGAGACGCTGGACCAGTACGAGCAACTCGTCATCCTGCCGTGCTTTCAGTGGGGGCATTGTCTGGTCGCGCCCGAGGGGCATCCGGTTCTGGAGGAGCGGACGATATCGCTGGCGACGCTGACGCGCTGGCCGCTGATTACCTACGATCCGGCTTTTGCCGGGCGTTCGCGCATCAACAAGGCCTTTGAACGCGCCGAGCTGACGCCGAACATCGTCCTGGCCGCGATCGATGCCGATGTGATCAAGACCTATGTGAGTCTCGGCCTTGGCCTCGGCATCATTGCGCAGATGGCTTACGATCCGGTGCGCGATGCCGGGCTGAAGGCGGTCAATGTCGAGCACCTGTTCGGCTCGAACACCACGCGGATCGGTTTGCGACGCGGGACTTACCTGCGCCGCTTCGAATACGATTTCATTACGCTGTTCGCTTCTCACCTGACCCAGAAGGCGGTCGATATGGCGATGGCCGGCGCGGGGGCTCACGATGCGTATCAACTTTAGCGGCACCCGGCCGACGAGTCCGCTCGGCAAAATCATCGCGGCGATCGTCGGTGTGCTGACGCTGGCCGCGGCCTTCATGTTCTCGCTGGTCTTCCTCGCGGTGATCGCCGTTGCCGGTCTCGTCGCGTGGGGGTATTTCTGGTGGAAGACGCGGGCCTTGCGCCGGCTGTTGCGCGATCAGGCGGGGGCGGCGCCGTTCGGTCAGGCGACGGAAAACGGCGTCAGTACCGAAGGCGAGATTATCGAAGGGGAATCGGTGCGCGTTGCCGAGGATCAGCGGCGCTTGCCGCCGGAACGACCTGAAGTCTAGATCCAGCGCCGGACGCTGCGCCGGTAATCGGCATAATCGTTGCCGAATTTCTCTGCGAGGATGCGCTCTTCGGGAAGAATCTGGAAGCGCGTCAGATAGGCGGCGCAGGCCGGCAGGCCGATCAAGGCGACAGGATTGTCCAGCCAGACAGCCCAGGCAGCGAGAAAGACCAGTTGCCCGAGGTACATCGGATTGCGCGAGAAACGATAGATGCCGGTGCAGACCAGTGCGCTCGCTGCATGTGGCGACAGCGGGTTGGCCGTCGTCCGCTGACGTCGGAAAGCGAGGAGTCCGGCGAGATCGATGCCGAAGCCGGCGAGCGCCAGGAACACGGCGAGGGCGGTGTGTCCCGACCATTCCATGTTGAAAGCGGGCAGTGCGCGGGCGCCGAGCCACATCCCGGTGCCGCAAATCAGGCTGACGGCGGGTGGCGGGAGCTTGAGTTCGAGGGGCATGATGAGCAGCGGGCGGCTTAGTCGACGATGAACAGGCGGGCGCCCGTTGGTGTCGATGAGCGATGGGGTTCGGCACCGTCGGCGACCTGATAGCTGATGCCCGGTGTCAGTACGAAGCGGCGGCCGTCGGCGAGTTCGGTGTGCAATTCTCCCGAGAGACACAACAGAATGTGGCCCTTTGAACACCAGTGATCGGCGAGATAGCCGGCGCTGTAGTCGACGAGGCGGACGCGGATGTCACCGAATTGCCGGGTGCGCCAGAACGCGCTGCCGCGCTCGCCAGGGTGCTCGACCGCGTCGATGGAGGACCAGTCGGTGGTACCAAAGGGAATGTCGGTCAGTTTCATTGTTTCCTCCGACGAGGGGGCATCAAGGCGACGGCGGGGCGGCGATCGTCGCCAGCAAGGGCGTGGCGATGCGCAGATAGTCTTGCGCGTCGAGCACGATCGAGGTGTCGAGCCGCCCCGCGTTGAAGGCGATCTCGGAAAACTGCTCGAACAGGGCTGGCTCGGCGACGAGGCGGATGCTGTCGTCGCCGAGGACGAAGGGCGGAATGGCGCCGATCTCGCAGCCGGTACGCTCGCGCGCGAGATCCGGTGAGACCAGCGAGGCCTTGGCACCGCCAACCGTTTCGGCGACCTTGCGAAAGTCGATCTTGCGGTTGCCGGGCAGGATTGCCAGCACGAGCACGCCAGGCTGGCCCTTGATCTGGCACAGCATGGCCTTGGCACCCTGGCCCGGATGCGTGCCGCGAATCCGGGCCACAGCCTCGGAGCTTCCCTCCGCCGGATGGCGGATGACGCGGTAGCGGGCGCTACCGCGGTCGAGCACTTCAACGAGCCGATCGAAGGGCGTGGCGCTTTCGCTCATGGTCCCGGCCTTCAGTTCCGCGTCGGCGTTCCGGCGCTCGCTTGCGATTCGCCGATGTACTCGTCTTTCCAGCCGCCGCCCAGCGCCTTGAAGAAATCGACCGTGGCATTGAGCCGCGCCTGTCGCGTGCTGACATAGGACAACTGCGCGTCGTTCGCCGTCCGTTGTGCATCGAGCACGTCCAGGAAGCCGACATAGCCGGCGTCATAGCGGGTCTGCGCGAGGCTCAGTGATCTCTCGGCGATCTGACGGCGCTTTTCCTGCGCGCGCTCGGCTTCGGCGTATTCACTCAGATTGACGAGCGCATCGTTGACGTCCTTGAAGGCCGATTCAACCGTTTTCTGGTAGGCAATCAGCGCCTGCTGCTGCTTGGCCTTGGCTTGGTCGATCAAGGCGGAATTGCGGCCGAAATCGAGCAGCGGCATTGTTGACGCGAGGCCGAGCGACCAGACGTTGGCACCGGTCTTGAACAGATTCGAGAGCGCGGCGCTTTCGCCGCCGTAGTTGCCGGTCAGCGAAAGGCTGGGGAAGAGCGCCGCCTTGGCGACGCCGATCTGCGCATTCATCGATACCAGCGTCTCTTCGGCCTGGCGCACATCCGGCCGTGCCTCGAGCAGCGAGGAGGGCAGGCCGGCGGGCGGGACCGGGGGCAGCGGCAACTGGCGCAGGTCGCCCGGTGTGACTTGCAGGGCCGGCTGGCCGGTGAGCAGTGCGAGCTGGTTCTGCGCCAGGGTACGCTGGCGGCGCAGGTCGGCGATCTGGGCTTCAGCCGCCGCGAGGTTGCCTTCAGCGAGATTGAGGTCGAGCGGCGACGCGGCGCCGGCCTGCAGTTTGTTACGCACGATCTCCAGCGTCTTTTGCCGGCTGTCGAGCGTCGCCTGCGTCGTGACGAGGCTCGCGTCGGCGGCGCGCAAGGACAGGTAGCCGCTGGTGACGAGTCCGGCGACCGAAAGCTCCATCGCATCGCGGGCATAGCGGCTGGCCAGCAGGCTGGCCCGCGCCGACTCGTTGGCGCGACGGAGCTTGCCCCAGAGGTCGAGTTCGAACGAGGTGCTCAGGCCCGCTTTACGGCTGTCCTGCATGCGCGGCACCGTCGATGGAATCGGCGAAGCATTCATCGTGCTGACCTGGCTGCGGGCGCCGCTGGCGTTGAGGTTGATCTGCGGGAAGAAGGTCGCGCCGGCCTGGCGGGCCAGTCCCTCGGCTTCTTCGACGCGGGCGACCGCGGCGAGCAGGTCGTAGTTGTGGGCCAGTGCGCGGTCGACGAGCGTGTTCAGCGTGTCGTCCTGAAAGCGCCGCCACCAGGCCTTTTCAACGGCCGGTGCCGCTTGCGCCGCTGCCGTCGCAGCGGTCTTGCCGTAGGCGGCGGGCAGGACGGCTTCAGGGCGCTGGTAGTCGGGGCCGACGGCGCATCCCGTCAGCAGCAGGAGCGCTGCCGAGATTGCGGTGAGGACGCTCGGCGGCAGGGCGGAATTGAGGCGGTTCATCATGCTTGCTCCTCATGGCTGCCATCCTGAGGATGGTGCGGTGTGGTCGGCGCGTTCTTGTTGCGGCCGGACAGCCAGCTGAAGAACATCGGGATGAAGATCGTGGCGATGAAGGTCGCTGCGACCATGCCGCCGAAAACGCCGGTCCCCATCGACTGGCGGGCGGCGGCGCCGGCGCCGGTCGCCTTGACGAGCGGGAAGACGCCAAGGATGAAGGCCATCGAGGTCATCACGATCGGTCGGAAGCGCAGGCGCGCGCCTTCCAGCGCGGCCTCGCGCACGCGCATGCCCTCGGCGCGTTTCTGCGCCGCGAACTCGACGATCAGGATCGCATTCTTCGCCGCCAGACCAATGAGCACGACGAGGCCGATCTGGAAGTAGATGTCGTTCGGCATGCCGCGGATCATGACGGCGCTCAGCGCGCCGAACAGCGCGAACGGAACGGCCATGATGACGGCGAGCGGCAGCGACCATTTCTCGTATTGCGCGGCGAGGATCAGGAAGACCATCAGGATGCCGAAGCCGAAGGCGATCGCCGAGGTGGTGCCGGCGCGCTTCTCCTGGAAGGCCTGACCAGTCCAGCTCAGTTCGTAACCGGCCGGTAGAGTCTCCTTGGCCACCTGCTCGACGATCTTGATCGCGTCGCCGGTACTGACGTTCGGGATCGAGCTACCCATTATCTTGGCGGCGAGGAAGCCGTTGAAGCGTTCGAGCTGCTCGGCGCCGAAAACGCGCTTGACCTTGACCAGCGCCGAGACCGGTACCATCGTGCCTTTATCCGAACGGACATAGACGCGGCCCATGTCCTCGGGCTTGGAGCGGTACTGGGCGTCGGCCTGCAACTGCACGCGGTAGGTGCGGCCGTTCAGGTTGAAGTCGTTGACGTAATAGGTCCCCATCGTGGCCTGCAGCGACGTGTAGACATCGGCGACCGAGATGCCCATTGAAATTGCCTTGGCTTCGTTGACCTCCACGAGCAACTGCGGTGACGAGGGGCGGAAGAAGGTGTTGATGCCGACGAGTTCGGGACGCTTCTTGAGGGCTTCGGTGAATTGCGTGATGACCCCCGCCAGCTTTTGCGGGCTGGCGTCGCCGCGCGACTGGATGTACGCCTCGAAACCGCCGGCGGAGCCCAAGCCCTGAATGGCCGGTGGATTGAAGACGAGTCCGAGTCCGTCGGGCAGCATCATGCCCATGCCGGAGAATTTCTTCTGCAGCATGTCGGCGCTACTCGTGCGCTCGGCCCAATCGACGAGCGGGATGAAGACCGTGCCGGCGTTCGATTTGATACCGCCGCCGATGATGTCGTTACCGGCGATCAGGAAGACGCGGTCTACGCCCGGGTCCTGCGTGATCATCTTCTGAAAGCGATCGCCGGTGGCCTGGGTGCGTTGCAGGCTGGCGCCGTCAGGCAGCATCAGCGCGCTGATCAGATAACCCTGGTCTTCGGGCGGGACGAAGCCGCCGGGCACCGCACGGAACAGGACAATGCTGCCACCAAGGATGACGACGCAGGCGACGGTGCCGATGATGCGGTGGTGCAGCGTCTTATTAACGGTGTTCGTGTAGCCTTTGGTCAGCGCCTCGAAGAAGCGGTTGAAGGGCTTGAAGAAAGCCGGTTCCTCGTGCTTGCTCTGGAGGAGCAGCGCGCACAAGGCCGGCGTCAGCGTCAGCGCGACGATGCCCGAGAGTGTCACCGAAATGGCGACCGTGACCGCGAACTGCTGGTACAGCTTGCCGGCGATACCGCCGAGGAAGGCGACCGGGATGAACACCGCACAGAGCACGAGGACGATCGCCACAACCGCGCTTGACACCTCGCGCATGGCTTCGATCGCCGCCTCCTTGGGCGCCATCTTCTGTTCCCACATCAGGCGTTCGACGTTCTCAAGCACGACGATGGCGTCATCGACGACGATACCGATGGCCAGCACCATCGCGAACAGCGTCAGCGTGTTGATCGAGAAGCCGAAGATCCAGAGACCGGCGAAGGTGCCGACCAGCGAGACCGGCACCGCGACCAGCGGAATCAGCGTTGCCCGCCAGTTCTGCAGGAAGACGAAGACAACCAGTGCCACCATGATCAGCGCTTCAACGAGCGTATGCACGACTTCGGTGATCGAGGCCTGGACGAACTTGGTGGTGTCGAACGGGAAGACGTGGTCCATGCCGGCCGGGAATTTCTCCTGCAGTTCGGCCATGCGCGTGCGGACCCGCTTGGCGACTTCGAGCGCGTTGGCGCCAGATTGCAGGAAGATGCCGATACCGATGACGGGCTTGCCCATCAGTTGCGTGCTGGCGTCGTAATTCTGGGCGCCGAGTTCGATGCGGGCGACGTCCTTGAGGTAGAGCACCCCCTTCGGACCGCCGGCGCGAACAACGATGTTGCCAAATTCTTCGGGGGTTACCAGCCGGCCCTTGGCGGTGACCGTGTAGACGAGCTGCTGTCCCTGTGGCGCCGGGTCCTGGCCGATCTTGCCGGCGGCGTTCTGCTTGTTCTGCGCGGCGATGGCGGTGGCCACCTCGGTGGCCGTCACGCCCAGTTGGGCCATGCGGTCGGGCTTGAGCCAGACGCGCATCGAATAGTCGCGTGCGCCGAAGATCTGCGCGTCACCGACGCCGGGAATGCGCTTGAGGTCATCAAGGATGTTGACCAGCGCATAGTTCGAGAGAAAGAGCGTCGACAGGCTGTCGTCGGGGGAGCGGATCGCCGTGACCAACAGGATGTTGTTGGAGCGCTTGGCGACGGCAACGCCATACTGGCGGACGACGTCGGGCAGGCGCGGTTCGGCAATCTTGACGCGGTTGTTGACGTTGACCGTCGCCATGTCGATGTTGGTGCCGACTTCGAACGAGGCGGTGATCGTCAGGGTGCCGTTGGATTGCGCCGACGAGTTGAAGTAGAGCAGGTTCTCGATGCCCGAGAGTTGCTCTTCGATCGGACCGGCGACGGTCTTCGCCAGCGTTTCGGCCGATGCGCCCGGATAGGTGGCGGAAATGACCACCGTCGGCGGCGTGATCTCGGGGTACTGGGCGACCGGCAAGCCCAGCGACGCCATGATCCCGGCGATGACGATGACGATGGAGATGACCGATGCGAAGATCGGTCGATTGATGAAGAAACGAGACATGATCGGATTGTTCCCCTGGTCTGGTGCGTCTTAGGGCTTGGCCGGCGCGGCGGCTTGCTTGGCACCTTCCTGCGCTTGTGGCTTGCCTTCTGCGCCGGGCGCCTGGCCTTCCTGCGGGCCGTGCGGGGCGACGGTAGCGCCTGGGCGCAGTTTCATCAGGTTATCGACGATGATCTTGTCGCCTGGTTGCAGGCCTTGCGTGACGACCCAGTCCTTGCCACGCCATTCGGCGGTCTGTACGGGTTTCGGCATGACCTTGTTGTCCGGACCGGCAACCATGACCAGCCGCGCCTGTTCGGTTTGCAGAACCGCCGCTTGCGGGACGAGGTAGACCGAAGCGCGCTCGCCGACATGGAGGCGGATGCGCACGAACTGGCCGGGCAACAACTGGCCGTCCTTGTTGTCGAATTCAGCGCGCAACTGTTGTGTGCCGAGCGTCGTATCGATCGTCGAGGCAAGGAAATTGATTTTGCCGGGCTTTTCGTACACCTTCTCGTTCGGCAGGATGAGCTCTACGCTCTTGACCATGCCCGGCTTGAGTTGTCCGCCGGGAAGGTCGGCTGTGTCGGAATCGGAAAGGCCGAAACGCACCCACATCGGATTTGTCTGGTAGACCGAGGTTAGGGCCACGGCGTCGGCCGTCGAGATCAGGTTGCCGTCCGATTTGTTGGCGCGCCCGGAAACGCCGGAAACCGGCGCTGTCACGGTTGTCCAGGACAGGTTGAGTTGCGCCTGTTGCAGCGTTGCCTGGGCGATGGCGTTCGCGGAGGCGGCGTCGTCGTATTCCTTCTGGCTGATCGCCTGTTTTGCCAACAGCCCCTTGAGACGAGCCTCTTCACGCGCTGTCTGCTCGGCGCGTGCCCTGGCTTCGGCAAGCGAGTTCTCGTAAGGCGCGCGGTCGATCTGGAACAGCGGTTGGCCGGCCTTGACGGCGGTGCCTTCTTCATAAAGACGCTTGACCAGAATGCCGCCGACACGGGCGCGCACTTCGGTTTCCTTGGCGCCTTCGGTTTGCGCCATGAGTTCGATCGTCGTCGGCAGGCTTGTCGGCTGCACTTCGAGGACGGTGACCGGTAAGGGCGGCATTGATGCCGGTTGTTTCGGGGCGTTGTCGCGCGAACAGGCGGCCGTCAGCGCCGAAATGATGGCAAGGGTGGCAAGCGTGAGGCGCTGGCGGGCAGGGCCGGAAGTGATAGAGCGCGGCATTGGGAGTTCTCCGAACGTGAATGACGCTATTATACATACAATGATGTATGTAAATATTGCAAATTGTTACGGGATGGGCGTTCGGCGCGATTGCACCGGGGCGGAACTTAAGGTCGGGTGGTCAAGTCAGTACAGACTGACGAACCGGCGCCAGGTTCCGCGGACGCAGCCGATCTGGCGTATCATCCGGCTTCGTTTGTCCAAATCTTCGCCAACCTGACTTTGAATCCCATGACCACGACTGCACTGATCCTGTTTGCCCACGGCGCCCGTCACCCCGAATGGGCTGAAACGCTGAATCGACTCTGTCGCGCGGTGCGTGCCCGATTGTCCGATGCGCGCGTCGAACCGGCCTATCTCGAATTCATGGCGCCGAGCCTGGAAGACTGTGCTGCTGGGTTGGTTGCCGAAGGATTTTCGCGGATTGTCGTGATTCCGATGTTCCTGGCCCAAGGGGGGCACCTGAAGGAGGATCTGCCGAAAATCCTGGCCGGTCTGCGTGCGGCGCATCCGCAGGTCAGTTTCGAATTGACGGGGCCGATCGGCGAGGCCGAAGCGGTCGTCCAGGCGATGGCTGCGCACGTTGTGATGCTGGCCGGTTGAGCGCCTCGTCGGGTAACTGACGCCGCCCGAAGAGGCGGCGTTTTTACGTCCGCGTCTAGACGACCAGGCGGTCGCCCGAGAGTTTGCCAGCGGCTTTGAGGCGCGGAATGACCTGAAGCAGGTCGAGGCCCATCGTGCTCTTGATGTGCTCGGCGCGCTCCGCGAGTTCGGCGGCAGGGACATCGACGAGTTCATCGCCGGCGCCGAAAGCGATCGTGTTGCCGCTGTCGCATGAAGGGAAAATCACCGCGCGTTGTTCGAATGCCGTGGCAATCCGTTCGGCGCTGGCGGCAAATCCGCGACTGCGCCCCAGCAGGTTGACCGACATCAGGCCGGCGTTGCTCAGCCGGGCGCGGCAGGCCTGGTAAAACGGCAAGGTGTCGAGGATTCCGGCACGCCCGTTCTTGTCGAAACCGTCCACAAAAATGGCATCGAACTTCTTGCCCGACTGGCGCATGAAGTCGGCACCGTCTCCGATGATGATGTGAATGCGTTCCGGATCGTCCGGCAGGTGGAAATGCAGGCGTGCGACGATCTCGACCTGCGGGTCGATCTCGACCACCGTGATATGCGTATCGGGCAACTGGTGGTAGATGAACTTGACGAGCGAGCCGGCACCGAGGCCGATCAGCAGCGCATTGCGCGGCCAGGGCGAATCGCGCAGCAACAGACAGGCCATCATGTCGCGGCTGTAGGAAAGCTCGAGCGCGTTCGGCTTGCGGATGCGCATCGCTCCCTGTATCCACTCGGCACTGAAGTGAAGGTAACGAACGCCGGATTTTTCACTGACCTCGATGGACATGATGCATGCAGATGGATTGCCGATGGACCGGCATGATAGCGCATCGATTCGCAAACCGGGAGTCCGGTGGCTTGTCTTGCCGGTTTCATCGCAGCCGAATGCCGATCTGTGCGGTCGCTGTGCAAATGAATCTGTGGAACCGTGACTTAAGTCACAGACCTGTTTTCGGTTGCGGCGTATAACGGCAATGTCATACGGCGCCATGTGATAGATGAGATTAGAAAAGCGATAGCGGTCGGTGTTGTTTAACCGCAGAGACAAGAATATCGGGTCGGCGAACGGGGGAGTGATGTCGATTAATGACGCTGCGATCGAGGGGGAAGCCGAAGTCCTGAAAGATGAAGACGAGTCGTGTCTGCAATGCCTGGTGATCATGGCCAGATTGCACGGGATTGCTGCCGATATTGAACAAATCCGGCATGAATTCGCTGTCGGTCGTGCGGATCTCGGTCCCGAGCAGTTGCTCCTCGCCGCAAAAAAACTGGGCCTGGTCGCTAAACGCACCCGGGTCGATATGGCGCGTCTTCAGTCGACGCCGCTGCCGGCGATCGGTCTGGCGAACGATGGCCGTTATTTCATTCTGGCGCGTGTCGAGACGGTCGACGGTCAACTACGTGCGCTGATACAGCATCCGGCGATGCCGCGGCCGGAAATTCTCAGTGGTGAAGCGTTGCGCGAACTCTGGTTCGGCGATGTGTTCCTGTTCACCTCGCGCGCGTCCTTGGCGGGAGAGCTTGCGCGCTTCGATTTCAGCTGGTTCATTCCGGCCATTGTGAAATACCGTCGCCTGCTTGGAGAGGTCCTGCTCGTTTCCCTGGCGATTCAGATTTTTGCCCTGATCACGCCATTGTTCTTTCAGGTGGTCATGGACAAGGTGCTGGTGCACCGCGGTTTTTCAACGCTCGATGTCATTGCCATCGCTTTCCTCGTCGTCGTGATATTCGAAGTCAGCTTGACCGGACTGCGCAGCTATGTTTTTGCCCACACCAGCAGTCGTATTGACGTTGAACTGGGCGCCCGTCTCTTTCGTCATCTGCTGGGCTTGCCCATCGCTTATTTTCAGGCGCGGCGGGTTGGCGATTCCGTGGCTCGCGTTCGCGAACTGGAGAACATTCGTTCGTTCCTGACCGGCAATGCGATCACGCTGGTACTGGATATTGCGTTCTCGATCGTCTTTATCGCCGTCATGCTTTTTTACAGCGGCGTGCTGACGTTGATCGTCGTCTTGTCGATTCCATGCTATGTCATTATTTCCGTGGTGGTGACACCGATCCTGCGGTCGCGGCTCGACGAAAAGTTCGCCCGTGGTGCTGAAAACCAGGCCTTTCTGGTTGAGACGGTCAGCGGGGTTGATACCGTCAAGTCAATGGCCGTGGAGCCGCATTGGACACGGAAATGGGACAAGCAACTGGCGGCTTATGTTGCCGCGGGATTCCGCACGGCGTCGCTGGGCATACTCGCGAACAGTGGCGTTTCGTTGATCGGCAAACTGGTGACGGTGGCGACGATGTGGTTCGGCGCGCGGCTTGTCATCGGCGGTGAGCTCTCGGTTGGCCAATTGGTGGCGTTCAATATGCTGGCAGGGCAAGTGTCGGGGCCGATCATGCGTCTCGCCCAGATGTGGACGGATTTTCAGCAGGTCGGTGTGTCGATGCAACGTCTCGGCGATATCCTCAACACGCGTGGCGAGATCTCCGGGCAAAAAGCGACCTTGCCGGAGCTTGAGGGAAAGATCGAGTTTTCGGAAGTCTGTTTCCGTTATCGTCCCGACGGTCAGGACGTCTTGCGCAATATCTCGATTGTCATTCGTCCCGGTGAGATCATCGGCATTGTCGGGCGTTCGGGATCGGGCAAGAGCACGCTGACGCGCCTTGTTCAACGGATGTACATCCCCGATCGCGGGCGTGTGCTCATCGATGACATTGACCTATCCGTGACTGATCCATCGTCGTTGCGCCGGCAGGTTGGCGTTGTGCTCCAGGAAAACGTGCTGTTCAATGGTTCAATCCGCGAGAATATTGCACTCGTCAGTCCCGGCGCCCCTATCGATCAGGTAATCCGGGCCGCCAAACTCTCCGGAGCGCATGAGTTCATCTCCGAATTTCCCGACGGGTATGACACGCTTGTCGGCGAGCATGGCACCGGATTGTCCGGAGGGCAGCGGCAGCGCATCGCGATTGCCCGGGCGTTGATGCGGGATCCGAAGATTCTGATTTTCGACGAAGCGACGAGTGCGCTCGATTATGAGTCCGAACGCATCGTGCAGCAGAACATGCGGCATATGTGCCAAGGTCGAACCGTCATCGTCATCGCTCATCGTCTTTCGGCGATTCGGGATGCGCATCGGATAATTGTCATGGACCAGGGGGCCATCGTCGAGGAAGGCACTCATCAGGAACTCATGTCGATTTCCGGCGGGTTGTACGCCTATCTGTACGGACTGCAGAAGGGAGGCGAGGCATGAGACAGCTGACCATCGATGCGCTGAGCAGACTCGGGAATCTTCGAGCGAGCCCGACGACATCGTCACGGCTGGCGGTTTTTCTGAGCCCGGTTTTGCAAGGGCCCCGCGTCACGAGGTCGGTGTTAGACGCGTCCAGTAGAACTTGTCAACCGTCTGGTTGTGCATCGCCAGTCAGCAGTAGTGGCGATTGCAGTCGTGCGTCAGCGCTGAATTGACCGTGCGTCGCGAAATGAGAATGGCGGAAGTCGCAGCATACAGACGGCAGGCTGTTTCGTTTACGTCCTCTTTGCAAAGGATGCAGGTGGGAAACGAAACGCATCAATTCTGGAAAATTCCGTGCTATCGAGTATGAACCGTGACAGCGTTTCTGGCGAGATGAACCCGACTACGGACGTCTAATCGATTATGCGGGAGTCGAGGATGAGGTCTGGCGCAGGTTGTTGTCCTCCGGTTCTGAGTGGAGTTTCTACCGCGACCCCATTGAAGACGAGCTCTCCGGCCGTCGGGTAGCCGCGAATCCGGAGAGGAAGTCCAATCCACTCGGAAAACTGTTCAGAAAGTAAAGATGGACTGTTGCGCTTAATAAGCTTCCATACAGATTGATTGGCTCTCTCATAAAGTGTTTTATTCAAGCCCCATCGATTGCCATCAGGTGAACTTCTAAACCATTTTCTTAAAAAAAAGAATCTCGTATGTCCTATGCAAATTATTTAAGCTGGGGCAAAATCCAATTGCTTTTCGGAACCGTTCCTCCCGGAAAGCAAGATGCCATTGAGAAACTAATCAACGCCTTTTACCAATTTCATCAGGGAGTTATTTGCATGAAGAACGTTATGAACATGGGGGTTCTTTCGTGTCGCTGGATCGTTTTTCTGAGCGTCCTTCTATTAACGGGTTGTGCGAATATGTATGTGGATAGCTCAACCCGCGAAGTGGCCACCGCTGAATTCAAAAAGCCAGATCCTTTACATGCTGTGCAAGCCCTGTTCGAATTTCAGACTAAAGGTGTTTCAAATGCACGTGCCACAGATCATCTGAAGGCGCGGGTCATTGATCAAATCAAGTCCAGTGGCCTATTCAGCGAAGTTTCAGAAAATCCAGTCGACGGAGGCGCTCTGTTAAGCATCACACTGAATAATGTCCCGATTACCGATAACGCCTTTAGTAAAGGATTCGCGACAGGGATGACGTTCGGCCTAGTCGGTTCCCAAGTCACAGACGGCTATGTCTGTACGGCACGTTATGTGAATGGAGGGGCGCCTGCTATTGTCGCCCAAGCCCGTCACGCGATACACACCACAGTTGGAAATGCGTCGGCACCGTCGAATGCAACCAAGGCAGCCAACCCCAACGAAGCTGTTACTCTGATGACTCACCAGATTATTAGTAATGTCTTGAACGACTTATCACATGCTAGTCAATTTAAATAGGGAGTCAGCGTGAAGTCACTTTTCCGTCGCCTAGTTTTCGTCTCAACGCTTTTTGTCGGGAGTACTACCTTGATTGGCTGCGCTTCCGTCACGATGCCTCCTCCAACGGCTAATGCAAACAACGTGGAGAAGCTGCGTATGGCGAATTTGACTCCGACAGCGGTTGGCAAATTCAGTCTTGCAACCGGAGTTCGGCAGGACGTGGATAATTCCCTTGGGGGGTTGCGCGGATCTTCAGTGCGAGCCCCCAGCGGCAGTTTTTCACAACAGCTTAAAGACGTCATCGTTACAGATCTGAAGGCAGCAGGGCTCTATGACGATAGATCACAGATTCAGATTGGAGCTCAGCTTACCGATAGTCAGGTCGATGCAGCGATTAGTGGACCAGGAACGGCTAAGCTGGCGGCAATCTTCACGGTGGATAAGGCTGGTCAACGGACGTTTGAAAAGGCGCTATTCGTCGACTCTCAGTGGGATTCGTCTTTCGTCGGCGCTATTGCGATACCGGAGGCGATAAATCAGTACACCGCGCTTTACAAAGCCTTGGCGGCCAAGTTGTTTGATGACAACGAATTCCGCGCAGCGCTGGCGAAATAGCGATGATTGCTGAAGGCTAAGAACTTGAAAGCTCACGAGAGTCTGATTGGGGGGGCATAAAGACAAGTTAGTAAAGGCCACTCGATAGAGAGTGGCCTATTTTTACCCAAAACGATGCATGTACCTTGAATGAATGTCTGCTTCAGGTAACACCGAAGTGCAGGAACGGGGCACGTGTTCACCTTTCGCTAACCATGAAAGTGGCCGTTCGCCTTAATCTCCGACTGACAGGCAGTTAATCGGTACGTAACCGCCCGAGTTTGTCGCAGAGTCAAGGTCCGGATTGGCCTGGAAGTTCTCAGTTGGTCGCGGCGACATGACTGCTTCTTGCTGAAAAAGCCCCCTTTGTCGTCCTCCCCCGCAATCGCGAACTAAGCGAACGAAACTAGAGGTTTTCGGTTCCTTGGTCGCCAAGACGGTGAACGATCTGTGTTATTCGGGAAAATCCGGGTATAAGCGGTGTGTCGGGTCAGAAGCTCAATGAAAATCGCCCAGACCAGAGTCTGGGCGAAATATTACAGCTTACGTTACGAAGGCCTCGCAGATTCTCACTCGCGCGAACTATATGCGGTTCGCTCCACATGGCTTCGGGCGGAGCGGGCTTTCATGGAGTCTTCGTTCAGTAACGCGCGGTTCCCGGCGTTCTCGGGAAGGGAATGACATCGCGGACATTGGCGAGTCCGGTGATGTAGGAAATCGTGCGTTCGAAGCCGAGACCAAAACCGGCGTGGGGAACAGTGCCATAGCGGCGCAGATCGCGGTACCAGCCATAGTGCGCGGGATCGAGGCCGACCTCGGCCATGCGTGCATCCAGTACGTCGAGCCGTTCCTCGCGCTGCGAGCCGCCGATGATCTCGCCGATGCCGGGCGCCAGCACATCCATTGCGGCGACGGTCTTGCCATCGTCATTGAGCCGCATATAGAAAGCCTTGATCTCCTTCGGATAATTCATCAGTACCAGCGGTCCCTTGACGTGGCGTTCGGCAAGATAGCGTTCATGCTCGCTTTGCAGGTCGGTTCCCCACTGGACCGGATAGTCGAACTTTTCCTTTGCCGACTGCAGGATGCCGATCGCTTCGCTGTAATCCATGCGCACGAAGGGTGTGTCGATCATCTGCCGAAGCTTCGCGATGACACCTTTCTCAATCCGCTCCTCGAAGAATTCCATGTCATCGGCGCGTTCGTTGAGCACCGCCTGGAAGACGTATTTCAGCATTGCTTCGGCAAGGGTCGCGTCGTCGGCAAGATTGGCGAAGGCGATTTCCGGTTCGATCATCCAGAATTCGGCAAGATGTCGGCTGGTGTTCGAGTTCTCGGCGCGGAAGGTCGGTCCGAAGGTGTACACCTTCGACATCGCCATGCAATAGGTTTCGACGTTGAGTTGCCCGGAGACCGTAAGGAAAGCCTCGCGGCCGAAGAAGTCCTTCGAGAAATCGATCTTGCCATCCGGCGTGCGCGGCAGGTTCATCATGTCGAGCGTCGACACGCGGAACAGTTCGCCGGCGCCCTCGGCGTCAGATGCCGTGATGATCGGCGTGTTGACCCAGAAGAATCCCTGCTCGTCAAAGAATCGGTGGATGGCCTGGGCAATGGTATGGCGCACACGCGTCGCCGCGCCGATGACGTTGGTACGCGCGCGCAGGTGAGCGACTTCGCGCAGGTATTCCATCGTATGCGGCTTGGGTTGGATCGGGTAGGTGTCCGGGTCGTCCACCCAACCGACGACTTTGAGTTCGCTGGCCTGAAGTTCGAAGGGTTGCCCCTTGGCTGGCGAGGGGACGATCAGTCCGGTGGCTTCGACCGAGCAGCCTGCCGTCAACCGGACAACTTCATCGGCATAATTGCCCAGCGTTGCCGGTGCGACGATCTGCACGGGGTTGAAGCAGGAACCGTCGGAGAGGTTGACGAAGGAAATACCGGCCTTCGAGTCGCGCCGGGTGCGGACCCAGCCTTTGACAGTGACCGGTTGATCCGCGGGCGCCTGGCCCGCGAGGATTTGCTTGACGCTGAACGTGGACATGAGTTCGTGACCTTTTGGAGATACGCGGAAACCTCGCGTGCAAAATGGCATCTAACGCTGGCGTTGGGTCGGGGACCGTTGGGCCGGAATGTCGGCCGGTGGCCTCCTCGACAGGAATCGAACCTGTATCGCACGCTTAGGAGGCGTGTGCACTATCCATTATGCTACGAGGAGGTCAGGGCGCGTATTCTAGCGCGACCGGTGCCTCGGCGGCCAGTTTACGAGGAGAATTACGATGTTCAAGCGCCTTTGGCTTTCCCTCATGCTGCTGTGCTCGACTTCTGCGGCGATCGCAGAACCGATTCCAGAATCCGGCAGTGTCGCGCCGGCATTTGCACTGCTCGACCAGAACGGTCGCGAAATCACGCTCGAGGGCCTGCGCGGACAGTGGGTGGTACTGTATTTCTATCCGAAGAACGACACGCCGGGCTGCACCGAGGAAGCCTGCAATTTTCGCGACGACATCGCGCAACTGATGGCGCAAGGTGCCACGGTGCTTGGCGTCAGCATCGCCGAAACCGCCTCGAACGCGCAGTTCGCGGCCAAATATCATCTGCCGTTTTCCTTGCTGGCGGATCGCGACGGTGCGGTGGCCAAACGTTATGGCGCCTATGCCGACTGGATGGTCGTCGGTTTTGCCAAGCGTTATACCTTCCTGATCGATCCGCAGGGTAAAATTGCGAAAACCTATCTGAAGGTCGATACCTCGAAGCACTCCGCCGAGATCATTGCCGACCTGAAGACCCTCAATCCTGTCAGAAAACCCTAATACGATCTCATGCCGCACCTGATTCTCGCCGATGCTTCGCTGGCTTTCGGCCATGTCCCTTTGCTCGATCATGCCGAATTTCAACTGGAACCGGGAGAGCGTGTTGCGCTGATCGGCCGTAACGGTTGCGGTAAATCCTCTCTCTTGCGTGCGCTGGCGGGCCAGGGGGCGCTCGATGACGGCAGCGTCTGGCGCCAGCCGGGGCTGAGACTTGGCTATGTGCCGCAGGAACCGCCGTTCGATCCGGAACACAGCGTTTTTGAAGCCGTTGTCGCCGGAATGGGCGAGGTCTCGGCGTTGCTGGCCGAGTATCACGCGGTATCGCACGCCATGGCGATCTCGAACGACAACCACGATGCGCTGCTCGATCGTCTGCATCATCTGCAGGCCGATCTGGAAACGCGCAATGCCTGGTCGTTCGAAGCACAGGCCGAGCGGGTCATCCAGCGTTTTTCGCTCGATCCGGATGCACGCATCGGCACGCTTTCGGGCGGCCAGAAAAAGCGCCTGGCCCTCGCGCAGGCGCTGGCGGTGACGCCGGATATCCTGTTGCTCGACGAGCCGACCAACCATCTCGATATCGCAGCCATCGAATGGCTCGAGGACATGCTATTGGCATCGGGAGTGGCCATGGTCTTCGTCACCCACGACCGCCGCTTCCTCGATCGCGTTGCCACGCGCATCGTCGAACTCGATCGCGGCTGCCTGCAGTCGTTTCCAGGAAACTTCACCGACTACGTGACGCGCAAGGAGCAGATGCTGCATGACGAATCAGTGCAAAACGCCAAGTTCGACAAGTTTCTGGCGCAGGAAGAGGTCTGGATCCGCAAGGGCATCGAGGCGCGGCGAACCCGCAACGAAGGGCGCGTGCGCCGTCTTGAGCAGTTGCGACGCGATCGAGCGGCGCGGCGTAACCGTCAAGGCAAGGTTGAACTGGCGATCGATGCCGGTGACAAGAGCGGCAAGTTGGTGGCCGAGTTGCTCGACGTGTCGAAGGCGTTCGGCGACAAGACGGTCGTGCGCGATTTTTCCTGTCGTCTGCAACGCGGTGACCGTATCGGCGTGATCGGGGCCAACGGCGCCGGCAAGACGACGCTGTTACGGCTCATTCTTGGCGAACTGGCGCCGGATTCCGGGTCGGTGCGGTTGGGGACCAAGCTGCAGGTTGCCTATTTTGATCAATTCCGGACGCAGCTTGACGATGAGGCGGCGCTCGTTGACGTCATTTCACCCGGGTCGGACTTCGTCGAGATCGGTAACGAGCGCAAGCACGTGATCAGTTATCTCGGCGATTTTCTCTTTGCGCCCGAGCGGGCGCGTTCGCCGGTCAAGTCGCTCTCGGGCGGCGAGCGCAACCGCTTGTTGCTGGCGCGTCTTTTCGCGCGTCCGGCCAATGTGCTGGTGCTCGACGAGCCGACCAACGATCTCGATATCGATACGCTCGAACTGCTCGAACAACTGCTGCTGGACTATCCGGGCACGCTCTTTCTGGTCAGCCATGACCGGGCATTCCTTGACAACGTCGTCACCCAGACGATCGCACCGGAGGGTGAGGGACGTTGGCACGAATATGCCGGTGGCTACCAGGATTGGGCCGACTACCAAGCGTTCCGGCGCAGCGAGAAGGCGAATCAGGAAGCCGACAAGCGCGCGCCGGCGCCGCGACAGGATGCGCCGGTCGAGCCGAAGGTCCGCGCCGACGGCAAGCGCAAGCTGAGCTACAAGGAAACGCGCGAGCTCGAAGCGCTACCCGGCCAGATTGCCGCGCTCGAGGCCGAGCAGGCGACGATCACGCTGCGGCTCGAAGACCCCGCGCTGTACCAGTCGCAGCCGCAGGAGGCACAGCAATTGTCAACGCGGCTCGGTGAGATCGATGACGAATTGATGGCCTTGCTCGAGCGCTGGGAAGCCCTCGAATCCTGAGGGTCGACCTTCTGGGCGCGTGCCGGGCGTGGTCGGGAAACATCTTGCAATGAATTGGCGCGGTGTCGACATCTCCATGAAACATTCATGCCGGAGAATGCGTTCATCAAAAAGCCCTTTCAGCGAGAACCGACATGCGCCTTTCGACAATCCCTTCTGGCATCACCAGCGCCCCGCCAGTTGATGCGATCATCCGCTCCGGCCTGATCGCCGGCGGAAGATGTGTCGCCGCGTTGTGGCGGCAACGGCGGGGAATCGCGGCTGTCCTGGCGCTGTGCCTTGGCATCGGATTCAGCGCGCAAATCGTCGCAGTAGTCGATGCGCTGACCAACGGGCTGTCGTTGTCGGGCAACTGGTTGGGCGGCGTCGATCCGGTTTCCGTCGATTTTTTCGTCGGCGCACTCCAGGCGCGTGTTGCCTGATCAGGCTTTCGTCATTTCAGCGCGTTATTTTCATACTGTCGGATGGCCGTGGCACAACGCCGCTCAGCGGTCGAAGAACGGGTTCTTCCCGCTCGCGGCCAGCGGGATGCCATAGGCCAGGAATTCACCTTTGCCGAATAGGCCAAGTTCGATGGCGGCCTTGCCGATCGAGCGCATGATCCGGTTGTCAACGCGATTGTCGGCGGCGACGCTGACGGCAGAACCCTGTGCGATACCGAGGTCGCACGAGTTGTAGTGGCACGGAACCTTCGGGTGCTTGTCTTTTTCCTGGCAGTTGTCGAAGCCGCACTGGCAGCAGTGCTGGATCCGGCACGCGACGATCCGGGTGGCGATCAGGAACAGGCAGTCGGCGTTGAGCAGGTTGTCGGCGTCGCGGTCAAATCCCGCCGGTGCGCGGTTGGTGGCTGCCATCTCCTTCATCCTTCCGGCGATGGTTTGCAGTTCCTCGCCGTCGATCGTCAGGATCGAGAGGTTGTCGATGCCTTTGGCCTTGGGTGCCGTCCGGGCCGCAATCATCATCTTTTCGCAGATTTCCCTGACGAGTCTCCTGCGCTCCTGTTCTTCACGATAAATCGGCATGGCATGTGCTCCGGCGTTGTGTTTCAGGACAAGCGCGTATCTTACGCCGCCCGTCGGCGGAAGTTGAGATTGAGTATTGGGGCGGTAAAGCGCGGGGGCGGTGCCCGTGCTTGAGGCCTCACACGGGCAAATGCGGTGTTGACGATAGAATATGTGCCTGATCGATTCGCTTATTTCCGGGCTTCGGTTTTTTTCCCGGCTTTTCCTTGGATTACGGCAGACCCCGCACATCATGGATTTCAACGCACTTTCTCCCTATCTCATCATTGCCGCCGGCGCTTTTATTGCTGGTGGCATGAACGCGATGGCCGGCGGCGGTACCTTCTTTTCGTTTCCGGCCTTGCTTGCCGCCGGGGTGCCACCCATCATCGCCAATGCCAGCAATACCGTTGCGCTGTGGCCGGCCAGCTTTTCCAGCGCCTGGGCGTATCGGCGCGAAATCAGAAAGCATGGGCGCTTCTCGCTGATCCTGGCCGTCGTCTCCTTGCTCGGAGGGCTGGGCGGAGGGCTGATCTTGCTCGCCACCTCGAACGAGACCTTTTCGGTCCTGATTCCCTGGCTGCTGTTGCTGGCGACGACGTTGTTTGCCTTCTCGGCGCAGATTTCACGGCTGGTGAGTGCGGTGAAGACCCGTTTTGGCCTCGGCAGCGATCACGATCATCCGGGTAGCATTGGCGGGACGATATTGCAGCTGACGGTTGCCATCTATGGCGGCTTCTTTGGCGCCGGGCTTGGCATCCTGACACTGGCGGCGCTGGCGATTCAGGGGATCGACGATACGCAGGAACTGAACGCGCTCAAGAACCTTGCGTCGGCGATCAACTATTCGACGGCGGCAGTGACGTTCATCGTCGCCGGTGCGGTCAGCTGGCCGCACACGCTTGTCATGCTGGTGACGGCGCTGGTCGGCGGATATGCCGGCGCGATGCTGGCGCGGCGACTTCCTTCTTTGTGGCTGAAGCGCCTGATCATCGCCGTCGGCAGCGTGCTGACCGTGATTTATTTCGTCAAGACTCAAGGCGTCTGATCGCCTTGCCGGGCTGAGAGTCCTTGATTCAACCGGGAGGCTGACGTCGCATCGGCGCGTTTCGTCAGCCTCGTTTGTCCGGTGTTCTCAGGCGTTGTTGGCAGCCTTCCTTGCCGCCAGCAGGATGTCAAAGACTCTTCCCCTTGAGGGACCGATATCGCGTGGGAATGCCAGGAATTCCTTGACCTCGGCGTCGGTGGCCTTTTTCGCCTTGATGATGCGCATCAATTCCCTGCATCGCTTGTTCTTGGCTTTAAGTTCCTTGGCTGCTGCACTTGCGTTCTTGATAACCATTTGCCGCCACCTCCGTTGCCGCGTTAGCCTGAATCCGTCAGGTATCGGTTAAGTCAATCCAGTGTGCCGTCAGTTCATGTTGCCATCAGTGCGTGACAGAGTTCCTTCTCATACCCGACCCGCATACATTTGACAGATAGCAGGTGTTCGGTTGCGTGCTGCAAGGCATTTTGGGGCAAAGGAGCCGTCAGGTCTGTTTTGCATCGTGCGCCCAATTATGCCCCCGTTTTGTCGATGCTGCCCAGACTTTGGACGGCGTATTTCGGTTCGCTCTCCCGATACGCAAGGCCCAGGCTTTGCCAGCCCGCTGACGCGCAGGAATGTCGCGGAAACGCCGGTTCGGGTGGCCGCGGCCCGGCTCTGTCCGGCTTTGAACTCAATGCCGATCCGATAGTCAACGACAGACATCGGCGAGTAAGCGTCATTTACTGTCGAAGGCTGTTGTTGTGCAACGACGTTTGCGAGGAGACCGCATGAGAACGCTTGCAAAAATGCTGGTGGTTGTCGCATGGATGTTTCAAACCGGCTTGGCGACGGCCGCTGACGACTCAAGCTATGCTTCTGCGGTGGCGCAGTGGAATTCATACACGGATGTTGCCGACTGGTTGCGCAGCAACTTCAAGTTCGATCACGGCAGATTGAACAGCATACTGCAGCGTACCAGGCAAAATGGTCCTTCCGGGTTGCTTGCTCGCACAGCGGAGGGGACGTTCAAACAAAAATCGGGGTATTGCACGGATGCCGCCGCATTTGCCATCCAGTCCCTGAATCAACTCAGGCCGGAGTACGCAGCCAAGTACATCTTCATCAAGAATCGATTTGGACAGCCGCATCATTGGGTCGCAGGCTTCATGGTCGACGGAAAGATCATGGTCATTGACTATGGTGCTTCAGCCGAGTGGGGTGGCATGAACGGCGTTCACGGCCCCTATGATTCGCTCGACCAATATGCGGACTTCATCAATTCACTTCGCATTGCGAGATTCGCCGCCGAGTCCGTTGAATGGCGCGGCGTATTTCCCGGCCAACAGGACTGACTTGGCCGAAAGCCAGTTGGCGGAAGAGAGCAGGAGTCGAACCTACCCGGGCCTGTTTGACAGGCCCTGCCGGTTTTGAAGACCGGCCGCCCCACCGGGGAACGATCTCTTCCGCAACTTGATGCGCAAGGGCTACGGCAGAATCCAAAGAGCATATGATGTCCCTTGTTTTGCCAGTGTCCTTTTCAGGGCAATCATGGCAACAATTCGGCGCGGAGGCAACCGTTATCGATGCGATGAACTGTCGCTTGTCGGCAAGTTGCCTTTGGCATTGCGGCGTGCCGATGATGCGGGCGAAACTCCGCATCTGAAGGTGCGGGTGAAAACGCCTGGACGGGGCCCTGACGAGGGGTTGCGCGGTTCGGCCGATGCAAGAAGGTAAATTGCCTTACGTCTTTTTACAGTTGCCGGTACAGGTGCTAGAATCGCGCGCCTTCATTTTTTGAGCCCATCATGCGTTAGGCAACTAATGCAACCTGCGGTTGGCGCGTGCCGGGGCGCGACAATATTCAATTTTTCAAGAGGAAGCCATGGCTTTTAAGCATTGCGCATTTGCAACTGTCATCGTCGGCGCGGCATGTTCCGCTCAGGCGCTTGACTGGCAGGATAATTCGATCGGCTATCGTTACGGGACGCATTTTGCGGAACCGTTCAATAACGATATTGTTGCCAAGAACATCGTGAACTTCACGCACGCAAGCGGTTACAAATACGGCAGCAACTTCCTCAACGTCGATCTGCTGTTCTCGAACAAGAAGGATCCGGTCGATGTCGGTTCCAACAACGGCGCTCAGGAAGCCTACGTGGTTTATCGTCATACGCTTGATCTCGGCAAGGTGTCGGGCAAAGACTTCAAGTTCGGCCCGGTGCGCGGTTTCGGCGTGTCGGGCGGTTTTGACTGGAATACCAAGCGCGATGCCGGGTATAACTCGAAGAAGCAAATGCTGGTGGCCGGCCCGACGGTAATGTTCGACGTTCCCGGCTTCCTCAATGTCAGCGTACTCGAACTCTGGGAAAGCAATGCGCCTTACAACGGCTACAGCTCGACCAGCACCCCCCGGTATCACTACAAGGCGCATCCGATGCTCGAAACGACCTGGGGCATCCCGTTCAGCATTGGCTCCGTGCCGCTGAGCTTCGAAGGTTTTGCGTTGTTCATCGCGTCGAAGGGCAAGAATGAATATGGCGTCGATACCGCCAGCGAGACCAACATTGACGCGAAGGTGATGTACGATGCCAGCGCTCTCGTCGGTGTTCGCAAGAATGCCTTCAAGGTGGGCGCTGAATATCAATACTGGATGAACAAGTTCGGCAACAACCACAACGGTGCTGCCGGAACAGGTGCGTTTGCCCGCACCCCGATGATTCGCGCCGAGTACCATTTCTGATGGTGGCGTAATCGCTGCCGTTCAAGGCGGCACGCCTTGAAAATTGCTGAAAGCCCCTGTCTTCGTCCGAAGGCAGGGGCTTTTTTCTGGCGTGGCGATTAAGACGGAGGGAGACGATCGCTACCCCCGTTGTCATTTGTCGGGCTTGAACAGTTTCATCCGGTTTTCGCCGGGTGTGTCGCGCAAGACATGCGTATCGCGTACGCGCCGGGTGTAACCGATGCGATCGAAGAACTCGAGAATCTGAATGGCCACCTTGCGTCCTCCGCCGATCATGTCGCGCAGATCGGCGGCGCGGGCGGCACCGTTCAGGTGGCAGAGTTGGGCGACTTTCTCAGCCAGATCGGCGACAGCGCCGGCAGTGAAATAGTGGTCGAGCGCAACCGGGTAAACTTCGCCGAGACGAGCGACGCGCTTGAGCAGCATGCGCACGTCGTTTTCGCCATGGCCGCTCGATCGTGCGATGTCGCGGACGCGCGGCGGATTGTAGGACTCCGCTGCGAGCAGCGGTCGCAGCATTTCCCACTGACGCCGGTCGTGGTCGCCGAGTTGGACGCGGTGTCCCGGCAGGTGCAGCCAGGCGCCGGTCCGGGCAATGCTTCCGGCATCGAGCAGTTCGGCGATCAGCGCGTCGAATGCCCGTCGCAACAGGGATGGGTGCGTCAGGCGGCGCAGGCGGTCGCTTTCGATCCCGGCCATGTCGGGGTGGCGGGTGTGCTCCGACGTCAGCGCTTCGATGACGCGGTCCTGAAGCGTCGTCCATTGTCGCGTCGAATAGGCGGCGTCGCCAACCGTCCGCAAGGCGAGCGATGTACAGAGTGCCGCGAGTGCCGCTGCGTCAAGATTGTGGTTGAGCGCGAAGCTGGCAAGATCGGCGCCGCCGGCCTGCCGGTCTGCCATCATCGCCAGCGCGCCTGCACGATCGTCGGCGGTGAGGGCTGACAGCAGCGCCAGTCGTTCGGGCGCGCGCTTCTTGCGTGCCGGGGGGGAGACGTCAAGCACTTTGCCGCCTGCCAGCGTCACGCGCGCGGCGGCGTCCCGGAGGATGAAACGGTCATTGGCGAGGGCGTTGGTTTCACGTTCGAGAACGAGTTCGGCGAGTCCCGTGCCGCCGGGTTCCACGCTGTCGGCGGACAGCAGCGCGACGCGTGCCGGGATGTCGTCGGTGCCCAGGTGGACATGAACGTGCGTCCAGTGTCGTAGTGGTGGCTGCGAGGGCAGCACGCGCAAGGCGACGGAGAGACAGCGTTGGGGGTGGAGAAGGGTCGGGTCGATCACCCACATGCCGCGCTCAACGTCGCTCTTCTCGATGCCGGAAAGTGCCAGCGCGATACGCTGTCCAGCACTGCCGGACTCGCTCGCCTCGCCCTGGGCGCGCAGGCTGCGTACGCGAACGCTTTTTCCGCCGGGCGACAGGACGAGCGTGTCGCCGACCTTGACGCTGCCCGAAAATGCCGTGCCGGTGACGACCGTGCCGGTGCCGGTGAGCGTGAAGACGCGATCGACGGCAAGGCGGAAACGGCCCTGCGCCGTGTGGGCTGCGAGTGCGGCCGCACAGGTTTCGAGGTGCCGGTTCAGGGTGTCGATGCCGGTGTCGTTACGTGCGTCGACGGCGAAAACAGGCGCGTTCCTTAACGACGTGCCTTCCAGCAGCGCTTCGATCTCCTCGATGACATCCGCCTGACGCCCGGCATCGACGAGGTCGATCTTGGTCAGCGCGACAGCCCCCTGGCGAATGCCAAGCAGTTCGATGATGTCGAGATGTTCACGCGTTTGCGGCATCGGACCGTCATCAGCAGCGATGACGAGCAGCGCGAAATCGATGCCGGTGGCGCCCGCCAGCATGTTGTGGATGAGCTTTTCGTGTCCGGGAACGTCGATGAAGCCGAGCACCGGATCGGCGGTGCCGGGTGCGGGCAGGCGGCGGAAGGCGTAGCCGAGGTCGAGGGTGATGCCGCGCTCCTTTTCCTCGCGCAGCCGGTCGCAGTCGGTGCCGGTCAGCGCCTTGACCAGCGTTGTCTTGCCGTGGTCGATGTGGCCGGCCGTGCCGATGATCATGCCAATGCCTTTTTCATGGCATCGAGTTGAGCCGCAAAGCGCGCTTCGTCCGGTTCTTCGAGACAGCGCATGTCGAGCCAGAGCGCATCGTCGCGCACGTGGCCGATGACCGGGGTTGGCAGCGCGCGCAGGGCGTCTTCCAGACGTTGCAGTGTCTTGCCGGGATGTTTTCCGGGCGGGCGCAGGATGACTGCCGTCGACGCAAGGCGTTCTTCCGGCAGCGCGCCGCTGCCGATCTGGCTGCGGCAAGGCGCGCACGTGACCTGGGCGAGCGTGCCGACGACGTCTTGCAGGCGCGGCGCGAGGCGTCGTGCGGTCGCCTCGATGTCGCTCGCGGGGCGCGTCAGCAGGCGCAAGGTCGGCAGCCGTTGCGCCAGCCGGTCCGGGTCGCGGTAGAGCCGGAGCGTTGCCTCCAGCGCCGCCAGCGTCGTCTTGCCGACACGCAGCGCGCGTTTGAGCGGATTTTTCTTGATCTTTGCGATGAGCGCTGCGCGCCCGACGATGATGCCGGCTTGCGGACCGCCGAGCAGCTTGTCGCCGGAAAAGGTGACGAGATCGGCACCGGCTGCCAGCGCCCGTTGCGGCGTCGGTTCCGGTGGCAGGCCGCAGGCGCCGAAGTCGGCCAGGGTGCCGCTGCCAAGATCGACGAGCAGCGGCAGGCCGTTGGCATGGCCGATGGCGGCAACTTCCGCGTCGGACACAGCGTGCGTGAAGCCGGTGATGGCGTAGTTGCTGGTGTGTACCTTCATCAGCAGCGCCGTTTTCGGACTGATGGCGTCGGCATAGTCAGCCGGGTGCGTTCGATTGGTGGTGCCGACCTCGACCAGACGGACCTGCGCGCGACGCATGACATCCGGGATGCGGAAGGCGCCGCCGATTTCGACCAGCTCACCGCGCGAGACGATCGCTTCCTTGCCTTGGGCAAGGGCATTGAGCGCCAGGAGTACGGCGGCCGCGTTGTTGTTGACGACGGTGGCGGCGAGGTCAGGGATATCCGCGCCGAGGATTTCCCTGAGCAACGGGGCGATCAGGTCATCGCGGTCGCCGCGGGTGCCGGCGTCGAGATCGTATTCGAGCGCACAGGGTGAGCGGGCGGCCTCGCACATGCAGGCGATGGCCTCTTCGGCGAGTTGCGCGCGGCCGAGATTGGTGTGCAGGACGGTGCCGCTGAGATTGAAGACGGGCCTCAGCCGCGGACGGGCGAGGCGGTCGATGCGGTTGCCGATGGCATCGAGCAGTTCAGCTTCGTCCGGCGTCGGCAGACCGCCGCGGATGCCGGTACGCGCCGCCGCCAGTTCGGCGCGGATGCAGGCGGTGACAAAGGAATGGCCATGGTCTTCGATCAGCGGCGCGACGCGCTGCAGCAGCCGATCAACCGAGGGGAGCGATATCGTTGGTTTCATGCATTCACCCGGACCGGGCAGAAAGTGATGTTTATGTCATTGTGTGCCTAGCCGGCACCCCCGAGCAATAGCAGGTTCGGGCCGCTGCGCGAATAGCCGGCCTCGTCAACCAGAAGGTCGAGCGCCAGTGTGGCGAGATCGTCGGCCACCGGATCGATGTGCGGATCTTTTTCCTGTGCCATGATCTTGAGGTAGCTCTTGCAATGATCGCAGCATTCGGCACGAACGCCGCCGTCATCGCCGTCGATCTGCCGGTAGGAGACGTCACGGTCGGTGTTGCAGGCGGTGCAGGTGGCGCGCGGCACATTCCATTCGGTGTTGCATAGCGAGCAGTGGAGGTAGCGCAGGTTGTTGATCTGTGCCGAGGTCTTGAGAATGCTGGCGACGGGCAGGCTGCCGCAGCAGGGACAGAGTTCGGACGGGTCGAGGATGACGAGCGCCTTCGCGTCGAGGCGTGCGGCCAGCGCGGTCCAGATCGTCTGCAGCGCGGCGGCGACGATCGTCGTTTCCGGCAGGGCGTCGGGATCGATGCGTCCGTCGAGGAGTGCGTCGGCGATGGCGTCGAGTTCCGCATCGGTCATTGCGCCTAACGCGGCCAGGGGAGGGCGCATCGTTTCGGGCGCACCTTCCGTCATCTTTGCCGCCAGGCGTTTGACGAGGTCGCCCCAGTTCCCCGGACGTGGGTAGCTCAGGGCGGCGAGCGGCGGCATGCCGTGTTGTCTGGCGCGCTCAAGGGCTTCCGCCGCGGGGGGGGCGAGCGAATCGAGTGTCATGGCGAGTTCGTGCTGGGCCTGGCTGAGTCGGCCGAGGTAGGCGAGCCAGTCACCCAGACTGTGCCGCTGTGCGAGGGCGGCGAAGCGTGCGTGCCGGTCGGCAAAGATCCGGGCCGGTTCGGGCAGGTAGATCACGGGCGGCACCTCGGTCGAGGCATGGATTTCTATTGTTTGTGTTGGTGTCATGCAAGTCCAGAATGTGTCCAAAAAGACCCCGCAGCCCGGCTTCACTGCGGGGTTTCCCAGAGAGAACCGTTTATTTCCCTGTCATTTGACGGTACCACGCCCGGTGGTGCTGTTTGGCCCAGGCGCGGGTGACAGTGCCGTACCACATGGCCCGGATCGTGCCCTTCGTCCAGATTGCCGCATACACATGGACGATGGCGACCAGGATCATGACCGTCGCCGCCACGGCATGGACGACCGCAGCAAAGCGGACGATGCCGACCGGGAAGTTGACGTAGGCGCGCCACATCAGGAGACCCGAAATGACGAGGGCACTGACGCACGCAGCCATGCTCCAGAAGACCATCTTCTGGCCGGCGTTGTACTTGCCTTGTTCAGGCATGTTGTGGTCGTTGCCGTCGATCATCTCACCGACCCGGGTCAGCCATTGGCGGTCGGCATCGTTGATCAGGTTCAGCTGCCAGAAGCGGAAGAACATGATGACGAAAGCGATACCGAGGATAACGCCCAGATACGGATGGAGTATCCGCGCCCAGGCGCCGCCGCCGAACAGCTGCACAAGCGGATAGAAGGCCGGGTGGAAGAACGCAAGTCCCGAGAGCGCCAGCAGGATGAAGCAGATGCCGGTTACCCAGTGGTTGGCGCGTTCGGCTGCGTTGTAGCGCGGGAGGTCTTTGGGGTCGCGGATCATGATGCATCCTCCTTCTCGATCTCTTCCTCAATTTCCCGGGCGACTTCGTTCGGGCCCTTGATGACGTAATGGAACAGGCTGCCCAATGCGGCGAGGCCGAGCGCGAAGCTGGCCAGCGGTTTGGCCGCACCCTTCCAGAGCGCTACGAGCGGACTGATCGACGGATTTTCCGGTAGGCCGGCGTACAGCCCCGGACGGTCGGCGTGATGCAGTACGTACATCACGTGCGTGCCGCCGACGCCGGGTGGGTCGTACAGCCCCGCCTTGTCGTAGCCACGCTCCTTGAGGTCGGCGACGCGCTTGGCGGCATAGTCCTTCATGTCCTCCTTGCTGCCGAACTCGATGGCGCCGGTCGGGCAGGCCTTGACACAGGCGGGGGCCTGATTGACGGCCAGCCGGTCCGAGCAGAGCGTGCACTTGTAGGCCTTGTTGTCCTTCTTCGAGATGCGCGGGACGTTGAACGGACAACCGGTGACGCAGTAGCCGCAGCCGATGCAGTTTTCCTGATGGAAGTCGACGACACCGTTGCTGTACTGGATGATGGCGCCGGGAGCCGGGCAGGACTTCAGGCAGCCCGGATCGCTGCAGTGCATGCAGCCGTCCTTGCGGATCAGCCATTCCAGCTTGTTGTTTTCTTCCACTTCGGTGAAGCGCATCACCGTCCATGCGTTCTCGGTGAGATCGGTCGGATTGTCATAGATGCCGACGTTGTGACCGACTTCCTCGCGTACATCGTTCCATTCCATGCACGCCACCTGACAGGCTTTGCAGCCGATGCAGGCCGAGACATCGATGAGCTTGGCGATTTCCATCGTCTGACGCGCCTGAGGCGCCGGCGTCGTCGTGGCGGAGCGCTGTTTTATGTCTAGCGATTGCAGTGCCATATCAGCTCTCCTTTAGGCTTTCTCGATGTTGACGAGGAACGCCTTGTATTCCGGCGTCTGCGTGTTGGCATCTCCGACGAACGGCGTCAGGGTGTTGGTGATGAAGCCGGGCTTCGTCGCTCCCTTGAAACCGAAGTGGATCGGAATGCCAATGGTATGGACCTTCCTGCCGTCGACATCGAGTGCCTTGATACGCTTGGTGACGACCGCGACCGCCTTGATGAAGCCCCGGTTGGAGCGCACCTTGACACGGTCGCCGGCGGCAATGCCTTTCTCCTTCGCCAGTTCTTCGCCGATCTCGACGAAATGCTCCGGTTGCATGATGGCGTTGACGAGCGACTGCTTGGTCCAGAAGTGGAAGTGCTCGGTCAGGCGGTAGGTTGTGGCGACGTACGGGAAATCCTTGGCGTTGCCGAAGGCTTCCATGTCGCCCTTGTACACGCGTGCCGCCGGGTTGCTCTTGGCCTTCGGGTTCTGCGGGTGCATCGGGTTGGCTTCGAGCGGCGTTTCGAAGGGCTCGTAGTGCTCGGGGAACGGGCCTTCCGCCATCAGGTCGCGGGCGAACAGGCGCGCCACGCCTTCCGGGTTCATGATGAACGGCATGACATTCTCGTCCGGCGCCGCATCCGGGCGCATGTCGGGAATATCGTTGCCGCCCCAGACCTTGCCGGTCCAGCGCAACACCGTGCGTTTCGGATCCCAGGGCTTGCCGCTCGGGTCGGCCGAGGCGCGGTTGTACAGGATGCGCCGGTTGACCGGCCAGGCAAATCCCCAGTTCAGGGTCTGGCCCAGCCCGGACGGATCGCTGTTGTCGCGGCGCGCCGAGTTGTTGCCGGCCTGTGACCACACCCCGCAGTAGATCCAGTTGCCGCACGTGGTCGTACCGTCGTCACGCAGCATCGCGAAACTCGGCAACTGATCGCCCGCCTTCACCAGTACCTTGGTCGCGTCCTTCGGGTCGACGACGTCGGCCAGCGCCTTGCCGTTGTACTCCATCATCAGCTCTTCCGGCGAAGGCTTGTTCGCGATGCGATACGCCCAGGTCAGCTTCTGGATCGGATCGGCGAAGGCGCCGCCGTCCTTGGCGTACATCTCCTTGAGCTTGAGGAAGAGCGTCGCCATGATCTCGGTGTCGTCCTTGGCGTCACCGGGCGCTTCGGCCGCCTTCCAGCGCCACAGGATGACGCGGCCGGAATTGGTAAAGCTGCCGGCGGTCTCGGCGAACAGCGAGGTCGGAAGCCGGAAGACTTCGGTCGGGATCTTGGCCGGATCGACCTCGTTGAATTCTCCGTAGGGCTTCCAGAATTCCGAGGTGTCGGTAGCCAGCGGGTCCATGACGACCATGTATTTCAGCTTGGCGAGCGCGTCGCTGACCTTCTTCTTGTTGGCGACCGATGCCAATGGGTTGAAGCCCTGGCAGAGGAAGCCGTTGATCTTGCCCTGGTACATCTGGTCGAAGATCGACAGGACGTCGGAGGCGCCGGCAAGCTTCGGCATGTAGTCGAAGGCGAAGCCGTTGTCCTTGGTCGCTGCGTCGCCCCACCAGGCCTTCTGCAGGCTGACGTACCACTTCGGGAAGTTCTGGTAGAAGTTCATCTGGCCCGGACGCAGCGCCTTGGTCGTCTTCTTTTCCAGGAAGCTCTTGAGGTCCTTGTCGGCATCGGTCGGCGCGGCGAGATAGCCCGGCAGTTGCTGGGCATAGAGCGCGAAGTCGGTGATGCCCTGGACGTTGGAGTGTCCGCGCAGCGCATTGATGCCGCCGCCGGCCATGCCCATGTTGCCAAGCAGCAACTGGATCATCGCCATGCAACGGATGTTCTGCGAGCCGACAGAATGTTCGGTCCAGCCGAGCGCGTACAGGCTCGTCATGGTCTTGTTCGGCGCAGCCGTTTCAGCGATGTACTCGCAGACCTTGAGGAAGGACTCCTTCGGTGTGCCGCAGACCTTCGCCACCATCTCCGGCGTGTAGCGGGCGTAGTGCGCCTTCATCAATTGCCAGACACAGTTCGGGTCCTGCCAGCTTTCATCGATCTTGGCGTAGCCGTCCTTGTCGAGCTGATAGGACCAGCTGCCCTTGTCGTAGCTGCGCTTCTCTTCGTTGTAGCCGCTGAAGAGTCCGTCGCTGAACTTGAAGCCCGGATCGACGAGGAAGGAGGCGTTGGTATAGGCCTTGACGTAATCCTTGTGGATCTTGTCGTTGGCGATCAGGTAGTTGATGACGCCGCCGAGGAAGGCGATGTCGGACCCTGAGCGCAAAGGGGCATAGAAATCGGCCACGGAGGCCGTGCGGTTGAAACGCGGGTCGACGACGATGAGCTTCGCCTTGCGCGTCTTCTTGGCTTCAATCGCCCACTTGAAGCCGCAGGGGTGGGCTTCGGCGGGGTTGCCGCCCATGACGAGAATCAGATCGGCATTCTTGATGTCGACCCAGTGGTTGGTCATCGAACCACGCCCGAAACTCGGAGCCAGACTGGCTACCGTGGGGGCGTGTCAGATACGTGCCTGGGTGTCGATCGAGGTCATCCCCAACGCGCGAATCGTCTTCACGGTCAGGTAGCCGGCCTCGTTGGGTGCTGCGGAAGAGGCGAGGAAAGCGGTCGAGGTCCAGCGATTGACCGTCAGTCCGTCCTTGTTCTGCGCCATGAAATTGGCATCGCGATCGGCCTTCATGTGCTTGGCGATGCGGTCGAAGGCCTCGGTCCACGAGATCTTCTTCCATTCGCTTGCACCCGGCTCGCGCACTTCAGGCCACTTCAGCCGGTTGGCGCTTTGCACCATGTCGCGCAGTCCGGCGCCCTTCGGGCACAGCGTGCCGCGATTGACCGGATTGTCCGGATCGCCTTCGATATGGATGATTTCAGCGTGCGCGTTCTTCGATTTGTCGCCGCTCGAGTAGATGAGTACGCCGCAGGAAACCGAGCAATACGGACAGGTATTGCGCGTTTCGGTGGCTCGCGTCAGCTTGAAGGTTCTCACCTCCGCCAGCGCGGCATTCGGTGAGAAGCCCATCATCGCGATGGACGACCCCCCGAGTCCTGCGGTGCATATTCTGAAAAACTGCCGCCGTGTCACGTTCATTGAGTCTTCTCCTTTTCGGTTACGACTGCGAACCACGTCTGAAACAGGAATTACAGAGGGAATGCCAACCCACGGATTCATTCTATATGAAAATCGAGTTTCCGCTCCCGCGCATTCGAGTCGTCGAGCATATCGAGAGTTCCCCTGGATGGATTGACCGGGGGCGCCGCGTCGGTGATACTTTCAGGTCTTCGTTGGCCGCTTCGGCCATTGGCCCGTGGTTTGTCTGCAAAGGTGTCCTGAAATGATCCGAAAGAACTGGCGTGCCCTGCTGGCCGCGACCCTGCTCTGTGTTTCTGCCGCCGCGACGGCCGAAACCTGGCCCAGCCGCATGGTCCGGGTCATCGTGCCGACGGCACCGGGCAGTTCGGTCGACATCGTGGCGCGCCTCGTCGGCGAGAAGCTCGGCCCGATGCTCGGCCAGACCGTCATCGTCGAGAACAAGCCGGGCGCCAACGGCACCATCGGCGTCGATGCTGTCGTCAATTCACGCGATGGGCATACGCTGTTGCTTGGTTACAACGGTCCGCTCACCGTGTCGCCGTCGCTGACGCCGAAGCCGCCGTATAACGTCCAGCGCGACCTGGTGCCGATCGCCCTGGTGGTGACGCAGCCGAACGTGCTGGCGGTGCGTGCCGATCTCAAGGTCAATTCGCTCAAGGAATTGATCGCGCTCGCGAAAAGCAAGCCGGGTACGCTCGATTACGCGTCGGTCGGACTCGGTTCGCTGTCGAATCTGTCGATGGAACTCCTGAAGATGCAGAGCGGTACCTATCTCGTACACATTCCGTTCAACGGCGGTCCGCCGGCTGCGTTGGCCTTGAGCCGAGGCGACGTGCACGTGATGTTTGCCGCGCTCTCGAATGTGCAGCCGCTCGTCAAGGCCGGCAAGGTCAAGTTGCTTGCGGTATCGAATGCGAAGCGTTCGGCGGCGGTGCCGGAGTTGCCGACGGTCGCCGAATCGGGCTTCCCCGGCTTTGATGCAACGACCTGGAACGGCTTCCTGGCGCCGGCCAGCATGCCGGCCGAGACCGTGGCGCGGCTCAACAAGCTGATTGCCCAGATCCTGCAGATGCCGGACGTGCAGCAGCGCCTGGCGACGGCCGGCGCCGAAGTCGTGCATGGCAGTACGCCCGAGCAGTTCGGCGTGCTGCTCAAGCGCGAAACGGCCGCGTGGGCCAAGGTGATCGAGCGTTCGGGCATCAAACTCGAATAGTCTTTTATGTGTCGAGAGAATCGACAGGTTGTTTTTTACGCAATGGAGATATAGAAGTCGTGCAACTGAAAATGTCTGAAAATTCGCTGTTCGCTATCCTGATGCGCTCGCCGTGGTGGATAAGCTTTGCTGTGGCTGCCGTCATCGCGTTGCTCGGCAAGGTCATTGCTTCCGGCGAGTATTTTTCCTACGGCGTTGCGTTTACCCTGCCGTTCATTGTCGTCGGGTCGATTGCCGCATGGAAGCAGCGCGACGAACCGAGCGCCGCGCGCATTGAAGAAACGATCGACGCCGTTTCGGCGATGTCGTGGCGCGAGTTTTCCGGACTGATGCAAAAGGCATTCGAGCGCGATGGTTTCACCGTCAAGCGCATCGATGGCGCCGCCGACTTCCTGCTCGAAAAGCAGGGGCGGACCTCGGTGGTCTGCTGCAAGCGCTGGAAAGCCGCCAGCCAGGGCGTCGAGCCGCTGCGTGAATTGGAAGCGGTGCGTGAGGCGCGGGAAGCGCGCGAGGCCCTGTACGTTTCGGCGAACGGCGTCTCCGACGTCGCCCGTCAGTTCGCCAAGGAACATCGGATGGCGCTGATGCTGGCGCCGCAGCTGGCGCGTCTCTTGCGGTTGCCGCGCAAGCCGCTGCCGCGACAATAACAGAGGAGGATGACGATGAACGAACAACTGCGTACGCTCGATCATTTCAAGGCGTCCGCCATTGACATGGCGGTTCGTTTCGGCCCCAAGGTTGTCGTGGCGATCGTCATCCTGATGGCGGGCTATCTGCTCGGGCGCTGGGTCGGCCGGATGACCGAGCGCCTGCTGCGGCGCTTGAAGTTCGAGGCGCCGGTTCGTGTATTGCTGGTGCGTGCCGCGCACCTCATCGTTTTCGGTTTCTTTGTCATCCTCGCGTTGCAGAATCTCGGCGTCGAACTGTTGCCGCTCATCGCCGGCCTCGGCGTTGCCGGTGCCGGGGTGGCCCTGGCCATGCAGGGGATTCTCGGCAATGTCGCTGCCGGGCTGACGATCATCTTCACCCGGCCCTTCCATGTCGGCGACTATCTGTCGATCGGCGCGGAAGAGGGCGAGGTGCTCGACGTCACCTTGTTCAGTACGACGCTTGGTCATACCGACCGTTCGAAAGTCATCATTCCGAACCGCAAGATCGTCGGCGAGATCATGCACAACTACGGCAGCATACGGCAGCTCGACCTGTCGGTCGGCGTTTCGTACGGCACCGATATGGAGGTGGCATACCGTCTGGTCACCGCCATTCTGGCCGAAAATACCCGGGTGCTGAAGGATCCGGCGCCGGTGATCGCCGTCAGCAATCTGGGCGAATTTGCCGTTGCGATCTGCGTGAAGCCCTGGGTCAATGTGCCGGATTATGTGGCCGCGTCGGGCGAGATCAATCGCGCGATCCTTGAAACCTTCCGTCGTGAGGGGGTCGAGATGCCGGTGCCGCAGCGGGAAATAAGGATGTTGGGGGCATAGTCCAGCCTTGTGGCGCCTCGGCGCCAGCCGTCATGGAGGATTCACCATGCGTCTGAGTTCAACTGCTTTCGAGCATCTCGGAAAGATTCCGCCCGTTTATACCTGCGAGGGGGCCAATGTGTCGCCACCGCTGTCCTGGCATGAGCTGCCGCCGGGGACGAAGAGTCTCGCGCTGATCGTCGATGATCCCGATGCGCCGGATCCTGCCGCGCCACAGCGCATCTGGGTGCATTGGGTGCTCTATAACCTTCCGGCCGATTGCGACGGATTGCCCGAACATGTCGATGTTCTGCCCTCGGGGACACGGGAAGGCTTGAACGACTGGAAGACGACCGGCTACGGCGGACCGTGCCCGCCGATCGGGCGGCATCGCTATTTCCACAAGCTCTATGCCTTGGATACGGTGTTGCCCGATCTGAAGGAGCCCGACCGCAAGGCGCTGGAACGCGCCATGCAGGGGCATGTCCTGGCCGAGGCGCAGTGCATCGGTACCTACCAGAAGGGCGACTGACGGAAGCGGGCGCTTCGCCAGGGATCCGCGTTTGCCTGGCTTCACCAGTAGCGGCCGATACCAATCGATAGCCACCCGGCGGCGTCGCGCTCCCACAGCAAGCGCAGGTCCTGGTCTGGGTTGAGGACTTGTCGTGTTTTGATCTCGGGGCTTGAACAGGCGGCGATCCCGGGTTAGCCGGTCTTGGTTGCCGATTGCTTAGGCTCGACGCATCCTGAGGCGGTGGAACAGACTCGGCGCAAGCGCAATCCAGAGCAGCAGGAGCGGCCAGAGGCGGCCGGCCGACAGGTCGTAGTTGGCGAGCAGCACCGGCCAGGGATGGCCGCCGACGTAGTGGAAGAAGAGAAACTCGAAGGCGATCGTCAGTGCCACCCACAGAAGTCCGCTTGCGAAGGCAGCCCGCGCCGACGGGAATGGGTGACGTCGCGCATGGCGATGGATGACGATGCCGAGGAGAAGCGCGCCGATAAAGGTGGAAAGTTGTTGCGCCGCCGCGGCGTTCAGATAGGGCGCGTAGACGAATTCGCGCAGGGCGCCGTTTGCCATCGATACGGCGAGCATCGTCAGCCAGGCGACCAGGAGACTGCGGAGCGAGGTCTTCATCGGTGAGGGGCGGTTTGGGTAACCGGTCGATTTTATTCACGAGGATGAAACCGCGAAGCGGTCGCCGCTGTCAACGTGACTATCCCGGAAACGGTCACCCTGTCGTCATGGTCCGGAAATTGCTGCAGGCGTCCGTTGTCGTTATCAGAAAGGTTTGTTGAAATGTCAGCTTTGAATGTCGCCGTGCTCTGCGGCAGCTTGCAGCAGCCGTCGCGGACGCTGGTGCTGTGCGAGGCCTTGTTGGCCAGGATTGGCGAGTTTCGGACAATCGTGCCGCAGCGGGTGGAAATCGCACAATTCGGAAGGCGTCTCGGCGCGTGTTACTGGCGCAGCGAGTTGCCGGAGGACATTCTTGCGCAGGTGGTGGCCGTCGAAAATGCCGACGTGCTGATTGCCGCGAGTCCCGTTCACAATGCGACGTTCTCCGGCCTGTTCAAGCATTTTCTCGATATGACGGCGATGGACTCGCTGGCGGGAAAGCCGACGTTGCTGGCGGCCACCGGCGGCAGCGCCTTGCACGGACTGGTGATCGACCAGCAGTTGCGGCCATTGCTGGCGATGAAGCAGGCGTTGACGCTACCGATCGGCGTCTTCGCCACCGAGGCCGATTTTGTCGATCACAAGCTGTGCAGTCTCGCCCTGGAAAAGCGCATCGAGCTGGCCGTCCGGCTTGCGCTGCCTTTCCTGCCCGGCGCCGATTGAGATGAACGAACGCCCCGGCCTTCGATGATGCGAAGGGCCGGGGCGTCGGGTCGAATGAGGCGGTCTTAGCCGCCTGTCATTCAGTCGAGGACGTGCGAGGCGAGTCCGTCGGCGAGCTTCGGTTCGAACCAGGTCGACTTCGGCGGCATCACTTCACCGGCATCGGCGACCGACATGAGCTCGCCGAGTTGCGTCGGGTACATGGCGAAGGCAACCGCCATCTCGCCGCTGTCGACGCGCTTTTCAAGCTCGCCCAGACCGCGGATGCCGCCGACGAAGTCGATGCGCGTGTCGCGACGCAGGTCGGCGATGCCGAGCACCGGGGCGAGAATCTGTTCCGACAACACCGAGACATCGAGCCGGCGCACCGGGTCCTGCGTCGGCACGAGTTCGGGCTTGATTTTCAGATGGTACCAGCGCTTGGCGAGATAGAGACCGAAGCAGCCGGTGGCCGGCGGGGTGGCGCGTCCCTCGGCCGGCGTGACGGTGCAGCGTTCGGCAACGGCGGCGAGGAAACTCTCGACCGTGTGGCCGTTGAGGTCGCGCACGACGCGGTTGTAGTCGAGGATGCGCATCTGCCGGGCCGGGAAGATCACCGCCAGGAAATATTCGGCCGAATCCGGGCGGCCCTTGCCGCGACGGGCGGCAGCGACGCGCGAGGCGGCGGCCGACCGGTGGTGGCCGTCAGCGATGTAGAGCGCCGGCATGGCGTCGACCACGGTGGAGATACGGGCAATGGCGGCTTCGTCGTCGATCCGCCAGAGCGTGTGCTTGATGCCGTCATCGGCGGTCAGGTCGGCGATCGGCGTGCCGGCGGTCGCGGCTGCGACCAGCCGTTCGGCTTCGTCGCTGTCGGGATGGGCGAGCAGCACCGGGCCGGTCTGTGCATTGAGCGCCTCGATCTGGCGGACCCGGTCGTCTTCCTTGTCCGGCCGCGTGAACTCGTGTTTGCGGATGCGGTTGGTGTCGTAGTGGGCGACCGAAGCCGCGGCGATCAGGCCGGTCTGCGTGTGCGAGCCCATGACGAGACGGTAGGCGTAGTAGCAGGGCTTTTCGTCGCGGATCAGGATGTTGTCATTGATCAGCTTGTGCAGGTTTTCGGCCGATTTGGCATAGACCTCGGGCGCGTAATGATCGACTTCCGGCGGCAGGTCGATCTCGGCCTTGGAAATGTGCAGGAAGGAGTGCGGTTTGCCGGCGGCGCGCACGCGCGCTTCGTCGCTCGACAACACGTCATAGGGCGGTGCGGCGACCGCGGCGGCGTGTTCGGGGCGTGGGCGCAGGGCGGTGAAAGGGCGGATCAGGGCTGGCATCAAGAGTCTCCAGGAGTATCGGAATGATCAGGATTGGCGGGTTCTGTTCGGCAATACGTCGCGCAGTTGCGCGGCCGTCTCGCGCAGCATTTTTTCGGTGGTGTCCCAGTCGACGCAGGCATCCGTGACCGAGCAGCCGTATTTGAGCGAGCCAAGGTCGTTGGGAATCGGCTGGCTGCCGGCGGCGATGTTCGATTCGATCATGACGCCGACCAGCGACTGGTTGCCGAAACGGATCTGGTTGACGATGTCGGCCATGACGAGCGGCTGCAGTTCGTGGTTCTTGTAGCTGTTGGCGTGCGAGCAGTCGACGACGATGTTGGCCGGCAGCTTGGCCTTGGCCAGCGCCTGCTCGGCGATGCGGACGCTGACGGTGTCATAGTTCGGGCGGCCGTCGCCGCCGCGCAGGACAAGGTGTCCGTAGGGGTTGCCGCTGGTGCGCACGACCGAGGTTTTGCCTTCGCCGTTGATGCCGAGGAAGCTGTGCGGGCGCGATGCCGAAAGAATGGCATTGACGGCGATGCCGACGTCGCCGTTGGTGCCGTTCTTGAAGCCGACCGGCGTCGATAATCCCGAGGACATTTCGCGGTGCGTCTGCGATTCGGTCGTGCGGGCGCCGATCGCCGTCCAGGCGATGAGGTCGCCGAGGTATTGCGGCGAGATCGGATCGAGCGCCTCGGTGGCTGCTGGCAGTCCGAGTTCGGCGACGTCGCGCAGGAAGGCCCGTGCGTTTTCCATGCCTTTGCCGATGCGGAACGAGTCATCCATGTCCGGATCGTTGATGTAGCCTTTCCAGCCGGTCGTCGTACGCGGTTTTTCAAAATAGACGCGCATGATCGGCAGCAGCGTGTCGCCGAGTTCATCGCCGAGCGCTTTCAGCCGACGGGCATAGTCGAGGCCGGCGACCGGGTCGTGGATCGAGCAGGGGCCGACGACGACGAACAGGCGATGGTCCTTGCGGTCAAGGATGTTGCGCAGCGCTTCGCGGCCTTGCATCACCGTGCGCGAGGCATGCGTCGAAAGCGGCACGCGGGCGTGGATTTCCTCGGGCGAGGGCATCGGATCGAAATCGACGATATTGACGTTTTCGATGTCCGGTGTGGCGAGGTTGGTTTTGTCGGGATGGCTCATGGTTTCAGTTGCTTGAAGAGGTCCTTGATGGCGGCGACGCGGTCGGCCAGGGCCGGGCAGTGCCGTTTCAGCGACAGTTTATCCTGTCCGGCCAGCCGATAGTTCCGGTCTTTCTGGATCAGGTTGATGATGCGGATCGGTTCGATCGGCGGATTGACCTCGAATTGCACGACGATCTGTTCGCTCGTTGCGTCGAGTTTGACGATGCCGAGCGGCTTGCACATCAGCCGCAGCCGGTGGCTTTCGAGCAGCGAACGCGCTTGCGGCGGCAGTTCGCCGAAACGGTCGACGAGTTCTTCCTGCATGGCGATGATATCGTCGAGCGTCGCGCAGTTGGCGAGGCGCTTGTAGAGCGTCAGTCGCTCGTGCACATCGGGGGCGTAGTCGTCGGGCAGCAGCGCCGGTGTATGCAGATTGATTTCGGTGGTGATGCCGAGCGGTTCGGCGAGATCGGGTTCCTTGCCCTGGCGCAGCGCCGAGACGGCGCGGTTGAGCATCTCGGTGTAGAGGTTGAAACCGACTTCCTGCATCTCGCCGGACTGGTTCTCGCCGAGGATCTCGCCGGCGCCGCGGATTTCGAGGTCGTGCATGGCCAGGTAGAAACCGGCGCCGAGCTCGTCCATCATCTGGATCGCTTCGAGCCGCTGCTTGGCCTGCTTGGTGAGGCCGGTCGTGCCATCGGCGTCGCCGTGCGTGAGCAGGTAGGCGTAGGCCTGGTGGTGCGAACGCCCGACACGGCCGCGCAACTGGTGGAGCTGCGCCAGACCGAACTTGTCGGCCCGGTTGATGACGATGGTGTTGGCGTGCGGGTTGTCGATGCCGGTTTCGATGATTGTCGTGCACAGGAGCAGGTTGGCGCGTTGCCCGGTGAAGTCGCGCATGACGCGTTCGAGTTCGCGCTCGTTCATCTGTCCGTGACCGACGACGATGCGGGCTTCGGGCAGCAGCTTGGCGAGCTTTTCGCGCATGTTGTCGATCGTGTCGACTTCGTTGTGCAGGAAATAGACTTGCCCGCCGCGCTTGAATTCGCGCAGCAGCGCCTCGCGCACGATGCCGTCCGAATAGCGCGAGACGAAGGTCTTGATCGCCAGCCGTTTTTGCGGCGCCGTGGCGATGACTGAAAAGTCGCGCAGGCCTTCGAGCGACATCCCCAGGGTACGCGGGATCGGCGTCGCCGTCAGCGTCAGTACGTCGACTTCGGCACGCAGGGCCTTGAGGCTTTCCTTCTGGCGCACGCCGAAGCGATGCTCTTCGTCGATGATGACGAGCCCGAGCCGGTTGAAGCGAATGTCCTTTTGCAGCAGCTTGTGCGTGCCGATGACGATGTCAACCTTGCCTTCGGCCAGTTCCTTGATCGCCTGGTTCGATTCCTTGGCCGTCTTGAAGCGCGAGAGTTCGGCGATCTTGACCGGCCAGTCGGCGAAACGGTCGCTGAAGGTCTGGAAATGCTGTTCGCAAAGCAGGGTGGTCGGGCAGAGCACCGCCACCTGCTTGCCGCCGGCGACCGCGCAGAAAGCGGCGCGCAGGGCGACCTCGGTCTTGCCGAAGCCGACGTCGCCGCAGACAAGGCGGTCCATCGGCTTGCCGGACTTCATGTCCTGGATGACGGCTTCGATCGCCGCCGCCTGGTCGGGCGTTTCCTCGAATCCAAAGCCGTCGGCGAAGGCTTCGTAGTCGCGGGCGGTGAATTCGAAGGCATGTCCCTGTCGTGCCGCACGGCGGGCGTAGAGGGCGAGCAGTTCGGCGGCCGTGTCGCGTGCCTGGAGGGCCGCCTTCTTCTTGGCCTTTTCCCATTGCTGCGATCCGAGCGCATGCAGCGGCGCCGCTTCCGGGTCGCTGCCCGAATAGCGCGAGATGACGTGCAATTGCGAGACTGGCACGTAGAGCTTGGCGTCGTTGGCGTAATGAAGTTCGAGGAACTCCATCTCGCCTTCGCCGAGATCCATGTGGATCAGCCCCTGGTAGCGGGCGATGCCGTGTTGTTCATGAACGACCGGGTCGCCGACCTTGAGCTCGGTCAGGTCGCGCAGCCAGTTGTCGATCGAGGCCTTGCGCTGGGCGGCGTGGCGGGCCCGCCGGTGCGGCGTCCCGGCGTAGAGCTCGGCTTCGGTGACGAAGGCGAGGGCATCGAGTCCAAAGCCTTCGTGCAACGGCGCAACGCCGAGCGCCAGGCGGCTTTCGCCAGCGAGGAATCCGCTGAAGTCCGTGCAGGGCTCCGGACGGATGCCATATTCATTGAGCAGGCCAGCCAACGTCTCGCGGCGTCCGGCGCTTTCGGCAAGGAGCAGGATTCTGCCGGTGAAGCCGGCGATGAATCCCTTGAGCGCCGTCAGCGGATCGTCGGCACGGCGGTCGACGGCAACGGCGGGAATCGGCCGCGTTTCGCCTTCGGCGACGCCGGGCGGCTGTCGGTGGAGGTCGAGCCGGGCGTAGGGCTTGGCGGCGATGAAGAAAGCATCTTCGGAGAGGAAGATGTCGGCCGGCGGCAAGAGCGGGCGCGCCGTTTCGCCGGACAGCATGGTGTAGCGCGACTGCGCGTCACGCCAGAAATCGCGGAGCGCTGCGGGAACGTCGTTATGCAGGCAGAGGGTCGTGTTTTCCGGCAGGTAGTCGAAGAGCGTCGCCGTTTCGTCGAAGAAGAGCGGCAGCCAGTATTCGATGCCGGCCGGCGCGATGCCGTTGGTGACGTCCTTGTAGATGCGTGCGCGCGCCGGGTCGCCCTCGAACACTTCGCGGAAACGTTGCCGGAAGCAGGCACGTCCCTTGTCGTCGAGCGGGAATTCGCGTGCCGGCAGCAGGCGGATATCGGGAACCGGGTAAAGGGTGCGTTGCGTGTCGACGTCGAAAGTCTTGATGCTGTCGATTTCGTCGTCGAACAGGTCGATCCGGTACGGCAGCACCGAACCCATCGGGTAGAGGTCGATCAATCCGCCGCGGATCGAGTATTCGCCGGGCGAGACGACATTCGAGACGTGCGAATAGCCGGCCAGCGTCAGTTGTCCCTTGAAGGTCTCGGCGTCGAGTTTTTCGCCCTGCTTCAGGAAAAAGGTGTAGGCGGCCAGGTAGGCCGGCGGGGCCAGACGGTACGCCGCCGTGCTGGCGGGAACGAGCAGCACGTCGCATTCGTTGCGCATGACGCTGTAGAGCGTCGCCAGGCGTTCGGAGATGAGATCGTGGTGCGGCGAGAAACTGTCGTAGGGCAGTGTTTCCCAGTCCGGCAGCATGCGGACGCGCAAATCGGGCGCGAACCAGGGGATTTCGTCGAGCAGGCGTTGCGCATCGCCGGCGCTGGCGGTCAGTACCGCGATCAGGCTGCGTTTGTCGCCTTGGTCGGCGCGTTGCGCGATCAGCAGGGCGTCGGCGGAGCCGGCAAATGGCGGGATTTGTCGGCGTTCGCCGGGTTTGATTGACGGCAGCGAGGCTTGCTGCGGCAGTCCGGTCGGTCGGTCGGTGGATGGCAGTGGCACGAAATGAACGGCGTACGGCGAAAGACGGATGGCGTTATGGCAACAGGTTGCCGGGTCCGCGATTATAGCCCATCGCTCCGGCAATGCCGTGACGGGGCCGGTCGGGCGGTACCTGTCGGTTTGTTGCGATCCTGTGGGGGTTTGGCAATCGGGCCATTGGCCGTATCATGTCCAAAAAAACAGGGGAAGGAATGTCAATGGCGTCGTCAGGAGCCTCTAGTATTCTGCTGAATCCGGAGAAGATCCGGCGTCTCTCGATGCAGTCGCTGTTCGAGAGCTTCGACACCTTGTGCGAGGGAACGGTCATTGTCGATCGTGACGCGCGCATTGTCTGGATCAACGAGCGCTATGCGACGCGTCTGGGGGCGAAATCGGCGGCCGAGGCGATCGGCAAACCGGTCGAGGACGTGATCCGCAACAGCCTGATGCGTTCAGTGGTAACGACGGGACAGCCCATTCTGCTCGATATCATGGAGACGCCGGGCGCGACTTTCGTGGTGACGCGGATTCCGCTCAAGAATGATCGCGGCGAGGTGATCGGCGCCGCCGGTTTTGCGCTGTTCGACAAGGTGCAGTCGCTCAAACCGCTGTTCGCCAAGTTTGAAGGGATGCAGCAGGAGATTGCCGCAGCGCAGAAGTCGCTGGCGGAAAATCGCCGGCCGAAATATACGTTTTCCAATTTCATCGGTTCGAGTCCGGTGTGCATGGAGGTCAAGCGGCAGGCGCGGCGCGCCGCGCAGCATGATGCGACGGTGCTGCTTCTGGGTGAGACCGGTACGGGCAAGGAGTTGCTGGCGCACGCAATCCACGGCGCCTCCGCGCGCGGCGGCAAGCCTTTCGTCGGCATCAACGTCGCCGCCATCCCGGATGCCTTGCTTGAGACCGAGTTCTTTGGCGTCGCTCCCGGCGCGTACACCGGGGCCGAGAAAAAAGGACGCGACGGAAAATTTCGCCTGGCCGACGGCGGCACGCTCTTCCTCGACGAAATCGGCGACATGCCCTTGCTGCTTCAGTCGAAACTGTTGCGCGTGCTGCAGGAACAGGAGTTCGAACCGGTGGGGTCGAACCGCGTCGTCAAGATTGACGTGCGCATCATCGCCGCGACGAGTGTCGATTTGCAGCGATGCGTTTCCGAAGGACGCTTCCGCGAGGATCTGTTTTACCGGCTTAATGTGTTGTCGATCCGCGTGCCGCCCTTGCGCGAGCGCATGGCCGACATCGAGGCACTGTGCGAAGGCATCCTCGAGCAGATTGAGCAACGGACCGGTTTGCCCCACCGCGAACTGACGCCCGACGCGATCGAGCGCTTGCGTGGCTGCGCCTGGCGCGGCAACGTGCGGGAATTGCAGAACGTGCTGGAAAAGGCCGTGATGATGTCGGACAAGATCCGCATCGGGGCCGTGGATCTTGTCGATATTCTTCCCTCCGATCGCGTTCGCCTGCCATTCCCGGGGAATTCGATGCATGCAGTAGACCTGTCAGGCGGCAGCAGCGCACTTTCGGATACATCCGAGGGTGAGGTGCGCTCGTATGACGTCGAGTTCGCCGAGTTCGAGCGACGCCTGCTGGCGAATGCGCTGGCGGCGACCGGGAACCGCGTCGATGCGGCGGCCCGACTGCTGGGCTTGGGCCGTGCCACGATGTACCGGAAACTGCGTGCGCTGGGTTTTGATTCTCATATTTGAGACTGTCTCGTTTTTGAGAATATTACTAAGTCATTGATTTGCATGTGACACGCGTTTTTTTGCGCGTCTCGATTTTGCGAATTGTTGATTTGGAATGACTTCATTCTTGCGTGGAAAGACATAAACCCAGGCGCTTCAATGCCTGGCATATTCCCTGCTAGCTCTCCTGCAACAATAAAACTGTGCCGGTAACGACAATCGGCACGGGTCAATCAGGCTTACACGACGGGCGGTGCCCGCCGATGTGTGTCATAAACCAGGAGGATCGCTATGTCGCAAAGCAGCCAGCAGGGCAAGTGTCAGAGCAAGTGCAGCAAGGTCGTTTCCGCCGCCGAGGCCGTTCGTCATATCAAGGACGGCGACACCCTGGCGACCGGGGGATTCGTCGGTATCGGTTTTGCCGAAAACATCGCCGTCGCGATCGAACAGCGTTTCCTTGGCAACGATCCCGAATCGCCTGCCGGCAGTCCGCGCAACCTGACGCTCACCTATGCGGCCGGGCAGGGCGACGGCAAGGAGCGCGGCCTCAACCATCTCGGGCATGAAGGACTCGTCGCCCGCGTCATCGGTGGCCACTGGGGCTTGGCGCCGAAGCTGCAGAAGCTCGCGGTGACCGACAAGATCGAAGCCTACAATCTGCCGCAAGGCGTGATTTCGCAACTGTTCCGCGACATCGGCGCGGGCAAGCCGGGTCAGCTTTCGCGCATCGGTCTCGGCACCTTTGTCGATCCACGCCATGGCGGCGGCAAGATCAATTCGGTGACCAAGAAGGACGTCGTCGAACTCCAGATGATTGACGGCAAGGAATATCTTTTCTACAAGGCCTTCCCGGTCAATGTCGGCATCATTCGCGGCACGACCGCCGATCCCGACGGCAACGTGACGATGGAGAAGGAAGCGCTGACGCTGGAAGTCCTGTCGATCGCGACCGCCGCGCATAATTCCGGCGGCATCGTCATCGTCCAGGTCGAGCGCATCGCCGAGCGCGGCTCGCTGAATCCGCGTCAGGTGAAGATTCCGGGCATTCTCGTCGATTATGTCGTTGTCGCCGAGAAGCCTGAATACCACATGCAGACGTTTGCCGAGCAATACAACGCCGGCTATTCGGGCGAAACCCGTGTGCCGATGTCATCAATTCCGACGATGGAACTGTCCGAGCGCAAGATCATCGCCCGTCGCGCGGCCATGGAATTGCAACCCGACAGCATCGTCAACCTCGGCATCGGCATGCCCGAAGGCGTGTCGAGCGTTGCCGCAGAGGAAGGCGTTGTCGATCTGATGACGCTGACCGCGGAACCGGGTGTGGTCGGTGGCATTCCGGCCGGTGGCCTGAGCTTCGGTGCTGCGAGCAATGCCATGGCAATTCTCGATCAGCCCTACCAGTTCGACTTCTATGACGGCGGCGGTCTTGATGTCACTTTCCTCGGGCTTGCCCAGGCCGACCAGCACGGCAATCTGAACGTCAGCAAATTCGGACCGCGCCTTGCCGGTGCCGGCGGCTTCATCAATATCAGCCAGACGGCGAAAAAGGTCGTCTTTGTCGGTACCTTCACGGCCGGCAAGCTCGACGTCACCGTCGATAACGGCGCGCTCAAGATTCTGACCGAAGGCGAGACGATCAAATTCGTTTCGGAAGTCGAGCATCGCACCTTCAGCGGCGAATATGCGTCGAAGAACGGACAGACCGTGCTCTACATCACCGAGCGCTGCGTCTTCCGTCTCGTCGAAGGCGGGCTCGAACTGATCGAAATCGCGCCGGGGGTGGATCTCGACAAGGACATTCTGTCGCTGATGGAATTCCGGCCGGCGATCAGCCCGAAACTCAAGATCATGGATGCCCGCATTTTCCGCGACGAGCCGATGAATTTGCGTCCGGACATCCTGGCCAAACAATAAAGCAATTAAAAAAATGCCGTGAGGCATAGGTGTAGCAAAGGCAGTCCAATCGACTGAAATACCAACGGAGGGTAACAAATGAATTTTCTAATCGTATTGGCATCATTGTGTTTCTTGATGTTCGTGGCCTATCGGGGCTACAGCGTCATCCTCTTCGCGCCGGTTGCGGCGCTGGGTGCGGTGTTGCTGACAGATCCCGGGATGGTGGCGCCGATGTTTACCGGCCTGTTCATGCCGAAAATGGTGGTCTTCGTGCAGAACTACTTCCCGGTCTTCCTGCTTGGCGCGCTGTTCGGCAAGGTGATCGAGCTTTCGGGCTTCTCGAAGGCGATCGTTGCCGCCGTCATCGACTTTGTCGGCCGTGAGCGGGCGATCCTGTCGATCGTCGTCGTCTGCGCGTTGCTGACGTATTTCGGCGTTTCGCTGTTCGTGGTCGTGTTCGCGGTCTATCCGTTCGCCGCCGAACTGTTCCGTCAGAGCGACATTCCGAAGCGCCTGATTCCGGGCACGATCGCGCTTGGTTCGTTTACCTTCACGATGGATTCGCTGCCGGGGACGCCGCAGATCCAGAACATCATCCCGACCACGTTCTTCAAGACCGACATCTATGCCGCCCCGATTCTCGGGACGATCGGTGCGATCTTCATTCTGGTGGTGGGCCTGTCCTACCTCGAGTGGCGCCGTCGCGTCGCCGCTCAGGCGGGTGAAGGCTATGCCATGAAAGGCGTGGAACTTGTCAATGAGCCGGCTGCGTTCGAGCATGAGAAGCTGGCCAATCCGCTGCTAGCCATCTCGCCGCTGATCATGGTTGGCGTCATGAACTATGTGTTCACCAAGATGATCCCGTTGTTCTATGGCGACAAGGTCGAGTTCGTGCCGGCTGCCGTCGGCAAGGCCGCTGCGCCGATCGCGCAATCGGTGAAGGGCGTCGCGGCGCTGTGGGCGGTTGAAGGTGCCTTGCTGGTCGGTATCCTGATCGTCTTCCTGTTCGCCGGCCGCACGGTGATGGAGAAGTTCTCGGAAGGTTCCAAGTCGGCGATCGCCGGTGCGCTGCTGGCCTCGATGAACACCGCGTCCGAGTATGGCTTCGGTTCGATCATCGCCGCTCTGCCGGGCTTCATCGTTGTTGCCAACGGTCTCGCCGCGATTCCGAATCCGCTCGTCAATGAGGCGATCACGGTGACTTCGCTGGCCGGTATCACCGGTTCGGCATCGGGTGGCATGGGCATCGCGCTGGCGGCAATGGCCGATACCTTCATCCAGAGCGCTCAGGCGGCGGGGATTCCGCTCGAAGTCTTCCACCGCGTTGCGTCGATGGCCTCGGGCGGCATGGATACGCTGCCGCATAACGGCGCCGTCATCACGCTGCTGATGGTGACCGGTCTGACCCACCGCGTGTCGTACAAAGACATCTTTGCGATTACCTGCATCAAGACCCTGGCGGTCTTCGTCGTGATCGCGGTCTACTACATGACCGGACTCGTCTGATCCGTCATGCCAAATGACTCCTGGTCCCGATGGCGACATCGGGATCGGGCGTCAAACCGTGATACGGCGTTCTTGCCCGATTCACGTCCGCTTCACGTCGCAGAAGGAATCCATCATGTCCAGAGTGAGCATCATCGGTGCGTACAACACCGAATTCGGCGCCTTTGTCAAAAAGGACAAGGTGACCGGTCTGATTACGGATACCAAGAGTTATTACGATTTGCTGGTCGAAGCCGGTCGCGGCGCGATCAAGGATGCCGGCCTCGATCCGGCAGATATCGACGCGGTCTATGTCGGATCGTGTTCGCCCGGAACCTTCATCAACCAGGAACATGTGGCGCCGCTGGCGGCGGAAATCGATCCCGCCCTGCGCTTCAAGCCGATGACGCGCTGCGAATGCGCCTGCGCCTCGTCGTCAGTGGCGTTTTACGATGGCATTTATGCCGTCGAGTCCGGCCGTTATCGCAACGTGCTGGTGATCGGCGTCGAGAAGATGAATCTCCTGCCGACCCCGCAAATGACGCATGTGCTGGCCTGCAGTTCGCACTGGCCGACCGAAGGCTCGAAGGGCTGGTCGTTCCCGATGCTTTTTGCCGCGTATGCCAAGGGTTATCAGAAGCACTACGGCCTGTCGAACGAGACCCTCGAGAACATGCTGTGGACGGCCGGCGCGCTATGCTACAAGAATGGCGCCGAGAATCCGCTCGCGCACGTGAGGAACGGCCCGGCATCGCTCGATGCGATCCGGACGCTGACCACGCCTGATGCCAATGGCAAGTGCAGGAACGTGATGATCGCGCCGCCGTTGCGCCTGCACGATTGTTCGCTGGTGACCGACGGCGCTGCCGCGCTGGTTGTCACCTCGACATCGCAGGTGGTCAACAAGGCGCGCGCCGTCGAAGTCGCCGGGATCGGCCATTCGATCGAGCGCTTGCCGGAGAACGTACGTCCGAACATGCACGAACTGATGGCCGGCAAGGATGCCGTCGCCAAGGCGTATCGCGAGGCCGGCATCACGGCCGCCGATGTCGATTTCGCCGAGGTGCACGACTGCTTCACGATCAACATGATCCTGTCGACCGAGGCGCTCGGTCTGTCGGCGGACGGTCGCGGCGGCTACGACTACCTCGACGGCCGCTTTACACGCGACGACCGCGTGGCCGTCAATCTGTCCGGTGGCCTGAAATCCAAGGGGCATCCGGTCGGCGCGACGGGCGCGTCGATGCATGCGCTGGCGTACAAGCAACTGATCGGCGAACCGATCGGTGTCGTCGCTAAAAAGGCCGACGTCGGCGTCGTTTTCAATGTGGGCGGTTCGTCGGTCACCAATTGCGTGACCGTGCTCAAGGCGCCGAAGTAGAGCGGCCGTGCCGAAGGAGGCATGCATGAAAACCTTTAGCTATAACGATCTGGCGTATTCGATCGAGCCGGCGGGAAATGCTTGGGATATCGTCTGCACGCGGGGCGACGGCAAGACTGCCTATGTCGCGGCCGGCGTTCTTGCCGGCGTCGCCGAGGGTGAGGTCGAAATACGGGCACGCGCCATCGTCCGGGTGATCAATCCCGTCGGCATCCGGTTGGTCGGCCCGGATGTCGGGCATCCGCAGAAAGTGGGTGACATCATCATCGTCGGTCCCGACGTCGGGCATCCGAACTTCATTTACTGGAACAAGGACAGCGCGTCCTGTCCAAAAGCGCTTTGAGCTTTTTTTCTCAACGAGGACAACATCATGGAAATCAAGAGTAGCGTCGCCGTCATCACTGGCGGTGGAAACGGGATTGGCGAAGCCGTCGCCAAGTATTTCGTCAGCAACGGCGCCAAGGTCGTCATCGTCGATATGGCGCAAGCCAACATCGACCGTGTCGTCGCCGAAATCAAGGGCATGGGCGGCGAAGTCATCGGCGTTCAGGCCAACGTCACCAGCGAGGCCGATACGGCGCGCTTCTACCAGGCCGCCATCGAGGCTTTCGGGCAGGTCAATATCGTCGTGTCCTGCGCCGGCATCATCCGTGACGGCACGATGCTGGCGCTCGACAAGGAAACCGGCAAGGTCTCGCGCAAGATGGGACTGGACAAGTGGCAGCCGGTGATCGATACCAACCTGACCGGCACCTTCCTGACCATTCGTGACGGTGCTGAGGCCATGGTCAACGGCGGCTGGAAGGGTCTGCTGGTGGCGATTTCGTCGGTCAATAAGGCGGGTCAGGTCGGTCAGCTCAATTATTCGTCGGCCAAGGTCGCCGACGCGCTGTTGCCGAAGATCGTCGTCGGCGAGTTCCTGATGCGCGGCATCCGCAACATCCGCTGCATCGCCATCGCTCCGGGTTACACGGCGACGCCGATGGTTGCCGGGATGAACCAGGATGCGCTGCAGGCGCTGCTCAAGGATGTGCATCTCGGACGCCTGGTCGAACCGATCGAAATCGCCCGCCTGATTGGACATGCTGTCGAAAACGAGGCGATCAACGCCACAACGATGGAGATCACCGGCGGACTCTGCTATCCGGGTGGCATTGCTAAATAATCAGTCGAGTCGATTGGACTACCTTGGCCAGTGCTTGCACTGGCCATTTTTTATCCGTCATAAAAATCAAGGAGCATAAGCGGCGAATCCATACTATATTATTCCCAATGAACGACGACCAACGCCTTTATCGTTTTGTCAGCAATCTGCTGGCGCTGATTGATTCGGTGCCGCCGCCGCATGTCTTGTACGAAGCGATTCACGCGCAATTGCGCCTGGCATTGCCGCCGCATACTGTTGACGCCTTTGTCATCGTCTTGCACGATCCGGCCGTCGATTGGCTCAATTTTGTCTATTTCAAGGCCGAGCAGCCTTATCCCTGTCCGGAGAACCGGCCGTTCAAGGCCAAGTTCGGCATTTTCGACTGGGTGCTCCAGCATCGTCGCGGGCGCCTGTGGCGTGCCGACGCAGGGAGCGACGATCTTGCGTTGCCGTGCAATCCAGTGCTTGCGCGCTATGCCGTTCCAATGATGTCCGGCGATCACGCCTTCGGCGTCATGTGTATGGAATCGTTTACACCCGGCTATGTCTATGCGCCAGAGACCGTCGCTTTTTTCGACCGGGCCGCCGAGGAGATTTCACGGCTTTATCGGCTCTACGAGCGCTTGCGCACATCCGATTCCATTCTCAATAATCCGATCGTGCCTTTCGGCATGTGCCGGATTCAGGACGGACGCATCATCGATATCAGTGTCAAGGGGCTGGAAATGCTCGGTTGCACGGCCGAGGCCGTTGTCGGCCGGCCTTTGCTCGACCTCGTCGATCCGGCCGAACGGGCCTCGGTGGCGGAGCGATATCAACGGCATATGAGCGGCGAAACGCATGATGCCCACTATCTGACGCGACTGCTGCGGCCGGATGGCGACGCCTTCCCCGCCGAGGTAATGGTGTCCTTTGGCGACCTCTATCAGGGACGTCCGGCGCTGGTTGTCATTTGCGTCGATGTGACCGAGGTCCAGCGCATCCAGCGCGAGGGCCAGGAGGCCGCGGAGGCCGCCAATATGGCGAAGAGCGCGTTCCTCGCGAATATCAGTCATGAAATCCGGACGCCACTGAACGCCATTCTCGGGATGTCGCGGCTGATGAGGCGGGAGGGCGTGTCGTTGAGTCAGGCGGCCCACCTCGATCGCGTCGATGTTGCCGCCGAACATCTGCTTGGCATTATCAACAGTGTGCTCGATATTTCGAAAATTGAGGCGGGCAAACTCGTTCTCGATGAGAGCCATGTATCCATCCAGAATCTCGTCGGCAATGCCGTGACGATGCTGGTCGAACGTGCCAGCGCCAAGGGCATTGCCCTGCGCGTCGAGGAGGATGTGTTTCCCGACAACCTGTTCGGCGATCGCATTCGTTTGCAGCAGGCCTTGCTGAACTACGCCAGCAATGCCGTCAAGTTCTCGAACGGTGGTACGGTGACCTTGCGTGCCATCAAGGAGGACGACCGCGAGGATTCAGTCATGGTCCGCTTCGAGGTCAGCGATGAGGGCATCGGCATCGAACCGGCCATCCTGGCGCGCTTGTTCGACTCCTTCATGCAGGCCGACAACTCAACGACGCGCAAGTACGGCGGCACAGGCTTGGGCCTCGCCATCACGCGCAAGTTGGCGACGCTGATGCAGGGAGAGGCGAACGCGGTCAGCGAACCGGGCAAGGGCAGCACCTTCTGGTTCACGGCCCGATTGCAGAAGCGACAGATGCCCGAGGTGGTGTTGTCGACGGAAGAGATCGGGCAGGAGGCGGAGGAGATGCTACGCCAACGTCATGGCGGGCGCCGGGTGCTGTTTATCGACGATGATCCGGTCAATCTCGATATCGTCCGGATTCTCGCGGAGGAAACCGGACTGCTTGTCGAAACCGCCGAAGATGGCTTGCAGGGTCTGGCCAAGGCAACCGAGGGGCGGTTCGATATCTTCGTTACCGATCTGCAGATGCCGAATATCGGCGGCTTGGAGGTCGCCCGGCGTTTGCGCGAGATCCCCGACTATGCGACGACGCCGATCCTGGCGATGACCGCCAACGTGTTTACCGAGGACCGGGAACGTTGCCGCGATGTGGGCATCGACGGTTTTCTCAGCAAGCCCTTCGATCCGGCGCAGTTGTTCGTTGCGCTGCTTGAGTGGCTCGATACCGGCGCGCGGACTGTGACCGAGTAATCGCTCAGGCGTAGCCGAGGCCGAGAACGCCGAGCAGCATGACGATAGCACCGACGTACTGCGACGGCTTGAGCGCTTCCTGCAGCCTGCGTGCGCCGACGAAAGTGCCGAGCAGCATCGAGATTTCACGCACCGGCGCGACATAGCTGAGCGGCGCGAGTTGCAGGGCGAACAGCACGAGCAGGTAGGCGAGCGGCGAGAGAATGCCGACGATCAGGATGGCGCGCCGGTGCAAGGCCCATTGTTCGGCGAGGCGTGCCGGCTGGCGCAGGGCGAACGGGGCGAGCAGGAACGAGCGGAATGCCAGTCCGACGGCATAGAACAGGATCGGGGCCATGCCGAGCGAGCGGATGGCCCAGCCGTCAAGCAGCGTGTAGGCGGCGATGAAGAGGCCGGTCAGCAGACCCCACCACACGCCGAGGTGACGGCGGCTGGACAGATTGCCGGAGAAGAGCCCGGTGCCGCCGGCCGAAATGAACACACCGGCGAGAATGGCGCCAATCGAGGCCGCGCCGAGAAGGCTCGGTCGTTCGCCAAGCAGCACTACCGAAAGCATTACCGTGAGCATCGGTCCCGAACCGCGCGCGACCGGATAGACGACGGCAAAATCGGCGACGCGATAGCCTTGCTGCAGGATCAGCGAGTAGAGCACATGGATCAGTCCGCTGCCGAGCGCTGCCGCCCACATCAGCGTGTCGAACTGTTGCGGGTGCGTTTGCCACGCCCAGGTGGCGACGGGGATGGCGGCGATGACGCTGACCATGCCGAAGAGCCAGACGAAGGGCAGGCCGCCGCCGGATTTTTTCGCGACGATGTTCCAGGTGGCGTGGCACAGCGCACCGAACAGGACAAGGGCAAGCGCGCTCAGGCTCATGATCGGGCGCCGGGCAGGGGGGCGGTGGTGCCGGACAGCGCGGCGCGGGGGCAGTTGGGCATGCGGCAGGTTCTCCTGATCTGTGGTGGGCGACACGATGTGGCGCCGTCATGACCGCAATGATCCGCCCATGCGGCGATTGAGTCATCCTGTTTGATGAGCGATACTTGTGCTGTGATGAGTAAAACTGATGATGATTCCGGCGCGGCGCTGTCGCCGCTCAATTCGATCCGCGTCTTTGTCGAGGCGGCGCGGGCGCAGAATTTCAGCCGTGCCGCGACGGCCTTGGGAATGACCCAGAGTGGTGTCAGCCACCATGTCGGCGTCCTCGAACGCTATCTCGGGCGCCGCCTGTTCGACCGCAAGGGCGCGTCGCTCAGCCTGACGGACGCTGGACGGCAGTACTTCGAGGCGGTGCGCGAGGCAATGGCGAGCGTCGAGTTGTCTACGCGGCAACTGCGCGCCAATGCGCCCGGTTGCCGGCTGGTCGTGCGCACCTCGTTGCCGACGGTGGCCATGACCGTGCTGATTCCCGCCTTGCCCCGTTTCGTGCAGCATCCGCCCGTGAGCGTCGATCTGCTGACCTCGCTGTCGCCGCCGGCACCGGAGGATGTGTTCGACGTGCTGCTGACACGCGATCTTGCCCTGCCCGATGAAGCGCACTGGCAGTTGGCGCAGGAAACCCTGGTCTGCGTGGCGGCGCCATCCGTGCACGCCCGCTGCGCGGCGTCCGGCATTGCCGAATGGTCATTCATTTCCGCGAAATCGCGTCCCGAAGTGCTGGTCGATTGGGTCCATGCGCAGGGGCTTGATGCTTCGTTCATTCGCGTCGGCGCCGCCTTCGAACACTACTATCTAGCCGTGTCGGCGGCGATCGGCGGCATGGGGTATCTCGTCGCGCCGCGCCTGCTGGTGGCCGATGCACTGCGTCAGGGCCAACTGTGCGACGCCGGGATGCCGCCCGTCCGTGGCCTTGCGCACTACTCGGCCTGGGTCAATCCGCGTTCGCATCAGCCCGAGGTGGCGCGCGCCTTCTGCCGCTGGCTGGTCGGTATTTTCCGCGAGGAAGGTACGGCTTAGCGCCTGTTTCGGCAGGGCTTGCGATCCCCGCCGAAATGGGCACTCAGCGAGGCCGCGGTTGCGCCGGGGCCTCCAGGTGGCGGCGCATCCACTGCGCTGCCAACTGGTTGGCGGTATCCGCCTTTCGCGTGTCGTTGTCGGCGATGACCCGCAACTCGCTATGACAATGAACTTCCCGCAGGGCGCGGCGGTTGGCGGCGATGCGATGGTCGTCGCCGGCGTCGTGCAGGAGCAGCAAGGGCGAAGTCAGCGTGCGCAGATAAACGACACCGGCCAGGTCGACGAGTCCGCCGCGGCAGACAAGTGCGGCGATGTCATGGTCGCGCTGCGCGGCGATGCGGACGATGACCGGTGTCGTATCCTCCCCGGCGTGGAGTGCAATCGGTTGTTCCGGAAACTCGCCCATCTGTACGCGATGCCGGAGTTGGCCGAGAAAGAGAAGGAGGCGACGGGCGAGCAGCGGGATGTTGTGATGCAGGTCCGGATAGTGTTCCTCGTTGGCGGCAATCAGATCGGCGTTGAGGGTGGAGAGGCCGGTCTGGCGCAACAGGTCGGTGAAAACGCCGGTCTCGACTTCATCCGGCGGCCCGGCATGGACAAGAACGACGAGCCCGGGCGCGTTGGGCTGCAGGCTGAGGCTGCCGTGCAGTGCGCCGTGTTCGCCGGGAACGATCAGCGCCTGCGTCCTTGTCTCCGGAGTGTCCTCGCTCATCGCCGGGCGATCCGGATCGGCAGACGCTGGGCGCCGAACGGTTTGCCAAAGGTGCCGAAACGGCCCGAGATCTGCGTCTGGCAGTGTGGGCAGCGTCCGTCGCGCGGCAGATCGCACTGGCGGATGTCATGCCAATCGCGTTCGATCAGCGCCGCATGGCAGGTTGGGCAGAACGTCGTGCCGCCTTCGCTGTCGCGGATGTTGCCGGTGTAGACGTAGTGCAATCCGGCATCCATTGCGATGCGGCGGGCGCGGCTCAGGGTCGATGGCGGCGTACGCGGCAGGTCCTGCAGGTGCCAGTCGGGATGGAAGGCGGTAAAGTGCAGCGGCACGTCCGGCCCGAGCGTGTCGGCCACCCACGACGACAGGGCCGAGAGTTCCTTGATCGAGTCGTTTTTGCCGGGAATGAGCAGTGTCGTGATTTCAAGCCAGCAGTCGGTTTCGTGGCGGATGTAGCAGAGCAGGTCGAGGACCGGTTGCAGGTGGCCGCCGCAGAGACCGACGTAGAACTCCTCCGAGAAGGCCTTGAGGTCGACATTGGCGGCATCCATCACCGAATAGAACTCGCGCGCCGGTTCGGCGCGCATGTAGCCGGCGGTGACGGCGACGGTGCGGATGTTGCGGCGGTGGCAGGCGCGCGCCGTGTCGATGGCATATTCGGCGAAGATGACCGGGTCGTTGTAGGTGAAGGCGACGGACTGCGCACCGTAGGCCGCGGCCGCGGCGGCGATGCCGTCCGGGCTGGCGGCATCGGTGAGCCGGTCGGTGTCGCGCGATTTTGAAATATCCCAGTTCTGGCAGAACTTGCAGTTCAGGTTGCATCCGGCGGTGCCGAAGGACAGCACCGACGAACCGGGAAAGAAGTGGTTGAGCGGCTTCTTTTCGATCGGATCGATGCAGAAGCCGGACGAACGGCCGTAGGTGGTCAGTTGCATCTGGCCGCCGACGTTTTTTCGTACGAAACAGGCGCCGCGCTGGTCGTCCTGCAAGCGGCAGTCACGTGGGCACAGATCACACTGGATGCGCGCCGGCTTGCCTTCTTCGTGCGGCAGCGCATGCCACCAACGGGCGGGATGGTTCGATTCGGGGGGGCTCATGCTTCTTTCCATTTGCGCACGTGGTAGCGGAACAAGGCAAGGTCGGAATCCCAGAAATCCTCCGGCAGTCCGGCCTTGCGTTTGAGTTGCCGGAGAAACAGCTCGGGGGTCGGCAAGGACGCCCAGACCTGCGGCAGGAAGGTGGCGCGACGGCGTCCGTGCTGCAGGATGATGCCGTCACGGTCGGGTTGGAGCTGGCGCAGCGCATCGCCTTCATCGCTGAAGCGCAGCGGTGTTGCCGGTGTCAGCAGCGAGACTTCGATGCGCGTCAGTTCGAATTCCTCGGCCCGGAGCGGTGCAAAACGCGGGTCGCGAAAGGCGGCGGCGAGCGCGTTTTCGTTGACGTCCTCGGCCAGCGGACGGTGCGCTTCGAGGCTGCCGATGCAGCCGCGCAATTCGCCGTGCTGCGTCAGCGTGACAAAGGTCGCCGCCGGCTGGCGGTGTTCCGGCAGTTGCGTCACCGGTCTGGTCGGCAGCGAAAACCGATGCCCGATCGCGTTGCGTGCGAGGCTCAGCAGGCTTGCCCCCAAGACGTCAGTGCTCATGGCGTGGAGTCTCCGGCGCAGCTTCGAAGAAGGCGAATGCGCCGTAACCGACGACGCGTGATTTGTCGCCGGCGGTATCGCCGGAGTTGCGCAGGTCGATCATGCGGACGTGCAGGCCGTGTCGCCGGGCGACGTCGAGCATGCCGTTGATGGGGGCGGCGCCGCAGGCCTGGTGCGGCGTCAGATTCGCTTCGAGGGCGACGATGGCCTGAGCCGTCTGTCCGTCGATCGACCAGGCGCTTTCATACGGCAGGTAGTGCGAAAGGTCCGAACTGACCACGATCAGCGTTTCATCCCCGCCCCACAGGCGTTCGATCACTTCCGCGACCTCCTCCGGGCTGGCGCGTCCGACGACCAGGGGGACGAGCGTGAAGCGTTCCAGTGTTTCGATCAGGAAAGGGAGCTGAACTTCGAGCGCGTGTTCCTGAGCGTGGGCCGCGTCGTTGATACCGACTTGCGGCAGGTCGGCGAGCGCGGCAATCGCCTCCAGGTCGACCGGAACCTCGCCCAGGGGGGTTTCGAAGGCCTCACACGAGGGGACGGCCAGGCCGTTGATGGCGACGCGGTGTGTCGGGCCAAGCAGGACGACACGGTGGATCGTGCTGCTGAGCCGGCGCAGGGGGGCGTAAATACTGGCTGCGACCGGGCCGGAATAAATGTAGCCGGCGTGCGGGACGATGATTGCCTTGGGCGTGGCAAGGGGGAGGCGTGGCGCGCCGTCCAGGAGTTTTCTCAGTTGTTCTTCGAGTGTCGATGGTTTCTCGGGATAAAAAGCGCCGGCGACGGCCGCGGGGCGCACGCGTGTGTCCATGGTGGTCTCCTCGTCTGCCCCCATTATGGGTCGGACACCGCCAATTGCAAGCCGGCTGCCGCTTTCCGCTAGAATGCGCGGATGTCACGTTATTTCGCTCTGGTGCCTGCTGCTGGCAGCGGCGCCCGCTTCGGCGCCGAGACGCCCAAGCAGTATCTGCCGCTGGCCGGTCGGCCGGTGATCCATCACGCGCTGGCCGTCTTGTGTGCCTGTCCCCGTATCGAGGAAGTCTGGGTCGTGCTGTCGCCCGGCGATGAGTGGTGGGCGGCCGAGGACTGGTCGGCGCTCGGTCACAAATTGCATCCGGTCTATTGCGGCGGTGCGACACGGGCAGAGAGTGTCGCCAACGGTCTGGATGCCCTGTCCGCGACGCTTGGCGAGGACGATTGGGTGCTTGTCCACGACGCCGCACGCCCTTGTCTTTCGCTCGATTTGCTCGAGCGGCAACTCGCCGAACTGGACGAGGATCCGGTCGGCGGCATTCTCGCGGTGCCGGTGGCCGATACGCTCAAGCGTGCCGACCCGCAGCAGCGCATCGCGGCGACCGAACCGCGCGACGGCTTGTGGCAGGCGCAGACGCCGCAGATGTTCCGTTTCGGGCGGTTGCGCCGGGCGCTGGCGTCCACGAAAGCTGTGACCGACGAAGCGTCGGCGCTGGAGGCGGCGGGTTTCACGCCACGCCTCGTGCGTTCGGATGTCACCAATCTCAAGGTGACGTATCCCGCCGATCTTTTGCTAGCGGAATGGATTCTGAAAGGGAGAAAGCCATGATTCGGGTGGGTCAGGGATCGGATATCCATGCCTTGGCGGCAGGGCGCAAACTGATCATCGGCGGCATCGAGATTCCGCACGAGCGCGGCCTGCTCGGTCATTCCGATGCCGATGTGCTCCTCCACGCGATCATCGATGCCTTGCTCGGCGCCGCCGGTCTCGGCGATATCGGCCGTCATTTCCCGGATACCGACGAGCGTTATCGCGGCGCCGACAGTCGCGTGCTGCTGCGGGCGGCGCGCGACATGCTGACGACCGTCGGGTGGCGCATCGTCAATGTCGATTCGACGATCAATGCGCAGCGGCCGAAGATGGCGCCGCACATCCCCGCCATGGTGACGTGCATCGCCGCCGATCTGGGCATCGCCGACGCCTGCGTCAATGTCAAGGCCAAGACCGGCGAACGTCTCGGCTTCGTTGGCCGGGAAGAGGGAATCTCCTGCGACGCGATCGCACTGATCGAACGCCCCGACTGATGTCTGTCCGCCGCGCTCCCTGAGTCGCGGCGTGGCGGCGGCGCATGCGACATTTTGAGCCGCCGTCGGTTACAGAGCGTGTCGCTTTTGTTACAAAAGACTGCAAAAAGGCTTGACAAAAAGCCGGCTGAATGGAAAATACGACAACACACATCGGATGTCTGGCGAAAACAGGTCTGATGTGGGTCAAACCATTCTCGCGGAGCGTCATCCATGCAGAAAAAAATCATCATTGCCCTGGCCCCGACCGGTGGCTGGGGATTGGGCGAAGGCAATCCGGTATCGCCGGAAGCCATTGCCGAACAGACCTTTGAATGCGCCGCCGCCGGCGCCGCCGTCGTGCACATGCATGCGCGCGACGAGAAGGGCGCACTGACGGCCGACATGCAGTGCTTCAACCGGACTTGCGAGTTGATCCGCGCCGGCAGCGACATCATCATTGAGGCGTCTACGGGCGGCATTTCGACGATGACGGCGGAAGAGCGCACCTATCCGGCCGCCAACCCGCATGCGCAGATTGCCTCGCTCAACATCGGCACGCTCAATTTCGGCGACAAGGTCTACATCAACAGCGTGCCCGACATCCGCAAGTGGATCGGGATCATGGCCGATCTGAAGATCAAGCCGTCGATGGAAATCTTTGACACCGGCAACATGGATTGCGCGCTGAACCTGCTCAAGCAGGGGCTGCTGACGCCGCCGTGCAATTTCAGCTTCGTCTGCAATCTCAACTGGGGCATGCCTTACCATCCGGCGATCCTGTCGTATTTGCGCGATCAGGTGCCGACGGGCAGTCATTGGGGCGCCAATCTGATCAACAGCGCCGATTTCTCGCAGCATGTCGAGGTGGCGAAGCTCGGTGGCGCCGTTGTCCGGGTTGGTTTCGAGGACTCGCGCCGCTATGACGGCAAGATTGCGCAACGTAACGTCGAACTGGTCAAGGCCCTGCGCGCCGAGCTGGAAGACAACGGTTTCTCGATCGCGACGGTCGCGGAAGCCAAAGCAGTGCTGCTGGCTTGAGCGTCAGGCGTTTCAGGCTTGCAGGTCGTTCGTAACGGGACAGGAACGGTGGGTTGATCGGGGGCCGTTCCTCGGGTTTGTCGGGATATCAACGATTCAATATTCAAGGAGGCGTCATCATGGTCAATTCTTCTCGTCGTAACGTTCTGCGCACGCTGGCGGCCGCGCCGGTCGTCGCCGCCGTCGGTGCCATTCCGGGCTTCGCCCGCGCTGCCGCACCGGAGTTCTCGTTCAAATTCGGCCACAACCAGCCGACCAATCACCCGCTGCATATCCGTGCGCAGGAAGCTGCCGACCGCGTCTTCAAGGAATCGAACGGACGCCTCGAAGTCAAGATTTTCCCGAACGGCCAGATGGGTGGCGACAACGACATGCTGTCGCAGGTGAGAAGCGGCGGTATCGAAATGTATACGCCGGCCTCGCTTGGCTTGTCGACGCTGGTGCCGGTCGCGGCGATCAATGCCATCGGCTTCGCCTTCGCCGATTACAACCAGGTCTGGGCGGCGATGGACGGCAAGGTTGGTGCACACGTCCGCACGCAACTGGAAAAGGCCGGCCTGTACGCGCTCGAAAAGGTCTGGGACAACGGCTTCCGTCATATCACCACCAGCAGCAAGCCGATCAACAGCGTCGCCGACATGGCCGGTCTGAAGATCCGCGTGCCGGTCAGCCCGCTGCCAGTGTCGATGTTCAAGGGCCTCGGCGCCGCGCCGGGCAGCCTGCAGTTCGCCGAGCTCTACACGGCGCTGCAGACCAAGGTCTATGACGCCCAGGAAAATCCGCTGTCGATCATCCAGATCGCCAAGATGTACGAAGTGCAGAAGTACTGCTCGCTGACCAACCACATGTGGGACGGCTGGTGGATGATCATCAACGGCCGCGCCTGGAAGGGTCTGCCGCCGGACCTGCAGAAGATCCTGTCGACCGCCTTCAATGATGCTGTCATCAAGGAGCGTGCCGACGTGCGCGCCCTCAACGATTCGACGATGGCCGACCTCAAGGCCAAGGGCATGGTCTTCAATTCGCCGTCGCCGGAGAGCTTCCGCGCCGCGCTCAAGAAGGCCGGTTTCTATGAGGAATGGCGCAAGAAGTTTGGTGAGGAAGCCTGGGGTTACCTGGAGCAATCCGTCGGCAAGTTGTCCTGACCAGGAGAGACCTGATGCAATCGTCGTCTGTTGTCCTGCCGCTGGATGATGCCAGTGGCAGGAGGAGGGGACTCGTCGCCTTCGACAAGGCGCTCGGGGTAAGCATCGAGTACATCGCGGCCGTGATCGTGCTGGCCGAGATCGTCGTGCTCTTCTCCGGGGTGGTGTCGCGCTATGTCTTCCACATGCCGATCGTCTGGTCGGACGAGCTCGCCTCGATGCTGTTCCTTTGGCTGTCGATGCTGGGCGCCGTCGTCGCCTTGCGCCGCGGCGCGCATATGCGCATGACGGCGATCGTCTCGAAGCTGTCGAAAGACCGCCAGATCCTGGTCGAGACCTTCAGTGTCGTCGCTTCGCTGGCTTTCCTGCTGCTCTTTGTCTGGCCGGCCTGGGAATACGCGCAGGACGAGGCGTTCATCACGACGCCCGCGCTCGAGATCAGCAAGCTCTGGCATGCCATCGCGATTCCGCTCGGTTGTGCGCTGATGATCGTCACCGCCTTCCTGCGCCTCTCGATCCACGGTCGTTCGCGTGACGTGCTGGTGTCGGTGATCACGGTCGGCGCGCTGGTCGCGGCCTTCTATTTCTTTGGTCCGGCGCTCAAGTCCCTGGGCAAGCTCAACCTGTTGATCTTCTTCGTCGGCATCGTCGGCATCAACGTCTTCGCCGGAGTGCCGATCGCCTTCTCGTTTGCGCTGGCGACCTTCGGGTATCTCGCGCTGACGACGCGCACGCCGCTGCCGGTGATGGTCGGCCGGGTCGAGGAGGGGATGTCGCACCTCGTGCTGCTGGCGGTGCCGCTTTTCGTCTACCTCGGTCTCCTGATCGAGATGACCGGCATGGCGCGCGCCATGGTGCGCTTCCTCGCCAGCCTGCTCGGTCACGTCAAGGGCGGCCTGTCATACGTGCTGATTGGCGCGATGTACCTCGTTTCCGGCATTTCCGGTTCGAAGACGGCCGACCAGGCCGCCGTCGCGCCGGTACTCTTCCCCGAGATGAAGGAACGCGGTGCCAAGCCCGGCGATCTGGTCGCGCTGCTGTCGGTAACCGGCGCGCAGACCGAGACGGTGCCGCCGAGCATCGTGCTGATTACGATCGGTTCGGTGACCGGCGTTTCCATCGCGGCGCTCTTCACTGGCGGCCTGCTGCCCGGCGTGATCTGCGGCCTCGCGTTGTGCGTCGTCGTCTGGTGGCGCAACCGCAACGAGGATCTCAGCAACGTCAAACGCTACAACCGCAGCGAGATCGGTCGCATGTTCGTCATTGCGCTGCCGGCGTTGGTGCTGCCCTTCCTGATCCGCTTCGCGGTGATTGACGGGATTGCGACGGCGACCGAGGTGTCGACGATCGGCATTGCCTATTCGCTGCTTGCCGGACTGCTGATCTACCGCCAGTTCGATTTTCGCCGGGCCGTCACGATGTTGATCGATACCGCCTGCCTGTCGGGCGCGATTCTCTTCATCATCGGCTGCGCCACCGCGATGGCCTGGGGACTGACCCAGTCCGGCTTCTCGCAGGATCTGGCGGCGATCATGAAGAGCCTCGGCGGTGCCAAGACCTTCATGGCGGTCTCGATCGTCGTCTTCATCATCCTCGGCAGCGTGCTCGAAGGCATCCCGGCGATCGTGCTGTTCGGCCCCTTGCTCTTCCCGATCGCGCGAGAAATGGGCATCCACGACGTCCATTACTCGATGGTGGTGATCCTGGCAATGGGTACGGGCCTGTTCTCGCCGCCCTTCGGCGTCGGTTACTACGGCTGTTGCGCGGTCAGCAAGGTTCATCCGGACGAAGGTATTCCGTACATCGGCGCCTATCTGGCGGCACTCGTGCTCGGCCTTATCGTCGTCGCTGTCTTCCCGTGGATTTCGCTCGGTTTTCTTTGAGATCGCCGACCTTCGCTAAAGGACAAGAAAATGATTCATGTACTTGCATTCGCATCGATCAAGCCGGGGCTGCGCGACAAGGCGCTCGATGTCTATCGCGTGCTGGCGCCGAAGGTGCTGGCCAAGGAGCCCGGCTGTCTTGAATATTCGCCGACGATCGATGTCGACTTCGGTCTGCCGAACCAGCAACTCGACCCGGACATGGTCGTGATCACCGAACGCTGGAAGTCGCTCGACGATTTCCGGGCGCATGTGGCCGGTCCGGCGCATGTCGTCGAGTTTCGTGCGGCGATCAAGGAGTACCTCGAAAAAACGACGCTGAAGATCACGCAGGATGTGATCTGAGCGGTCTGCGGGCCGCCTTCGGGCGATCTCCAGCTTCTATTGAAAGGTTTCAGAAATGACCAAGGCAGCTATTTTTCATACCAGCGCCGCGACGCTGGGCTTGTTCCAGAATCTCTCCGCCAAGATCATGCCGGAAGTTGAAATCATGCATATCGTCGAGGATTCGATGATCCGCGACGTCATGAAGAACGGCGGTCCGACGCCGGCGATCAACGCCCGCATCGCCGGCTATGTGCAGGCGGCCGAACGCGCCGGGTGCGCGGCGTTCATGACGGCGTGTTCGTCGATCGGCGCCAGTGTCGAGCAATGCCGGCCGCTGACCAATATGCTCGTCACGCGGATCGACGAAGCGATGGTCGATGCCGCCATTTCGCAGGGCAAGCGCGTTGCCGTGCTGGCGACCGTCGAGACGACGCTCAAGCCGACGCTTGAATTCATCCGGCGCAAGGCTGCCGAAGCCGGCCGGGATCTCGACATCATGCCGACCCTGATGTCGGAAGCTTTTGTTGCGCTGCTGGCCGGCGACAACGCCACGCATGACCGGATCGTGTCGGCTGGTTTGCGCGAGGCGCTGGCCAAGGCCGATGTCGTTGTCCTGGCGCAGGCCTCGATGGCGCGCGTCATGGAAAGCATGGAAAAGCCGGCGATTCCGGTGCTGACCTCGCCGGAATGTGGCGTGGCCCGCTTCAAGGAGCGCGTCGCCGCGCTGGTCTGAGTGAATGCCATGTTTAACGCCGGTTTCGGTCTGAAGAGGACCGGGATCGGCTTTTTTTTGCCTGGGTTGAGGATTGAAAGATGGCTTTACTCTTAGGTTGCATCGCGGACGATTTCACCGGCGGGACGGATTTGGCCGGGATGCTGGTGAAGGCGGGGATGCGGACGATTCAGACGATCGGGGTGCCGACGTGGCCGATCGGAGACGATGTTGATGCGGTGGTGGTGGCGCTGAAGAGCCGGACGACGCCGGCGGCGGAGGCGGTGGAGGAATCGCTGGCGGCGCTGAAGTGGTTGCAGGGGGCGGGCTGCCGGCAGATTTACTTCAAGTACTGCTCGACCTTCGACTCGACGGCGAAGGGGAATATCGGGCCGGTGGCGGAAGCGCTGCTGGCGGCGCTGGGCTCGGACTTCACGATCGCCTGTCCGGCGTTTCCGGTGAATGGCCGGACGATCTACAAGGGGCACCTGTTCGTCGGCGATGGTTTGTTATCGGAATCGGGAATGCGGCATCACCCACTGACGCCGATGACCGAATCGAACCTGGTGAAAGTGCTGCAGGCGCAAGTGCAGGGCAAGGTCGGGCTGGTCGAATCAGCGGTAGTGAGCCGGGGCGCCGAAGCGATCACGGCACGCTTTGCGAAACTGAAAGCGGACGGCTGCCGCTTCGCGGTGACCGATGCGATCTCGAACGCGGACCTGCTGGCGATCGGCGCGGCCTGTGCCGGGATGCCGCTGGTGACGGCGGGCTCGGGCGTCGCCTTGGGCCTGCCGCAGAATTTCCGCAAGGCGGGGCTGCTGGCCGAAGGTCAGGTGGCCGATGCCCTGCCGGCGACGGGCGGGGCGCGGGCGGTGATCTCTGGCAGCTGCTCGGTGGCGACGCAGGGACAGGTCGCGGCGATGCGCGAAAAATGCCCGGCCTTCAACGTCGATCCGTTCGAGCTGGCGCAAGGCAAGGACGTTGCCGCGGCCGCGCTGGCCTGGGCGGCGGACAAGCTCGGCTGTGAGCCGATCCTGATTTACGCGACGGCGGCGCCGGAAGCGGTGAAAGCAGTACAGGCGCAACTCGGCAGCGAAGCGGCGGGGAGCCTCGTCGAAGACTGTCTGGCGAAGATCGCGCAAGGGCTGGTGGCCAAGGGCGTCGGGCAACTGATCGTCGCCGGCGGCGAGACCTCGGGCGCGGTGGTGAAAGCGCTGGGCGTGAGCGGTCTGCGCATCGGGCCGGAGATCGATCCGGGCGTGCCATGGACGACGGGCATCGGCGGCGAAGCGCGGGAGAAGCCGCTGGCGCTGGCATTGAAATCGGGGAACTTCGGCACGCCGGACTTCTTCCTTAAAGCGTGGAGCAAGCTGTCAGCATGAGTGCACACATTCAAAGCGCGGAAACGCGCGAACGCGACAAGATCGCGCGACTCTCGCGGTCGTTATACGAGCGCGGGCTGACGGCGGGGAGCAGCGGCAACATCAGCGTGCGGCTGGAAGACGGCTGGCTGCTGACGCCGACGAACTCGTGCTTGGGCGAACTCGACCCGGCGCGGATCTCGAAGCTGGACTGGAACGGACAGGTGCTGGCGGGCGATGCGCCGTCGAAGGAAGCCTTCCTGCACCGGTCGATGTACGAAGTGCGGCCGCAGGCGGGGGCGATCGTGCACCTGCACTCGACGCACTCGGCGGCGGTGTCGTGCCTGGCGGGTCTGGATGCGGACAGTTGCATGCCGCCGCTGACGCCGTACTTCGTCATGAAGATCGGGCGGCTGCCGCTGGTGGCGTACCACCGGCCGGGCGACAAGGCGCTGGGCGACGTGATCCGGGGGCTGGCGGCGAAGCACAGCGCGGTGCTGCTGTCGAACCACGGTCCGGTGGTGTCGGGTCCGGACCTGGAAGGGGCGATCTACGCGAGCGAGGAGCTCGAAGAGACGGCGAAGATCTTCCTGCTGCTGCAGGGGCGGGCGACGAACTGCCTGAACGCGGCGCAGATCGACGAACTGAAAACCGCATTCAAACTGGCGCTCTAAAAAAACGCGGCACGCCGATCGTTGGTGTGCCGCGCGTCTGTCGCGTGCAGCGGTAGGGCGTCAGAGCCTCTGCTGCGAGGCAATCCAGGTTGCCGTATGGTCGTGCTCGGCCGCCATCGCCGCCGCCTTGTCGCGGCTCACGATCGCGGCAATGATCTTGCGGTGACGCTCCAGCCCGAAGGTGGCGTTGATCGTCGGCGCGAAGATGTCGATGACGAAGTTGTACATGTTCTCGATCAGATGGTTGTGCGTCAGCGTCGCCATCGTGCGGTGGAACTTGAGGTCGCAGGCGTTGAGTTGTGCGAGGTCGGTCTCGCCGCGCTGGCCGAGGGCTTCGTACTCGGCGTGAACCGCTTCGAGCGTACGCAGGTCGTCGTCGGTGGCGTTGTCGATGATCGTGTTGATGACGCCCATTTCGACCATCTCGCGCAACTGGATCAGCTCGTTCGAGTCCGAATTCGAGATGATCATGCTGTAGATCAGCGGATCGAAAATCTTCTTGTTGGCCGAAGTGGCGATGTACGTGCCGTCGCCATGGATGATTTCGACGATGCCGAAGGCGTCGAGGATCTTCAGCGCTTCGCGCACCGAACCGCGGCCGACGCCGAGGCTGTCGGCCAGCGCCTGTTCGCTCGGCAGCAGGTCGCCCGGCAGAATCTTCTTCTGGATCAGGATGTTTTTGATGCTGTCGATGACGAGATCGACCGCCGAGACCTTGGTCTTTTTTTCAAAGAGAGCGGCGACGTTCTTGGTGCGAGGCATGTGAGTTCTCCGGTGCGATGACGGTGACGCACTGTTTTGAAAGCATGATATCACATGTCTGCAGTCTACGGCGCGCCCGACCCGGAATGTCGTCCGGGTCGATGTGGTGGCGACGCGCTTGCGGATGGCGTCAGCCGTGGGCGCGGACTACCTTTCCATAGGCAGCCAGCAGCCGCTGGTGCATCGTGCAACCGGCGAAAGCAGTGCCGGGTGCGTCGATGCCGAAGAAGCGCAGTTCGCGCGCCATCAACGCTTCGGCTTCGGCGAGCGTGGTGGATCCGAACAGGTGCTCGAGTGCCGTCCGGAAGGGCTCGATTTCCCCGGTGTCGTAGAGACGTTGCAGCGTGTCTATGCAGCGATAAGCGCGCAGGCGGGCCGGGTTGATCTGGCCGAAATGCAGGATCCAGTCGCAGCCTTCGCGAACCGCATCCTCGTTGCCGATCGCCAGCGCCAGCAGCGTTTTCAGCTCACCGACGCGCAGGTCCTCCCAGAACGAGTCTGCATCGGGGGCGAGGCCGATCAGCGCGGCGACCAGGCGGTCGTCGGCAAGGTTGAGGTCGTTGAAGGTGTCGAGCAGGTCACTGCATTCCTCGTCGTCGAGTTCGGGCAGGTAGAGGATGGCTTCGCGGAAATCGTTGGCGACGCTGTTGTTTTCGTAGTCCAGATCGTCGATCGGATAGATCTCCGACATACCGGGGACGATGATCCGGCAGGCGTAGACGCCGAGATGTTCGTAGTCGGCGACGTAAATGTCGCAGTCCTGGGAGCGGATCAGGTTAACGAGCCAGGCGTAATCATCGGCGGTGGTCGTGCTGAAGTTCCAGTCGCAGAACTCGAAATCGGGGGCGTTACCGAGGAAAGGCCAGCCGACGATGCCGCTCGAATCGACGAAGTGGATCTCGATGTTGGGCGAGCTGGCGACCTCGTCGAGGTCGAACCCCGGCGGCGGGAAACCGTCCAGCGCGTCGAGCGCCCGCCCTTGCAGCAGTTCGGTCAGCGCCCGTTCGAGCGCGACCTCGAAGCGCGGATGGGCGCCGAAACTGCAGTAGCAGCCCTGGTCGCGCGGATTGAGCAAGGTCACGCAGATGACCGGGAACTGGCCGCCGAGCGAGGCGTCGCGGACGAGGATGCCGTTGCCGGCCTGGCGAAGTGCGGCGATGTCGGCGGCGATGTTCGGGAAGCGGGCGATGACGCTCTCCGGAATTTCTGGCAGGCACAGCCCTTCGGTGAAGACGCGGAATTTGATGTGGCGCTCGACGATCTCGGAAAGCGCCTGCGCCCGCGCCTCGTTGCGACTGTTACCGGCGGCCATGCCGTTGCTGACATAGAGATTGCCGACGATATTGACCGGGAACCAGACGCGCGCGTCGTCGCTGAGGCGGGTAAAGGGCAGGGCGCAGATGCCGCGGTCGGCATTGCCGGAGTTATGGTCGACGAGCATCGTCGCATCGATGCTCTGCTGCGGGTTGTAGAAATTCTGCAGATCCGGTGTCAGCAAGCCTTCGGGCCAGGCGCCGTTCTCGTCGAGCGGAAACCAGTGTTCTTCGGGATGGTGCGTGAAGGGCGCGTCGGCAAAACCCGGGCCGAGATGGTAGTGCGACCAGAAATAGTTGCAGGACAGGCGTTCGAAGAATTCGCCGAGGGCGCTGGCGCGCGCGGCAAGTTGGGACGCGCCCTTGCCGTTGGTGAAGAGGAGCGGACAGTCCCGGTCGCGGATATGTACCGACCAAACGTCATCGATGGGATTGAGCCACGAACGTTCCTCGACATGAAAGCCGAGTTCGGCGAGTTTTTGCTGCATGCGCGCGATCGTTGTCTCGAGCGAGGCATCCTTGCCGGGAATGAAGTGTTCAGTTGCCATGAATTCGTCCGATAATAGGTAAAGGGCGAGCTTATCGCAGGATTGCCCCGGGAATGCAAGCATCACAAAAAGCAATTACATACGATACTGGCCGGAAAAGCGGCCGGACGGGGGATAAGGGAATGCGCATGTTTGCGGGGTTTTTTCGCGAATTGAGGGATCAGATCATCGAAGCCGGGCGCATCATGCGCACGCGCGAGTTCTGGATCTACATGGCCGTGATCCTGGTGTTCCTGCTCATGGCGATCGCCTTTTTCCGCCTGGCAACGGCTTTCGACCCGATCACGCGCGGTCAGGTACGGCTCGATTTCAGCTGCCGGACCGGGCAAGGACAGTTGGGAACGATCATTGTCGGCTGTTTCGTCTTTGGTCTTGCCTGCGTGTTCACGCTCGGCGAGGTGATCCAGTGGGTCGAGGGCGTGCGCGAAGCCGAGCGCCCGGGCAACGAACACTATCCGCCTCCCAGTTATTGGCGGGCGCTCCTGCATGTCGTCGGCACCGTCGCGCTCGGCGTGACCGGCTATATCGTCCTGATGGCCTGGTGTACGTGATCTAAAGCGTCGCCTTCTGTCGCGCGGCGACGAGTGCGCCGCCCGACACCAGAACCAGGCCGGCCATCAGCCAGCCGGTCAGCGGCTCGTCGAGCAGCGGCACGGCGACGAGTCCGATGACGATCGGGACGAGCGCGAGCAAGGGCGCGCAACGTTCGGCCCCCAAAATCGAGATGGCCTTGAGATAGGTGAGCATGGCAAGGATGGTCGCGAATATGCCCTGATACAGCCCTTGCGTGACGATTGCCGAGAGCGGCGCCGCCGCCAGCGCCTTGGGCAGGAAGAGCGTGTAGATCGGCAGATAGGCGACCAGCGAGCCGAAGGCGATGGCGCAGGTCAGACCCCAGACGGGATAACCCCAGCGCGCGGCCAGGACCGAATAGATCGCCCAGCTGACCGACGAGAGGAAGATCAGCAGGTCGCCGAAGGCGGAATCAGGCGACCACGCATTGAAGTAGGGCACGGCGGCGCAGACGATGCCGCCGGTGATCAACAGCAGGCCGATGCTGCGGGCGCGGGTCGGCCGCTTGCCGGTAAACATCCAGACGACGATGCTGATCAACAAGGGCTGCAGGCCGGCGAGCAGGATGCCGCCATGCGCTGCCGGCGCGTATTTGAAGCCGCTATAGACGAGCGGACAGTAGATCAGGCTGCAGAGGGTGGTGAGCAACCAAAGCCGGCCGTCCTTCCAGGCGCCTTTCGGCAGGCGCCCGATGAAGGGAATCAGCACGGCGGCGGCCGTGACAACCCGAAGCGCATAGACGTCGTACGGCGTCAGGACGCTTTTCCCGCCGAGGCGGGAAACCAGTGAAAAGGCGCTCCACATCAGGAGCGTGGCGATGGCGGCGAGATAGCCCTGGAATAAATGTCGGTTGTCGGTCAAAACGGGTTCGCTTCAGGTCTTGGGTAAGTGCTGGAACAGGCCGCGCAAGGTGTTCTGCAGATCCGCGGGGAGCAGTACGACCTTGGCATTGGGCGAGTCGGCCATTCTACCCAGACTGGCGATATATTTCTCACCGAGCAGGTACAGCATCGGCAATTCGTTGGCGCCGAAGGCGCCGGTGACCTTGGTGATTGCCTGCGACGACGCGTCGGCGAGCATGATCTGCGCTTCGGCGTCGCGCTTGGCCGATTCGAGCCGCGCTTCGGCGGTCAGGATCATCGACTGTTTCTCGCCTTCGGCCTTGGTCACCATGGCCTTGCGTTCGCGCTCGGCCGAGGCCTGCAGTTCCATCGCCCGCTGCATCGATTGCGAAGGCTTGATGTCCTGGATCTCGACTGACTTGACGGTCAGTCCCCAGTCGAGCGCTTCGTCGGCGACGCCGGCCTTGAGGCGGGCCTTGATCATGTCGCGCTGCGAGAGCGCGTGGTCGAGTTCCATCTCGCCGACGATCGAACGCAGGGTCGTCATGATCATGTTGCGGATCGCCTCGGAATAGTTCTCGACGCCATAGACCGCCTTGACCGGGTCGGTGACCTTGATGAAGGCGATGGCGTTGACGACGATGACGGCGTTGTCGCGGGTGATGACTTCCTGTTCCTGGACATCGAGGATGATGTCCTTGGTCGTCACCTTGTAGGCGACCGAGTCAAGGTAGGGGATGATGAAACGCAGCCCCGGCAGCAGTGTCACCCGGTACTTGCCGAGCCGCTGTACGACCCATTCCTCGCCCTGCGGGATGATGCGCACGCCGCGGGCGATGGTGATGATGACGAAAGCAAGAAATACGAACGAGGTGATGGTCGTGCCGATCATGATGCTTCCTCCACTTTGACGAAACTGCCTTCGACGGCGACGATGCGCACGCGCGCGCCGGCGCGGATTGGTGCGTCGGCATAGCATTCCCAGAGATCGGCACCGAGGACCGGCTTCTGGAAGCGCACCCGGCCGCGGGCGTCGGGGGTGAGATCGCCGACAAGGATGCCGACCTCACCGGTGACATGCGCCGTCGAACTGCCGACCGCGCTGACGGTGGCCGGTTTGAGATAACGGAACCAGACGATCACCAGCACCGTCGACGTGGCCGCCCAGAGCAACAACTGAACGGCGATGCCGGTTTCCGGTGCGGCGAGCAGCACAAGCCCGACCAGCAGCGCGCCAATGCCGAACCAGATCAGGAAGAAGGCCGGTACCGCCAGTTCGGCCATGGCCAGACAGAGCCCGAGAACCATCCAGTGCCACCATTCGAACATGCAATTTCTCCCGTGTGAAGGCAATAGCATCGAGCCGGCCGTGCCGAATTTCCTCCGTTCGACTACCATAGTACAAACCGTCAAGGAGGAGAAGCGGATGCTGGCCAGGGAAGTGACGCCGAGCGTCATCGTCAGGTATCTCGATCAGTATGTCATCGGCCAGGAAAATGCCAAGCGGATTGTGGCGGTGGCGGTCTATACGCACTACCGCAAGATCGCGTCGGCGGCGTCGCGTCGCAGTGTCGCCGCCAAGAGCAACGTGCTCCTGATCGGCAGTTCGGGGACGGGCAAGACGCTCGTCTGCGAGACCTTGTCGCGCATGCTCGGCGTGCCCTTCGTCACCGCCGACGCTACATCGCTGGCGCAGACCCGTTATGTCAATGACGAAATCGAGGCCGTCTTGCTGCGCCTGATCGAACGCGCCGGCGACGATTTGCGCAAGGCGCAGTGCGGCATCGTCTTCATCGACGAGATCGACAAGCTGAAGGCGTCACCGGGTGCCCAGCGCGCCGCGTCGGGTGAAAGCGTTCAGCATGCGCTGCTCAAGATCATGGAAGGCGCGCCGGTACGGCTGAAGGACGGGCGCTGCATCGATACGACGAACATCCTGTTCATTTGTGGCGGCGCCTTCGTCGGGCTCGATGAGTTGATGGCCAAGCGGCGCGGCTTCGGCTTCATCGCCACCTCGGCCGGCGACAACCAGGCGATCCTCGATCGCCTCAACCGGCGCGTCAAGCCGACCGATCTTGCCGAGTATGGACTGATTCCTGAATTCACCGGACGTCTGCCGATCGTCGCGCGCTTCGACGATCTCGACAAGGCGATGCTGGTGCGCATCATCAGCGAGCCGAAGGATTCGATCTACCGGCAATATGCCGATCTGCTGCAGGCCGACGGCGTCGAGCTTGTCGTTACGCCGCGGGTCTTCGAGCAGATCGCCGAACTGGCGGTCGAATACCGGGCTGGCGGGCGCAGTCTGCGCGGCATCTTCGAGGAGTTGATGATGCCGGTGCTCTACCTCGTGCCCGACGATCCCGACATCATTAGGGTCGAGATCGCCTCCCTGTTCGAGGAGGCGCGCTATCTGCGCAAGCGTGCCTCCTGAATCCAGAGGCCGAAGGGATCAGCGATAGACCAGCACCGGAATCTTCGAGTGCGTCAGCACCTTGTGGGTTTCGCTGCCGAGCAGCAGCGCGCCGATGCCGCGGCGGCCGTGCGATGACATGAAAATCAGGTCGCAGCCCCGCTGCGTCGCAACCTCGATGATGGCTTCATAGGGAATGTCGCTCTCGACGGCACATGTGTCGCACGGCACCTCTGCTTCGCGACAGCCGGCCTCGACCTCGCCGAGAATGCGCAGCGCTTCCTCCTCGGCCATCTGGGCGAATTTTTCCGGCGAACCCGGGTCTACCAGCGCCCCCTCGCCAAAGAAGCACTCTGGGAAGGATGGTTTGGCATAGAACGCCGTGATTTTCGCGCCGGCTTCCTTGGCGAACGAAATGGCGCGGCTGACGGTTTCCTGCGAAAGCGGCGACCCGTCGGTGGGAACAAGAATGTGCTTGAACATGAGAGGCTCCTTTGTTGTTCTTGATACCTTCACTATAGGCCGCTTTGCCGGGGAAGGGCAAAGCCGGAATCGCGACTCGTGCGACGCGACGGATTTGATCTTCGTCAAGTCATTCTGTTTGGCCTTGCGGCAAGATGGGCGTCGTTGACTGGAAGAAGGAGATACGACCATGACATTCAGAGAATTGATGACCGGCGATCACCGCCATTGCGACGATTGCTTTGTCGCGGTCGAAGCGGCGCTGGGGCGGGACGACTGGAATGCTGCGACGCAGGCGTTCGCCGTTTATGAGCGGGCGATGCTGGCGCATTTTTCCGCCGAGGAGTCATTGCTGTTCCCAGAATTCGAAGCGCGGACCGGCATGCGCATGGGGCCGACGCAGGTGATGCGCAACGAGCACGCGCAAATGCGCGAACTGATCGAAGCGGCGGCCTCGGCCTTGCGGGAGCACGACGCGGTCGATTATTCGGGTTATGCCGAAACGCTATTGATCATGATGCAGCAGCACAACATGAAAGAGGAGAATATCCTCTATCCGATGTGTGACGAGCATCTGCGCGATGCCTATGCGTCGCTGTCGGCACGCATCGAATCGACACTGCACCCCTGACCGAGGAGGCACGCATGAGCGATGTCCAGCCCGACCGCATCATTGACGGACGCGAACTCGAACCGCCGGAGCCATTCGTCCGGACGATGGAGGCGCTCGACGCGATCGCGCCGGGCGAGAAGGTCATGCTGCGGATCGGTCGCGAGCCGTTTCCGCTCTACCGCGCGCTATCGCTCAACGGTTATGAGTGGCTGACGCGGCAGGCACCGGACGGTTGCTACGAAGTCCTGATATGGCATAAGCCGGCGGCATAGACTCTTGGTATAAATTCGCGATGCAGGCTTTACTGTCTTACGATCAGTCGCCGCCAATGGCGGCGCCGTTCCGGTTTTTCCTGACGGCGCCGCTGTTTGCCGTACTGGCCGGCGCGCTGCTGCTCTGGGCCGGCCCCGATGCGCTGGCCTCACGCTGGACGCCGGCGATTCTCGCGGTGGTTCATCTGGTGACTGTCGGCTTCATGCTGCAGGTGATGCTCGGTGCATTGGTGCAGATTCTCCCCGTCGTCGCTGGCGCCAACCTATGGCGTCTGTCGCTGGTTTCGGCGGTGGTGCACGCGGCGATGACGATTGGCACATTGTTTCTTGCCGTCGCCTTTCTCAGCTTCGCCCCGTACTGGTTTGCCGCCGCCTCGGCGTTCCTCGGCTTTGCCGCGCTGGTCTTTGTTGTCGCCGCGGCGGCGTCGCTGCGCGGCGTGCCGCCGACCAGCGCGACCATCTCGGGTCTCAAGCTGGCGCTGGTCGGGCTGGCAGTGACGATCGCGCTTGGCGTCGCCATGGCAATGTCCTTTGGCGGATCGTTTTCATTGCCGCTGCTGCAGGTCGCCGATTACCACGCGGCCTGGGGCTTTGTCGGCTGGGGGCTGGTGCTGCTGACGGCGGTGGCGCTTGTCGTCGTGCCGATGTTCCAGCTGACGCCGAATTATCCGGCCATATTCGGCACGCGCTTCATGACGTTGGCGTTGGTCGCGCTGGCTGTTTGGAATGCGGTCGACCTGTTCTGGCCGGGGCCGTGGGCGACGCTGGTTGCGGCTCTTGTCGTCGTCTTTCCACTCGCCTTCGCCGTGGCGACCGTGCGGTTGCAGCAGCGCAGCAAGCGCCCGCGCTTCGATCCCTCGCAGCATTTCTGGCGCCTGGCGATGCTCAGTACACTGTTGGCGGCCTTGCTCTGGGGCGCCGCGATGGGACTCGATATGCTCGGCGAATGGCAAGGCTGGCCGCTGTTGCTCGGGTCGCTCGTGCTGTTCGGCGGCTTCGTTTCGGTGATTACGGGCATGCTCTACAAGATCGTGCCCTTCCTCATCTGGCTGCATCTGCAGAATCTCGGCAGCGGCCGGCTGATGGCGCCGAACATGAAGAAGATCATCGACGAAGCGGCGATGGCGCGGCAATTACGCGCGCATGGTGTCGCCTGCCTGCTGCTGGCGTTGGCGACGGTCTGGCCGGAGTTTCTCGTCTATCCCGCTGGCATCGCGCTGATCGTCGCACAGGGCTGGCTGGCCCTCAATCTCCACGCCGGCATGCGGGTGTATTCGGCGCATCGGCGCAAGCTCGACGGTTTGCCGCCCGCTTCAATGCAACTCGGATAGCATTTCTGACAGGCGCACGAGCCGGACGCCGGCGGCACTGCACCAGGTGTCGATGCGCGGGTCGGCAAGGACGCCGAACTCCACCGGACGCTGCGCGGCGATCGCGTCTTTGGCTGCCTGCGTCAACGCCGCGCCGGCAATTGCCGGGTGGCACATCAGGAGATCGCCGTCGTTCGCCGCCTGCAGCCAGCCGCGCAGCAACTGCGCATAGCCGTTGGCATCGGAAGAAAAATCATAGACGCCGAGCAGATGGCCGTTCAGGCGCCATCCTCCTGTTTCCGCCTGCGCGGCGAAACGCTGGCTGCCGAGCGCGGCGATGACAAAAGCTTTGAAACGGAACGCAGGCAGGGCCGTCGGTGCAGCCGTCCGGCGCAGCCAGAGCGGCTGTCCGGCATAGCGTCGGGCGAGAATCGGCAGCAGCGCGTCGCGGATCATCGGCAACTGATGCACGTGCTGATGGCCGTCGACGAAGTCCGGGGCGCGTCCGTAATGACGTTCAAAAGCGTCGCACTGGCGTTCGATTTGTTCGGCGAGACGCGACTTTGGCAGGCGGCGCAGGTAACATGCGCGGATCAGCGCCGGCAGTGGCAAGTGCAGTGCGTCGTCGGCGAAGGCTTCGGTGAAATTGAGATGCAGTCCGGCGTCGATCGGCAACTCGCGCAAGCGGGCGGCGCTGGTCGGCCAGGTCGGGCCGGTGGTGAGACAGCTGGTTGCGGTCAGCCGGCCTTGTGCGGACAGCGCCATGATGCCGGCATCGACGTCGGCGTTGAGGCCGAAATCGTCGGCACAGACGGCGATGCGCTTGCCGGTGGAACAAGAGGATGACGTTAAGGATGCGTGCATGAAGAAGGTGTTCTGGGAGGTCGGCTGGTTCGTTGCGGTCGGTTGTGCGGCTGCCGCGACGCATTGGCTGGCGGCGGTCGGCTGCGTGACGATGTTCGCGCTACCGCCGCTGGTCGCCAATGTGCTCGGCTGGCTGGTGGCCTTCATTGTCTCATTCAGCGGGCATTATTGGCTGACTTTCCGTCACCAGCAACAGGCGCTCGGCGTCGCGCTGCGGCGCTTCTTTCTCGTTTCGGCGAGCGGGTTTGCGGTCAATGAGTGCGCCTATGCCTGGCTGCTTGAGGCGACTTCGGTGCGCTACGATCTGCTGCTTGCCGCGATTCTCGTGGCGATCGCCTTCCTGACCTTTGTCGTCAGCCGCCTGTGGGCTTTCCGGCACACACCGGCAGCGTCCTGACACTGTCCGGCGTCAGTCGCCACAACGCATAACGGTCGTTGGCCAGGGTCGGCGGCAGGTCTTTCAGCCAGAGCGCGAATTCCATCGAGGGCGGCCGCGCCCATACCCAGATCGCGCCGCGCTGGCGGGCGCAGAGACGGTCGACGAACGGCGCCTCCTCGATCAGTTGGGCCGTGCCGGCGGTTGTGTCGAATTTCCCGGCGTCGAAGAGTTCCTTGCGCCAGTTGTCATGTTTCGGGATATCGGGGTCGGACCAGCGGCTGACCACCCAGGCCGGTTTGCGCGCGCGCAGGTAGAACGGCAGGTCGTACTGGTACCAGTCGATCATCGCGATGTCGTCGGCTTCGGCGTCGAAGCTCTGGCGTGCCTGAACGAGCAGTGGTTTGGCGCTGACCGTGTAGCCGATGGCGATGGCGGCAACCAGCGCGACGCAGGCTGTCGCCGCGAGGCCAAGCAGCCAGCGGAAGTGCGTACGGCCACGCTGCGGCTCGCGTTCGAGCCAGTCGGCGAACGGATCGGCGATCAGGTAGGCGAGTGGCGCGAGCGCCGGCAGGACATAGCCGACGAGCTTGGAACTCGGCAGCGAGAAGAAGCCGACGATGACGATCAGCCAGATCGCCATCAGGCTGCGCAGCGGGGCTTGCGCCTTATCCTGCCAGTAGGCGCGGTTGCAGAGCCGCGTCAGGCCGATTGTCCAGGGCAGGGCGAAGACGACGAGGATCGGCACATAGAACCAGAGCGGGCGCTGGTTGTTGAAGCCGGTTTCGGCAAAGCGCTGGAAGTGGTGATAGATGAAGAAATAGTCGTAGAACCCGGGATACAGGTGTTGCATCCAGAAGAACCACGGCAGCGCGACGAACGCGAAGGCGAGCAGGCCGATTGGCCACAGCGTCTTGAGGAGCGGACGCCAGGCACGCCGCCAGAGCAGCCAGAAGAAGAGGACGCCGCCCGGCAGCACGATGCCGATCAGACCCTTGGCGAGGACGCCGAGGCCGGCCAGCGCGTAGGTGGCGGCGAGTGCGCCGCGGTACGGCAGGCCCTGTTCGATGCAGAGGACGGCGTTGGCGCCGGCGAGGATGGTCAGTGAGATCATCCCGGCGACGAGCATGTCGAGGTTCGCGTACTGCGAGCCGGCGAAGAAGAAGGGCGAGGTGACGAGAATCAGGCTGGCCATCGCCGCGACGCGGGCATTGCGGTGGCGTCGTGCGAAGAGATAGAGGCCGCCGGCCGTCAATACGCCGGCGAGGATCGAGGCGAAGCGCGCGCTCCAGTCGTGGATGCCGAAGAGCTTGAGACCGAGTGCCGTCAGCCAGTAGAAGAGCGGCGGCTTGTGGAAGAAGGGCAGACCGTCGAGGCGCGGCACATCCCACTGGCCGGTAGTGACCATTTCCCAGGCGACGCCGACATAGCGGCCTTCGTCGGGAAGCATCAGCGCGCGGATGCCGGCGAAGGCAACGAGCCAGAGTGCGAGTGTGGCGAGCAGGCGTCGCGGCGAGTTGCCGTCGGTCAGGGACGACAGGAATGCATCAATTTTCGACATCGTTAAATCGTTAGAGAGGGTCGGCGCCGGTGGATCGTCCGAGATTCTGGCGCACGACGTAGAGCGGGCGCTGCTTGACTTCGTCGAAGATGCAGGCGATGTAGGCGCCGATCGTGCCGAGCGCCATGGTGTTGATGCCGGCGAAGAAGAACATTGCCGTGACGATCGTCGTCCAGCCCGATACCCGGTTGCCATTGACGAAGTAGTCGACGATCAGGTAACTGCCGTAGACAAAGGACGCGACGGCGACGAGGCAGCCGGCGGCCGTGAGGAAGCGCAGCGGCCAGGTCGAGAAGGCGGTGATGCCGTCGAGGGCGAAACGGGTCAGACGAAGGAAACTGAAATTGGTCTGGCCGTGGCGACGTTCGGCCGGCACGTAAAGGATCGGCTCGGATTTGAAGCCGACCCAGGCGTACAGGCCCTTCATGAAACGGGTGCGCTCGGGCAGATGGAGCAGGGCGTCGACGACCTGGCGGTCCATCAGGCGGAAATCGCCGGCGTTCGGCGGGATGCGGAAGCGGCCGCCGTTGCCGAGGATGCCGTAGAAGATCGATGAGCCGATGCGCTTCAGCCAGGGCTCGTCGTCACGGTGTTCGCGCACGGCATAGACGGTGTCGACGCCGGCGTGCCAGCGTTCCAGCATGGCGGGGATCAGCTCGATCGGATGCTGAAGGTCGGCGTCGAGAATGACGACGACGTCACCGTCGGCGGCTTGCAGGCCGGCGGTCAGCGCCGCTTCCTTGCCGAAATTGCGCGACAGCTGGAGATAGCGGAAGCCGGGCTTGGCGGTATAGTCGGCGAGCAGTTGCGGCGTCGCGTCGGTGCTGCCGTCGTCGATGACGATGACTTCCCAGCCGCTGGCGATTTTTCCGAGCATGTCGGAGAGCATCGGCAGCAGCAAGGCGAGATTGTCGTGTTCATTGAGCGCGGGAACCACGCAGCTGATGCGGGGCCGCTCGGGGCGTTGGCAGTGGGTCGGGGCGCTATGCGTCATCTAGGAGTCCGGAAGTGCTTTCGGGCAGAATCTGCGGTATTTTCCGTTATTCGTCGTCCAAATGAAACCCACGTGCCCCATTTCGGGTCTGTGGCAAGGGCGTTTTGTCTTTTTTGAAACGGAAATCGATCGGAGGCGTGGCGGCATGGTGGCAGAAACGACGAGTTTCGATGCACGGGCGGAGACCTGGGACGAGGATCCGATGAAGACGGCGCGGGCCGAGGCGGTGGCGGCAGCGATGCGTGCCGGGGCGCGTTGGCAGCCCGGCATGCACGGCCTTGAATTCGGCTGCGGGACAGGTCTGCTGAGCTTCGCGCTGCGCGACCGCTTCGATGCCATCGTAATGGCCGACACCTCGGCGGGGATGCTCGACGTGCTGCGGCGCAAGATCGCCCGGACGGACGCCGTCGGTCTTGAGCCGCGTCTGCTCGACGCCGGGGCGGGCGGCCTCGCCGATACGCTGGCGGGTGAGCGCGTCGACATGATCTTTTCGCTGATGACGCTGCATCACGTCCCTGATACCGACGGCATCCTGGCGCAGTTCGCCGAGGCGCTTCCCGTTGGCGGCCAGCTCTGCATTGCCGACCTCGACGCCGAGGACGGCTCGTTCCACGCGCACGATCCCTCGGTTCATAACGGATTCGACCGGGGGGCGCTCGAACGGCGACTCGTTGCGGCGGGGTTTGGCGCAGTCCGCTTCTCCACCGTGTTTTCGATTGCCAAGGGTACGCCGGCGCGCGACTATCCGGTCTTCCTGATGATTGCCGAGAAGATCGCATAGGGGCCCTAAAGGCTATGCCTTCTGGGTTAAACTTGCTGCCATGACTGCCATGACCGACCACGTCGTTTTCGACCCGCAACTGATCCGCCGCTTCGACATCAACGGACCGCGTTACACCTCGTATCCGACGGCCGATCGCTTCGCCGACCAGTTCAATCCCGACATCTGCCGCCACTGGCTGTCGCACCGTAATTCGGACGGTGCGCGGCAGCAGTTGTCGTTGTATTTTCACATCCCGTTCTGCAGCACGATCTGTTACTACTGCGCCTGCAACAAGATCATCACCAAGGACCACGGACGCTCGGCCAAGTATTTGCGTTATCTGGCGCGGGAAGTCGCGCTGCAGCAGAGCTTCCTCGCCGACGGCGACAACGTTGTCGAGCAGCTGCACTGGGGCGGCGGTACGCCGACCTTCCTGTCGCACGACGAAATGCGCCAGTTGATGGCGATCACGCGTCGCCACTTCCAGCTGGTTGAAGGCGGCGAGTATTCGATCGAGGTTGATCCGCGCAAGGTCGACCATGCGACCGTCGCCTTGCTCGGCGAACTCGGTTTCAACCGCATGAGCATCGGCGTGCAGGATTTCGACGAGCGCGTGCAGGAAGCGATCAACCGCATTCAGAGCGAGGCCGAGACGATGGCCGTGATCGATGCGGCGCGCGCCAACGGCTTCAAATCGATCAGCCTTGACCTGATCTACGGCCTGCCGCGGCAGAGTGTGGAGGGCTTCGAGCGGACGCTCGATCGCGTGCTGGCGGCAAGTCCCGATCGCCTGTCGATCTACAACTACGCGCATCTGCCCAGTTTGTTCAAACCGCAGCGGCGCATCCTCGAGAGCGACATGCCGAGCGCCGACCAGCGTCTGCAGATTCTCTCGCTGGCGATTTCCAAGCTGACCGCCGCCGGCTACGTCTTCATCGGCATGGATCACTTCGCCAAGCCCGATGATGAACTCGCCATCGCCCAGCGCGAGCGGCGCCTGCACCGCAATTTCCAGGGCTATTCGACGCATTCCGACTGCGACATGCTGGCCTTCGGCATCTCGTCGATCAGCAAGGTCGGCCCGACCTACTACCAGAACGTCAAGACGCTCGACGAGTACTACGGCCTGCTCGACGAAGGGAAACTGCCGGTATTCAAGGGCATCGAACTCGATGCTGACGACATCATCCGGCGCTCAATCATCCAGTCGCTGATGTGCCACTTCGAGCTGTCGTTCCCGGCGGTCGAACGCGCTCACGGGCTTGAGTTCAAGACCTATTTCGCCACCGAGATCGCCGCCCTCGACGAGATGGTGCAGGCCGGGCTGGTGCGCCTGGAGGACGATCGCCTGGTCGTGCTGCCGCCGGGGCGGATGTTGATCCGCGCCATTTCGATGGTCTTCGACCGGCGTCTGCGCGCCGATCGCGAGAACAAGCGTTATTCCAAGGTGATTTGACGCAGGCACCGGCGCTGGTAGCCGGTGCCGTGTTGATGGGCTCGCTCAGACGCGCGTGGCGACGATGAACAGCCGGCGGAAGGGAAACAGCGTCTTGCCATCGGCCAGCGTCGGGTAGGCCGCGCGCAGGCGCTTGGCATAGTCCTCCTCGAAGTCGGCGCGTTCGGCCGCGTCGAGCGCATCGAGGAACTGCTTGAGCCAGGTACCCTTGGTCCATTCCTTGACCGGGTCCTTGCCTTCGAGTACCTGCAGGTACTCGGTCTCCCAGATGTCGATGTGCGCCGCCGCCGGGGCGATGCATTCGTAATAGAAACGCGGCTCGGCCACCGGCGACTGACGCGGAATGTGGCCGAAATTGCCTTTCCACGGCCGGGCGGCGACGGTTTCCCAGATCAGCGTGTGCGAGGGCGCGCCGAAGTTGCGCGGCATCTGCACGGCCAGCGTGCCGCCGGGCGCGAGTTGCCGCATCAGTTGCGGGAACAGCGTCGCGTGATCGCCGAGCCAGTGCAGCGCGGCGTTCGAGTAGATGACGTCGACCGGCGCGTCGGCCTGCCAGGCGGCGATGCTTTGCTCCTGCCAGGCGATGTTGCCCGGCAGCTTGGCGGCTTCGGCGATCATCTCGGCGGAGCTGTCGATGCCGGTGATGCGCGCCGCGTTCCAGCGACCGGCCAGCATCTGGGTGACGTTACCGGCGCCGCAGCCGAGATCGACGACGGTCTGCGGCGCGTCGGCCGTGACGCGCGCCAGCAGGTCCTGCGCCGGACGGAAACGCGGTTGCGAGAACTTCAGGTATTGCTCGGGATTCCAGGCCATCGTGATTCCTTTTCGATCGGGCAGCGGGACTTATTTGTAGAGCATCATCCACATGGTGACACAGCAGGCGATGAACATGCCAGGCGCGTTGCGTTTGGCCGATTCAAGCGGCGAGCAACCGGCGAATCCGGCGCAGATGACCATGCCGCCGGCGATCGGCGACATGCTGCGACCGAGCGCGCCGGCAATTGCCGCGGCGCTGCCCATGTCGATGGCGGCGAGACCGAACTTGGCGGCTTCCGGCGTCACGGCGCGGTTGAAGGCGACGGCGGCGGCATCGCCGGAACCGCTCAGGACACCGAGGATGAAGGGGCCGAAGGTGGCGCTGATCTTGGCGATCGCCGGCGTGTGCACCATGGCGTCGGTCATCGCCTGGATCATGCCGACCGATTTGAGGCCGGAGACGAAGACGAGGGCGCAGATGATGATGCCGAAGACATGACCGAAGGAGTCGCCGGCACCGTGCCAGAATTCCTTGGAGATCTTCTGCGGGTTGGTGCGGGTGACGGCGAAGGCGACGAAGACGCCGATGATCATCGCATGGGAGATGGCGAGCTGCTTGAGCGCCGGGACGAGGCCGAAGCTGCCGAGCAGCAGGAGCACCAGCGGAATCAGCGGCACCAGGGCCTTGACCGGATGGACGGTGAAGTCGGCCGGCAGTTGCTTGTCGCTCGGCACGACGTAGCCCTTGTTTTCCTTGAGCAGCAGCGCGACGACGAGCAGCGAGAATGCGCCGATCATGCCGGTGGCAAGCATGGTCATGAAGTGGTTGGAGACGACTTCCATGTTCGAGGCCTTGGCCACTTCGGCGACGAGCGCGACCTGGGCATAGCCGGGGTTGAAGATGGCGCCGTAGGTGCCCGCGTAGATGGCGGCGGCGGCGATGGCCGGATGTACGCCGGCGGCGAGCATGATCGGGATCAGGATCGAACCGACGGCGGCCGAGCAGCCGGCCGAGCTGGTGATCGAGGTGTTGATGAAGAAGGTCACCAGCGTCGCACCGGGAATCAGCAGCGGGCCGGCTTTGCGCAGCGGCTTGACGAGCGACTGGATGAGATGCTGGTCGCATTGCGTCAGCTTCATCACCATGGCGAAGCCCATGACGGCGATGATCGCCTCGAAGAGCTTGTTTTCCTGCATGGCGTGCGAGAAGGCCTTGAACGGCGCCATCGGCTCGCCGGCGCACAGGGCCAGGAACATGCCGGCGCCGAAGAGCACGAGCCGGGTCTCGTATTGTTTGACCATCAGATAGACGGTGATGGCGACGACGATCGCGCCGATGACAATCAGCATGCTTCCCTCCTGAGGATATGTTTGAACGACACCGCCATTAAACGGTGTCTTGCTTTCAATCGGCTTTCAGGAGGAGTTCGACGCAGAGTCCGCGCCCTGACGGGCCATCGTCGAGGCGGATGCTGCCGCCGTGGGCGAGGCAGACTTCGCGCACGATCGAGAGGCCGAGGCCGCTGCCCTCGCTGTTGCCGCTGCCGAGGATGCGGTAGAAGCGCTTGAACACCGCTTCGCGTTCGCCCGGCGCGATGCCGGGACCGTCGTCGCAGACGCGCAATCCGATATTGTCGCCATCGCGTCGCAGCATGACGGTGACGTGGCCGCCGGCCGGCGTATAGCGCAAGGCATTGTCGACGAGATTGGAGACCATCTCGCGCAGCATCACGGGGCTGCCGTCGAAGTCGATGCGCGGCGTGTCGGTCTCGAAGGCGAGTTCGATCTGGCGGTCGAGCGCGAGCAGGGCGAAATCGCCGGTGACCTCGCGCACCAGTTCGACGAGGTCGATCCGGCTGTGCTCCTGGATCAGGCCGTTGACCTGTTCGGCGCGCGCCAGCGTCAGCATCTGGTTGGCCATGTGCTTGGTGCTCCGGATGCTGCTGCGCATGCTCGACAGCGTCTGGCGCATTTCCTCCGGATCGGCTTGGCGTTCACCGTATTCGGCCTGGGCGCCGAGCACGGCGAGCGGCGTGCGGATCTGGTGGGCGGCGTCGGCGAGGAAGCGGCGGCGCGCTTCGAGCATCCGCCCGAGCCGGCCGATATGGACGTTGATCGCGGCGATCAGCGGCAGGACCTCGGATGGCACGCCCCCTTCGGGCACCGGCGTGAGGTCCTCGGCGTCGCGTTTGCGGATCGATTCGCAGAGTGCGAGCAGCGGCCGGAAGGTGCGCGAGAGGGCGAAAACGATGAGGATGCCGCAGGAGACGATCAGCAGGATCTGCCAGCGCAGCCCGCCGAAGAATAGTTGCAGCGCGAGGTGCGTGCGCGCCTCGATCGTTTCGGCGAAGACGATGGTGACGGTGTCGCCGTGTTCGAGTTCCGGATCGAAGAGGCGTTTCTTCATTGCGGCGAGTCGGACGTCATGGTCGCGGAAGCGCGAGTCGGTCATCGCCGGTTCGCCGGAAAGGCGCAACAGGGGCGGCGGAACGAGGTCCTCGTAGCCGGTCAGCAGCTTGCCGTCGGCGCCGATGATGGCGTAGAAGATGCGTTCCTGGACTTCGTCGTCGAAGAGATCCATCGCCGAATACGGAATGTCGGCGATGACCCGCCCTTCAGTGGCGTGGGTGTTTTCGGCGATCGCCTTGATGGCGGTGGTGAGCGAGCGGTCGTAGGCGTGGTTGACGGCGCTCATCGCGCTCTTGTACGACCAGACGGCGGTGACCGTCAGGATCACCGCCCAGGCCGGGATCATCCACCAGGCCAGCCGCTGGCGCAGGCTGGCAGGCGCTGTCGTGTCAGGCCGCACCGGCGCCTTCTTCCGAGACGAGATAGCCGAGGCCGCGCAGCGTCGTGACGGCGACGCCGGTGCCGTCGAGTTTCTTGCGCAGGCGGTGGATGTAGAGCTCGATGCTTTCGGGCTGGGCGTCGTCGTCGAAACCGAAGACCTTCTCGAACAGCGCGTCGCGCGTCACCGGCTTGCCCTTGCGCGCAAGCAGCGCTTCCAGCACGGCGAGTTCGCGCTTGGTCAGCGCCAGCGGACGTTCGTCGACGGTGACCATCCGCGTTGTCGTGTCGAAAGCGAGCGGACCGAGACGGACGACCGGCGCTTGCTGGTGGCTACGCCGCAAGAGGGCGCGGACGCGGGCTTCGAGTTCGGAGAGTTCGAAAGGTTTAGGCAGGTAGTCGTCGGCACCGAGGTTGAGGCCGCGGACGCGGTCTTCCGCCGTGCCGCGCGCGGTCAGGATCAGCACCGGCAGCTGGGCGGTGCGCTCCTGATGACGGATGCGTTGCAGGATTTCGAGCCCGTCCATGCCGGGCAGCGACAGGTCGAGGATGGCGAGGTCATAGCCTTGCGTGAGCAGGGCCGTGGCGGCGTGGTCGCCGCGGTCGATGACGTCGACGACGAAGCCCGTCTGGCGCAGCGACTTGGCAACCCAGACGGCGAGTTCGGCATGATCTTCAACGAGCAGGAGGCGCATGGGGTGTCCGGTTTTTCGGCAATGACGGAAGCTTGGACTAGAATGACGGCGATTCGGGGTTTCAACGCAAAGAATACGACATGACGACCGGCCTGCAGGGAAGGAAATCGCCCATGATGATCGACTGGCTGCGGCGCGCGCTGGCGGCGCTGTGCCTGGTCGCTGGCGCGGTCGCGGCGGAGCCGATGGTACTGTATGCGGCAACCGACCGGCAAGTTGTTGAACCGCTGGTCGCCGATTTCCAGGCGCTGCATCCGGATATCCGGGTCGAGTATCACGACCTCAATTCCGGTGAGCTGCACGAGCGTTTCCTCAGCGAACTCGGCAGTACCCGGCAGGCCGACGTGCTCTGGAGTTCGGCGATGAATCTCCAGTTCAAGCTGGTCAACGACGGTTATGCCGCGCCTTATCAGTCGGCCGAGACGGCGGCCTTGCCGGCCTGGGCGATCTGGAAGGGCGAGGCCTTCGGCGTCACCTTCGAGCCGGTGGTCTTCGCCTACAACACGAAACGCCTGGCGGCCGACGCGGTGCCGCGCACGCATGCCGAACTCGTCCGCTTTCTCGAACGTTCGCCGCAGCGTGGCCTGCGCGTCGCGTCCTACGATCCGCGCGGTTCCGGCCTTGGCTATCTGCTGCATACACAGGACATGGAAGCCAATCCGGTGGCCTTCTGGAACCTGATCCGCGCTTTTGGCCGCACCGGTGTGATTCTCGAACCGTCGACGGCCGAGATGCTCGAACACCTGTCGGTCGGCCGCGCCGCGCTTGGCTACAACGTGCTTTTGTCCTACGCGATGAACCGGGCGGCGGTCGATCCGAATATCGGCCTCCTGCTGCCGAGGGATTACACGCTGGTGCTGAGCCGCATCGCCTTCATCAACCGGCAGGCGCCGCATCCGCAGGCGGCACGCCGCTGGATCGACTATCTGCTGTCGCAGCGCGGGCAGGCGATGATCAACCGGGTCGGGCTGTTCTCGGTGCGCGAGGACGTGCCCGCCGGCGATCACTCGGTCGTCGAACTGCGGCGCCAGATGGGCTCGGCCTTGCGGCCGGTGGTCATCAGCACGGGGCTTCTCACCTATCTCGACAAGATGAAGCGCGAGCTTTTCCTCAGTCGCTGGGATGCGGCGCTGTCGGCGCCGCGCTGAACGGCGGCGTCAGGCGAAATTGCGCAGCGCGACGTAGACGGCGGTGCCGACGGCGATGCTGAGCAACGCGTTGCGGCGCGTCCACTGCAGAACGACGACGATGGCGATCGAGATCAGTTCGAACCAGGGGCCTGCGGCGTGTTCGCGCGCGGCGCCGGCCGCCGCATGGACGACCAGCAGCGTCATGATCGCCAGCGGCAGAAACTGGCCGAGGCGGCGGACGATCGCATGGCGTTGCAGCCAGCGCGTTGCGACGAAGGGCAGCGCGCGCAGCGCGAAGGTGACGGCCGTCATCGCGGCGATGGCGGCGAGGGCGGTACGTTCGTCAATCATTGGCGGCCTCCGTGGCGGGTGTTGCGCGCGACTGCCAGAAAACGCCGCCGAGCACGCTCAGGGCGATCGCCAGCAGCAGCGCATGCGAGGGCGCCAGCACGGTGACGATGGCATAGGCGCCGAGAGCGATCCAGAGCGGTGCCGGGCTCTGTTTGCTGCGCCATTGTTCGACCGTCAGCACGGCAAACAGCGCGGCGAGGCAAAAGTCGAGACCGGCGAGCGTCAGGCGCGCCTGGGCGCCGGCAATCGCGCCGATGCTGCTGCCCAGCACCCACCAGAAGTGGTTGAGCGCGGCGACGAGCGCCAGCCGACGCGGCGGTGTGCTGGCCGGCAGCGTCGTCAGCAGCGAGAAGGTTTCGTCGGTCAGCGCGAAGATCAGGTAAGCGCGCAGCGGGCCGCGCGCCGGAAAGCGGTCGAGCAACGACAGTCCGTAGAAGACGTGGCGCAGATTGACGACCAGCGTCGCCAGCGCGATGGTGCCGATCGGCAGGCCGGCGGCGAGCATCGGGATCATCATGTACTGCGAGGCGCCGGCATAGACGAAGATGCTGGCGAGAATGGCAAGCCAGCCGGCGCCGCCGGCCTGAACAAAGAGAAAGCCGAAGACGATGCCGAGCGGGATGTAGCCCATCGCCACCGGCGTGGTCAGCGCCAGCGCGGAGAGCGGCGGGGCGGCGTCAGGTTCGGGTGAGGACATCGGCATCGGGGCGAAGCGCAAAAGTTGCCATTGTACCGGAGCGAGGCTTGCCTGCCGGGCGCGAATGGCTCATTCTTGCGCCTCATGCCGATGGCCTTAGAGCCCGGCGCAACTTCGCGAAAGACAAGGTGCATGCAGGAATTCCTCAAGATTCTCTTCGCTTCCGGGCAAAAAGGCTTCGAACTCGCCTTCTTCATCCTGATGCCGATCATGGTCTTCATGATGGCGATCATGCGCGTGCTCGACCAGAAGGGCGTGCTGCGCCGTGTCGCCATCCTCGCCGCGCCGGTGCTGCTGATCTTCGGTATTCCGGGACTCGGCGTCTTCGCCATCGTCCAGATTCTCTTCGTCAGCTTCGCCGCGCCTGTCTCGACCTTCCGCATCATGGATCAGGACACGGCGATTTCCGACCGCAAGATCGCCGCCGGATTTGCCGCCATCCTCTGCATGTCGCAGGCCAACGCCACGCTGCCACTGTCGGCCTTCGGCCTCAACCTGCCGGTGGTCATGGCGACCTCGGTGATCGGCGGACTTGTCTCGGCGGCGCTGACCTACCGCTTTTTCGCCGCGCATCTCGCCGACAGCGTCGAGTTGCCGGCGGAGGAAGAAATCCACGCCAGCCGCAGTAACCAGAACATCGTCCAGATGATCCTCGCCGGCGGCGAGGAGGGGTTTCAATTGGTGCTCAAGGCCGTGCCGGTGCTGGTGCTGGCGGTGCTGCTCGTCAACGTGCTCAAGGCCGTCGGCGCCATCGGCCTCCTGGAATCGCTGTGCGGACCGCTCTTCACGTCGATCGGCGTGGCGCCGGCCTCGGTCCTGCCGATCGTCACCAAGTATCTTGCCGGTGGCACGGCGATGATGGGTACCACCCTGCCGATGCTGCAGGACGGGACGCTGACCGTGCTTGACCTCAACCGCATCGCCGGCTTCACCATCAACACGCTTGATCCGGTCGGGCTTGCCGTGCTGGTGTCGGCCGGTCCGCGCTTCTCGTCCTTCGCCGTGCCGGCGATCAAGGGCGCGGCCTTCGGCATCCTGGTGCGCGGCGTCCTGCATCTCATCTTCTTCTGACCGGCGCGCGCGTGCGCTTCCGGAGTACACTGGCGGTTTTCCCGATCGTCATTACGGCGTGCCATGCCTGAATCCGGTTATCTCGCGCTTTTCCTGGTCGGCCTGCTCGGCGGCGGGCATTGCATCGGCATGTGCGGCGGCATCGTCGGCGCGCTCTCGTTCGGTGGCACGGCGCGGCCGGGGCTGCATCTTGCCTACAATGCCGGTCGCATCGCCAGCTATGCGGCGGCCGGGGCGCTCGCCGGCGTGCTCGGCGGCGGTCTCGACGCTGCCGGCACGGCACTGTCGGCGCAGTGGCCGCTGCGCGTCGGGCTGGCGGTGGCGGCCAACCTGATGCTGATCCTGCTCGGGCTGTATCTCATGGGGGCGACGCGCAGCCTCGCCTGGATCGAACGCGGTGGTCAGCATCTGTGGCGGCGCGTGGCGCCGCTGACGCGGGGCTTCCTGCCGGCGCGCACGCTCGGTCAGGCGCTGGCGCTCGGCGCGCTCTGGGGCTGGCTGCCCTGCGGTCTCGTCTATAGCGCGCTGATTTCGGCGCTGACCACCGGCTCGGCCTGGCGCGGCGCGGCGACGATGCTGGCCTTCGGGCTCGGCACTTTGCCGGCCTTGTTGCTGGCCGGATTGTTGGCGACCCGCCTGAACGAAATGCTGGCGCGGCCGGTCGTACGCCTTTTGGTCGGGCTGGCGGTGGTGCTGATCGGTATCCGTGGTGGCGCCCATGCGCTCGGCCTCGGAATGTGAATGAATTGGAATGGACGTGACAATGACGAATGAGAACACGGCCGCGGCGGCGAACCGGATCGATCTGCCGATCGCCGGCATGACCTGCGCGGCCTGCGCGGCACGCATCGAGAAGGTGCTGAACCGCTTGCCCGGCGTCGAGGCCAGCGTCAACCTGGCGGCGGAACGCGCCCGCGTCGACCTGGCGGGTGATGGGACGACGCCGGCGCAGGTGGTGGCGGCGATCGAGAAAGCCGGCTTCACTGTACCGCCACAGACGCTGGAAGTCGGCCTCGAAGGCATGACCTGCGCAGCCTGCGCGGCGCGTATCGAGAAGGTGCTGAACCGGCTGCCGGGCGTCGAAGCGGCGGTCAATCTTGCCTCCGAACGCGCCCGCCTGCGCATCGTGCCGGGCGTCGTCGATGCCGCCAGGATACTGGCGGCAATCGAGAAAGCCGGCTTCAAGGGGCGCGTCGCCGATGACCGTTCGCGCGAGGAGGAGAAGGCGCGCAAGCTCGCGGCCTATCAGGCGGAACTGCGGCGCTTCTGGATTTCCGCCGCGCTGACCTTGCCGCTGGTGGCGCAGATGGTGACGATGTTCAACGGATTCGATCTCTCGGGTCACGGCCATCAGGATCTCCTGCCGCGCTGGCTGCAGCTCGCGCTGGCGACGCCGGTGCAGTTCTGGATCGGCTGGCGTTTCTACGACGGCGGCTGGAAGGCCTTGCGCGGCGGCGGTGCCAACATGGACGTGCTGGTCGCACTCGGTACCAGCGCCGCCTATTTCTTCAGCCTGATCGTCACGCTGATCGGCCATCACGCCATGCCGGTGTATTTCGAGGCGTCGGCGGCGGTGATTACGCTGGTGCTGCTCGGCAAGCTGCTTGAAGCGCGCGCCAAGGCGCGCACGACGGCGGCGATCGAGTCGCTGGTGCGCCTGCAGCCGCGCACGGCGCGGGTCGAGCGCAACGGGCAACTGGTCGAGCTCGATGCGGCGCTGCTGATTCCCGGTGACATCTTCATCGTTCGTCCCGGCGAAAGTTTGCCGGTCGATGGCGAGGTCATCGAAGGCGCGTCGAGCGTCAATGAGGCGATGCTGACCGGCGAGAGCATGCCGGTGGCCAAGGGCGCCGGCGATCGTGTCTTTGCCGCAACGGCCAATGCCGAAGGCATGCTGCGCTGTCGTGCCACCGGCGTCGGCGAACACACTTTGCTGGCCGGCATCATCCGGCTGGTCGCCGAGGCGCAGGGGTCGAAGGCGCCTGTGCAGCGACTGGCCGACCGCATTTCGGCGATCTTCGTGCCGGTCGTCTGCGCCATCGCGGCGCTGACCTTTGCGTTCTGGTGGATTCAGGGCGGCGTTTTCAGCGTCGCGCTCGTCAATGCTGTCGCCGTACTGGTCATCGCTTGTCCTTGTGCCCTCGGGTTGGCGACGCCGACGGCGATCATGGTTGGGACAGGGCAGGGCGCGCGCTCGGGCATTCTCGTCAAGAATGCCGCGGCGCTTGAACTCGCTGAAAAGGTTCGCGTGCTCGCCGTCGACAAGACCGGGACGCTGACGCGCGGCGAACCGGTTGTCACCGATGTCGTGCCGCTGGCGCTGGATCGGCCGGACGCGCTGCGTTTCGCCGCCGGGCTCGAGCAGGGGTCGGAGCATCCGCTCGCCAAGGCGGTGCTGCAATGCGCATCGGCAGAGGGCGTCGCCTTGCCGGCGGTGAGCGAATTTATTGCCGTGCCCGGCCGTGGCGTCGAGGCGACGATCGACGGGCGGCGCCTGCGGCTCGGCGCGCCGGACTGGTTCGACGGCATCGCTTTGCCGGCAGCGCAGATCGACGCCTTGCAGGGCGAGGGCAAGACCGTCGTCGTCCTCGCCGAGGGCACAACGGCGCTGGCGCTGCTGGCGATCGCCGATCCGGTGCGCGAGACCTCGCGCGACGCGGTGGCGCGGCTCAAGGCGCTTGGCGTCCATGTTGTCATGCTGACCGGCGACAACGCGCGGACGGCGGCGGCGATTGCGGCCCAGGTCGGTATCGACGATTTTCGTGCCGGTATTTCGCCGGCTGACAAGTCGGCCGCAGTCGATGCGCTCAAGACCGGCGGCCGCCTCGTCGCCATGGTCGGCGACGGCATCAACGACGCGCCGGCGCTGGCGGCGGCGGACGTCAGCTTCGCCATGGGCGCCGGATCGGATGCGGCGATCGAGGTCGCCGACATCACGCTGGTGCGCAGCGATCTGCACGGCGTCGGCGACGCCATCCGCCTCTCGCGTGCGACGCTCGGCAAAATCCGGCAAAATCTCTTCTTTGCCTTCATCTACAACATTCTCGGCATCCCGCTGGCGGCGGCCGGGATGCTCAACCCGGTGGTGGCCGGCGCGGCGATGGCGATGAGTTCGGTCTCGGTCGTTTCGAACTCGCTCCTGCTCAAGCGCTGGCACCCGGATTCAACTTCCTGAAGGAGTTTTGACATGGCAACGGAACAAACAACGGTCGGCGTTGGCGGCATGAGCTGCCAGGGCTGCGTCAAGAATGTGACGGGCGTGTTGCAGGCGCTGCCTGGCGTCACGGCGGTTGAGGTCTCGCTCGAAAAGGCGCAGGCCAGCATCGTCTTCGATCCGGCGAAGGCCGGGATGGCGCAATTTCGCGACGCCATCGAAGGCGCCGGTTTCGATGTGATCTGAGGCGGCGATGGTGACTGAAACGAACGCTGAAAAAGCAGAAGCGCCGATTCGCCTGACCTCGCTGTCGCACGGCGGCGGCTGCGGTTGCAAGATCGCCCCGGGCGTACTCGAACAGATTCTCGCCAAGACGGCCAAGTCGGTGGTGCCGCCACAACTGCTGGTCGGCATCGAAACGGCCGATGATGCGGCGGTCTACCAGATCAATGACCGGCAGGCGATCGTCGCGACGACCGATTTCTTCATGCCGATCGTCGATGATCCCTTCGATTTCGGCCGCATCGCCGCAACCAATGCCATTTCCGACGTCTACGCCATGGGCGGTACGCCGCTCTTCGCGCTCGGTCTTGTCGGCATGCCGGTCAGTACGCTGCCGATGGACACGATCCGGCGCATCCTCGAAGGCGGCGAGTCGGTCTGCGCCGCAGCCGGCATCCCGATTGCCGGCGGGCATACGATCGACTCGGTCGAGCCGATCTACGGCCTTGTCGCCATCGGTCTCGTCGATCCGGCGCGGCTCAAGCGCAATAGCGGCGCCAAGGCCGGCGACAAACTGATCCTTGGCAAGGGCCTCGGTGTCGGCATCTACAGCGCTGCGTTCAAGAAGTCGCGTCTGGCGGACGCCGACTACGCGACGATGATCGCCAGCACGACGCAGCTCAATACGCCGGGAACGATGCTCGGCGGGTTGGCCGGCGTCAATGCGCTGACCGATGTCACCGGCTTCGGCCTGGCCGGGCATCTGCTCGAAATCTGCAAGGGCTCGAACCTGACCGCGCGCATCGACTACCGGGCGCTGCCGATCCTGCCGAACGTGCCGGGCTACATCGCCGATGGCTGCGTTACCGGTGCTTCCGGACGCAACTGGACGAGTTATGGAGAGAGCATCGTGCTCGGGAACGGTCTCGGCGACGTCGAGCGGGCGCTACTGACCGATCCGCAAACGAGCGGCGGCTTGCTGGTTGCGTGCGCGCCGGAACTCGAAGCCGAAGTGCTGGCGATATTCCGGGCGCAGGGCTTTGCGCGCGCGGCGCTAATCGGTGAAATGGCTGCCGGGGCGCCGCGCATCGAGGTGTCGGCTTAGCGCTCCTTCGATTTCTGGGTCTCCCCGGCGAAAGCCGGGGTCCCAGTGTCTGCGTCGGCTGGATTCCGGTATTCGTCGCGCCAACCAAGCGTAGTACCGGGACTCTCCGGAAACGGGCGTTTATTCGGCCCGCGCCCCGTTCTGCGCGAGGCAGCTGCTCAGGTCCTTGAGCCCCGGCTGGCTGAGTTTGCAGTTGCCGGCGACATTTTCAGGCAGGGTGACCTTGCGGTTTTCGCCGAAGGAGGCTTCGATCGTCTCGGCGTCGCTTCCGTTATTGGCCTGTTTGCGGGCTGGGCTCGCGGTCTGGCCGATGCCGGGTATCCCCACCGAACCAGTTGGGCGCGCGCCGCCCATTCCGCTTACCGGACCGCTGTCGCCTGCCGATCCGCGGGGGTGGATGCCGCTGTAACCCATTGGGCGGATCTGGCCCGGTTCTTCCTTCTCAGCCTTGCGCCAATTCCGTTGTGTTTGTGTCTGTGGCTGCGCTTGCGTGGTCGATGGCCGGTCGTCTTCGTCGGACGACGAAGCGACGAACGCATAGGCGATGGCTGCGGACGAGCAGAGCACGAGCGGGACAAACAGCTTCCAGCTCAAATACCAGTGCTTCGAGGTTTTCTTGGCGGGGGCGTCTTTGCGGCTGAAGCGCGGCAGGCTTGGTGCATCCGTCCTGATCGGCGCGGTATTCGGCGTGGTGCGGACGCTGCGTTGCGTGGTGCGGCTTTTTTTGACCTTTGCCTTGATAATGCGACGGCTGGTCGTCGTCGAGTACATCATGCTCGGTTTCCTGGCGATCCCGCTACCATGGGACGTCGGACGTCCTTTAGGCCGGAGATTTTGCGTCCCCACCTTTCGATGGGTTTGCCTTGTTTACAGAACCTTGAGGTGTCAGCCGAAGGACGGCGTCGAGACGACAAGGGCCATTACTGATGAATATGCACACTATAGCACGTTTGTATAGTCCGTACGCAAGCGGATTGTTCCGTGCCGCAATCCTGTGACGATATTGTCGCCGACGGGAAAAAACGGTGTAATCTGAAGGTGAGTCATGCCTATATCGTAACAAGCGCCGTGGCGCGTGTCGGAGCGGATGTCCGTCGCAAAAAGTGCGGTTATCGGAGGCAGCCGGATGACGTCGGAGAGGGGGAGTCATAAGACCAGGGTGCGCGGGGGCGCGTTGCGCGTGGTCCTGATCTATGCGCTGTTTTCGAGCTTGTGGATTCTCTTCTCGGATGCCGCGGTCGGCTTCATGTTCAACGACCGCGAATTGATCACGCTGGTCAGTACGCTCAAGGGGTGGCTGTTCGTCGCGGTGACTGCCTTGATGCTCTATGTGCTCGTGCGCGGGCTGATCAATGAGGCGGTGGCCTATGCCGAGCTCGAACAGACGGCCCGACGGGAGAAGGAACGTACGGCCGGCTTGCTCGAAGCCATTGTCGACAGTTCTTCCGATGCCATCTTCGCCAAGGATCGCGACGGGCGTTATCTGATGATCAGCCGCGAGGTCTGTCGCCTGGTCAGAAAGGAAGCCGAGCAGATCATCGGCCGCGACGACAGTTTCATCTTTCCGGCAGAGCAGGCCGAAATCGTGCGGCAGAATGATCTTGCCGCGATGAATGGCGGGCGCGTCACGACCTACGAAGAGATCGTGACGACGGTCGATGGCGATCGCGTCTTCATGGCGACCAAGGGACCTCTGCGCGACAGCGATGGCCAGATCATCGGTGTTTTCGGCTTCTCCCGCGACATTACCGAGCGCAAGCAGGCCGAAGATGCCCTGCGGCGGAGCGAGGAGAACTTCCGGCTGTTCTTCGAGAAAAATTCATCCGTCATGCTGCTGATCAACCCGGTCACGGGCGAGATCATGGACGCCAACGGCGAGGCTGTTCGTTTTTACGGCTATGCGCGTGATCAGTTGCTGAAAATGGCGATTGGCGATATCAACATTCTGTCGCGCGAGCAGGAGGCGCTGGAGCGGCAGCGGGCGATCCGGGGCGAACGGAAAGTCTTTCTGTTCCAGCACCGTCTTGCGTCGGGAGAGATCCGTGATGTTGAGTCCTACGTGACGCCAATCGAAACCGGGCGGATTCCGTTGCTCCTCTCGATCATTCACGACATCACCGACCGCCGGCAGATTGAAAGAGCCCTGAGCGAAAGCGAGGAGCGCCTGCGTCTGGCGCTCGGCGCGTCGAACCAGGGCTGGTTCGACATCGACCTGACGCGCGGCAAGATCAATGTCAGTGCCGATTATGTTCGCTTGATGGGCTACGATCCCGCGATCTTCGATACGACGATTGCATCATGGACGCGGCTCGTTCATCCGGAGGACCGTGCAGCGTTTTCTGCTGCGCTGGCGCAATGTGCGTCGGACGGTGTGCCGCACACGATCGAATATCGTTGCCGGACCGTTTCCGGCGAATGGATCTGGATCCGTTCGGTCGGCAAGACCGTTGAATGGGAAAGCATGGGGAAAGCTGCGCGGATCATCGGCATTCATACCGACATTTCCGAGTGGAAACGGATGGAAGAGCATGTTCGGCAACTGGCCTTCTACGACGCGCTGACCGGTCTGCCGAACCGTCGTCTGCTCCATGATCGTCTGATCCAGGCCATGGTGGCGAGCAAGCGCAGCGGACGCTACTGCGCGCTGATGTTCATCGATCTCGACAACTTCAAGCCGCTCAACGATACCCACGGTCATGACGCCGGAGATCTCCTGCTTGTCGAGGTGGCGGCGCGCATGCGGCGGTGCATACGCGAAATGGATACGGTCGCGCGCTTTGGCGGCGACGAGTTCGTGGTGATGATCTGCGAACTTGACCCGAACGATCCCGAGCAAGTACGGGCGCAAGCCCTGGCGGTCGCCGAGAAGATACGCCTCTCGCTCGCGCAGCCGTACCGGATCAGCCTGCGGCGCGACGAAGGCGAGCCCTTGTCGGTCGTGCACCATTGTTCGGCCAGTATCGGCGTGACCTTGTTCGTGAATCACGAAATCGATGCCGGCGAAATTTTCAAGCGGGCCGACGCCGCGATGTATCAGGCCAAGGAAGCCGGCCGCAACACCATTCGCTTCTGGTCCTAGGGGCGTTCACAATCAACCGCAACCAGCGCTTGATTATGAACACCGCCCTGAAAAAAAACGCCCCCGCGTTGCGGAGGCGTTGGATCGATCGGCGGAACGATTGTCGTCTTGACTATTCGGCGCCGCAGCACTGCTTGAATTTCTTGCCACTGCCGCAAGGGCAGGGATCGTTGCGGCCGACCTTCGGAGCGTCGCGGCGGATCGTGCCGATGCCGCGCTTGGCGCGCCAGAAGCAGTAGAGGTCGGCGACGGCTTGCGGCAGATCTTCCTCGCAGTCGTTGATCACCTGCTCGAGTTCCTCACCTTCGGGCCATTCCTCGCCGTGCTCGCGGGCCGCCGCTTCGGCCTCGCCGGTCAGCACCATGAGCGGGAACAGGCACTCGTCGATGTAGGCGATTTCCTCGCGGATTTCTTCATTGTCGTCGGCTTCTTCCTCGCCGAGGAATTCGAACCAGTCCTGCTCCGCTGCGTCGACGCCGGCCAGGTAGGCCTGGCACCAGGGGACATAATCGCTCGGCGCGTCTTCCTCGTCGCTCGTCGGGTAGAGCAGCAGCACCGGCGGCGTGCCTTCGGCGAGTTCGGCTTCGATGGCATCGGCAAACTGGCGGAGAAGTCCGGCAGCTTCAAGGCCTTCGGCAATCTCCAGGGCGTTCTCGCTGCCGAGGATGTCGGTCAGCCAGCGTTCCGGCGCCATCGGGTGCGGACCGGCGAGGGCGGCACAGAGGTAGCCCTGCGCCGAGTCGAGCCCCATGGCGTTTTCAAGGGTCGGCGAGGACAACAAGGTCTCGAGCCGGTCCAGTTGTTCGTCAGAGAAGGAAAAGGATGTGTCGCTCATGATCGGTTAACCTCGCGTATTCGACGATGTTTCGAAATCGGCCAGTTCGACCTTGGGCTCGGGCTTCCAGCCTTTTTTCCGGTGTTCGGCAACGACATTGGTGAAAATGCCGCCACGCACGAAGAACTTGGCGGTCAGGCGCATGTAGCGGGGCTTGAGCGCCTTGACGAGGTCATCGAGGATCTCGTTGGTTACCGCCTCATGGAAACATCCCTCGTTACGGAACGACCAGATGTACAGCTTCAGGCTTTTCAGTTCGACGCAGGTCTTTTCCGGAATGTAGTCGAGGATCAGCGTGGCGAAATCGGGTTGGCCCGTCTTGGGGCAGAGGCAGGTGAATTCCGGAATCTCCATGTGAATGTGAAAATCCCGGTGCGGGGCCGGATTGGGAAAAGTTTCCAGTGTTTTTGAGGGTTGAGTCGTCATATCTTGGGTCTGATTTGAACCGAATTGGGCTGCCAAAATGCTATTATAGGCGGTCAATGATGCCGGAGCGACATCGCCGGCGCCGAGTCTACCAAGAACAGAGTCACGATTTGCGCAGCCAGGCCGGCTGCCACCGGTTTTCATGCGCCTGACAAAACTCAAACTCGCCGGATTCAAATCCTTCGTCGATCCGACCACCATCGCGCTGCCCGGCCAGTTGGTCGGGGTCGTCGGTCCCAACGGTTGCGGCAAATCCAACGTCATGGATGCCGTGCGCTGGGTGCTGGGCGAGTCGAAAGCCTCCGAATTGCGCGGCGAATCGATGCAGGACGTCATCTTCAACGGCTCGGGCGGCCGCAAGCCGGTGTCGCGCGCGTCGGTCGAACTCGTCTTCGACAACTCGCTCGGCCGGATTTCGGGGCAGTGGTCGCAATACGCCGAACTGTCGGTGAAGCGTCTGCTGACGCGCAGCGGCCAGTCGGAGTACTACATCAACAACCTGCATGTGCGCCGTAAGGACATCACCGACCTGTTTCTCGGCACCGGCCTCGGTCCGCGTGCCTACGCGATCATCGGGCAGGGCACGATTTCCCGGATCATCGAGGCGCGTCCCGACGAACTGCGCGTCTTCCTCGAAGAGGCCGCCGGTGTCACCAAGTACAAGGAACGGCGCAAGGAAACCGAGAACCGGTTGTCGGATACCCGGGAAAACCTGACACGGGTCGAGGACATCCGCGTCGAACTTGGCGCCCAGATGGAGCGGCTCGAAGAGCAGGCGGCCGTGGCGCGCCAGTTCCGTGAATACCATGAATCGCTGACGCGCAAGCAGCAGTTGCTCTGGCTGTTGCGGCGCAACGAGGCGCAGGCCGAACGCGAGCGCGTGGCGCGCGAAGTTGAACGCGCCGTCAACGAGCTCGAAGGGCAGAATGCGGCGTTGCGCGAGACCGAAGCCAAGCTGGAAGAGGCGCGCGAAAATCATTTCATCGCGACCGATGGCGTACAGTCGGCCCAGTCGGAAAACTACAAGGCCAGCGCCGAAGTGGCGCGACTCGAGGCCGAGATCCGCCACCGCCGCGAGTCGCAGAGCGAGTTCGAATCGCGTCTGGCGCAATTGCAGGCGGACAAGCAGCAGTGGGAAGCCGACGTCGAGAAATACGATGCCGACCAGACGCGCTGGGAAGAACTTTCGGTACTGGCCGACGAGCGCGCCGAGCAGGGCGAAATGCGCCTCGCGGCGCAGCAAGAGCGCCTGCCGCTGGTCGAGGAAGCGTATGGCGAAGCGCAGGAGGCCGTTAACACGCAGCGCGGCGAGATTGCCCGCGCCGAGCAGCGCCTGCAGGTCGAACTGACGAATCGCGGTCACGCCCAGCGTTCTCTGCAGATCCTGGCGAGCCGGCGCGACCGGCTGAATCAGGAACGCGAAGCCTTGCCGGTGCCGGATCACGCCGAGTTCGAATTCAAGCAGGAGATGCTGGCCGAACTGCGCGAGAAGATCGCGCTGGCGCAGGAAGACCTGATGTCGCGGCAGCGCGCGTTGCCGGGGCTCGATCAACAGCGTCGGCAGGTCATGGCCGATGTCCAGCAGGTTCAGAAGGAGCGCGCCGAGGCGCATGCGCGGCGCATCGCGCTGGAACAACTGCAAAAGCGTGTTCAGGGCGACGGCAAGCTCGGCGAATGGCTGCGCCGCTACCACCTGGAAAAACACGAACCGCTGTGGAAGTCGCTGCATGTCGATGCCGGCTGGGAAGAAGCGGTCGAAGCGGTCCTGCGCGAGCGGCTTAACGCCCTCGCTGCCGACGACGTCGATCCGGCCTGGGACAAGGACCGGCCGGGGAGCAAGCTGACGCTGCTGCTGCCGGTCGAGGGCGCCGAGGCAAAACACCGTCATGACAGCCTGATGGCCAAGATCCGCTGCGACGATGCCCGACTGGCGGCGATTCTCTCCGATTGGCTCGGCGACGTGCATGCCGTTCCCAGCCTGCAGGCGGCGCTCGACCGACGCGAGACGCTGACCGGCAACGCCTGCTGCGTCACGCCTCATGGTGATGTCATTACGCGGCAGAGCGTCACGCTGTTTGCCGCAGACGCTGCGGAGCATGGTCTGCTCGAACGCCAACGCGAAATCGAGGAACTCGCTCGTGTCATCGCCGAGCGCGAGGAGCGCGTCGAACAGGCGCAGGCGAGCTTGGCGGAGATCGAAGCGACGATTGCCGATGCACAGAATTCGCTGCAGGAGGCGCGGCGCGAACTCGATGTGCTGCAGGAGCAGGCGCATGCCATTCAGGTCGAGACGCTGAAGCTCTCGCAGGCGCTCGACCGTTTCCGTGAGCGTCAGGAACAGATCGACGCCAGCTTTGCCGACATGGCCGCCGAGGAAGAGGCCGAAAACGAGCGCCTGTTCATGGCGGACGAGGCGGTCGAGAGCGCGCGCGAGGCGATTCGCGAGTTGCAGATGCGGCTCGACGCGATTGCCTCTCGCTTCGAACAGGCCGAGCGGACACTGCGTGACGAGCGCGAACGCGTCAATGCGGCTGAACGCGAATGGCGCGAAGCGCAGTTCTCGCAGCGCGAATGCCGGACGAAACTCGGCGAAATCAAGAACAACCGCGATCTCGCGCTCAAGCAGATCGACCGCATCGCCGACGAACTGGTGCGTTGCGCCGAAACGGCCGAGGCCATGCAGTCCGAGGATCTCGAACCGCAGTTGCAGGCGGCCCTGGAGCGGCGTGTGAGCTGCGAGCAGGCGCTGATCTCGGCGCGCGATGCCCAGGAGGCTGCGGCCGGGCTGCTGCGGACACTCGAAGAGCAGCGCATGAAGGTCGAGATGAGTCTCGAGCCGCTGCGCGAGCGCATCGGCGAATTCCGCCTCAAGGAGCAGGCGGCGGGCTTGAACGTCGAACAGATGGCAGCGCAGTTGGAAGAAGCGCAGGCGGATGAGGCGAGCCTGTCGCTCGATTTGCCGAATGCCCGTCCGAGCGCGCTGCAAGGGGCGATCACCAGCCTGCAGCGCTCGATCGAGGCCCTGGGGCCGGTCAATCTGGCCGCGCTCGACGAACTCGAATCGGCGCGCGAACGCAAGGGCTTCCTCGACGCGCAATCGGAAGACCTGACGCAGGCGATGGAAACGCTGGAAAACGCCATCCGGCGCATCGACCGCGAAACCCGCGATCTGTTGCAGGCAACCTATGACACGGTCAATAAGAATTTCGGCGAGCTGTTCCCGATCCTGTTCGGCGGGGGCGAAGCGCGCCTGATCATGACCGGCGAGGAAATTCTCGACGCTGGCGTGCAGGTCATGGCACAGCCTCCGGGCAAGAAGAATTCGACGATCCACCTGCTTTCCGGCGGCGAAAAGGCGCTGACCGCGATCGCGCTGGTGTTCGCCATGTTCCAGCTTAATCCGGCGCCATTCTGCCTGCTCGACGAGGTCGATGCGCCGCTCGACGATACCAATACAGAGCGCTTTTGCGCGATGGTCAAGCGCATGTCGACGAACACCCAGTTCCTCTTCATCAGCCACAACAAGATCGCCATGGAAATGGCGCAGCAGTTGGTCGGTGTGACGATGCAGGAATCGGGAGTATCGCGCATTGTTGAAGTCGATATGGACGAGGCCCTGCGCATGCGCGAGCAAATCCTATAGCGGAGAACTATGACCGAACTGCAGATGGGGCTGATCGGCCTCGGCGTCGTCGCCGTGTCCGGCGTGGTGGCCTACAACGCCTGGGTTGAATACCGTCATCGCTCGCTGGCGCAGCGCCTGCTGGAGCCGACGCAGGATGATGTGCTGGTGACGATGTCGGACGAGGACGAATCGCCGATGGCGTCCGTCGAACAGGCGTCGGAACCGGAAGATGCGCCGTCTTCTGACGCGTCGGCGTTGATGGCAGAGGATGACGACCTTCCGGCGCCGGTGCCGGAAGCCCCGGTGATCGAGAATCGGACACCATCCGGGCCGGTGCCGCAGCGCATCGAACCGGTGCTGCGTGTTGATGCTGTCGATGACGAACGTATCGAACCGGTATTGCGCGTCGAGGACGACGTCATTGCGTCTCCCACGCCCGCACCGGTAACGGCCCCGGCGCCTGCTTCTGTGTCCGAACCGGTTGCGCCGACCCGGCCGGCAGCGCCGGTACAAGCGGCGGTGGCGCCCAAGCCGGCGGTGGCGCCGCGTCCGCCGGTCACGGCCACGCCGATGCCCGAGCCGAAACCGACGCCTCGCCGGGCCGAGCCCGTCGACGTGCCGGTGGAAGTCCCCGCCGCCGGCGAGGAATTCCGCGAAGTGGCCGAGCCCTTGCACCTGTTGTCGGCGGAGGTCGACTACATCGCTGCGCTTGAAGCGATCGAGCCGGCGCCGGCGGCGCAGATCCTCGGTGCCGTCAAGGAGGCGCTGGCCCACGTGCGCAAACGCGTGGTCTGGCTGGGCTTCAACGAGATGACGCGTGAATGGGAAGCGATTGAAGCCGGCAGCGGCACACCGTACCGCAGCCTGCGCATCGGCCTGCAACTCGTTGATCGTCGCGGTCCGGTGTCGGATGCCGAGCTGACGGTGTTTCATGTCGCCATGCATGATCTTGCGCACGCGCTGATGGCGATCGTTGACATGCCGCAACGGCAGGGCGCGCTCGAGAAGGCTGCGACGCTCGACGCTTTCTGCGCCGGTGTGGATATCCAGATCGGCATCAACGTAGTCAGTGTCGCCGCACCTTTGCCGGGAACGAAAATCCGCGCGCTGGCCGAGTCCGCCGGGATGGTGATCGAGAACGGCCGTTTTGTCCGTGCCGATGACGACGGCAACATCCTCTACGTGCTCCTCAATCAGGAAGCCGTCGGGTTCGCCGGGGAAGCGATGAAGACGATGACGACGCATGGCTTGACCTTCCTGCTCGATGTGCCGACCGTCGCTCATGGCGATCGCATCTTCGCGCAGATGGTCGATCTGGCCAAGCGCTTTGCCGACGTGCTCAAGGGCGCGCTCGTCGATGACAATCGGCGTCCGCTCTCGGATGGTGCGCTCGACCCGATCCGGCGCCAGATCTCGCAGTATCAGACGACGATGGCGACGCGCAAGCTGCCGGCAGGCGGCGCCTTCGCCCAGCGGCTGTTTTCCTGAGGCGGACGCATGGAGGCCGCCGAGCGCGCCCGCGTCTTGCGGGCGGAACTTGAAACGCATAACCACCGTTATTACGTCCTCGACGCCCCCAGTATCTCCGACGCCGAGTACGACCGCCTGTTCCGCGAGTTGCAGGCGATCGAGGCGGCGCATCCCGAACTCCTGACCGCCGATTCGCCGACGCAGCGGGTCGGTGGCAAGGTGCTGGACATGTTCCAACCGGTGCGCCATGTCGTGCCGATGCTGTCGATCCGGACCGAAACCGACGACGGTGACAGCGGCGCCTTTGCTTTCGATGCGCGCGTGCGGCGCGAACTGGGTCTCGATGCGTCGGCGCCGCCGATCGAATATGTGGCCGAGCTGAAGTTCGACGGCCTGGCGATCAATCTGCGCTACGAGGCAGGCGTGCTTGTCCAAGCGGCAACGCGCGGCGACGGCGAGTCCGGCGAGGATGTGACCGAAAATGTACGGACTGTCGGCCGGATCCCGTTGCGCTTGCGATCGGAATCGCCACCGGCTGTGCTTGAAGTGCGCGGCGAAATTTACATGCGGCGCGCCGACTTCGAGCGTTATAACGCGCAGGCAAGGCAGCGCGGCGAGAAGACGCTGGTCAACCCGCGCAACGGCGCCGCCGGCAGTATCCGGCAACTCGATTCGCGGGTCGCCGCCAGCCGGCCGCTGTCGTTTTTTGCGTACGGCCTTGGCGAGGTGCGCGACTGGGAGCGCCCGCCGACGCAGGCGGAAATGCTCGACGCACTCGCTGCCTTCGGCCTGCCGGTTTGTGACGAGCGGGCGATATTGTGCGGCCCGGAGGCGCTCGCCGATTTCCATCGGCGCATCGGCGAGAAACGTGCTGAATTGCCGTTCGACATCGATGGCGTCGTCTATAAGGTTAATTCGCTCGCGCTACAGGCCGAGTTGGGCTTCGTCTCGCGCGAGCCGCGCTGGGCCGTGGCGCACAAGTATCCGGCCGAAGAGGCGGCGACCGAGGTGCTTGGGATCGACATCCAGGTCGGCCGCACCGGTGCGTTGACGCCGGTGGCTCGGCTCAAACCGGTCTTTGTCGGCGGCGTCACGGTGACCAATGCGACGCTGCACAACGAAGACGAGATCCGCCGCAAGGACGTGCGCATTGGCGATACCGTCATCGTTCGCCGCGCCGGCGACGTCATTCCCGAAGTGGTGCGCGTGCTGCCCGAACATCGGCCGATCATGACGCCGGAATTCATCATGCCAGGCGCATGTCCGGTGTGCGGGTCGGCGGTCGTGCGCGGCGACGACGAGGCCGTGGCGCGCTGCAGTGCGGGCTTGTATTGCGCCGCGCAGCGCAAGCAGGCGCTGATTCATTTCGCCTCGCGGCGGGCGATGGACATCGAAGGACTTGGCGAAAAGCTCGTCGAGCAGTTGGTCGATGCCGGTCTCGTGCACACGCCGGCAGATCTCTACCGGCTCGAGCTTATAACGCTTGCCGGTCTCGAGCGGATGGGTGAGAAATCAGCGTCGAATCTGCTGGCGGCAATCGACAAAAGCAAACAGACGACGCTTGCCCGTTTCATTTTTGCGCTGGGCATCCGCAACGTCGGCGAAACCACGGCCAAGGATCTTGCCCGTCATTTCGGCACACTGGATGCCTTGCTCGGCGCCGATGAAGCCGCTTTGCTGCAGGTGAACGACGTGGGGCCGGTTGTCGCTGCGTCGCTGCGCGAATTCCTTGCCGAGCCGCACAATCGCACGATCATCGATGATTTGTGTCATCTTGGCATCGTCTGGCCGGTGGAAGAGGGCGCTGCCGCGGAACCGGGACCGCTGGCCGGGAAGACGCTGGTGCTGACCGGTACGCTGCCGTCACTGTCGCGCGACGAAGCCAAGGCGCTGATCGAGGCCGCCGGCGGGCGTGTCAGCGGTTCGGTGTCGAAGAAAACCGATTACGTGGTCGCCGGCGCCGATGCGGGGTCGAAACTCGACAAGGCGCAGAAGCTTGGAGTCGCCGTGATCGATGAGGCACAATTACAGGTTTTGATAGGGTCAAAATGAGGATAGGGTCATGAAAAAAGTTACCAAGGCGGTCTTCCCGGTCGCCGGGCTCGGTACGCGGTTTTTGCCGGCGACCAAGGCCAGCCCGAAGGAAATGATGCCGATCGTCGACAAGCCACTGATCCAGTACGCCGTCGAGGAAGCGGTTGCCGCTGGCATCACCGACATGATTTTCGTTACCGGCCGCACCAAGCGCGCGATCGAGGATCATTTCGACAAGGCCTATGAGCTCGAAACCGAACTCGCCGCCAAGAACAAGACGGACATGCTCGAGTTCGTGCGCAACATGCTGCCGAAGAACATCAACTGCATCTATCTGCGCCAGCCCGAAGCGCTGGGCCTGGGCCATGCTGTGCTGTGTGCCAAGCCGGTGGTCGGCGATGAGCCGTTCGCCGTGCTGCTGGCCGACGATCTGCTCGACCATGAAGTACCGGTGATGAAGCAGATGACGGACAAGTTCGACTATTACCGCTGCTCGATTCTCGGCGCGCTCGACGTACCGCCGGCCGATACCGCCAGTTATGGCATCGTCAAGTCGTCGCCGGTCGGCGACCGGCTCGAACGGATAGAGGCAATCGTCGAGAAGCCAAAGCCCGAGGTGGCGCCGTCGACGCTGGCGGTGGTCGGCCGCTATATCCTGACGCCGAGGATCTTCCATCACCTGGAAACGGTGAAGCCGGGATCCGGCGGCGAAATCCAGCTGACCGACGGCATCGCCTCGCTGATGGCCGAAGAGCAGGTGTTGGCATATCGCTATCTCGGCAAACGTTTTGATTGCGGCTCCAAACTCGGCTATCTGGAGGCGACCGTCGATTTCGGTCGTCGTCATCCCGAAGTCGGCGCCGCATTTTCGCAGTACCTCAACACCCTGGAAAACGCATGACCGAAATTGAAAATGCCAAGGCGATACTTGCCGAGGCCGATCTGATCCATTCCGCCGAGACCGTCAATGCGGCGGTCTCCCGCATCGCGCGCGAGATCACGCAACAACTTGCCGACACCAATCCGCTCGTGCTGTGCGTCATGAGTGGCGGCGTGCCCTTTGCCGGTCACCTGATGACCCAGCTGGATTTTCCGCTCGAGTTCGACTATCTGCACGTCACCCGCTACGGCCAGGAAACCTCGGGGGGCGCCTTGTCCTGGCGTGCGGCGCCCCGGACGCCTGTGGAAGGTCGGACGGTGATCGTGCTCGACGATATCCTCGATGAAGGGCTGACGCTGGCGGCCATCGTCGACCGTCTGACCGAACTGGGTGCGCGGAAGTGCTATACGGCGGTGGCGACGGAAAAGCTTAACGGCAAGAACAAGCCGATCCAGGCGGATTTCGTCGCGCTGACGGTTCCGGATCGTTTCGTTTTTGGATTCGGCATGGACGTCAGCGGACATTTCCGCAATCTGCCGGCCATCTATGCAATGAAAGGAGCATGACATGCTCGCCGTGATCGGAGGCAGCGGCCTCTCGCAACTTGCGAACCTCGATATCTCGCACCGCGAGGTCGTACGCACGCCCTATGGCGATCCTTCCGGTCCGGTCACGCTCGGGCGGATCTGTGGCGAACCGGTCGCCTTTCTCGCCCGGCACGGTTACGGGCATACGATTCCGCCGCATGAGGTGAATTACCGGGCCAATCTCTGGGCGCTGCAAAAGCTTGGCGCGCAACGCATCGTTTCGGTGGCTTCGGTCGGCAGTATCCGGGCTGATCTCAAGCCTGGCGACGTGGTGGTTCCGCACCAGATCATCGATTACACCTGGGGGCGCAAGTCGACCTATCACGAAGGGCCGGATGGCAAAGTCATACATATCGACTTCACCGAGCCCTATGACGCGGACTTGCGCCGGCAATTAATGGATGCGGCCGCGAGTGCCGGCGTGCCGGTCAGCGATTCATCGGTCTATGCGGCGACGCAAGGGCCGCGACTCGAGACGGCAGCCGAGATCAATCGTTACGAGCGCGACGGCGCCGATGTCGTCGGCATGACCGGTATGCCGGAAGCCTCGCTTGCGCGTGAATTGGGACTGCCGTATGCGGCGATCAATCTGGTCGTCAATTATGCGGCCGGACGCGCCGACAGCCGTCACGGGATCAAGTTTGAAGCGATCGAGAGCGTGTTGCAGGAGTCAATGAGCCACGTCCGCTCGATCATCGCAGAACTCGTCATGCGCAGTGGGTGCGGTTGTGCCTAGCAGGGTAGTGCTCCGGATGGGCGATTCGCGCCTGCTTCGGCGCGCGCGCGAAGTCACCGAATTCAATACACCGGAGTTGCGCGCGCTGATAGAGGACATGATGGAGACCATGCGCGAGTACGATGGCGTTGGTCTGGCCGCGCCGCAGATCGGTGTCGACCTGCGGGTGGTGATCTTTGGCTTCGAGCAGAATCCGCGATATCCCGATGCCGAGAGCGTGCCGTTTACCGTGCTCGTCAATCCGATCCTGACACCGCTCTCCGACGAGACCGAGGACGACTGGGAAGGGTGTCTGTCGGTGCCCGGTCTGCGCGGCAAGGTCCCGCGCTGGAAGCACTTGCGCTATACCGGATTCGATCCGCATGGGACACCGCTGGAGCGCACCGTCGAGGGGTTCCACGCACGCGTTGTTCAGCACGAATGCGATCATCTCGATGGCATGCTCTATCCGATGCGAATACGAGATTTCCGACAGTTCGGATTCGCCGATATTCTGTTTCCGGACGCGCAACCATAGGGCCTGCGCCCTGCGTTAGAATCAGTCGAGCTTTCTTTCTCCGTGATGCGCAGGTGGAATGATTTTGTGCCTATAAATCTGATTCACATAGCAGGGCAGGCGGGAGTGCGCTTGCCACTGACCGCCATCGATTCCTTGTCGTTGTCTGGCTTTCGCAAGCTGGGTATTTTGTTTGTCTGGTTGTTGTCTTTCTTCCCGGGTCTGGTCCTGGCGACGAATTACGATTTCCTGTCGCCGTCGGGTCGTCCGGCCTGCAGCAATGGCGGTTGGACAAACAGCGGATCGACCTGGACCTGCGAAGGCGCTTTTTCCTTGGCAAGTGGCGATAGCATCCAGACCTCGACAGCGATTTCGGTCGTCGCTAATGCCGGTATCTCGCTGCCAGGCAGCAACAGCGTCGGCAGCGCGACAGCGTCGGTCAGCCTGTCCTCGACCTACGGCAACATCAGCGTCAGCGGGACGAGTACGATCCATGGCAATCTGGCGAGCCTGTCAGGCGACGTCGTGGTGAGCAATTCGGTGGTGTACGGAAACATCACGACGACGTCGGGGGACGTGGTTTTGTCGAACGTCACCCAGAATGGGAGCATCTCCACCAGTAGCGGCGGAGACATCAGTATCATCGCCACGACCGTCAACGGCAGCATTACCGGCGGCGGGACGCTGACGACGTCGGGCGGCGCCGTTACCGGCAATGTGTCGTCAAAGAACGGCATCACGGCGAGTAACGGCACCGTCTTCGGGGGCAACATCAGTGCGTCGAACGGGTCGATTTCGCTTTCCGGCGGCTCGGTTGCCGGCGGTCTGTCGTCGTCATGTTGCACGATCACGGCGACCAACGTCGCAATTGGCGGCGGCATCAGCACCACGGTGATCAGCAGCACGAACAACACCATTACGCTGATCGGTTGCACTGTCGCTGGCGCCATCTCATCAAGTGGCGGTAATGGCGTGGTCATCACCAACTCGACGATGACGAGCGGCAGCATCACGACGACGAATGTCCCCATTAGCATTTCTGGCAGTACGATCGGCTCGTCGTCCAGTCTGGTCCCGGTTACGTCCAACAATAACGTGACCTTGAGCAATACCACGGTGTATGGGAGCGTTACCGCGGGTTCCTGGAATACTGCGTTGGTGGCCGATACTTCCACGACGGTCTATGGCGTGTGCAGTTCGGACAGTAACTCGAAGACCCAGCCATCGCAGTATCCGCGCTGTACGACGGCAGCCGGCACGGCGGTGGCACGTTTCAACGCTTGTCATAATTATTCGTCTTCGGGCGGGTGTTCGACTGCGACAGGTCGCTTGTATACGCAACGCACCGGCACCGCATTTGCGACCGACATCGTTGCGCTCAAGGCCGACGGAACCTTGGATACGACCTTCAACGGGAAAACAGTGGTCAGCATCATCGCCAAGACCGCCGTCGGTGCAACGCTTGATGCCCAGAACTGTTTTACAGCGGATGCCACACAAGTCATCGACAATGTCACGACCAGCTTCGTGTCCGGTCGTCTGACGCTATCGGCAACCATGGCGACGGCATACCCCGATGCGCGTATCAGAATAAGCTGCGATTCGACGAACTGCGCGTCTTCCCCTAGCGGCGTCGTAGCCTGTAGCGCCGATAATTTCGTCGTTCGTCCCGGTAGCTTTTCGAGTGTTGCCGCGTCGGCTAATGCCGATGCTAATGGCACGTTGACGACGGCAACGCCGGTCGTCGGCAGTGGTACCGGATTCTCCCTCACGGCGACTGCTGGCGCCGGCTATAACGGAACCCCGAAAGTTAATGCGGGTCTGGTTTCGGCCCATGCCTCTGCGATAGCGACGGGCTCGCTCCTGGCGACATTTTCGTCGGCGGTAGCGTCAACGGGCGTGGCGACCGCGGCAGGGGTGAGCTATTCGGAAGTCGGCTATTTTCGTCTCGGCGTCAACGGGGTTTATGACGACAGCTTTGCCTTTGTCGACATCGCGAAAGGCGATTGCACCGCCGATTACTCGAATGTGGCCGTCAATGGGAAGATCGGTTGCTACTTCGGGAATTTGGCGCAGACAGGCTATTTCGGGCGCTTTGTTCCGGATCATTTTGCCGTCAGCGCGGCAAGTCCGACAGCGGCGTGCACGTCCGGCGTCAGCCCTTTTACCTATTTCGGCCAGGACGGTTTTGCGACGCCCTTTGTGCTGACGGCGCAAAATGCCGGTAACGGCACAACGCAGAACTATACGGGCGGCTTTGCCCGGCTTGATTTGACGAGCTGGTCGTCATTCGGTTTTTCAACATCGGCCGCGCTGCCTTCCGGCGCCGCGTTGTCGGCCGGAGGAACGAACCCGTCGGGGACATGGAATGCCGGTTCGGCCTCGGTCCTGGCGAAACATCAGATCAGCCGCCCGACGGCGGCGGTCGGCGAGACCGCCGTGATCGTGACAGCGCGTCCTGTCGACAAGGATGGCGTGACGACTGCATCGGCCCTTGCCGTGCAATCAAGCGCGACGCCCCTGCGTTTCGGACGCCTGCGCCTGATTTCCGGACAGGGATCGGAATTGGCGCCGTATGTCGTCCGCAGCGAGGCACAATACTGGACAGGATCGTACTGGCAGACAAATATCGCCGACAGTTGTACGAGCTATGCCAAAGCCAATGTCGCCTTGTCCGGGACGACCGGAACCACCGTCAGCGCCGTTGGCCCGCTGGCAAACGGTTTTGGCTCGATCACGCTGGCCCGGCCAAGTGCCGCCGGTACGGCGACCGTCTGCCTCGATATGGCATCATCATCGGATGGCTGTTCGGCCGGCACGCCCGCTGCGATTGATTATCTGCGAGGTAACTGGACGGGCGCAGCCTATACGGCCGATCCCGGTGCGACGGTGCTGTTCGGTGGCGCTGCGCTGAATACACGCGGCAATTGGGGTTATCTCTATCGACGCGAGAATTTCTAGGCAGCCTTCGTCGAAAGGCTGCCCTCATTGCCAGCCCTCGCGGCCGGAATCAGCCTTTTAGCCGTTCGAGCAGCTTTCCTTCCAGCCGAATCCGGTTGGCGCTGTCTGTCAGGTCTCCGCCGCTGATCAGGAAGGTGTCCTCGACGCGTTCGCCCAGCGTGGCAATTTTCGCTGTCTGCAGATTGGCGCCGTGTTCGGTCAGCGTTGTCGCCACCGTGAACAGCAGGCCCGGACGGTCTGCCGCCGAGACCGACATGACAAAGTTCGTGCCCTTGTCGTCAGGGTAGATCGAAACGGTCGGCTGGATCGGGAAGTGCTTCACCTGACGCGAAAGTCGGACGTTGGCCGGAGTTTCCGGCGCTGTCTCGCGGTTGAGGCGCTCACGCAGTTCGTGCTCAATGTACTGGATGAGATCGCGATCATCGTCGCGGCCACTGACGTCGAGAACAATGAAGCTGTCGAGCGCGTACCCGTGGCGCGTGGTGTGGATCTTTGCGTCCATGATGTTGAAACCGGCCCGGCTGAAAAAGCCGACCATGCGCACGAACAGATCCTTGATGTCACGCGTGTAGGCGAGCACTTCTATGCCGGCGCCATGGCGGCAGATTCTCGCCTTGACCACCGGTTCTTCGCTGGCAACCCGGTAGTGCAGCATGCGCGCATGCCAGGCGATTTCCTCGGCGGAATGACGCTGGAAATAAACCGTGTCGAGTTGCCTCCACAGGATTTCGTGCGCGCCGTCCGGCATCGCCAGAAAACGCATCAGCCGTTCGGCCTCGTGCTGTTTTTCCTGAATCAGTCCCTGTTTCTGCGGTATCGCACCACCGGAGTTCAGCACCCGCCGCGTCTGGCGGAAAAGGTCTTCAAGGAGTTGGCCCTTCCAGGTGTTCCAGACCTTCGGGCTGGTGCCGCGAATGTCGGCGACCGTCAGCAGGTAGAGCGCGATCAGATGTCTTTCGTCGTCGACCAGCGCGGCGAAGGCGGCAATGACATCCGGATCGGAAAGGTCCTTCTTCTGGGCGACGCTCGACATTTCGAGGTGCTGCCGCACCAGCCAGACGATCAGTTCGCGATCCTCGGGCTCGAGGCCGTGACTTTCGCAGAAGACCCGCGCATCCTCGGCACCGAGTTCGGAGTGGTTGCCCCCGCGGCCCTTGGCGATGTCGTGAAAAATGGCGGCGATGTAGAGCACCCAGGGGCGGTCGAAATTACTGATCAGCTGGCTGCAGAAGGGATACTCGTGGGCGAACTCGGTCTCGAGAAAGCGCCGCAAGTTGCGCAGGACCTGCATGGTGTGCTGGTCGACCGTGTAGGCGTGGAACAGGTCGTGCTGCATGCGTCCGACGATGTCGCCGAAATTGGGCAGATAGCGGCCGAGAATCTCGAACTGGTTCATGCGCCGCAGTTCGTGCAGGACGCCGCGTTCCTGCTGGAACAAGGAGATGAAGCAAGCCTTGTTTTCCGGTGAATCGCGGAAAGCATGATCGACCAGCGTGCGCGCCCGCCACAGGGCGCGGATGGTCCGGGCCGTCATGCCGCGCAGCTCGGAATGCTGCTGCATGATCAGGAAGGCTTCGAAGATGGCGCCTGGTTTCTGGTTGAAAACGTCCTCGTTGACGACGTCGAGCAACTGATTGACGGCCTGGAAGCGCTTGCTGATTGGCACCGGCGGGTGAGGGCGCATCGGGAAGATCGCTGTGCCAATGTTCTGTAGCAGGATGGTGTTGAGTTGCGTGATCGCCTTGGCAGTCCGGTAGTACTCCTGCATCAGTTGTTCGCTGGCCAGCAGCGACGTCGTGTCGGAAAACCCCATTTTCTCGGCGATGGCACGCTGGTGATCAAAGAGCAGCCGGTCTTCGCGCCGCCGCACATGGATATGCAGTTGGATGCGCAAGCGTTGCAGGAACAGTTCGCGCCGTTGCAGTCCATGCGCCTCCTGCAGGGTGATGAATCCGTGCAGTTGCAGGTCTTTCCAGGTGTTGCCGAATCCGGCCGCCTGGGCGATCCAGAGAATGGACTGCAGATCGCGGAGGCCGCCGGGGCTTTCCTTGCAATTCGGTTCCAGACTGTACGGGGACTCCTGGTAGCGGAGGTAGCGTTCGGTTTGTTCGGTTCGTTTGGAATGGAAAAAGGTTTGCGGGTCGAGTTGCTTGCGGAAGGCTGTCGAGAGTTCTGCGAACAAGGCCTCGTTGCCGGCAAGCAAACGCGCTTCGACCAGCGCAGTTTCAATCGTCAGGTCGCCGGCGGCTTCGGCCAGGCATTCTTCCGGCGTGCGCACGCTGTGGCCGATTTCCAGGCCGATGTCCCAAAGGAGACCGATGAACTGTTCAAGCGTCTCGGCGAGTTTTGGTTCGGGGCGCTTTGGCACCAGGAACAGAAGGTCGATGTCGGAGTAGGGCCACAACAGCCCCCGGCCATAGCCGCCGACGGCGACAAGCGCCAGGGAAGGATGCGGGCAAAGTTCCTGCCATATCTCGCGCAGGACATCGTCAATCAGTTGGCAGCGCGCGTGCAGCATGCCCGGCGGGTCGCGGTCCTCAAGGAAACGCAGGCAAATGCTAGCCTGCTCGGATTGAATCCTTGGCTTGTAACGCGCAATCAGCGCGTTGCGGGCCGCTTGCGGGGCGCTCATGCGGGGCACTTGATCCAGTCAGGTTTGGGGCGGACCCCGTCGGACAGCGTGAGAATCTCGAAACCGGTCGCGGTCACCAGAATCGTGTGTTCCCACTGTGCCGACAGGCTGTGGTCCTTGGTGACGATCGTCCATCCGTCGGCGAGTTCGCGAATGGCGGCCTTGCCGGCGTTGATCATCGGCTCGATCGTGAAAATCATGTTTTCCTTGAGTTCGACGCCGGTGCCGGGTTTGCCGTAATGAACGACCTGCGGTTCCTCGTGGAAGCGCGCGCCGATGCCGTGGCCGCAAAATTCGCGGACGACCGAGTAACCGTTCTTCTCGGCGTGCTGCTGGACGGCATGGCCGATATCGCCGAGGCGGGCGCCCGGGCGTACCTGGCAGATGCCGAGCCACAGGCATTCGAAGGTGATTTCGCACAGGCGCTTTGCCTGGATCGAGGCTTCGCCGGCGATGAACATGCGGCTGGTGTCGCCGTGGTAGCCGTTCTTGATCGTCGTGATATCGATATTGACGATGTCGCCGTTCTTCAACTGCTTGTCGCCGGGAACGCCGTGGCAGACCTGGTGGTTGACCGACGTGCAGGTGGCTTTTGGATAGGGTTTGTAGCCCGAGGGGGCGTAGTTGAGCGGCGCCGGGATGCAATCCTGAACATTGACCATGTATTCGTGGCAGAGGCGGTCAAGTTCGCCGGTGGTGACGCCGGGCTTCACAAACGGCGCGATATAGTCGAGCACCTCGGCGGCCAGGCGGCCGGCGACCCGCATCTTTTCTATTTCTTCTGGTGTTTTCAGGACGATACTCATGGTTCAGGGGCTCGATGTCAGCTCAAAGCCACGAGGATAAAGGATGCGGGCGATCGTGGCAATTTTGCGGCATCCGTCCCAAGCACCGAGACAGTGCGGAGTGGTGGCTTTGAGTGGCTTCTAGTGGTAGAATTACCGGGTTTTTCCGGCGAGTGCCGGGAAACAATGCGCGCCATGGTGGTGCGCGGGCTCGTCCTGAATGGCGGGCTTATTACGCACATTCGCCCGATCAAGGGTGTTCGGTCGCTTCAGTGGCCGGACGTAGCTGGGCGAATGGTGGTTCAACCCTGACATGAAAGAGAAAAGTATGTCTGCAACGATGCGTCAAATGCTGGAGGCCGGTGTCCATTTCGGCCATCAAACCCGTTTCTGGAACCCGAAGATGGCGCCGTATATTTTCGGTGCCCGCAGCAAGATCCATATCGTCAACCTCGAAAAGACGCTGGTCAAGTACAACGAAGCCATGTCTTTCGTCCGCAAGCTGGCGTCCAACAAGGGAACGATTCTTTTCGTCGGCACCAAGCGCCAGTCGCGTGAAATCATCGCCGAAGAAGCGCTGCGAGCGGGTTCCCCCTTCGTCGACCAGCGCTGGCTGGGCGGCATGCTGACCAACTTCAAGACGATCAAGCAATCGATCAAGCGCCTGAAGGAAATGGAAACGACGCTTGAAGACGGTTCGCTCGACAAGCTGGGCAAGAAGGAAGCGCTGATGCTTGAGCGCGAAGTCTCCAAGCTGCAGAAGTCGATCGGCGGCATCAAGGAAATGAACACGCTGCCCGACGCGCTCTTCGTCATCGACGTTGGCTATCACAAGATTGCCATCACCGAAGCCAATAAGCTCGGCATCCCGGTGATCGCAGTGGTGGATACCAACCATTCGCCCGAAGGCGTCGATTACGTCATCCCGGGTAACGACGACTCCTCGAGCGCGATCCGCCTGTATGCGCGCGGCGTTGCCGACTCGATCCTCGAAGGCCGCAGCCAGTTCGTTGAAGAAATCATCGCGGCGTCTTCGGACGACGACTTCGTCGAAGAAGCCGAGTAATTATTGCCGACCGGAACGGTCCGGCTGTGCGCCGGATCGTTTGTCGTGCCTTGTGTTCAATCGGACTGGCCTCATCGGCCAGTTCCTGTAACTGGAGAGAATGAAATGGCGGAAATCACCGCAGGCATGGTAAAAGAACTGCGCGAGAAAACCGACGCGCCGATGATGGAGTGCAAGAAAGCGCTGACGGAAGCCGGTGGCGACATGGCCAAGGCAGAGGAGCTGCTGCGCATCAAGCTGGGTTCCAAGGCGACCAAGGCCGCTACCCGCATCACGGCCGAAGGTGTCGTGGCGGTCAGCATCGCTGCCGACGGCAAGACCGGCGCGATCATCGAAGTGAACTGCGAAACCGACTTCGTCGCCAAGAACGACGACTTTCTGGCGCTGACCAAAGGCGCCGCCGACCTGATCGTCGAAAAGAACCCGGCGGACGTCGCCGCCCTGGCGTCGCTCCCCTGCTGCGAAGGAACGCTGGAATCGGCGCGTACCGCACTGGTCGGCAAGATCGGCGAAAACATCACTCTGCGTCGCTTCGTGCGCGTTGAGGCGAAAGGCCGTCTGTCCTCCTACATCCACGGCGGCGCCAAGATCGGCGTGCTGCTGGATATCGTCGGTGGCGATGAGCAACTGGGGCGCGACCTGGCCATGCATATCGCGGCGTCGAAGCCGAAGTCGCTGGATGCTTTGGGCGTTCCGGCCGAGTTGCTCGACAGCGAGCGCCGTGTGGCGATCGAGAAGGCCCGCGAAGCCGGCAAGCCGGAAGCGATGCTTGAGAAAATCGCCGAAGGTACCGTTCAGAAGTTCCTCAAGGAAGTGACGCTGCTCGGTCAGGTTTTCGTCAAAGCCGAGGATGGCAAGCAAACCATCGAGCAACTCCTGAAGTCGAAGGGCGCATCGGTGGCATCGTTCTCGCTGTATGTCGTCGGTGAAGGTCTGGAAAAGCGCACCAACGACTTTGCCGCCGAAGTTGCTGCGCAGGCAGCCGCTGCCCAGAAATAATCAAACGAAGAGCCGACCCATGACCGACATTGCGCCCAAGTACAAACGCATCTTGCTCAAGCTTTCGGGGGAGGCCCTGATGGGGGCCGACGCCTACGGGATCAACCGTCAGACGATCTCGGAGATCGTTGCCGAGGTCAAGAGCATTGTCGATTTGGGGGTGCAGGTCGGTGTGGTGATCGGCGGCGGCAACATCTTTCGTGGCGTCGCCCCCGCCGCGACAGGCATGGACCGTGCCCAGGCCGATTACATGGGCATGCTGGCGACGGTCATGAATGCGCTGGCGCTGCAGGACGCGATGAAAACGATCGGGATGCCGACGCGCGTGCAGTCGGCGCTGAACATCGAACAGGTCGTCGAGCCGTATATCCGCGGACGCGCGATCCGCGGTCTCGAACAGGGGCGCACCATTATTTTTGCCGGTGGTACGGGGAATCCCTTCTTTACCACCGATACTGCCGCCGCGTTGCGCGGCGCCGAAATCGGCGCGGAAATCGTGCTGAAGGCCACCAAGGTGGATGGTATTTATTCGGCCGATCCGAAAAAGGATCCGCACGCGACCCGCTATGACCGCATCAGCTTCAACGAGGTCATGATGAAGAATCTCGCCGTCATGGATGCGACCGCTTTCGCGCTGTGCCGCGATCAGAAACTGCCGATCAATGTCTTTTCGATTTTCAAGCCGGGCGCGCTGAAGCGCGTTGTGATGGGCGAGAACGAAGGCACCCTGGTCTACTGCTGAAGGAGAGTGCGATGTCGATTGCAGATGTGAAGAAGACGGCCGAACACAAAATGCACAAGACGCTCGAGGCGCTCCGCCTCGATCTTGCCAAGATCCGCACCGGACGGGCGCACGTCGGTTTGCTCGACCACGTCCAGGTTGAATATTACGGATCGATGGTGCCGGTCAATACCGTCGCCAATATCACCCTGCTGGATCAGCGCACCCTGGGCGTGCAACCTTGGGAAAAAGCGATGGTGGGCAAGGTGGAAAAAGCGATCCGGGACTGCGATCTCGGGCTCAATCCGGCCGCGCTGGGGGAACTCATTCGTGTGCCGATGCCGGCGCTGACTGAAGAGCGCCGCCGCGACCTGATCAAGGTCGTCAAGCATGAATGCGAGAATGCGCGCGTGGCCATCCGCAACCTGCGTCGCGATGCCAACTCGACGCTGAAGGATCTCGTCAAGAACAAGGAATGTTCAGAGGACGACGAGCGTCGGGCGCAGGACGAAATCCAGAAGTTGACCGACAAGAATATTGCCGAAGTCGACAAGCAGTTCGCGCAAAAAGAATCCGAGTTGATGGCCATCTGAGCCACTTCCGCGCACCTTCCTGACCAACGTGTTTACCAGTTCGACGAGCGATATTCCTGCGACGGCCGGGATGCCGCGGCACGTTGCCATCATTATGGATGGCAACGGCCGGTGGGCGAAAAAACGCTTTCTCCCGCGCTTTGCCGGTCATCGGCGGGGAGTGGAGACGGTCAGGGAAGTAGTTCGCTACTGTCTTGAACACGGAATTCGCTATCTGACGCTGTTTGCCTTCAGTTCGGAAAACTGGCGGCGTCCGGCTGACGAGGTTTCCTTGCTGATGCAGCTTTTCGTCAAAGCCTTGCAGCAAGAAGTCGAAAAGCTTGCGGAAAATGGCGTTCAACTCAAGGTCATCGGCGATCTGTCGCGCTTCGATCCTGAACTGCGCGAGTTGATCCGGATTTCAGAAGACCAGACGGCGCAGAACGAGCGCCTGACGCTTACGGTGGCTGCGAATTACGGCGGACGCTGGGATATTCTTCAGGCTGCCAATCGCTTGGCCCTGGCCCATCCGGAAAAAGCCGGGCAGTGGGAGGAGAGCGATCTCGCGCCTTTCCTGTCGATGAGTTATGCGCCCGAACCGGATCTTTTTATTCGTACCGGTGGAGAAGAGCGCATCAGCAATTTTCTGCTCTGGCAACTCGCGTACACAGAGTTTTACTTCACCAAGGCGCTTTGGCCTGAGTTCCGCTCGGCTGCGATTGCAGAGGCAGTGCTGTCGTACCAGCAGCGCGAGCGCCGTTTCGGACGAACCAGCGAACAGTTGGTCGTGGCGTCCGACAATTCGGCCGGCGCAGACGAGACAACGACGACGACAGGTGGCCACTCACTGAAGGTTCAGATCGATGCTTAAGACACGGGTGCTGACTGCGGTTGTTCTGCTCGGCGTCTTTCTCTCGGCTGTCTTCGCGTTGCCGACAGAAGGCTGGGTGCTGGCCGTGACGCTGACGGCGTCGCTGGCGGCTTGGGAGTGGGGTGGTTTGATGGCGTGGCAGCGTGGGGCGCGCATTGCGCTTGGCGCTATGTTCGCAGCTTTGTGCTTTGTCGTCTGGCTCCTTGAGCCGGCTGCGTTGGGGTTCGGAGATACTTTTAGTCGCCAGGCCTGGCCCTTTGCCCGCTGGATTTACTGGCCTGCACTGGTGTTCTGGGTGGCGATCGTGCCGGTCTGGATGTCGCGGCGTTGGCGCCTGCCGGCTTCATTTTTCGGCGTGCTGATCGGTTTGTTGATTATCTTTCCGACTTGGCTCGCGTTGATCCAGTTGCGGCAAGCCGGCAGCTGGGTTTTGCTGGCAATCATGGCGGCGGTGTGGGTTGCGGATATTGGTGCCTATTTTGTCGGTCGGCGTTTTGGCCGCCGTAAGCTGGCGCCATCGATCAGTCCTGGAAAAACCTGGGAAGGCGCATTTGGCGCCGCCGTCGCGGTGACCTGTTACGTTTTTGCATTGGCGCCCAAGCTTCCCGCCGAAGTGAATCTCAGTCCTGTGTTGTTGGTTCTCGTGGCTCTGTCGATGACGGCTGTCAGTATCATGGGCGATCTTTTCGAGTCGCTGTTGAAGCGCAACGCCGGGCTGAAGGACAGTAGCAGTATCCTGCCGGGACACGGTGGCATTCTTGATCGGATCGACAGTCAGACGTCGACCTTGCCGTTGGTTGCGCTCATCTGGCTGGCGAATTTATCCGCGAGTGCCGCATGACCCCTCGTCATCTCACTGTCCTTGGATCAACCGGTTCCATAGGCGTCAGCACGCTGGACGTTGTTCGACGCCATCCCGATCGCTATCGCGTCGTCGCGTTGTGTGCGCATCGCCAGGTCGACCGCCTGTTTGAGCAGTGCGTCGAGTTTCGCCCGCGCTACGCGGTCGTACGCGATGCGGCGCTGGCCGCCGCCTTGCGCGATCGCTTGCAGGACGCCGGTTGCACCACCGAGATCGCCTGGGGCGAGGAGGCGCTGGTGCGCATGTCGGCCTTGCCCGAGGTCGATACCGTGATGGCTGCGATTGTCGGTGCGGCCGGACTGAAGCCAGCCTTGGCCGCGGCGCAAACGGGCAAGCGCGTGTTGCTCGCCAACAAGGAAGCGCTCGTCATGGCTGGAGCGGTCTTCATGCGGACCGTGCGCGAAAATAATGCGGTACTACTTCCTATCGACAGTGAACATAACGCCATATTTCAATCGCTTCCTGTTGATTACTCAGGTGACTTGTCAAGAAGCGGCGTTGCCAGGATTCTATTGACGGCGTCGGGCGGTCCCTTCCGCTCTGCCGATCGTGCGAAACTCGAACGTGTCACGCCTGATCAGGCGTGTGCGCACCCGAACTGGGTGATGGGGCGAAAGATATCGGTCGATTCAGCGACTCTGATGAACAAAGGGCTTGAAGTGATTGAGGCGCATTGGCTCTTCAATGTGCCGCCGGAGCTTATTCAGGTCGTCGTTCATCCGCAAAGTGTGATTCACTCGATGGTCGAGTATATCGACGGATCCGTTCTGGCCGAGTTGGGGACCCCCGACATGCGGACGCCGATCGCTCATGCGTTGGCCTATCCCGAGCGAATTGTTTCCGGGGTGGCCTCGCTCGACCTGTTCAAGATTGCTTCGCTGTCGTTCGAACAACCGGATTTTGAGCGTTTCCCATGTCTGGGACTCGCGTATGAGGCACTGAAGACGGGTGGGACGGCGCCGGCCATTCTCAATGCTGCCAATGAAATCGCCGTTGCGGCATTTCTGGCGGAAGAGATTCGGTTTACAGAAATTCCGAAGATCATTGACGCGACGATGCGTGGTGTGTCCGTGTCGACCGCGGAGGTTCTCGAAGACGTGCTGGCGGCAGACGCAGCTGCGCGTGAATATGCCGGACAGATGTGCCGGCAAGCGGGCGATTTGTGAACGCCTTTCTCTACACGACGACTGCTTTTCTCGTCGTTCTGGGCGTATTGATCCTGTTTCACGAATTCGGCCATTACCTTGCCGCGCGTTGGGCTGGGGTTCGCGTCTTGCGTTTTTCGGTCGGGTTTGGCCGGGCGATTGTTACCAGAAAATGGGGGCGGGATCAGACAGAGTGGTCGCTTGGGATCATCCCGCTGGGGGGCTATGTGCGAATGCTCGATGAGCGCGAGGATGAAGTTCCGGCAGACCAGTTGAGTCGGGCCTTCAATCGGCAAAGCGTATGGCGTCGCATGGCGATCGTTGCTGCCGGTCCGCTGGCCAACTTTCTGCTGGCGCTCCTGATTTATTGGGGCAATTTCTGGGTTGGTGTCGAAGAACTTCGACCCATTCTCGGCGAACCTGTGCTGGCGACGCCGGCAGCCCAGGCGGGAATTGTCAATGGCGAGCGCGTTCTGAAGATCAACGGCGTTCCGACCGAATCGTGGTCTGAAATGCGTTGGCAAATCGTGGCACAGGCTGCTGCTGCGGACTCGGTTCAGCTTGAAGTTATCAATGTGCGGCACGAAATCGCGCTTCGACGACTGGATCTGAGCGCTATCCGCGAGGCCGGATGGGATGGCGACGCACTCGACCGTCTTGGTTTGCGTTTTTATCAGCCGAAGATTCCGCCAATTGTTGGGCGCCTTAGTCCTGACGGTCGCGCCGCCTCGGCAGGTCTGCGCGTTGACGATGAGATCGTCAGTATTGATGGGCTTCCGATCGCCGCCTGGCAGGAGGTCGTTCGCATCGTCCGCGCCAGCCCAGAGCGCGTGTTGAGCGTGGGCGTTGTACGGGGAGGAGAGGCGCTGTTGCTGCAGATCGAGCCGGCCTTGATCACGGAGAACGGCAGTGAGATCGGCCGAATCGGCGCCGGTGTGAGGGATACCGGCGACATGCGCAACGAATTGCTGGTGACGGTGCGTTACGGCCTTTTCGAGTCGCTGCATAAGGCGCTGGACGAAACCGGAGACAAGATTGGCTTCAGTCTGAAGATGATGGGACGGATGCTGACCGGTGAAGTGTCATGGCATAACATCAGCGGTCCGATCACGATCGCTGACTATGCCGGTCAATCGGCGAAATCAGGCGCCGGTCAGTACCTGAAATTCATTGCCCTGATCAGCATCAGTCTGGGGGTTCTCAATCTGATGCCGATACCGATTCTTGATGGGGGGCATTTGCTGTATTATGTGGCCGAAGCTATCAGGCGGAAACCACTCTCCGAGCGTAGTGTGGAAATAGGGCAAAAGATCGGCTTGTTTCTGTTGATCCTGCTCATGGCCTGTTCATTTTACAATGATATCAATCGACTGATTTCCGGTTGAACAGAACGAACGTATGAAGAAAACCCTCCTGTCAGGACTGGCGGTCGCTTTGTTTGCGACCGGCGCGTATGCTTTCGACTCTTTCACGGTTAAGGACATTCGGGTTGAAGGGTTGCAGCGAACCGAGGCCGGAACGATCTTTAGCTACCTGCCGGTCAAGGTTGGCGAGACCATGACGAACGAGAAGGCATCCCAGGCGATCAAGGCCTTGTTTGCTACGGGGTTCTTCAAGGATGTGCGGGTTGAAGTGGGTGGTGGCGTTGTCAACGTCATCATCGAGGAGCGGCCTGCGATAGCCCAGATCGATTTTGTCGGGCTGAAGGAGTTCGACAAGGAACAGATTCTGAAGGGGCTCAAAGAGGTCGGATTCGCGGTTTCCCGATCATTCGATCGCGGCATGCTCGACAAGGCCGAGCAGGAATTGAAGCGTCAGTATTTGACGCGCGGGAAATATGCCGCTTCGATCACCACGACGATTACGCCGTTGGAGCGTAATCGTGTTGCGATCAATTTCAAGATCGACGAAGGTGATTCTGCCAAGATCAGGCAGATCAACATTGTCGGCGCGCAGTCTTTCAAGGAAAAAGTGCTGCTGGACGAGTTTCAGTTGCAGACGCCGAATTGGATCAGTTGGTACACCAAGAACGATCAGTACTCGAAACAGAAACTTTCTGCTGACTTGGAGTCCTTGCGTTCGTTCTATCTTAACCGTGGCTACCTCGAGTTCAATATTGAATCGACTCAGGTGTCGATCAGTCCGGAGAAGAAGGACGTTTATATCTCCGTTTCTGTCAACGAAGGGGAACGCTACGTCGTCTCATCGGTCAAGTTGGCCGGTGACCTGAACTTGCCGGAAGACGAGTTGCGCAAGGCGGTTCAAATCAAGCCAGGCGATATCTTTTCACGCGAAAAGCTCAATGAGAGCACCAAGGCCATCAGCGACAAACTGTCGGCGAAAGGCTATGCGTTCGCCAACGTCAATGCGGCGCCCGAGATTGATAAGGAGAAACATCAGGTCGCATTCACGATCTTCGTTGATCCGGGTAAGCGGGTCTATGTTCGTCGAATCACAATTTCCGGAAATACGAAAACCCGCGATGAGGTCATCCGTCAGGAAATGCGCCAGATGGAAGGTGCCTGGTACGACGATGAGCGCGTCAAACTTTCGAAACAGCGAATTGACAAGACCGCCTATTTCAGTGAGGTCAACGTCGAAACTCCGGCAGTTCCGGGGACTACGGATCAGGTTGATGTCAATGTCAATGTGACCGAAAGATCAACCGGCAGTATCTCGGCGGGGATGGGCTATTCGCAAGCTGAAGGGATCATTCTTCAGGGGGCGATAGCCCAATCCAATATTTTTGGCAGCGGAAAATATGCGTCGATACAACTCAATACGGGCAAACTGAACCGCACCGTTGGCTTCAGCTATACCAACCCCTATTTCACGGTGGATGGCATCAGTCAGGGGTTTGACATATATCACAATAGATATAATCCGACTTCTCTGGGTTATGCTTACCGCAAGGAAACGACTGGGGCTGGCATTCGTTTTGGTTTGCCGATTGGCGAACGGGAAACGCTGACGTTTGGGGCGGGGGCAGACTACACGACGGTAAATATTGATCGCAGTAACACCACGAATACTCCTCTGCAATATATCCATTTTGCCGACAAGTTCTGTGGTGGTGCCGATGTTTGCTCCAACACGTCATATCCCTTCTCTGCTGGATGGGTCCGTGATTCCAAGGATAGCGTCATCAATCCGACCAAAGGCGGCATCGCGAGGGTGGGGTATGAGATAAGCCCGGTCGGTGACATCAAGTACAACAAGATCATTTTCCAGCGACAGCAGTATTTCGCGATCACGCGGAATGCCGTCCTGATGTTGAACGGCGAATACGGAATAGCCAAAGGTCTTGGTGGGCAGGATATGCCTTACTACAAGAATTTCTATGCGGGCGGGCCCGGGTCGGTACGAGGCTATGATACGGCGAGTCTGGGGCCGTATGAGTTTGGCACCAACGGTATCGTCCGCCTCGGCGGCGTGCGGCGAGTGGTTTTTAATTCGGAGTTGACCCTGCCGCTTTCGGACTTTGGCTTCGGCAAGGATAAATCGCTGCGTTTCGGGCCCTTCTTCGATGCGGGCCAGGTCTATGGGGATAAGAAAGCGAACCAAGATAGCGGAGTGTTTGCCGAGGGGCCGATTCGTATGTCGACGGGCTTGTCTTTGACTTGGACGTCGCCTTTCGGGCCTTTGAAATTCAGCTTGGCGCAACCGATCAACCGGCAGGAAAATGATAAAATCCAACGGTTCCAATTCCAAATGGGACAGACCTTTTAAATCAGGAGAAGAAGCTTGAATACGAAATTTGCCTCGTTGCTGGTTGCGTTGATGACGCTGATGCCAGTGTCGTTTGCCTCCGCTTCGGATGCGCTCAAGGTCGGTTATGTGAACACGCAACGCATTTTCCGTGATGCGCCCACGGCAGTGAAAGCAGCAAAGAAAATCGAGGCTGAGTTTTCCAAGCGCGATCAGGATCTTCAGCGTATCGCCAAGCAGCTTCAGTCGATGCAGGAAACCCTCGAGAAGAATGCGGTGACGATGTCGGAAACCGAACGTCGGAACAAGGAGCGTGAGCTCAACGATCTTTCCCGTGATTTCCAGCGCAAGCAGCGCGAATTCCGTGAAGACTTGAACTTGCGCCAGAACGAGGAGAATGCTGCGATCATCGAGAAGGCGAACAAGGCCATCAAGCAGATCGCCGAAACGGAAAAATACGACCTGATCGTGCAGGATGTTGTCTGGGTGAGCCCGAAACTGGATATCACCGACAAAATCATCAAAGCACTGTCTGACGGCAAGTAAGCGACGTGCAGGGTCAGTCACAGGGGATGCGGCTTGATGCGATCGTTGCAGAACTCGGCGGCGAACTGCGCGGAGACGGTAGCGTCGAGGTCGTTCAGGTCGCGAGTCTGACGTCGGCAGGGCCGGGGTACATCAGTTTCTTTTCCAATTCGAAACTGAAGGCTCAGTTAAAGGAGACCCGTGCGTCGGCCGTGATTCTGGCGCCCGGGAGCGCCGACGATACCGAATTGCCACGGATCGTGCATCAGAATCCGTACGCCTACTATGCGCGTGTGGTGGCTTTGCTCAATCCGGCGAAACATCCCCGAGCGGGGATTCATGCCAAAGCAGTGGTGGCTTCTTCCTTGCCCGACAGCGTTACGGTCGGGGCATGCGCGGTGGTCGGAGAGCGTGTTCGTTGCGGCGAAAATGTCGTGCTCTATCCGGGGTGTGTGATCGGCGACGATGTCAGCATCGGTGACGACACGGTGATCTATGCGAATGCGGTTGTCTATCAGGGATGCGTCATCGGCAAGCGTGCGGTCATCCAGTCCGGGGCTGTGATCGGAAGCGATGGTTTCGGCTTTGCCCGGGAGGGCGAACGCTGGATAAAGATTCCGCAAATCGGGCGGGTGGTTATTGGCGACGATGTCGAAATCGGTGCCAATACTTCGGTTGACCGGGGGGCGCTCGACGATACGGTGATCGGAAACGGCGTCAAACTCGACAATCAGATTCAGATCGCGCATAACGTGCAGATTGGCGATCATTCCGCGATGGCGGGATGCGTTGGTGTGGCGGGAAGCACGCGATTCGGAAAACGCTGCACTGTCGGCGGCGCTGGAATGGTTTCGGGGCACCTTGAGATCGCCGACGACGTTCATATTTCGGCGGGTACGCTGGTCGGCAAGAGTCTGAAACAGGCTGGTGTTTACACGAGCGTTTTTCCGCTAGATACGCATGATGGCTGGTTGCAAAATGCGGCGCAGATCAGGCGCTTGTCGAAGCTGGCAGAGCGTGTGTCAGAACTTGAAAAAGCACTTAAAGAAAAAAGCATAACACCATGATTGAGATGGATATTAGTGAAGTAATAAAGCATCTTCCGCACCGCTATCCCTTCCTGCTTGTGGATCGGGTTGTGACGATGGAAATTGGCAAATCGATTCACGCCTACAAGAACGTGACGATCAACGAGCCATTCTTTCAGGGGCATTTCCCGCATTACCCGGTCATGCCCGGCGTGCTGATCATGGAAGCGCTGGCGCAAGCGGCCGGCATTCTGTCGTTCAAGAGTGCTGGAGAGATGCCGAGCGAACATTCGGTGTTCTATTTTGCCGGGATCGACAAGGCGCGCTTCAAGAAGCCGGTCACTGCCGGAGATCAACTCCATCTGCATGTGGAGATTGCTCGGCAGATGCGTGGTGTGTGGAAGTACAACGCCGTTGCCCGGGTTGACGGAGAAGTGGCGGCCGAAGCCGAACTGATGTGCGCGAAGCGCGATATCTGAGAAAGGGCGATGTCAAGCATGATTCACCCGACAGCAATCATTCATCCGGGCGCGAAACTGGGCGCTGGCGTTTCCGTCGGCGCGTACTCGATTATCGACGAGCATGTGGAAATCGGCGATAACACCCGAATCGGGCCGCACGTCGTCATTACCGGGAATACCCGGATCGGTTGCGACAATCGTATCTTCCAATTCTGTTCGCTCGGCGAAGTGCCGCAGGACAAGAAGTATGCGGGAGAGCCGACCCGTCTCGAAATCGGCGACCGAAACACGATTCGCGAGTATTGCACCTTCAATCTGGGCACGGCACAAGATGCCGGCGTGACGCGGATGGGGGATGATAACTGGATCATGGCGTATGTGCACGTTGCGCATGATTGCCAGGTCGGCAATCGTACGACTTTCGCCAACAACGCACAGTTGGCGGGTCATGTGCACGTCGATGATTGGGCTATTCTGGGCGGTTATACCGGAATACATCAATTTTGCCGCGTCGGGGCGCACACCATGACGGCGGTTGGAACGGTGGTGCTTCAGGATATTCCGCCGTACGTCATGGCGGCCGGAAATACCGCGACACCGTTCGGCATCAATGCCGAAGGACTCAAGCGCCGGGGATTTTCCCCGGAAGCACTCATGACGCTGAAGCGCGCCTATCGCACCCTGTACAAGTCCGGACTGATGCTCGACGAAGCCAAAGTCCGACTCGAAGAAGAGGTCGGCGCTCATCCCGAACTTCAGCCGATTCTCGATTTCCTAGCGGTATCCAAGCGCGGCATCATCCGATGATGGGAACGGGCGTTCGCATCGCCATGGTGGCGGGCGAAGCGTCGGGAGATCTGCTCGCCAGCCACCTGATTGCTTCGCTCAAAGCAAAGCTTCCCGGGGCGCAGTTTTACGGAATCGGTGGACCCAAGATGGAAGGTCAGGGCTTCGAGTCTTGGTATCCGCTTGAGAAACTGGCTGTGCGCGGCTATGTCGAAGTCTTGCGTCAGTACCGCGAAATCTCTGGCATACGTAGCGCGTTGAAGAAACGCTTGCTGGGTGACAGACCGGATGTGTTCATCGGAGTTGATGCGCCGGATTTCAACCTCGGCTTGGAGCATTCGCTGAAAGCACGGGGAATTCCGTGTGTCCACTATGTCAGTCCGTCGATTTGGGCGTGGCGTGGCAAGCGAATTCACAAGATCGGCGCTTCGGTATCCCATGTGCTTTCGCTTTTCCCGTTCGAGCCGGCCTTGTACGAAAAGGAAGGCATCCCGGTGACCTATGTCGGCCATCCGCTGGCCGATGTGTTGCCGCTTGAAGACGGCAGATCGTCGGCCCGGACGCTACTGGAACTCTCTCCGCAGCGACCTGTTTTTGCATTGCTTCCGGGAAGCCGTCAATCCGAACTCGGATTCATGGCGGATACCTTCATTGCAACGGCCATGGAAATTCATCGCAAGTTGCCGGAGGCCTTGTTTCTCGTGCCCTTGGCGACGCGTGAAACGCGCATGCAGTTCGAGGAGGCTCTTTACCGGTGCCAGGCGCGCGAGTTGCCGCTGCGTATGCTGTTCGGCCATTCGCACGAGGCGATGATGGCGGCTGATGTCGTGCTCGTCGCGAGCGGTACGGCCACCCTGGAGGCCGCGTTGCTCAAGCGGCCGATGGTCATTGCCTACAAAATGGCGCCGATGAGCTATCGCATCATGCGCCGCATGGGCTATCTGCCTTATGTCGGTTTGCCGAATATTCTGGCCAACAAGTTTGTCGTCCCGGAATTCTTGCAGGACGACGCCTCGCCTGAAAATTTGGCCCAGGCGATGCTGAATCTTTTTTCCGACAAGGAATCCTGCGAGCGAATTCAGCAGGTTTTTCATGGGATTCACCTTCAGCTCCGACAAAATACGGCGGAGAAAGCGGCGGCGAAGATCATCGAAATGCTGCCGGCGGGAGCGGGTGATGCCGCTGTGGCTGCCTGAGGGGCTCGTCTGCGGTGTCGATGAGGCCGGCCGTGGCCCTCTGGCTGGCTCCGTCGTTGCCGCCGCGGTGATTCTAGATCCGCTGCACCCGATCGACGGCCTCGACGACTCCAAAAAACTCTCGGCCAAGCGACGCGAAAAGCTGGCGGAGGAGATTCGGCGGCATGCGCTGGCGTGGGCTGTGGCGGAGGCGAGTGTCGAAGAGATCGACCGGATCAATATTCTGCAGGCCAGTCTTCTGGCCATGCGGCGTGCTGTTCTCGCCCTCTCGGTCAGTCCAACAAAAGCGCTGGTTGACGGTAATAAATGTCCGGAATTGCCGTGTCCGGTCGAGGCGATCGTCGGTGGTGATGGCAAGGTGGCGTCGATCGCCGCGGCATCGATTCTGGCGAAAACAACGCGCGATGCAGCAATGCTAGCGTTGCACGCGCAGTACCCGGTTTACGGGTTTGATCGACATATGGGTTACCCGACGCGCCAGCATCTGCAATCTTTGCGCGAACACGGCATCAGTCCGGTGCATCGGCGCAGCTTCGCGCCAGTGGCCCAGTTACCACTGCTGTGAAACATATAATCTCTCGCGATAATCCTCGTTTCAAGGCCTTGAAAAAGCTCTGTCAGAGCGGTCGCGAGCGTCGCAAAACACAGCAGATCGTTCTGGACGGGATTCACCTTGTCGAAAGCCTGCTTGCATCGGGCCGGTCGCCGCTTGAGATTGTCATTAGCGATACGGGGAAATCCCGAAGCGAAATTAGTCTGCTTATTGAAAACCGCGAAAAATGCGCAAGCGTCATTTGTCTGCCCGATGCGCTGTTTGCCGAATTGGCCCCCGTTGAAACGCCCAGCGGAATACTGGCAATTGCCTCGATGCCTAAGGAGAGCGGACGAATCGATGCAATGGGCGATGCTGTGCTTCTTGATGGTGTTCAGGATCCGGGCAACGTTGGCTCAATACTGCGTAGCGCAGCGGCAGCCGGCTTTCGCCAGGTTTTGCTCTCCGAGGATTGTGCGCAGGTCTGGTCACCCAAAGTGCTCCGCGCCGGCATGGGCGCGCACTTTTTACTCGATCTGCATGAATCGGTTCGCTTGCCCGAATTTTTGAACGGATACAGAGGGACTTCGATTGCAACCGCGCTCGAGCCTGATTCTGTCGGCTTGTACGATCAGGCTTTGCAGGGACCGGTTGCCTGGGTGTTTGGCAGTGAAGGTGCCGGTGTGTGTGCCGACGTGATGGAGAGCGTGGCGCGGCGCGTCCGGATACCCATGCCTGGCGGTTGCGAGTCACTCAACGTCGCTGCCGCCGCGGCCGTCTGCTTGTTTGAAACGGTGCGGCAGCGGAGCCTCGCGCCGGTTAGTTGTTGACGCGCATCAGTCGAGCCTTTTCGCGCTCCCAGTCCCGGGATTTTTCGGCCTCGCGTTTGTCATGCAGTTTCTTGCCTTTTGCCAGGCCGATTTCCGCCTTGATGCGGCCTTTCGAGAAATGCAGATCCAGCGGCATCAAGGTGTAGCCGGCGCGCTCGACCTTGCCGATCAGCTTGCTGATCTCTTTTGCGTGCAACAACAATTTGCGCGTGCGGACCGGATCAGGCTTGATGTGCGTTGAGGCTTCCGCCAAGGGCGTGATGTGCATGCCGAAAATGGAAATTTCGCCGTCGCGAATGACGACGTAAGACTCCTTGATGTTCGCTCGGCCGGCGCGGATCGCCTTGACTTCCCAGCCTTCAAGAACCATGCCGGCCTCAAACCTTTCCTCAATGAAATAGTCGTGGAAAGCCTTCTTGTTGGTAATGATACTCATATGGGGAGACCTGGAACTGACGGCTGGCAATGTTAGAATTCGCATTTTACCGGATTCGCGGAGTGCGACGATAAATGGCCACGGTGGAAAGGTCGATCCTGATCGGATATTCGGTACGCCAGATGTTCGATCTCGTCGAAAATATCGAGGCGTATCCCGATTTCTTGCCGTGGTGCGAGCGCACGCAGGTTTCCTATCGGGATACGAGCAGGACGGTGGCGACGCTGTTTATCAATTTCCGTGGCGTAAAAGCGCACTTTACGACGGAAAACGACAAAAATGATCCCGCGTTCATCGGACTCCGACTGGTCGACGGTCCGTTCCGGCGCCTGGATGGAGGCTGGCACTTTCATCCGCTCGGGGAGCACGCGTGTAAAGTTGAGCTTCGACTGGCGTACGAGTTCTCTAACCGGTTGTTCGACAAAATGATCGGCCCTGTTTTTGGACAAATTTGCAATACCTTTGTCGACGCGTTTGCGCGTCGGGCAGAAGCGGTTCTCGGAGAAGGAAATGGCTGAGCAGATGCGCGTGGAAGTTGTATATGCGCTTCCCAACAAGCAGGAAATTGTTGTCATCGGATTGGACGAAGGGGCGACGGTGCTCCAGGCCATTGAGCGATCAGGTTTGCTCGAAAAATATCCCGAGATCGATTTGTCCAAGAACAAGCTCGGCGTGTTCGCGAAACTCGTCAAGCTGGAGACGGTGTTGCGGCATCGGGACCGTGTCGAAATCTATCGTCCACTGATTGCTGATCCCAAGGCGGTCAGAAAGCAGCGTGCCGCCGAAGGCAAAGTGATGAAGAAAGGTGCTGGCGAAAGCGCCGAGGCCCCGGCCTCAAGCTGATAACTTCATTGGCAGGTGTTCTGCATCGCCTGGCGTACTTTGGCGATTTCCTGTTCGCGTTGGGCGTCCTCGAGGAACTGCCGCTCGCCGTTCTCGTCTCTCCGGACGATGCGTTCGCCCGACTCCAGTGCCATCAACTGCCGTCGCAGGGAAGTGCAGTATTCCTGTTTTTCGGCTTGGGCAGCCTCCTCCTTGTCAGTTTTCTCGGCTCGTTCCCTCGCTTCCTTCTGCCTTTTCTGGAACGATATTTCCTGTTCGGCGAGATTTTTTTGGGCACCGCCTGATGCAGAAGAGAGTGGGGTGTCGAGCTTCTCTTGTTGCCGGACACGGCCTTCCGGTGGCTTGTCCGAGAACACGATCCTGCCGTTCTCGTCTTTCCAGCGGTAGATTTGCGCCGACGCGACAGCGGTTGCCGTAACAAGGCAGAGTGTCAGCACCGTCTTGATGAGCTTGGATGATCGGGATGTCATGACATATTAATGGCAGGCCGGGCGTTTCCGTATTCAGGTGTGTTGGTGTCGGTCACCTTTGCCAGCGAAACCGGGTGACGATCAGTGCCATCGGGGCGCGGCTGATTTCCGTGCCTTGGATGGTTTTGGTAGAATACGACTTTGTGACCCTAGGATCAAAGGCCATGCGTTTATTGCAGAAAGCGCTGACGTTTGACGACGTCCTGCTCGTTCCCGCCCATTCATCGATTCTCCCCCGCGACGTCACGTTGCGCACCCGTCTCACCCGTAACATCACGCTTAACATGCCGCTGGTTTCGGCGGCAATGGATACCGTGACGGAAGCGCGTCTGGCGATTGCCATGGCACAGGCGGGTGGTATCGGTATCGTTCACAAGAACCTCACGCCGCAAGCCCAGGCGGCGGAAGTCTCGAAGGTCAAGCGTTTCGAGGCCGGTATCCTCAAGGATCCGATCACCGTCGCACCGACACTGACTGTCCGCGAGGTTCTGGAACTAACCCGGTTGCACAAAATTTCAGGATTCCCTGTTGTCGATGATAAAAAGGTCGTCGGCATCGTAACGAACCGTGATTTGCGTTTCGAGACGAATCTCGATCAACCGATCAGAAATATCATGACGCCGCGTGATCGTCTGGTCACCGTGCATGAAGGCGCAACGGTGGAAGAGGGGAAGTCCCTGATTCACAAACATCGGCTTGAGCGCGTCCTTGTCGTTAACGACGCGTTCGAATTGCGCGGGTTGATCACGGTCAAGGACATCATCAAGACGACCGAACACCCGGATGCCTGCAAGGATGCCTCCGGCCGTTTGCGCGTCGGGGCCGCCATCGGTGTTGGTGCCGGTACCGAAGAGCGGGCCGAATTGTTGGCCGAAGCGGGGGTGGATGTGATTGTGGTGGATACCGCGCACGGCCACTCGCAAGGCGTACTCGAACGCGTGCGCTGGGTCAAGACGCGGTTCCCGCACATTGAAGTCGTCGGCGGCAATATTGCCACTGCGGATGCGGCACGCGCGCTGGTGGATCATGGCGCAGACGGCGTCAAGGTGGGGATCGGTCCGGGATCAATTTGCACGACGCGTATCGTTGCCGGTGTCGGTGTGCCACAGATCACGGCCATTCAGAATGTGGCGGAAGCGCTTGCCGGTAGTGGCGTTCCGATGATTGCCGATGGCGGTATCCGGTATTCCGGCGATATCTGTAAGGCGATTGCAGCTGGCGGCAATGCAGTCATGCTCGGCGGCCTGTTTGCGGGGACCGAGGAAGCGCCCGGTGAAGTCGAGCTCTATCAAGGTCGCTCCTACAAGTCCTATCGTGGCATGGGATCTATCGGCGCGATGGCGGCAGGTGCCGCCGATCGCTACTTCCAGGACAGCGCGTCAAACGTCGAGAAGCTTGTCCCGGAAGGGATTGAAGGCCGGGTACCGTACAAGGGCTCGGTGGTTGCGGTCATTCATCAGTTGATGGGTGGCTTGCGCTCCTCCATGGGATATCTCGGCTGTCCGACGATTGCTGACATGCATACCAAAGCAGCATTCGTCGAAATCACTTCTGCGGGCGTGCGAGAGTCCCATGTTCACGACGTACAAATCACCAAGGAAGCACCGAATTACCACGTCGATTGACGTTGCGTTCCGAGGGCGGGATCAGCCGCCCCTCGTTCATTCAAGGCGGAGAAATGGCACACAAAAAAATCCTCATTCTCGATTTTGGTTCCCAGGTAACGCAACTTATCGCAAGGCGGATCCGCGAGCAGCAGGTCTATTGCGAACTCCATCCGTTCGATGTTGGCGAGGCGTTTATCCGTGAATTCAATCCGCAAGGGATCATCCTTTCCGGAGGACCGAATTCGGTTTATGAAGCGGAGGAATGGCGTGCGCCGCAGGTGGTTTTCGAATTGGGCGTTCCTGTCCTCGGCATCTGTTACGGCATGCAGACGATGGCGCAGCAATTGGGGGGCAAGGTTGAGAGTTCGGGCAAACGTGAATTCGGCTACGCCGAAATTCGTGCGCGGGGTCATTCAAAACTGTTCCTGGGTATCGAAGATCGCAAAAATGCCGAAGGCCATGGTTTGCTTGACGTCTGGATGAGTCACGGCGACAAGGTTACCGGCTTGCCGGAAGGATTCCGGGTGATCGCCAGCAATGAATCATGTCCGATTGCCGCCATGGCCGACGAAACCAGGGGGTTTTATGCGGTCCAGTTCCATCCGGAGGTGACGCACACGCTCAAGGGCAAGGACATGTTCGCGCGCTTTGTCCATGATATCTGCGGTTGTGGACATGACTGGAACATGCCGGACTATGTCGATGAAGCGATCGCCAAGGTGCGGGCGCAAGTGGGCAAAGAAGAGGTCATTCTCGGTCTGTCCGGCGGCGTTGACTCCTCGGTGGTGGCGGCGCTCCTGCACCGAGCGATTGGCGACCAATTGACCTGCGTATTCGTCGATAACGGATTGCTCCGTCTGAACGAGGCCGAGCAGGTCATGCAGACGTTCGCGCGCAATTTGGGTGTCAAGGTGATCCACGTTGATGCGGCGGCCCAATTCCTGGGGCATCTTGCTGGTGTTTCTGATCCTGAGCAGAAGCGCAAGATCATCGGGCGTGAATTTGTCGAAGTCTTCCAAGCCGAGGCCAAGAAGCTGCCGAATGCCAAATGGTTGGCTCAGGGCACCATTTATCCGGACGTTATCGAGTCGGCCGGCTCGAAGACCAAAAAGGCACACACAATCAAGAGCCACCACAATGTGGGCGGACTTCCGGAAACGCTCAATCTGAAATTGCTCGAACCCTTGCGCGAACTGTTTAAGGACGAGGTGCGTGAGTTGGGGGTTGCCCTCGGGTTGCCGCATGAGATGGTCTATCGGCACCCCTTCCCGGGGCCGGGTCTCGGCGTCAGAATTCTGGGGGAGGTCAAGAAGGAGTACGCCGACCTGCTGCGACGTGCCGATGCGATTTTTATCGACGAACTTCGTGCGGCGGACTGGTACGACAAGACCAGCCAGGCGTTTGCTGTTTTCCTGCCGGTGAAATCGGTCGGCGTGATGGGCGACGGCCGAACCTACGAATATGTGGTGGCCTTGCGTGCAGTGCAAACCCAGGATTTCATGACGGCGCACTGGGCGGAATTGCCGCATGCGCTCCTGGGCAAGGTTTCCAACCGTATCATCAACGAAGTGCGCGGCATCAATCGCGTCGTTTACGATATTTCCGGGAAGCCGCCTGCAACCATTGAGTGGGAATGATTAATTAACAAATAATCATAAGCATAGATATATTTGTTAAAGTAAAAAATAAAAACCCGCAGCCTCGTGAATCCACGGTTTGCGGGTTTTTTGTTACCGCTGAGCGTTCAGCCAAGCTCAATCGCCCTGCGGGTAGTTCAAAGTCCTGCTTAGGCGACGGTCGAGGCCCATTCGGCGCGAAGCGATTCCGAATCCACGCGCTCGCCGCGCCATTGGCGATAGGCGTCGGCATCAAAGCACACGAGCTTGACGATACTGTACATCTCCCTCAGACCGGCGCAGACGGACTGCTGCAGTCGCCACATGACCGGTTCCCGTCCGGGCATGGAAAGCCAGTCGTCGAGGTTGTCATACCAGATGACGAAAACCGAATCGGGCGCGCCATCCTGTTCGCCAATCTGGATGCGGACGTTGTCGGCGGTGGCCGCCAGTGCCCCATAACGCCATTCGCTTAAATCCGTTATCCGTTCCACAATATGGGGCGGGATCGGTTGTGTGCCGGCCTCCCAGGCCTGCCACGTGTCTGGCGTCACTCCGTCCGGACATTCAGGAGTGGAAGCTACGTGGCGTGCAGCTTCGGCCTGCGTAAAAAAGAGCAGTTGGCGAATAGCCTGCAAATCGGTTCGGTTCATGATCTTCGTGTCGTGAAAAGCGCGATCTTCCGTTGCGCATTGGGCTAGAAAAAAAGGGCTACGTCACAAACGTAGCCCTTCTTTGAATTTCTGGCTCCTCGACCTGGGCTCGAACCAGGGACCTACGGATTAACAGTCCGGCGCTCTACCGACTGAGCTATCGAGGAACAACGAAGCGCGCATTATAGACACCGGAGCAGGGAGCGTCAACACCCATCCGGCGCTTTTCCCTGTTGGTGTGATGACATCATCGTGACGTCCGGCGCGCCCGTATTACTCACGTGTATTGTCGTGCTGAAACGAAAAGGGCGCCACTGACGGGCGCCCTGGAGAAGCCGAAGCAGCTCTTGTTTACAGCACCGCAGCAACGGCATCGACAACGTAGTCGATGTTGCGGGTGTTCATCGCAGCAACACAGATCCGTCCCGTGCTGACCGCATAGACGCCGAATTCATTCTGCATCCGTGCGACCTGATCGGCAGAGAGGCCGGTGTAAGAGAACATGCCGCGTTGCTTGATGATGAAGGAGAAGTCCTGAGCGACACCTTTGGCCTGGAGTTTCTGCACGAAGCTCTGACGCATGGTGCGAATGCGATCACGCATGCCGGCAAGTTCGGTTTCCCAGACGTTACGGAGTTCCGGGCTGGACAGCACTGCCGCGACGACGCTGCCGCCGTGCGTCGGCGGGTTCGAGTAGTTCGTGCGGATGGTCCGCTTGATCTGCGACATGACGCGCGCCGATTCGTCCTTGGATGCGGTAACGATCGACAGCGCGCCAACGCGCTCGCCATACAGCGAGAAGGATTTCGAGAAGGAGCTGGAAACCACGAACTGAAGTCCGGACGCGGCAAAGAGATTCAGTGCCAGCGCGTCTTCGGCGATTCCGTCGGCAAATCCCTGATAGGCCATATCCAGAAAGCCGACGAGTCCGCGTGCCTTGATGATTTCGATGATTTCGCGCCACTGGGCTTCGGTCAGGTCGGCCCCGGTCGGGTTGTGGCAGCAGGCGTGCAAGACGATGATCGAACCGGCTGGCAAGGATTTCAGGCAAGCAGCCATGCCGTCGAAATTGACGCCACGCGCCGACGCGTCATAGTACGGATACGTTTCGACCGTGAAACCGGCCGCTTCGAACAGGGCACGGTGGTTTTCCCAACTGGGGTCACTGATATAGACCTTGGCGTCAGGGAGAAGACGGCGGAGATAATCGGCGCCGACTTTCAAGGCGCCGGTGCCGCCCAGTGCCTGGGCCGTCACGACGCGGCCCTCTGCCAGCAAAGACGAGTCGTTGCCGAAGAGCAGTTTTTGCACGGACTGGTTGTAAGCCGGAGCACCTTCGATCGGCTGATAGCCGCGCGCCGGCAGCGACTCGACACGCGCCTTTTCGGCCCGTTTGACAGCGTCCAGCAAGGGGATCTTGCCGGATTCATCGAAATAAACGCCGACGCCAAGATTGACTTTCGTCGTGCGAGTATCGGCGCCAAAAGCTTCGTTCAATCCGAGAATCGGGTCGCGTGGAGCCATCTCCACGGCGGAAAATATTGATGTTGTCATTTCGGGTCACTCAAATTTGTCGCTGCGACACAACGGGTGTTGCATTGCGGGGTTGAAGGGCGGTGCGAACACCAGCACGAATTTCACCGGAAAGCAGAGGACGCGTCCGTCCGTTTCCGCTTAAAATTCTAGCATGACAGATTCGCGTTCCATACAAGACCCTCCGGAATTCGTGACATTTCCCGGGAGTCCATTCCTGTTGCACCAGCCGTTTCCGCCTGCTGGCGACCAGCCCGAAGCGATTCGATTGCTTGTCGAAGGCCTGGATGACGGATTGGCATTCCAGACGCTGCTCGGCGTCACCGGCTCTGGCAAAACGTATACGATGGCCAATGTCATCGCGAGGACCGGGCGGCCAGCGCTTGTCCTGGCGCCGAACAAGACGCTGGCGGCCCAGCTGTATGCCGAGTTCCGCGAGTTCTTCCCCGAGAATGCGGTCGAGTACTTCGTCTCCTACTACGACTACTATCAGCCGGAAGCCTACGTTCCGGCTCGGGATCTTTTCATCGAGAAAGATTCGGCGATCAACGAGCACATTGAGCAGATGCGCCTGTCGGCGACGAAAAGCCTGCTCGAACGGCGCGATTGCATCATCGTGGCGACGGTGTCGTGCATCTACGGTATTGGCGATCGCGATGAATACCACAAGATGATCCTGACCATGCGTGTCGGCGATCGGATGGGGCAGCGCGACATCATCAAGCGCCTGGCCGAATTGCAGTACGAGCGCAACGAGACCGATTTTCATCGCGGCACCTTCCGCGTGCGCGGTGACGTGATTGACGTTTTTCCGGCGGAGCATGCCGAGCATGCCATTCGCGTGTCGCTCTTTGATGATGAAATCGACGGCTTGCAGTTGTTCGATCCGCTGACCGGACATCTGCAACAAAAGCTCAAGCGTTTTACGGTATTCCCCTCGTCGCACTACGTTACGCCGCGGAACACGGTGCTGCGAGCGATTGAGGCGATCAAGGAGGAATTGCGCGACCGGCTGGAGTTTTTTGCCAGGGAAGGACGCCTTGTCGAAGCGCAGCGCCTTGAACAACGGACCCGCTTCGATCTTGAAATGCTCGATCAACTTGGTTTCTGCAAGGGGATTGAAAACTATTCTCGGCATTTGTCCGGAAGAATGGCCGGAGAGCCGCCGCCGACCCTGATCGACTATTTGTCGGCGGATGCATTGATGTTCATCGACGAGTCACATGTGGCGATCCCCCAGATCGGCGCCATGTACAAGGGCGACCGGTCACGCAAGGAAAATCTCGTGAACTACGGATTCCGCCTGCCGTCTGCCCTGGATAACCGTCCGCTCAAATTTCACGAGTTCGAGCATCTCGTCAGGCAGTGCGTTTTTGTATCGGCGACGCCGGCAGCCTACGAGAGCGAACATCAGGGCCAGGTCGTCGAACAGGTAGTCCGGCCGACAGGTCTTGTTGATCCTCAAATTCAGGTTCGTCCGGCAAGTACCCAGGTCGATGATCTGCTTGGCGAAATTCGCACACGCGCGGCCAGCGACGAACGTGTTCTGGTGACGACGCTGACCAAGCGCATGGCGGAGGAATTGACCGAGTATCTCGGCGAAAACGGCGTGCGCGTGCGTTATCTCCACTCTGATATCGACACGGTCGAGCGCGTCGAGATTATCCGTGACCTCCGTTTGGGCGAATTCGACGTATTGATCGGCATTAACCTGTTGCGTGAGGGATTGGATATTCCCGAGGTTTCTCTGGTAGCGATCCTTGATGCCGACAAGGAGGGTTTTCTCCGGTCCGAACGTTCGTTGATCCAGACCATCGGGCGCGCCGCGCGTCATCTGCACGGGACGGCGATTCTCTATGCTGATCGTGTCACCGATTCCATGCAGCGGGCGATTGCCGAAACCGAGCGCCGGCGCGAAAAGCAGATGCACCACAACGAATTGCACGGCATTCGTCCGCGCAGCGTATCGAAGCGGATCAAGGATATCATCGACGGCGTCTACGATGCCGAATCGGCCCAGAAGACGCTGCAAGCCGAGCAGACACAGGCCGGGTACCTGGCCATGGATGAAAAACAACTCACCCGGGAAATCAAAAGACTGGAAAAGGAAATGCAAAAATTCGCCCAGAACCTCGAGTTCGAGAAAGCGGCCGCCACCCGCGACGCGCTTTTCCGGGCCAAGGAGTTGCTGTTCGGTGTCGAGGGACACGATCATGCTGTTTGAAAAGCTGTTTCAGGGAAAGACAGGCTTCGTCCTGATGCCGTTGCGGGTGAACAGGCGATGAATGACGAACAGTTGCTGCGCTACAGTCGCCATATCCTGCTGGATGCGGTGGGAATCGAAGGTCAGGCACGCTTGCTGGAGAGTCATGCGCTGATGATCGGTGTCGGCGGGCTGGGCTCGCCGGCCAGCATGTACCTGGCCGCCAGCGGCGTCGGCCGGCTGACTTTGTGCGACCATGACAACGTCGATCTCACCAATCTTCAGCGCCAGATCGTCCATCGCACGTCGGCCATCGGTCTGCCGAAAGTACGTTCGGCCGAGCAAACGTTGAAAGAGATCAATCCTGAGGTCGTTTGCCGACCTGTCGCCACGCGCGTCGAAGAGAGCCAACTTGTCGGGCTCGTCGCCGAAGCCGATGTCGTGCTCGATTGCAGTGACAATTTCGAGACCCGGTACTCGGTGAACCGGGTTTGCCACAGACTCGGCAAGCCGCTTGTTTCAGGGGCCGCAATTCTTACGCATGGGCAGGTTTCGGTTTTCGATTTTCGTCGAACCGACATTCCTTGCTACAACTGCCTGTTTCCGGAGAGTGCCGAAACGCCGGAATTGCGCTGCGCAACCACCGGGGTGTTCGCCCCGCTGGTTGGTTTGGTTGGGGCGATTCAGGCGGCGGAGGCCCTGAAAATTCTCGTCGGGATGGAACGCGGGCTTTCCGGTGCGCTCTTACTCGTCGATGCGATGGATATGGAGTTTTCCCGCCATGCTGTCAGCAAGGATCCCTCGTGCTGCGTATGCGGCGCCCCGAACACTAAGGAGATGGCGTACTAATGGATGAACTGACTCATTTTTCCGAATCGGGGCGCGCGCGGATGGTGGATGTGTCCGCCAAGGCGCCTACTGAGCGGAGTGCGACAGCCAGCGGCATATTGCGGATGCAGCCCGCAACGCTTGCGCGGATTCGCTCGCGTGAGGTCGCCAAGGGCAACGTGCTGGCGGTCGCTGACGTCGGTGCCGTGATGGCGGCAAAACGGACGCCGGACATCATCCCGATGTGCCATTCGATTGCGCTGTCGGGCGTTGACGTCTCGTTCAGCGAGGTTGTCGAACCCGATGCTCAGGGCTGCGTCGGTATCAAGGCGGTCGTCGTCGCGCGCTGCGTCGGGCAGACCGGCGTCGAGATGGAAGCCTTATGCGGCGCCAATGTGGCCTTGCTCACGATCTATGACATGTGCAAGGCCATGGATCGGGGTATGCGTATCGAATCGGTCCAACTCGAGGAAAAGCGCGGCGGTAAGACGGGGGTTTGGAGCAGGGGCGAGTCCTCGTGATCACGTTGCTATTTTTTGGTCCGGTGGCTGACAGCGTCGGCCAGCGCCGCGTCCAGATCGAGTTTGTGCCCGGACTGCAACTCGGCACGCTGCGCAAGCAATTCTCCCTCGATTATCCAGACGCTGTCCGGTGGGTTTCCTTTGTTGCCGTGAACGGTGTTCAGGTACGCGACGACGCTGCCCAAATCGCCGACGGAAGCGAAATTGCGTTCATGGCGAAATTTTCGGGAGGTTAGATGAAAGCGTCGGTAAGAATCCAGGAGGAGGACTTCTCTCAGGACGAGGAAATCGCTGCCCTGAAGTCGGTATCGGTGCGCATGGGCGGCATCGCTACCTTCCTCGGTTGCGCCCGTGATTTTTCCGAGGGGCGGGAAGTGTCGGCGATCAGTTTTGATGCCTACGACACCATGGCGCTGGCTGAGATGAATGGTTTGCGTGATGAGGCGATCAAGCGCTTCGGGCTGATCGACGCCCGTCTGGTGCATCGTGTGGGGACGGTTCATGGCGGCGACAATATCGTGTTCATCGCTGCCGGCGCGGAGCATCGTGCCGAGGCATTCGAAGCCTGTCGCTGGCTGATCGACACGCTCAAGGAGCGGGTGCCGATCTGGAAGAAAGAAGTTACGCCGACGGGCGACGCCTGGGTTGTTCCGCATCCATAAGCAAGCGGCAGTCATTAAGGAGTTTCAAGCATGAAGGCAGTTCGAATTGGTATCGTCACTGTTTCCGATCGCGCCAGTCGCGGTGAGTACGAGGACAAGGGCGGGCCCGCCATTCACGCCTGGTTCTCGCGCGTACTGACGACGCCTTGGGAAGCCGTGGCGCGGGTGATTCCCGACGAGCAGGCAGAGATCGAGAAAATACTCGTGGAATTGAGCGATCAGGAACACTGCAGCCTGATCGTCACGACAGGGGGAACCGGCCCGGCCTTGCGCGACGTTACTCCCGAGGCGACCGAGGCCGTGTGCGAGAAGATGATGCCGGGATTCGGCGAACTGATGCGTACGGCGTCGCTGAAGTTCGTGCCGACGGCGATCCTTTCGCGCCAGACCGCCGGCATCCGCGGTCAAAGCCTGATCGTCAACTTGCCGGGCAAGCCGTCGGCGATCGACGATTGTCTTGAAGCGGTTTTCCCGGCGATTCCGTATTGTGTTGATCTGATTGAAGGCGCCTACATCGAAAGCGCCCCGGCGCAATGCAAAGCCTTCCGGCCGGCGCATGCCCGTCGTCCTTGATCGCCGTCGCCGATGAAAAAGATCACGGTTCTCTTCGTCTGCATGGGCAATATCTGTCGTTCGCCGACAGCCGAGGCTGTGTTTCGCCGGGCCCTTGAGCGCTCAGGTCTGGCGGAGCACGTTGAGGTCGATTCGGCCGGCACCGACGCTTACCACGTCGGTCAGGCGCCGGACAGTCGCGCACAGCGGGCGGCGTTGAAACGCGGATACGATTTGTCGCGAATCCGGGCAAGGAAGGTTCTGGCGCAGGACTTTGAATGCTTTGACCTGATCCTGGCGGTGGATAAGCCCGTGTTGGCGTCGCTCCGCCGTCAATGTCCATCAAACTACGCCGATCGTTTGGCGCTACTCATGGCCTATGCGCCGCCGTCCTCCGCGCAGGAGATCGGCGATCCCTATTACGGCGGTCCGCAAGGGTTCGAAGTGGTGCTCGATCAGATCGAAGCAGCCACCGAAGGATTGATCGCGTTGCTCAAAAAAACGCTGCGAATTCCATAAAAAATGGGGCGCATCAAGCGCCCCATTTTGCTGATCGCCTTCAGGCGATAGGCTCGGATCAGTTCGGATTTCGGGTTTCAACCATGACCAATGGCTCTTCCGGTGCCGCCTCGACAACTGCGCGGCGGCGGCGCGGACGCGGTGCCACTTCTGCCTTCGCCTCGGGTTGCCAGGACTGGAGTTTGTCGCTCTTTGTCTCGACCATGACAAGCCCCGAACTTTCAAGCGCCTGATCGAGCGTTGCTGCAGGCGCTTCTTCGGCGGCCTGGACGGTTTCGACGGTAACCGCAACGGGTTGCTCGGCGGCTTTCAATGCCTCGGCGAATTCCGAGCCCTCTGCCGAAGTGACGGTTTCTTCCACTGCCGACACGGCCGGTTCCTGAACGGTCGGTGCAACCTCCACCGGGGCGGCCGCGACGGCCGGTGCTTCGACATTTTTCGTCGTTTCGCCAAGCTGTGCTTGTTCAGTCGTCACCGTCGCTTCCGTCACCACGGGCGTGACGATCGGCTCAGCGGTTACAACCGCAACCGTTGCAGCAGCGACCACGGGTTGAACTTCGCTGCCGGTCTGCTGGGCGACTTCCGTCGTCGCTTCCGTAGGCTGTTCCTTCCGATCACGGCGTCCGCCGCGACGTCCACGCCGCCGCGAATTGTTCGCCTCGTCCTGCGGCTTGTCGCTCGAAGCGCCGACGACAGCGGCGCCATTCACCGCCTGTTGTGCTGCGGCGTCCGTATCGACTGCTGCTGCGACCTGACGTTCTTTCCGCTCCGGACGCGGTTCGCGTGGCTCACGCGGTTTGCGCGCTTCACGGTTTTCGCGTTGCGGCTTCTCGGCGACTTCTTCACGCGGCGTTACCGGAGCGGCCGGACGTCCATCGCGCTGCTCGCGATTGCCGCGGTTGTCGCGCTCTTCGTCACGACGATGGCCGCCGCGGCCATTGCGACGACCGTCGCGGCCTTCACGCGGACCGCCGGTACGCGGTTTGCGTTCGGGCTTTGCCGGCTCGGCCGGCGTCGGCGTGCTGCGGAACCACGAGAGAATCTTCGACAGGATGCCGCCTTTGTTCTCGGTATCGCGTTCCTTGCTTTTCTCCGGCACGATCGGCGCCGGCTGGTCGGGCGTGATGCCTTTGATCGCCGCTTCCTGGCGCGGTGCGCGCGCTTCATTCTTGCCCGGCGTCGAATTCTTGTCGGCGTCGTCCGCAGGCGCCTCGACCATCTTGTACGACGGCTGCGAGACGTCTTCCTGATTGAGCTCGTCGTGGCGCAAGCGCGTAATCAGGTGTTGCGGCGTTTCCAGGTGAATATTCGGGATCAGCAGGATGCTGACCTTGTGCCGCAGTTCGATCGCCTGGATGTCCTGGCGCTTCTCGTTGAGCAGGAAAGTGGCGACATCCACCGGCACCTGAGTGTGAACGGCTGCCGTGTTGTCCTTCATGGCCTCTTCTTCGAGGATGCGCAGGATATGCAAGGCCGCCGATTCGGCGCTGCGGATATGCCCGGTACCCGAGCAGCGCGGGCAGGGGATGTAACTGGTTTCCGCCAGGGCAGGACGCAGGCGCTGACGCGACAGTTCCATCAAGCCGAAACGGCTGATCTTGCCGGTCTGAACGCGGGCGCGGTCGAAGCGGAGGGATTCGCGCAGGCGGTTTTCGACTTCGCGCTGGTTGCGCGAGCTTTCCATGTCGATGAAGTCGATGATGATGAGGCCGCCCAAGTCGCGCAAGCGCAACTGCCGAGCCACTTCTTCCGCTGCTTCAAGGTTGGTCTTGAATGCGGTTTCTTCGATATCCGCACCGCGCGTCGATCGCCCCGAGTTGACGTCGACCGACACCAGCGCCTCGGTATGGTCGATGACGATGGCACCACCCGACGGAAGCGTAACCTGACGCGAATAGGCCGATTCGATCTGATGTTCGATCTGGAACCGGGAAAAGAGCGGGACATCGTCACGATACCGCTTGATGCGGTTGACCGTCGCCGGGATGACGTGGCTCATGAACTGGCGTGCCTGCTCATAGACGTCGTCGGTGTCGATCAGAATTTCGCCGATATCAGGCTGGAAGTAATCGCGAATCGCGCGAATGACCAGGCTGCCTTCCTGATAGATGAGGAAAGCGCCTTTCTGTTGATTGGCCGCGCCCTCGATCGCCTTCCAGAGCTGCATCAGGTAATTGAGGTCCCATTGCAGTTCTTCCGGGCTCCGGCCGATCGCAGCGGTACGGGCGATCAGACTCATGCCTGACGGCACTTCGAGTTGATCCATGACGTCGCGCAATTCGGCGCGCTCGTCGCCCTCGACACGGCGCGAAACGCCGCCGCCCCGCGGGTTGTTTGGCATCAGCACGAGATAGCGGCCGGCCAGGCTGATGAACGTGGTCATGGCGGCGCCCTTGTTGCCGCGCTCATCCTTGTCGACCTGAACGATCAGTTCCTGTCCTTCGCGCAGCGCCTCCTTGATCGTGGCGCGACCTGCCTCAACCCCGGGCTGGAAATACGAACGGGAAATTTCCTTGAAGGGCAGAAAACCATGACGCTCTGCGCCATAGTCGACGAAAGCGGCCTCAAGACTCGGCTCGATTCGCGTGATAACGGCCTTGTAGATATTGCTTTTCTTCTGTTCCTTGGCAGCCGATTCAATGTCGAGGTCAATCAGTTTTTGACCATCAACAATGGCGACACGGAGTTCTTCGGCTTGTGTCGCATTGAACAACATGCGTTTCATAACTGGGCTCCCGCGCGCTGTGAGCGAACGAAGGGAGCGCCTTGTGCAGGCAGCGACGATTAGTTGATTGAGGGATGCTTCATGGGCTTCCTAGTGTGGCAACTAACGAGATAAATCGCTGAATCAATCTTTCATCCCCACCCGAAATCTCGGGGAGGCGGGAATCTGCTTGGGGCGTTCCGAACGTGTCAGGCGCGCGCAAATCAAGTAGTATCGCTACTTTTGGTGAGCGTACTTAACCAGGCGATTTGCGTTGTCTTGATCTTGCACAGGTTTTTGCAAGCGAGGCGTCTGAAGCCTGCCGGAAAGTGCGTCGCAGTTACTACGAATCGGCGTCGCTCAGCGGTCTCATGGGTCAGCGCCTCTTTCAACACGAGACGTAAATCGTTACGAAGTATATTCAAAATGGCCGTGCTTGGCAAAAAAACAGTAACTCAGGCCATTGTTGCAGATGAAGAACACGGGCAGCGACTGGACAATTACCTGCTGAGAATCTGCAAAGGCGTCCCCAAGAGTCACGTCTATCGCATTGTGCGAAGCGGTGAGGTCCGTATCAACGGCAAGCGGGTCGAGGTGTCCTATCGCATTCAGAAGGGCGACACCGTGCGTATCCCGCCGATCCGGATTGCCGAGAAGAAGGAAGAAGTCATTGCCGGCGCCGAGATCAAGGCTGATCTGCCGATCGTCTACGAGGACGAGGCGCTGATCGTTATCGACAAGCCTGCCGGGATCGCCGTCCATGGTGGCAGCGGCGTCAGTTTCGGAGTGATCGAGGCGCTGCGACGTCAGCGTCCGCAAGCCAGGTTTCTTGAACTGGCGCATCGCCTGGACCGGGAAACGTCCGGGCTGTTGCTGGTGGCAAAGAAGCGTTCGGCTCTGGTCGCGCTGCACGACATGTTCCGTGAAGGTGGCGCCGACGGTCAGGGCAGGGGCGCCGACAAGCGCTATCTGGTGCTCGTGCGCGGACGCTGGATGGATCCGCTGCGGCACGCAAAACTTCCGTTATTTAAGTACCTGCTCGATTCCGGCGAGCGGCGCGTCCGGGTGTCGGCGGAAGGGAAGCCGTCGCACACGGTATTTCGTCTGGTGGCACGCTGGGAACATTTCAGCTTGCTCGAGGCAGAACTCCGCACCGGCAGGACACATCAGATCCGTGTCCATTGCGCCGAGATGGGCTTTCCGATCGCCGGCGATGAAAAGTATGGCGATTTTTCCCTGAACAAGACATTGGCAAAAAGCGGACTGAAACGAATGTTCTTGCACGCCTGGAAAATGAGATGCAGGCACCCGCTCTCCGATGAAACCTTGTCGCTGGAGGCGCCACTGCCGGAAGCTTTGCAGTCGTTTTTGACCACGCTATCGAGCCGAGAAAATCAGGATTATGGGCAAGCGATTTGAATTGCTGGTTTTTGATTGGGATGGCACTTTGCATGATTCGGTTGCCGCAATCGTTACCTCACTCCAGCAGGCCTGTCTCGATCTGGACCAGCAGATGCCGTCGGACTTGCATGCGCGACAGGTAATCGGACTCGGACTGGTCGACGCCCTGCGTCATGTCGCACCAGCCTTGGACGAGGCGCGTTATCCCGAGTTGGCCGATCGTTATCGCTTTCATTATCTCGCAAGCGATCTGGAGTTGAAATTATTCGACGGAGTTCGTGATCTGATCGAAGCCTTGCACGCGAGGGGTTACCTGCTGGCCGTCGCGACCGGCAAGAGTCGACGCGGTTTGAATCGCGTCCTTGAGCACAGTGGCATCGGTCCGTTTTTTAGTGCGTCTCGCTGCGCCGACGAGTGTTTTTCGAAACCGCATCCGCAAATGCTGCTTGAGTTGATGGATGAATTCGCGATCGAGCCAGAAAAAGTGCTGATGATTGGTGATACGACGCACGACATGCAGATGGCGATCAATGCCGGTGTCAATGGAATGGCGGTGACATATGGGGCGCATTCCTCAACTCAACTCGCCGCCTTGAATCCTTTATGGCAGGTCGATAACGTTGCGGATTTGTCAGCATTGCTGCTGGCGAGCGACTGATATTTTCTGCAATTGCAATGGCGGGCCATTCGGCGCGTTATACTTCGTCTAGTAAATTTTCTCACTGATATCGCATAGGCAACGTGGAATCTCCAAACGACAACGACCCGCTCTGGGATCGAAAATTACTTGAGCGTATTGCATTTGAATCGCTGAAAGAGCAACGCGCCAAACGCCGCTGGGGGGTTTTCTTCAAGCTGGCGGCATTGGTGTATCTGCTTGCAGTGCTCGTCCTTGTTGTCGACTGGGGCGGGTCGGAGAAACTCGCCGACGGGAAACATACCGCGCTCATTAATTTGCACGGAACGATCGAAGCCTCTGGCGACACCAGCGCCGACAAGATCAATGGGGCCCTGCAGTCCGCTTTCGAGGACAAGGGGACCGCTGGGGTTGTGCTGAGAATAAACAGCCCTGGAGGCAGCCCCGTCCAGTCAGGCATTGTTTATGACGAAATCCGACGGTTGCGGGCGAAATACCCGCAGATTCCGCTCTATGCCGTTGTCGAGGATATCTGTGCGTCAGGTGGATACTATATTGCCGCTGCCGCCGATCAGATCTATGTCGACAAGGCCAGCATCGTCGGTTCGATCGGTGTGTTGATGTCCGGATTCGGATTTACCGGCACCATGGACAAGCTTGGTGTCGAGCGTCGTTTGCTGACCGCGGGAACCAACAAGGGCTTCCTTGACCCGTTTTCGCCTCAGGACGAAAAACAGAAGCAGCACGCCCAGATCCTGCTGGCGGAAGTCCACAAGCAGTTTATCGACGTGGTGCGCCAGGGGCGTGGCACTCGCTTGAAAGAAACGCCAGACATGTTCTCGGGGCTGATGTGGACGGGTAGCCAAAGTGTCGCCATGGGACTTGCCGATGGGTTCGGTACGGTGGATTCCGTTGCGCGCGACGTCATCAAGGCCGAAACAGTCCTCGATTATTCTGTCAAAGAGAATATTGCCGAACGGTTTGCCAAGAAACTCGGCGCCGAAGCCGGTCAAACACTGGGAAGTCGGATCCTCGGCGCTTTTCCTGCGCTACGCTAAGCGGCTTGCAATAGAAATATGGTCGGGCGTCGATCGAACATCGGCGGCCCGATTTTTTTCCACTCCGAAATGGCATGGGTGCGCACCGATTCGTCGGTGAGCGTCAGGTCGCTGGCAATACAAAGACGTGTATGCGGCGAGCAGTGTGCCAGCAACGCATCAAACATCCGATGGTTGCGATACGGTGTTTCGATAAAAATCTGCGCGCGCTTTTCGGTGCGTGAGTCTTTTTCCAGCGCGGCGATCTTGCGCGGCAGTTGATCTTCCTTGGCCGGCAAATAGCCGTGGAAGGCGAAATTCTGACCTGACAGACCTGACGCCATGAGCGCCAAAAGGATTGAAGAAGGGCCAACCAGCGGCCGGACAGTGAATCCTCTCTGGTGTGCCAGCGCGACCAGTTGCGCGCCCGGATCGGCGACGGCGGGGCAACCAGCTTCCGAAATCAGGCCGACGTCGTTCCCGTTGATCAAGGGCTCCAGCATGCCAAGCAACTCCGAAGATGCGGTGTGCTCGTTCAACTCGACAATCGTGATCTGCTGAAGCGGAAGCGTGTGCGGAAGCGATTTGAGGAAGGCGCGGGCGGACTTTGCATTTTCAGCGACGTAGTGCTGCAGCGACGCCGCCTGTTGGCAAACATCGGGCGGCAATACGTTTGACACGCCAGATGGACCGAGCGGGACCGGAATCAGGAACAGGGTGCCTGTACTCATAGGATGCGAACGCCTTCCTGTCTGAATAAATTGCACAAGGCAATCAGCGGCAGCCCGATCAACGCATTGGGGTCGTCGCCTTGCATACGGGCGATCAGGGCAATGCCCAGTCCTTCCGACTTGGCGCTACCGGCGCACTGGTACGGCTGTTCCAGGCGAAGGTAATTCTCGATCTCTTCGTCTGACAGGTCGCGCAAGGTGACCAGCGTGGGCACGCCGCACACATGTGCCTTTCCGGTTCTGGCATTGAGCAGGCACAGTCCGGTAAAGAAATTCACCGTCTGTCCGCGCATGGCTTGCAGTTGGCGTACCGCATTTTCATGGTTCCCGGGCTTGCCGAAGATTCTCTTCCCGAGAAAAGCGACCTGGTCGCTGCCGATGATGAGCGCGTCCTTAAATTTGTCGGCGACGGCGCGCGCCTTTGCCTCCGACAGTCGGAGCGCAGTTTGCTGCGGCGTCTCGCCGTCCAAAACAGCCTCGTCGGTCTCGGGATTGGCGGTGGAAAAAGAAATTTTTAGCCGCTGAAGAAGCTCACGGCGGAACGGAGAAGTCGAGGCAAGTACGATTTGTTGGCTACTCATGACATGATCGGCGAAAATACCAGCACGTTCGCTGCAGGTTTAAAAAACAGAAAAAATCCATATAGTTGCGGCTCCGGCTTTGACTTCGGAGGGCAAAAATAATATCATGCGCGCCTTATGTCGCAGCAGATCGTAATCGACAGTCGGGTTTTTGCAAGAGAGGCAAGATCGCTGGAAGGCGAGTTGCCGGTGGCTCAACTGACGCGGGTTTTGGACACGCTGGCCGATTCGGCAGGCGTTCTTAAGTTCCGTATCGAAGGCCGCATGAATCTCGAGCGGAACCGGCCTCAGTTGCTTTTGCAGGTTAGCGGAGTTTTGTCGGTGTGCTGCCAGCGCTGTCTTGAGGGGGTGGAATACTCACTCGGGATCAACAGCCTGCTGGAGTTTGTTGCCGACGAAAACGAGCTGACGCAGGAAGATATCGAGGATGATTCCAAAGATTTTCTTCCCGCGCAAAGCGAAGTGGATGTCGTGGCGTTGATTGAAGATGAGATTATTCTTGATCTTCCGTCCGCGCCCCGCCATGAAAGCTGTGCGTTGCCGGAGACCGGGCAAGACGACGGAAGCAGTTCGCCGTTCGCCGTGCTCAAAGGGTTCAAAGGCAAAGCATCTTAATTGGACTATTGGAGTAAATTATGGCTGTTCAACAGAACAAAAAATCCCCTTCCAAGCGGGGGATGCATCGTGCACACGATTTCCTGACCAATCCGCCGCTGGCTGTTGAACCGACGACCGGCGAAGCGCATCTCCGTCACCATGTGAGCCCATCGGGTTACTACCGCGGCAAGAAAGTTGCCAAGGGTTCTGGCGAGTAAGCTTTAAGAACTAGGCGGGACGATTCCCGAATTCGGGAGTGCCTGCCTTTTCTTTTGCCTTTTTTCGGATGACGGTTACTGTCGCTATCGATTGCATGGGGGGGGACCACGGTCCCATCGTTACCGTGCCAGCCGCCCTCGAACTCTTGCGCAAGCATGAGGACGTGTGCGCGATTCTTGTTGGTCTCGAGGACAAAATTCGCCCGCTGATACAGGGGGAATTGCCTTCGCGACTACGCCTTCATCATGCCAGCGAGGTCGTCGGCATGGATGAGTCTCCGGCCTTGGCGATTCGCAACAAGAAGGATTCGTCGATGCGCGTGGCGCTCGATCTCGTCAAGAATGGCGAGGCGGATGCGTGCGTTTCCGCGGGTAATACCGGCGCATTGATGGCGATTTCGCGTTTTGTCCTTAAGACCCTGCCGGGCATTGACCGGCCGGCGATCTGCGCCATCCTGCCAACGATATCGGGGCATGTTCATGTGCTCGATCTGGGCGCCAACGTCGACTGCTCTCCCGAGCATTTGCTGCAGTTCGGCATCATGGGCGCTTCGCTCGTGGGAGCCTTGGAACACAAGGATCGCCCGACGGTCGGAATTCTCAATATTGGCGAAGAGGATATCAAGGGAAATGATGTCGTCAAGCGTGCGGCGGAATTGCTCAAAGAGTCCGGGCTCAATTTCATCGGCAACGTCGAGGGCGACGGCCTGTATAAAGGCGAGGCCGATGTCGTTGTCTGCGACGGCTTCGTTGGCAATGTCGCGCTCAAGACCTCTGAAGGGCTGGCGCAAATGCTTGCGACATTCCTTCGCCAGGAATTCGGGCGGAATCTGTTTACAAAGATGGCGGCCGTCGTGGCGCTTCCGGTGCTGAAACATTTCAAGCGCCGGGTTGACCACCGCAGATATAACGGCGCATCGCTCATTGGCCTCAGAGGGATTGTCCTCAAGAGCCACGGTTCCGCCGATTCATTTTCTTTTTGCAATGCGCTGGAACGGGCTGCGGACACTGTGCGCAGCGGTGTTCTTCAGCGCATTTCCGAACGTGTCGCGCAGCAGCATACGATTCAGGAGGCCAACTAGATGACGTTTTCGCGTATTGCAGGGGTCGGTAGTTATTTGCCCGGGAATCCGGTCAGTAATTCGGATTTGATTCAGCGTGGTGTCGACACCAGCGATGAATGGGTGGCAACACGCACCGGTATTCGCTCGCGCCACATCGCTCCGCCGGAATGTACGACGAGCGATTTGGCGTTGGAAGCATGCCGGAACGCCCTGGCTTCTGCGGGAACGGATGTATCGGAAATCGATCTGATCATCGTTGCGACGACGACGCCTGACTACATTTTCCCGAGTACCGCCTGCCTGTTGCAATCGAAGTTGGGCAACAAGGGGGCCATGGCGTTCGACATTCAGGCTGTGTGCAGCGGCTTTGTCTACGCGCTGACGATTGCCGACAAGTTCATTCAATCGGGGAGCCATAAGAAAGCCCTGGTCGTCGGCGCCGAAGTGTTTTCGCGAATTCTTGACTGGACAGACCGCGCAACCTGCGTGCTTTTCGGCGATGGTGCCGGCGCGGTTGTGCTGGAAGCGTCCGATAGGCCCGGTATCCTGGCAACCGTGGCACATGCCGACGGATCCCAGAATGGCATTCTTTCGGTTCCGGGTTCCCTGCGCAACGGTCAAGTCGTCGGCGATCCGTTCCTGCGCATGGATGGCCAGGCCGTTTTCAAGTTTGCCGTCCGGGTGTTGTCCGAGATGGCCGAGGAATGCTGTGCGCATGCCGGTATTGCACCCTCCGAGATCGATTGGCTCGTGCCTCACCAGGCAAACATGCGTATCATCGATTCAACGGGTAAGAAATTGGGCTTGCCCGTCGAGAAGGTCGTTGTCACGGTCGACATGCACGGCAATACGTCGGCAGCATCAGTCCCGCTCGCGCTTGATCAAGCCGTGCGTGACGGACGTATTCAGCGTGGGCAAAAAGTGTTGCTCGAAGGGGTTGGCGGCGGCTTTACCTGGGGCGCTGCGTTGCTCGAATTCTGAGGAGGTTTCCATGGCGTTCGCTTTTGTTTTTCCGGGACAAGGGTCCCAATCGGTAGGAATGATGTCGGCGTACGGCGATTCTCCGGTCGTTCGCGCAACATTCGACGAAGCATCCGCAACATTGGGGCAGGACCTTTGGCAAATGGTTGCCGACGGCCCGGCAGAGTTGCTGTCGCAAACGGTCAATACCCAACCGCTCATGTTGACGGCGGCGATTTCCGCCTATCGTCTCTGGCAGGAAAAAGGTGGGAAGCTCCCGTCGGTAGTCGCCGGGCATAGTCTCGGTGAATATTCTGCGCTCGTTGCCGCGGGCGTGATTGCCTTCAAGGATGCCGTTCCGCTTGTCCGCTTGCGTGCCTCGGCAATGCAGGAGGCTGTTCCGGTGGGTACCGGCGCGATGGCCGCGATTCTTAATCTCGATGACGAGAAGATTCGTGAGGCGTGCGCGGAAGCGGAAGCCAAACTGGGTAATGGCGAAGTTGTCGAACCTGTCAATTTCAACGGTCCCGGTCAAACGGTCATCGCCGGGAGCAAGGCAGCCGTCGAGGCTGCCTGCGAAGGCTGCAAGGCGCGTGGTGCCAAGCGTGCGGTGCTGTTGCCCGTGTCGGCTCCGTTCCACTCCTCGCTGATTCGTCCTGCTGCTGATCGGTTGGCTGCCCGTCTGGCCGAAATCGAGTTTCAGGTGCCGACGATTCCTGTCATCAATAATGTTGATGTCCTGATCGAAACGGATCCGGCAAAAATCAAGGATGCGCTCGTCCGTCAAGCGTACTCGCCGGTCCGTTGGGTGGAGACGATGCAAAAGATCGCGACAATGGATGTCACGACCGTGGCGGAATGCGGTCCGGGCAAAGTGCTTGCTGGGCTTGTGAAGCGTTGTGCCGACACGTTGACTGGCGTTGCGCTGGCCGATCTCGCTTCGATCGAAGCCAATATTTCTCTGGAGTAGTCGATGACGCTGAAAGGTCAGATCGCGTTTGTTACCGGGGCCAGCCAGGGTATTGGTGCAGCCATTCTCATCGCCCTTGGCAAGCAGGGTGCGACGGTGATCGGAACGGCGACCAGCGAAAGTGGTGCAGCCGCCATTACCGCGCGAATCGCCGAAGCCGGCCTGAACGGACGCGGCCTCATGTTGAACGTGACGGCAGAAGGCCAGATCGATGCGACCGTGGCGCTGATTGAGAAGGAATTCGGCCCGATTTCAATTCTGGTCAATAACGCTGGCATTACCCGCGACAATCTCGCCATGCGAATGAAGGACGAGGATTGGGATCTGGTCATCGATACCAATCTGAAGGCGGTTTTCAAGACCTCGCGAGCGGTCATGCGTGGAATGATGAAGGCCAGGGCAGGGCGTATCATCAATATTTCTTCGGTTGTCGGACACGCAGGAAATCCTGGGCAAGCGAACTATTGTGCGTCCAAGGCCGGCCTTCTTGGCATGACAAAGGCGTTGGCGCGTGAACTCGGCAGCCGCAATATCACCGTGAATTGCGTTGCGCCGGGGTTCATTGACACCAGAATGACGCAAGCACTGGACGAGAAACAAAAAGACGCGCTGGCTTCGGGCATACCGCTCGGCCGGTTCGGCAGCCCGGAAGACGTCGCTGCGGCGGTGGCGTTCCTGGCGTCTCCGGAAGCCGGATACGTTACCGGTTCGACGATTCACGTCAACGGCGGCATGTACATGGATTAACGCCCGCAAGGGCAGCAGGCGGTAACGACCGGTTCGCCTGCCGATCATTTGGTTAGATCCGGTCGTTTTGTTAGAATGAAACAGTCCTGTTTCATCCTTATCAACCTTGGGAAGGAGCACTTGAATGGATAATATCGAACAACGCGTCAGAAAGATTGTCGCCGAGCAACTGGGTGTCAACGAGGCCGATATCAAGAACGAATCCTCGTTCGTGGACGATCTTGGCGCGGATTCGCTGGATACGGTTGAACTGGTGATGGCGCTCGAAGAGGAATTCGAGTGCGAGATTCCGGATGACGAAGCTGAAAAGATCACCAGCGTCCAGCAAGCGATCGACTACGTCGTCGGCCACAAGAAGTAATTTCTTGCAGCGCTATGCAGGCGGCCTTGTGTCGCCTGTCATTCCGGATTTCTCCTAATTTATTGTCGTTTTCCTGTTTCCGGAGAATAAATTGTCACGTCGTAAAGTCGTTATCACCGGCCTGGGAATCATCTCGCCGGTAGGAAATACCGTTGAACAGGCATGGCAGAATATTCTTGCCGGCCGTTCTGGGATCGATAAAATCACGCGCTTCGATGCCTCAACTTTCTCCACGCAAATCGCCGGGGAAGTTCGTGATTTCGATGTCAGCAAATATATTCCGCTCAAAGATGCTCGTCGAATGGATGCGTTTATCCATTACGGCATCGCTGCAGCGATTGACGCGATGAAGGATGCTGGCCTGGAGGCCAACCCGGCTGATGCCGATCGTATCGGCGTTGCCATTGGCTCCGGCATTGGCGGCCTGCCAATGATCGAGAATACGCGCGATGACTTCAATGCGTCCGGTATTCGGAAGGTTTCACCTTTCTTTGTTCCGGGCTCGATCATCAACATGATTTCGGGCAACCTCTCGATCATGTACGGACTCAAAGGGCCAAACCTGGCCATCGTCAGTGCCTGTGCCAGCGCAACCCACAGCATCGGTGATGCCGCTCGCTTCATTGAGTATGGTGACGCCGATGTCATGATCGCCGGTGGTGCTGAGTCGACTGTATCCCAACTGGGAGTCGGTGGCTTCTGTGCGGCCCGTGCCTTGTCGACGCGTAACGACGATCCGAAGACGGCGAGCCGTCCTTGGGACAAGGACCGCGACGGGTTCGTGCTGTCGGAAGGTGCCGGCGTTGTCGTTCTCGAAGAGTACGAGCATGCCAAAGCACGCGGCGCCAAGATTTACGCGGAACTGGCCGGTTTCGGCATGAGTGCCGACGCAAATCATATGACAGCTCCATGTGAAGACGGGGAGGGCGCTGCGCGCTGTATGACCAGTGCATTGCGTAATGCGCGGGTCAATGTCGACGAGGTGACTTACCTGAATGCTCACGGCACGTCCACGCCGCTGGGCGACAAGGCCGAAACGATCGCGGTCAAGCGCGCGTTCGGCGATCAGGCCAAGAAACTCGTGATGAACTCCACGAAGTCGATGACGGGTCACCTGCTCGGCGCAGCCGGCGGTGTTGAAGCCGTCTTCTCGACCCTCGCGGTTTATCATCAGATTTCGCCTCCGACGATCAACATCTTCACCCAGGACGAGGCCTGCGATCTCGATTATTGTGCCAATCAGGCACGCCAGATGAAGATCGATGTCGCTGTTTCCAATTCGTTTGGCTTCGGCGGAACGAATGCTTCGCTGGTGTTCCGCAAGTTCTGACGGAATTGACGGGCGGCGCAGTGATGGTTATCACGCTGCGCCGCTCCCGTCTTCTTGACTTTTCCCTCGTCTCGATTCACGCGCTAGGGGCACTGGCGCTGTTTTTTGTCTCGCTTCCGGCGCCAATCCGTCTCGTTGCGCTTGTATTCGTCGTGCTTTCCCTTGCGAGAGCCTTGAGGCGCGAAACATTCAGTCGTCTGGCACTATCTGCGGAAAATGCGAACGAAATATGCTTTTGGGGTGATTCCCCGCAAGCCGTCGTCGCAACCATTCTTCCGGAAACCTCGGTCTTTCTTTTTCTGGTCGTTCTCCACCTGTTGGAGGAGGAAGGTCAGGTTCGCAGGCAACGCGTATTGCTTCCCGACCAGATGCGGGCGGATGAGTTTCGCCGGCTTCGTGTCTGGTTGCGTTGGCGGCTTACGAGCGAGACCAACGGCCGCGCCGGATCACTGAATTCCTGACGGTCTTGAGAGTGTCGGGATAATCACGGCTGAAATGCAGGCCCCGGCTTTCCTTGCGCTGCAAGGCACAGCGAACGATCAGTTCGGCCGTTACGACAAGATTGCGCAGTTCTATCAGATCGTGACTGATTCTGAAATTCGAGTAGAACTCGTCGATTTCCTTGGCCAACAAGCGAATCCGATGTTGGGCGCGCTGCAACCGCTTTGTCGTGCGCACGATGCCGACGTAATCCCACATGAAGCGGCGGAGCTCATCCCAGTTGTGGGCGATAACGATCTCCTCGTCGGGGTCAGTGACCCGGCTCTCATCCCATTCGGGTAGTTCGGGAAGCGTGACGGGGGATTGATTCAACATATCCTTGACCGCAGCTTCAGCGAAAACGATACACTCGAGCAAGGAGTTGCTGGCAAGGCGGTTTGCCCCGTGCAATCCGGTGCACGCTGCTTCGCCTGCGACATAGAGTCCTGGCAGGTTGGTACGCGCGTGCAGGTCGGTGACCACGCCTCCGCAGGTGTAATGTGCTGCCGGAACGACGGGGATGGGTTGTTGCGTGATATCGATGCCGAGTTCCAGGCAGCGGGCGAGAATGTTCGGAAAGTGTTCGCGCAGGAACTCGGCGGGACGATGCGAAATGTCCAGATAAACGCAATCAAGTCCCCGCTTTTTCATTTCGAAATCGATCGCGCGGGCGACGACGTCGCGCGGTGCCAATTCGGCGCGCGGGTCATGGTCAGGCATAAAGCGCGTCCCGTCTGGCAGGCGTAACAGGCCGCCTTCTCCGCGCACCGCTTCCGAGATCAGAAAGGACTTTGCCTGGGGGTGGTACAAACACGTGGGATGGAACTGAATGAACTCCATGTTGGCAATCGAGCATCCGGCTCGCCATGCCATTGCAATTCCGTCTCCGGTTGAGGTGTCGGGATTAGTGGTGTAGAGATACACCTTTCCGGCACCACCGGTTGCGATCAGGGTGTTCTTCGCACCAATCGTGATGATATCGCCAGTATCGTTATTGAGAACGTAGGCGCCCAAACAGCGTTTGTCATTCAAACCGAGCTTGCTGCTCGTGATGAGGTCGACCGCGATATGTTGTTCAAGTACCGTGATATTGGGACTCTGCCGGACCTTGGCGGTAAGTACCTGTTGTACCGCAAGTCCAGTCGTGTCGGCGACGTGAATGACACGCCGGGTGCTGTGGCCGCCTTCCCGCGTCAGGTGATAGTTGCCGCTCTCACGGCTGAATGGAACGCCCTGGTCAATCAACCATTCGATCGCGCGTCGACCATTTTCGACGACGAATCGCGTTGCGGGGAGATCATTGAGGAACGCGCCTGCCGTTAGCGTATCCTTGATATGTGCTTCAACCGTATCCTGATCGTCGAGCACGGCTGCTATGCCGCCTTGAGCCCATCCTGACGCACTATCTTCGAGCGAACGTTTGCTGATCAGTCCGACCTTGCAATGTTTTGCCAGCCTCAATGCAGCAGACTGGCCCGCCAGCCCGCCACCAATCACCAGAACATCGAAATAGCTTGCCACGATACTTGTCCGAAGGATGGGGTGGCAACTATAGCATGAGCATCCGAGTCTTGACTTGCCCCTATTGACGAAATGGCTATACCTATGCTGTTTTTTGTCAATTTTGACCAGCCAAAAGGACGAAGAAGGCGCGTTGCGCTATACTCCCTTAACATTTAAGTTGTCTCCGATAGGGAACCCAAAAAGAATGAGCGAACGCGAAATGGATCAGGCCTTGGTCGAGCGCGCCCAAGCAGGTGATCAGTTGGCATTCGAAAAGTTGGTCGCCAAGTATCAGCGCAAACTCAACCGCCTGTTGTCGCGTTTTATCCGCGACCATGCCGAAGTGGAAGATGTTGCGCAGGAAGCTTTTATCAAGGCTTTTCGAGCGCTGCCGTCGTTCCGTGGAGAAAGCGCCTTTTATACGTGGCTCTACCGAATTGGCATTAACACCGCCAAGAATTATCTGGTGGCCAAGGGGCGGCGTGCACCGACGTCAACCGATTTCGATGCGGACGAGGCCGAAACGTTCGAAGATGCCGATCAACTGCGCGACATCAACACACCCGAACGCGTTCTCCAGTCAAAACAAATCGGCCAAACCGTTAATGCGGCGATGGAGGCCCTGCCGGAAGAATTGCGCAATGCAATTGTGCTACGAGAAATCGAAGGGTTGAGCTACGAGGAAATCGCCGTCGAAATGAATTGTCCGATCGGAACGGTACGCTCACGCATCTTTCGTGCACGCGAAGCGGTTGCCGAAAAGTTGCGGCCACTGCTTGATACGGCACCGGATCACCGCTGGTAGTACCGGAGGCCTGGATGATTGAAACTGTGGGTGTGGTTGAGGCCTGCGACAGCAACAAGGTTCTTGTTCGCATCGAACAGAAAGGGTGTGGTCGTTGCCACGAAGAGGGCGGTTGCGGTGGTAACAACCTCGGAAATCTGTTGTGCAAGAGTCCGGATTCATTCTGGCTGAAGAATCCGGGGGGGCTGGCAGTCGGTGATGCAGTAACAGTCGCACTTGCCGACGGTGCGCTTTACAAGACGGTCATTCGAAGCTATTTGGTGCCATTGCTGGGTTTGCTCATCGGCGCCATCGTCGGCATGTCGATGTACGAGGAATCCGGAGCAATTGCAGGTGCGATCCTGGGTTTGCTTGTTTTCTGGTTCGGTGCGCGTAGCTTTGGCGGCTCTTCTTTCGAGCCATTCATCAAGCGCTAGATTGCAGTCGGCGATACATGGCGTTCTGCCTGACGCTCATTTCGCGCTCGTACTGCCATCTGTGCCACGAGATGGAATTGGCAGCGGCTCCCCTCGTGGCCGAATTTGGCGGAGAACTCAAGCTTCTTGACGTGGATGCCGATCCGGAGCTGCTCGCGCTTTACGATGAGCGTGTCCCGGTCCTGCTGCATGAGGATGAGATCCTGAGCCAGTACTTTCTCGATCACGGCAAAGTCCGTGATTATTTGAGCAAAATCAGCTAGAATCTGCGGTTCTGGCAATTATGATCAAAGGGTGCCCGCCGGCGCCCTTTTTTTCTGCGATGCAACATATTCGAAACTTCTCAATCATTGCTCATATCGATCACGGCAAGTCCACGCTGGCCGATCGGATCATCCATATTTGCGGAGGCTTGTCCGACCGGGAAATGGAGGAACAAGTTCTCGATTCGATGGATATTGAGCGGGAACGAGGCATTACCATCAAGGCCCAGACAGCTGCGCTCCGCTATAAGGCTCGGGACGGAAAGATCTATAACCTCAATCTGATCGACACGCCGGGTCACGTCGATTTTTCCTATGAGGTCTCGCGATCGCTGTCTGCCTGCGAGGGCGCTCTGCTCGTCGTTGACGCCTCCCAAGGGGTCGAGGCGCAGACAGTGGCCAATTGCTATACCGCGATTGATCTCGGCGTCGAGGTCGTGCCGGTCCTGAACAAGATCGATTTGCCGTCAGCTGCACCGGAAACGGCGAAGCAGGAGATCGAGGATGTCATTGGTATCGACGCATCGGAAGCGATCCTGGCATCCGCAAAGACGGGGGTTGGCGTAGAGGACATCATCGAGGCGATCATCGAGCGAATCCCGGCTCCGCAAGGCGATCCCGAGGCGCCACTGAAGGCTCTGGTGATTGACTCCTGGTTCGACAATTATGTCGGCGTCGTCATGCTGGTACGCGTTGTCGATGGCGTTTTGCGCCCGAAGGACAAAATCCGCCTGATGGCGACGAACGCAAGTTACCTGTGCGAGCAGGTGGGCGTCTTCACGCCCAAGGCGCTGCAGCGCGATGTCTTGTCGGCGGGCGAGGTCGGCTACATCATCTCCGGAATCAAGGAACTCCAGGCGGCGCAAGTCGGCGATACCGTTACCCTGATGGAAAGGCCCGCGACGGAGCCGCTGCCTGGCTTCAAGGAAATCAAGTCACAGGTGTTTGCGGGCTTGTATCCGGTCGAGTCGAATCAGTACGATTCGTTGCGCGAATCGCTCGAGAAGCTGAAGCTCAACGACGCATCGCTGCATTATGAACCCGAGGTTTCGCAAGCGCTCGGTTTCGGTTTTCGCTGCGGTTTCCTTGGCCTGTTGCACATGGAAATCGTTCAGGAGCGACTGGAGCGTGAATTCGATCAGGATTTGATCACGACCGCGCCGACCGTTATTTATGAGGTCGTGATGCGTGATGGAACCGTCGTGCCGGTTGAGAATCCGGCCAAGCTTCCCGAGCAAACCAAAGTTGAGGAAATCCGGGAACCGATCATTACCATCACGGTTTTCGTGCCCCAGGAGTACTTGGGTAACGTCATTACCCTGTGTAACCAGAAGCGCGGCAACCAGATCGACATGACCTATCACGGTCGCCAGGTTCAGCTCATTTACGAGATGCCGATGGCCGAAGTGGTCATGGATTTCTTCGATAAATTGAAGTCCGTGTCTCGTGGCTACGCGTCGCTGGATTACGAGTTCAAGGAATTCCGGGCGGCGGATGTCGTTAAGCTTGACGTGCTCATCAACGGCGACAAAGTCGATGCCTTGTCGATGATTGTGCACCGTGCCAACTCGGTCTATCGCGGTCGTGAACTCGCAAGCAAGATGCGGCAACTGATTCCGCGCCAGATGTATGACGTCGCGATTCAGGCAGCGATCGGTTCGAACATTATTGCGCGCGAGAATGTCAAAGCCATGCGCAAGGATGTGCTGGCCAAGTGTTATGGCGGCGATATCACGCGTAAGAAAAAACTGCTTGAGAAACAGAAAGCCGGCAAGAAGCGCATGAAACAGGTGGGAACGGTGGAAATCCCGCAGGAAGCGTTCCTGGCCGTTCTGCGTATCGGAAGCTAAGGAGTTCGTGTGAATTTTGCTCTCATCCTGTTTTGTCTGCTTCTTGCCAGTGGTGCGATCTGGGTGGCCGACGCCTGTTTTTTCAGGAAGAAACGCGCTGCTGATGCAAAGGATCCGTGGTGGGTGGAATACGGGTCGAGTTTTTTCCCCGTCATACTGTTCGTTTTTGTCCTCCGTTCCTTCATCGTTGAACCGTTCAAGATTCCTTCCGGTTCGATGATTCCGACCCTGCAGGTGGGCGATTTCATCCTCGTCAACAAATTTACCTACGGCATCCGGCTCCCGGTCATCAACAAGAAAATCATCGACATAAATCTTCCAAAACGTGGCGATGTCATGGTGTTCCGTTATCCGGAAGATCCCTCTGTTGATTACATCAAGCGTGTCGTAGGCGTTCCGGGCGACAAGGTTGCTTATCAGAACAAACGTCTGACGATCAATGGACAACCGGTCGAAACGCAGCGAGTCGAAGACTATCTGCATCCGGAGCGGCTCTATTATTCGAAGCAATTCGTCGAAAAAGACAACGGCATCACACATCGGGTCCTTAACGACGACGATGCGCCGGCGTTCATTCCTGATCCAGCGCGCTTTCCGAACCGGGAAGATTGTTTCTACAATAATTCAGGCGTGATCTGCACGGTACCGGCGGGTCACTATTTTATGATGGGCGACAACCGGGATAACAGTCGGGACAGTCGCTATTGGGGATTCGTGCCGGAAGAAAACATTGTCGGCAAGGCGTTCTTTGTCTGGCTCAATTTCGGCGATTTGAAACGAATCGGTTCCTTTGAATAAAGGAGGAAATATGCGCCAACAGCGAGGTATCGCACTTTCCGGATTGCTTTTCTGGGGCATTGTCATCGCACTTGTTGCCGTGCTTGGCATGAAAGTCACCCCGGAATACATGGATTACTTCAAGATCCAAAAGAGCGTCAAAGCGGTTGCCGCCGAAGCCAACGGCAAGACATTGACCGAGATCCGGGCGGCATACGAGAAATATGCAAGCGTCAACCAAATCAGCTCGGTCAAGGGCACGGATCTTGATATTTCGAAGGACGGCAACGAGATCGTCATCGCATTCGAGTATGAAAAGCGGATCCCCTTGTTCTGGAATATAAGCTTGTCGATCGATTTCCAGGGATCGTCGTCCGGTCGCTGAAAGAAGAAATGCTTCAAAAACTTGAGCGCAGCATCGGTCATCACTTTCATGACGCTTTGCTTTTTCAAACCGCGCTGACGCATCGCAGTCACAGTTCGCCTCATAACGAGCGGCTTGAGTATCTTGGCGATGCCGCACTCAACGCAGTCGTCGCGCGCCTGCTGTTCGAACGCTTTCCGGATCTGCCCGAAGGCGACCTGTCACGTCTGAGGGCCAATCTGGTTCGCCAGGAGAGCCTGCACCGGATTGCCGACCAACTGCTGCTTGGTCAATTCCTGCGTCTCGGCGAAGGAGAGCTCAGAAGCGGTGGGGCAACCCGCCCATCGATCCTCGCCGATGCAATGGAGGCGCTGTTTGGAGCGATTTGGCTCGACGCTGGCTTCGAGGCGGTCAGCGCCGTGATTGCCGGTCTTTACGATCCGTTGATTCAGGCGATCAATCCTGCCAAACCAATGAAAGACGCGAAGACCCGTTTGCAGGAGTTGCTGCAAAGCAAGCGTCTGCCCTTGCCGAAATACGCGCTGACAGCGACCGAAGGCGAAGCGCATTTGCAAAAGTTCCGCATTGCCTGCGTCATCGAGAAGCTGGATATTTGCACGGAAGGCCAGGGCCCCAGCCGCCGGGCGGCCGAACAGATGGCGGCCGAGCGCGCCCTCGAAAAAATGGACAAATCATGAGCTCTCTCAAATCCGGAACCATCGCCATTGTCGGACGGCCGAACGTCGGCAAATCGACACTGCTGAATAAACTGATCGGCGAGAAGATCAGCATTGTCTCGCGCAAGGCCCAAACGACGCGGCACCGGATCATGGGCATTCTTACCCGACCCGATGCGCAGTTCGTCTTCGTTGATACGCCCGGATTCCAGAACAAGCATGCCAATGCGCTTAACCGCGCCATGAACCGTGGCGTCAAGCAGGCCTTGTCGGATGTCGATGTGGTCATCTTCGTCATGGAAGCCGATCGGTTTGATGCGCGCGACAAGATCGTTCTGGAGTTGTTGCCGGAGGATCGCCCGGTCGTGCTCGCGTTGAACAAAACCGACCAATGCAAGGATAAGAGCAAGATGTTGCCGCTGTTGACGGAAATGAGCGGCCACTTCCCCTTTGCCGCCATTGTTCCGATCAGTGCGGCACGCGGCAGCCAAGTCGAGGACTTGCTTGCCGAAGTCCGCAAACATTTGCCTAACGACGAGCTGCTGTACGGCGAAGATGAAATTACGGACAAGAGCGAACGTTTCCTGGCGGCTGAATATATTCGCGAGAAGCTTTTCCGGTTGATCGGAGACGAACTTCCGTATGGTGCGACGGTGGAGGTCGAACGCTTTGAGCTTGAAGGCGAACTTCGGCGCATCAACGCCGCCATCGTTGTCGATCGCGAATCCCACAAGGGCATCGTCATCGGCAAGGGCGGCGCAACGCTGAAGCGGATTGCCACTGAAGCGCGCCAGGACATGGAACGACTGTTCGATGGCAAAGTTTTCCTTGAGATATTCGTCAAGGTCAAGTCAGGCTGGACTGACGACGAACGCTTGCTCAGAAGTCTCGGTTACGAATAACCGGGTTTGCCGCCGAGCTCAGGAACGCCATGTCACGTAGCAAGGTTGATGCCCAACCCGCCTATGTGTTGCACAGCTATCCCTTCCGCGAAACCAGCCTGATCGTCGAGGTGTTTTCGCGGGACTTCGGGCGTGTTGCTTTGCTGGCGCGCGGTGCCAGGCGGCCACGCTCGGTGATGCGCGGCGTTCTGATGGCGTTTCAGCCGCTTGAACTCGGATGGTCCGGGAAAGGCGAGGTGCAAACGCTGATGAAAGCGGAATGGCAAGGCGGACAGCCCTTGCTGACCGGCAAGGCGCTTTTTTGCGCCTATTACCTCAACGAATTGTTGATGAATCTTTTGGCGCGGGAAGATCCGCATGAGCGCCTGTTCTCGGTCTATGCCGAAACATTGCATCGTTTTTCCGGTAATCTGCGCGAATCCGATCTTCGCAATTTTGAGCGGGCGCTGCTGCAGGAATTGGGCTACGGCCTGACGCTTGAACATGACGTGCGCGGCCAATCGATTGATCCGGATGGCTATTATGTGTATGAGATCGAGCATGGCCCGGTTCGTCTGGCGGGGCCCGGCAATTCCGCCTTGTCGATACGGGGAAAAACCTTGATCGATCTGGCGCACGAGGATTTTGCCGACGCGCGATCGCTGCAGGAAGCAAAACAAATGATGCGCGCGTTGATCGCGCACCACACCGGCGGTAAAGAACTTGAATCACGTAAAATTTTCAAGGAGTTACACGAACCATGATTGAACTCGGTGTCAATATCGATCACGTGGCGACGCTGCGTCAGGCGCGCCGGACGTATGAACCCGACCCCCTTTGGGCTGCTGTCGAAGCGCATCTGGGCGGTGCTGACGGCATTACCGTCCATCTACGCGAGGATCGCCGGCACATTCAGGATGCCGACGTCGAGAAGCTGCGTTCCCTGACACAGATCAAGTTGAATCTGGAAATGGCGGCGACCGACGAAATGGTCGACATCGCCTGCCGGCTGAAGCCCGAAATGGCGATGCTGGTTCCGGAAGGGAGGCATGAAGTCACGACGGAAGGCGGCCTTGATATCGTCGGTCAGGAAAGCAAACTGGCTCGTGCCATCGCCCGCCTGTCCGATGCCGGCATCAGCAGCAGCGTCTTTATCGATGCCGAACTGCCGCAAGTCGAGGCGGCTGCCAGAATAGGTGCCAAGGTTTGCGAAATCCATACGGGTCCCTATGCCCACGCGTTTTACGCCAAGGGACGGGATGCAGAAAGCCCGGCGGTTCTTGCCGAACTCGACAAGATAGCCCGTGCCGGTGAAGCCATCCGGGGGCTTGGCATGCGGTTCAATGCCGGACACGCCCTCAATTATTTCAATGTCCAACCGGTGGCCCGCTTGCCCGGAATCCGCGAACTGCATATCGGCCATGCCATCGTCAGTCGCGCAGTGTTTGTCGGTCTTCGGGAGGCTGTTGCCGAAATGAAGCGCCTGATGCGTGAAGTCCAGTCGAACGCGTGATGATTGCCGGCATCGGTACCGATATCGTTGCAGTGTCGCGGCTTGGCGCGCTGTTTGAGCGCCACGGCGAGCGTGCGCTGGAGAAACTCCTCGCCCCAAGTGAGCGCGTGGAATTTGCCAGGGCAAAGGATTCCGCCCGCTTCCTGGCCAAACGGTTCGCTGCCAAGGAGGCTTTGGGCAAGGCGCTCGGTATCGGTGTCGCGTTTCCCGCAACCCTGCCGAATGTCGCTGTTACCCATGACGTTTTGGGCAAGCCGAAATTCGACTATGCCCCGGAACTGGCCAAATACCTGGCTGAACGTAAGCTTTGTGCGCACCTTTCGATCAGCGACGAAGCCGAATACGCCCTTGCTTTTGTCGTCTTGGAACGCCAATGACCTTTGCACTCGAGCTACCGCATGGGCCGCTGATGATCGATATCGGTGGCACAGAACTGACCGATGTCGACCGCGCACGCCTGCTGCACCCGCTGGTCGGTGGGCTGATCCTTTTTTCGCGCAACTTCAAATCGAGCGAACAACTTGCCCGGCTTGCCGAAGAAGTACACGGACTCCGTTCGCCCCGGCTGTTGATCGCAATTGATCATGAAGGGGGGAGGGTGCAGCGCTGTCGCGAGGGCTTTACCCGTCTGCCCCCGATGCGGTCACTTGGCAGGCTTTGGGATGAAGCGCCACAAGAGGCTGTTCAGGCGGCGCGGGCTATCGGTTTCGTGCTTGCTGCCGAATTGAGGATGTGTAATGTTGATCTCTCATTCACCCCGGTGCTCGATCTGGATTGGGGGCGTAGCGGCGTGATCGGCGATCGCGCATTCCACGGTAATGTAAACGCCGTCATAGAACTCGCGGGCGGATTGATTGATGGCTTGCATGGCGCGGGCATGCGTGCCTGCGGAAAGCACTTTCCGGGTCATGGCTGGGCGATGGCGGACTCTCACGTTGCCATGCCGGTTGACGATCGCGATCTGGAAACCTTGCAGATGGATATCGAGCCTTACCGTCGCCTTCCGCTTGACGCGGTCATGCCGGCACATGTGATATATCCCGGTTTTGATGAAAAAACATCCGGTTTTTCAATGAAATGGAACTCTTATTTAAGATATAACGTTAAGTTTAACGGGGTTGTCTTCAGCGATGATCTGTCAATGCAGGGCGCCAGCGTCGCCGGCGATGTCCTCGCCCGAACCGAAGCGGCCTGGTCGGCGGGGTGCGACATGCTGCTGCTCTGTAACGCACCAGACGCCGTCGATGAAGTCCTCGCGCGGTGGCAGCCGCGCTTCGACCCGACGCGTTCGACTCGTCTCGATCGGCTTCTCCCCTTGACGCCACCTACCGGACTAAGAGACGATACTCGTTACCGCGATGGTCTTATTGCCTGCCATCGCCTGATTTCCCTGACCCCCTAGAATGCATCCATTCCGTTTTCAGATCCTGACATCTCCGCAGCCGATGCGCTGCGCTGAAACGGCATTGGCTCAGCACTGGGCGACGCTCGATATCGTCCTGACCTACGACTTTCCTCGCGGCTGATCCGGCTTTCCCACAACGAATCAGACAAAGCGGTTCGCGCCAATCGGCGCTGAGCCAACTTTACTATGCCCGTTTCCTTTGAACGGGTTTGCGAGGAATTCTTCCATGAAACGACTTCCAGAACCATTTCGCATCAAAATGGTGGAGCCGATCCGCCTGACCACCATCGATGACCGCAAAAAGGCCATGCAGGAGGCCGGTTACAACCTTTTCCTGCTGTCGGGCGATGACGTATATATTGACCTGCTCACCGACAGCGGCACGGGCGCCATGAGCGATCGCCAATGGGCTGGCTTGATGCTTGGCGACGAATCCTATGCCGGCAGCCGCAACTATTTTCATCTTCGCGACGCCGTCAAGGAACTGTTCGGTTACCCCTTCACCATCCCCACCCACCAGGGACGCGGTGCCGAACAGATCCTTTTCCCGGAACTTGTCGCGCGCGTACACGCCAAGGCGCCGGGTGCGAAACCGGTTTTCATCTCGAATTTCCATTTCGATACGACAAAAGCGCATGTTGAAATGGCCGGCGCCCGCGCCATCAACGTGCTGACGCCGAAAGCGTTCGATACGGCCGAATACGACGACTGGAAAGGTAACTTCGATCTGGACGGGGTTCGTGCAGTCATTCGCGAAAACGGCGCTGCTGCCGTTGCCGGAATTATCGCCACGCTCACGTGTAACAGTGCAGGCGGACAACCGGTGTCGATGGCCAATTTGCGCGCTGTCCGCCAATTGGCAAACGAAAACGGCATTCCGCTCGTTCTCGACGTTGCCCGCTACGCTGAAAATGCCTGGTTCATTCGCGAGCGGGATCCGGACTATCGGACTGCCAGCATTGCGGAAATCGTTAAGGAAATGTTCTCGTACGGCGACATGTTCACCATGTCGGCGAAGAAGGACGGCCTCGTCAATATCGGCGGGCTGTGTTGTTTCCGGGAAGACGAGGCGCTGTTTCGGGCCGTCCAGGCGAGGTGCGTCCCGATGGAAGGCTTTGTCACCTATGGCGGACTGGCCGGGCGTGACATGGAAGCCTTGGCCATTGGTTTGCGCGAGTCGCTCGATCAGAATTACCTTGATTACCGCATCGGTCAGGTTGCTTATCTGGGCGAGCGCCTGCAGGCGGCGGGGATTCCGATTCAGACGCCGACCGGCGGTCACGCCGTATTTGTCGATGCGCGCCGCATGCTTCCGCACATTCCTTCCGATCGATTTCCCGCGCATGCGCTTGGCGTGGCGCTGTACGAAGCAGGGGGCGTTCGCGGGGTTGAGATCGGTTCGCTATTGCTTGGCCGGAATCCCGAAACCGGCGCACAGGAACCGTCTCCGATGGAGCTTTTGCGCCTGACGATACCACGTCGTACTTATACCAACGGACACATGGATTACGTCGCCGATGTCTTTGGCGAGATCAAGTCCGCCGCGCACACCTTGCCCGGATATGATTTTGTCTACGAACCGAAGGTTCTCCGGCATTTCACCGCACACCTGAAGCCGGTGGCCATCCGTTAGCGCAAAAAAAGACGGCAGCCTTGGCTGCCGTCCTTGAGCGCAGAGGCGCTGATTACTTGACGCGGGCGCGGTATTCGTCCGTGCGCGTGTCGATTTCGATCTTGTCACCGATTTCAACGAAAGCCGGGACCGGCAGTTCAAACCCGGTCGTGATGCGCGCCGGCTTCAACACTTTGCCGGACGTGTCGCCCTTGACGGCGGGTTCGGTGTAGGTCACTTCGCGAACGAGCATCGTCGGCAGTTCCACCGAGATGGCCTTGCCGTTGTAGAACACGACTTCACACGGCATCGCATCCTCGAGGTACTTGAGGGCGTCTTCCATGTAGTCGGCTTCGATTTCGTACTGGTTGTAGTCGGCGTCCATGAAGACATACATCGGATCGGCGAAGTAGGAGTACGTCACTTCCTTGCGGTCAAGCTGGACCGTATCGAACTTGTCGTCAGCGCGATAAACGGTTTCCGAAGGCGCGCCGGTGAGCAGGTTCTTCATCTTCATCTTGACGACCGAGGCGTTGCGGCCGGACTTGCTGAATTCAGCCTTGAGGACGACCATCGCGTCGTTGCCGACCATGAAGACATTGCCGGCGCGGAGTTCTTGAGCGGTTTTCATAATGAGCGTTGTGTTCCGTTAATTGCGGGGGAAAATTTAGCCGCGCATTATAGCTTGGATTTGCAAAAACGCACTAGCGATGCGCACAAATCCTCCTGTTTTGACAGATTTTTTTCCCAATTTCCTGCCAGCTCCCGGAAGTCGGGAAGGTGTTCCAGAACTGCCGTCACCTGAGCAGGCGTGCATTCGCTGAAATCGTTCCAGGCGAAGGTGAGATTTCGCACCGCTTCGGCGGCCTTGTCCGGCATGCCGGATAGGTAGCGATCGAGGAAAGCGTCGAGTTTGACACGATGTACCCCTTCACTCTGCGGGTAGATGTGCCATATCATCGGCCGCGCCGCCCACTGGGCACGCACAAAGGAGTCTTCGCCGCGGACGAAATTGAGGTCGCAAGCCCATAGCAGGCGATCATAGTCCTGCTGCGCGACAAACGGTAGTACGTGAATTTCGAGCGATCCGCGTCGAATCGTGTCGCCAACCGTAATCGGCTGACCAAGGAAAGATTCGATGCCGGCCTGGGTCCGGCTCAGCGGAACGAAGCAGCAACCAGGCGCGGGGCCGTCTGCCAGCGCCGTAAGCAGGCTGGGGAGCGCTGAATTTTCATAAGCGAACAAGGAAACCTTCAGCGCGTCGACTGCGGGCGGCGACACCCCTATGCGATGCCAGAGTGATGCTTGCAGAGGCTCGGACCTTAGAAATTGCCGGCGCTGTTCCGCCAGCAGTCTTTCGCGGAGCAGGCCCCCGGTCGTTTCGTCGAAGCCCGGAAAGAAGAAATATTTGGTCAAGGCAAGGCGGGGATGCGGCGAGGGCAAGGCATGACAGCCGGAAACCCAGGGCTCGGCGCTCAGGTATTCGAGATTGATCCATGCCGGAGGCGAATCGAGCGTTGCCATTTTTTCAACGTAGTTGTCCGGGAGTCGGCAACCGAACGCCTCGATCACGATGTTGCCTGGCGTTACGCCAGCAAAATCAGCACCACCAAAATCATCGCGCCAGTGACAAATATCGACACCATCGATGCTTTGGGCGTCGTGACGATCATCGAAGGCAGGACAGATGCGTGCGAATGCCTGCAGGTTGTCAATCCACAAACGGACTCGCATCCCGTGTTCGGCTGCCAACTGGCGGGCCATGCGCCAACACACGCCGATGTCGCCGAAATTATCAATGACCGTGCAGAAGATATCGCAGCGACACGTCGCAAAAGATGACATGGGGAAGAGCGTGATAACATCGAAAGCAGCATCCTAACAGGCAAGCGCTTCATGGACGAGAAGGAAACAACGCAAGAGCAAGGTATCGAGTCGATGTTTGACGCCAAAAAATTTCTGTCGACGCTGACGGAATTGCCCGGTGTCTATCGCATGCTCGACAACAAGGGTGCCGTTCTCTATGTTGGCAAGGCCAAAAATCTCAGGAAGCGGGTTTCTTCGTATTTCCGCGAAAACCTCTCAAGCCCTCGCATCGAGTTGATGGTCAAACAGATCGCAGCGATCGAAACGACCGTCACGCAATCCGAAGCCGAGGCACTCCTGCTCGAAAATAATCTGATCAAGAGCCTGTCGCCGCGCTACAACATCCTCTTTCGTGATGACAAGTCGTATCCGTACATCGTCATCACGCATGACCGTTTCCCGCGCCTTGCCTTCTACCGCGGCCAGACAGACCGCAAATCCGAGTACTTCGGCCCATTCCCGTCATCGGTCGCGGTGCGCGAAAGTATCAACCTGCTGCAACGGATGTTCCGCCTGCGCACCTGCGAAGACTCTGTATTCAGCAATCGCTCCCGCCCCTGTCTGCTTTACCAGATCAAACGATGCTCGGGGCCGTGTGTCGATCTCATCGACGAGGAGCGCTACAAGCAGGAGGTCCGGATGGCAGGCCTTTTCCTTCAGGGCCGACATCAGGAAATCGTCGGCCAGTTGATGCAAGCCATGGAGGTTGCCGCGAACGAACTGGCATTCGAGCGGGCGGCCATCTACCGCGACCAGATTCAGTCGTTGCGGCAGGTGCAAAGCAAGCAGTTCATTGAAAGCACCAAGGGGGAAGACGTCGATATCGTCGTCATCGTCGAGGCGGGGGGACTCTTCTGCGTCAACCTCGCCATGATTCGTGGTGGCCGTCATCTGGGTGACAAGCCGCTGTTTCCGGAACACGTCAGTGACAATTCGGCGAGTACCATCCTCGAAGCCTTCCTGTTGCAACATTACGCCACGCATCCGGTGCCGGCGCGCATCTATCTCAACCGCGCCGTTGAGGGAAGCGAGACCAGCGAAAGCCTGGATCTGCTGGCGGGAAGGAAACTGCCTCTACTCTCCGCCAAGTCGACAATGCATAAGACATGGGTGCTGATGGCGGAAAAAAATGCGGAACTGGCGATCGCAACTCGACTCAGCGATGCCGATCGTCATGCCATCCGCCTCACCGCGTTGTTCGAATTCCTCGATGTCGAACGGGAAGAGGGCGGCGAAATCCGGATTGAATGCTTCGATATCAGTCACACGCAAGGAGAGTCTCCGGTCGCTTCGTGCGTTGTCTATCTCGGCGATCGCATGTGCCCACGCGAGTACCGGCGGTTCAACATCACCGATGTGCAGCCGGGAGACGACTACGCGGCGATTCATCAGGCGGTGCAACGCCGCTATGCAAAGGTGCTGACCGGGGAATCGGTTGCGCCAACACTGATTCTGATCGATGGCGGCAAGGGGCAACTCGCCATGGCCGTCGATGCGCTAAATGAACTCGGGCTGGCGCATTTGGTGGTGATCGGCGTGGCGAAGGGAGAAGGGCGGAAGCCCGGGCTGGAATCCCTCATTTTCCCGGACGGTCGCGAACCGGTACAATTGGCGCCGGAGCATCCGGCGCTTCATCTCATCCAGGAAATCCGGGACGAGGCGCATCGATTTGCAGTATCTGGTCATCGTGCCCGCCGCAGCAAGAGTCGTCAGGGCTCGCTGCTGGATGAGATCGGCGGCGTCGGGCCTAGAAGACGCAAGGCATTATTGGCGCACTTCGGTAGTCTGCAAGGACTCCGGAGTGCTGGAATTGAGCAGATTTCGACGATTCAGGGCATCAGTCGTGAGTTGGCGGAACGTATTTACAAGGCGCTTCACTGATGCCATTCAATCTTCCCATTTTTCTGACATGGTTGCGGATCCTCCTGATTCCTCTCATGGTTGCCGTGTATTACGTGCCGTTGCCCTGGGTTCAGCCGGCCGGCCGCGATCTGGCGGCGACAGTGATCTTCGTCATCGCGGCAGCGACCGACTGGCTCGACGGTTATCTTGCCCGGCGCTGGAACGAAACCTCCGCTTTTGGCGCGTTCCTGGACCCCGTTGCCGATAAGTTGATGGTCGCCGCAGCATTGATCATTCTGGTGTGGCTTGATCGTGTCGATGCAATTTTCGCCATCATCATCATTGGACGGGAAATAACGATTTCGGCGTTGCGTGAATGGATGGCTGAAATTGGCGCAAGAAAAAGCGTGGCCGTTTCAATGATCGGAAAAATCAAGACCATGGCGCAGATGGTATCGATTCCGCTGTTGCTCTATCACGCTCCGGTCGCCGGACTCGACACTCGTTTCTGGGGAACCTGGTTGATGGTGGTTGCCGCAATACTGACGCTCTGGTCGATGGCGTACTACTTGCGAATGGCATGGCCGCACCTTTCGGAAAGTCGCTAGCTCGCCTTTTGTGTGCAGATGGCTTGACTTCCCGACGCCAGGCTATATAATGCGCACTCGCTTCACGCGGGAGTAGCTCAGTTGGTAGAGCGCAACCTTGCCAAGGTTGAGGTCGCGAGTTCGAGACTCGTCTCCCGCTCCAGTTTTTATGGAAAAGCCTTCGGGCTTTTTTGTTTTGCGACACCTGTAAAAAGGTTGCCGTAGGGCGCGATAGCAAAGCGGTTATGCACCGGATTGCAAATCCGTGTAGGTCGGTTCGACTCCGGCTCGCGCCTCCAGATTTATCGCGGGAGTAGCTCAGTTGGTAGAGCGCAACCTTGCCAAGGTTGAGGTCGCGAGTTCGAGACTCGTCTCCCGCTCCAACAAAAAAGGGAAAGTGCTCTGGCACTTTCCCTTTTTGCATTTTCGTCAAACGAAAACCAAGGCGGCGATTATTTCGATATCAGCAATTCATCGATGGAGCGCCCCTTGGCAAGGTGCTGAACAACCCACGCAGGCTTACGCCCCTTGCCACTCCACGTGTCGTTGGAATTGGCGGGATTGGCGAATTTAGGCGTGCCTTTTTTCACGATACCGGCTTTTTTCGCACCAGAACGGAATCCAAGATCTTCTGCGCTAAGGTTGTATTCCGCAATTTTTGCCTTGATATCGCCGATGATGGTTTTCAATTCAGCCAATCGGGCGTTTTCCAAAGCCTCTTCCGCTTTCTTGAAATTCTCCAGCGCTTCCTTATAAGAAATCGTCATTTGTATCTCCGGACAGGTAAACAACGATTCAACTTTACTGTTTAAATCAAATCTGTCAAATATCCATATTTGCAATATTGCAACCATTCTCCTGAATACCGTAATTGCATAATACGGCCGATTATTCGACATGGCGGAGCAGGGCGCAGGTCCGTCGTCCGTGCTGAGGCCTGTGGTAAAATGGCGGTTTGGCAGGCATCAACTCGAGTGAGTTTATTGGCCATTTTTGTTACAAAACAAGGCTCTGGCCGTTGATTTACACGCCCGGATGGTGAAATTGGTAGACACAAGAGACTTAAAATCTCTCGGCCTTGCGGCTGTACCGGTTCGATCCCGGTTCCGGGCACCAATACCGAACACTTGAAATACACTCGATGATTATTTTTGATTTAACCTGTGATCTTGGGCATACCTTTGAAGGTTGGTTTCAATCCCAGGAGAACTACGAAGATCAGCTCGAAAAAGGGCTGATTTCCTGCCCGCATTGCGGATCCAGCGATATACGGCGTATTCCTTCGGCCGTACATGTTTCTCGCAAATCAGCATCAGCACCTGGCGTCGAGCATGGCGAAAAGGCAAGCCAGGAAGACATGCTTGCATTGCTCTCGAAAGTCATTTCGGCGGTAATCGCGAATACAGAGGATGTCGGCAGCCATTTTTCCGAGGAAGCCAGGCGTATTCACTACAGCGAGTCGCCGGTGCGGGCTATTCGCGGCGAGGCAACGTTTGAGGAATTCGAGAATCTTCGCGACGAAGGCATTGATGTTTTAATGCTTCCGTCCTTAAGAAAAGAAGAAATTCACTAACATCCTTATTTTTCCCCGCAACGCGTTTTAATTGTGGAGTTATCGGAATAATTCAATCCGATACGTATTATGGGGCAGGTCTTCGCATGCTTGTTTGGAGAGATCGTCGAAATAGCTGAATTAAAGAAGCCCGGTTTTCCGGGCTTCTTAGCGTTGACGATGGTGGTGAAAAAATGTCACTTATTCAGGTGCCAGATTTTCCGGGCTGCTCCTATCATTCTCCGCCCGATGTACACGGCGCGACCGTCTGACGAACATTATTCGGGACCCGCAAAGCACCGCCGACACAACGCAGATGGCCGGATTGCCCGATTGCATCGTTCGCTAACAGCAAAGGTTTCGATTCCGCACTTTCGGTCACCGTGATCCGGTATTGTGTTCCGCTCGCCGCAGGCCCTTCTTTGATTGCCGGAACCACGACCAGCGCGGTGTCGACCGGTGCTGCGACATTCTGGCCTAATGCCAGGCCGATGACCGCACTGGTGGGTGTGATGGACGAAGTGATCGTTTCGACGCTGGCAACGGGGGTTGGCAGAATATCGGCAAACGTTGTCGCCGTCGTATCGAGCAAACGGTAATCGCTGGCACTGGCGCCGCCCAGCGCGATGCCGACAATGGAGACGGTCTTGTTCGTTCCCGGCGAGGCGGTGTCAAAGTCTCCGGTTGCTGTGGAGACGGTCAGGGCGTCGCCCGCTACCATGCCGGAGAAACTGGCGCCGGACGTGTTCAAGATCGCCGCAGTACTCGCGTCGAAACGCTTGTCCTCGGCCGTAATGCCAGTTACCGCGGCAATTCCTCTTGGCGTGATATTGCCGGCCACGGGGGCTATGGGCGGTGGTGTAAAGCTATAGTCGCTGCGCAAGCCGGCCACCTCGTTACCCACGGATGTGCCACTACCGGTCCCGCGGGCAGCACCGTTGAGCGTGTAATCAACGTTACCTGTTGCTGAAATGGTGGTCGCCGCCGTAACGTGCTCGCTATTGAAGACCAGCGACAGGGCGCCTGGATCGGCAGCGCCGGTGTCGGCTCCGACAAACCCCGTCACCGTTCCCGTTACAAGCGTCGACCCGGTTGCGGCGACGAGTCCGTCATACGTCTTGTCGGCGCCGCTGATCGATGCGCCAGTGAGCGTCAGGGTCTTGGGCGTGATGCTTGCCGTTGCCGGTGTGCACACGAAGGGCATCAGGTTGTAGTCGCTGTTTTGGCCGGCCACCTCATTGCCCGGTGAACTACCGTCCCTGGCTCCGGATCCCATGCCTGTCACCGGTCCCAGTACTGCGGTACCGGTGGCGCCAACGGTCCTGCTGCCGGCGTGCGCACTGTCGAAAGCCAGCGACTGACCGGTGGTGTTCAGCACCGCCGTATCGCCGTTGATCAGTCCGCTTGTCACGCTGCTTGTGAAGCTGGATCCCGTCGCCAGCGTGGTGCCGTCATAAACCTTATCCACTGCAGAGATCGTCGTTGTCGCCGCCAGGGGCTTTGGCGAGATCGTCGCCGTTGCCGAAGCCACCGATGGCGATATGAAGCTGTAGTCGGCGGTTTGACCGGCCGTCGCATTGCCTGCCGTACCGTCCTTGAGTCCGGCCCCGCCACCGATGACCGATACCGTCGATACGCCGGTGACGTTAATGGTCCGTTCGCCGGCGTGCGCGCTGTCGAAAGCCAGCGACTGACCGGCGGTATTCAAACTTGCCGTGTCGTCGTTGACCAGTCCGCCCGTCACGCTGGCTGAGAGCGTTGATCCGCTTGCCGCCAGCAGACCGTCGTAGACCTTGCCCGCCGGCACGACATTGTCGACGCCCTGGTTCTCGATAAAGCCTGGGGCGAGCGCGCTTGCCGTGCCGCCGGTAATGCCCGCCAGAGTCTGCGAAGTGCCGAGAAGATCGACGTTGACGCCCCAGGCGGATCCCACCATATTCAACACGACACCCGGGCCGAACTGATTGTCGGCCCCCATGCGCAGATTGGCCCCTCCAGCGGTGTCGGATCGATTGCCCATCTGCACGGTGGTGCCGCCAGGAATGGCGACGGCGCCGCCGGTCTTGGCAAGGATCAGGCTGATAACACCGCCTTGCCCATCCACCACTGTCTTGCCGCCATAGGTGTTCGACTGGTTGCCGGCCAGCGTGATGTTTGTCGTTGCCTTCGTCGTGTCGTCGCCGCCTGTCGCATGGCTCATTGAAAAGCCGCCCGGCCCCGAAATCACGCCATTGATCGTGCTGTTGCCGCCGCCATAACTGCCGACCGTGGTGTTGGCGCCACTAACATCACCCAACGTCGGCCCGGTCTGCCGGGTGATGATGTTGCCATTGAGCGTATTGTTGCCTTCAAGCCGAAGGGCGCCATAGACGTATCCATTGGATGCATACCAACCGGCGCCATTCTCGACGGTAATCGCGTTGGCGATCGTCGCGCCGGTCAGTCCAAGCGTCGAATTCGTCTGCACATCGATCGCGGCCGTCCCCAACTGGCTTTGCGCCGTGACGCCCGCCAGCATGGCGCTGTTGAGTACCAGTGTGCCGCTAAAACCGGCGTTGTTGCCGGTGAGTGAATAAGTGCTGTATCCCGTGTGTGACGAATTGTTTGACCCTTTCAACAGCACTGTGCCGGCACCGCTCAAGGCGTTGCCGATGGTGACGGGAGTTGAATTGTTAGCACTGTTCCATGCCATCGTCGCACCGGCATCGACCGTCACCGCTGACGCCGCCGAAATCGAATTGCCCGAGGCGCCGAACCCCACCTGCAAGGTCCCGGCATTGACCGTCGTCGCGCCGGTATAGAAACCAACCATGATGACTTGCGTGCCGGCACCGGTTTTCCTCAAGCCGCCGGTGCCGGAAATGACGCTGTTCAGAATGCCGAAGCCCGACGCAGCATTCAAGGTGAGCAGGCCCCCGTTGGTGTTGATGCCGCCGCTCCCCGAAATAGTGCCGCCATTGGCGTTGAAGGTCGTCGCGAGCTGGCCGCTCGTCACGTTGATGCCTCCGTTGGTATTGATGCTGCCGGCAGCAGTCAGCGTCAGCGAGGTGTCACCGCCGGCCGTCTTGGTAATGCTGCTCAAAAGCGTGATGTCGCCGGCTTCCGAACCGGTGCTGCCGGTGGTGACTTCCACCGCCGTGCCGGCATTCAAGGCGGTCTGGATCGACGCGGCCGAGACCGTCGAGCCGGTCGCGCTCGGCGTAAATATGTTCGGCGCACCGCCCGACCAGGACCCGTTGGCATCGGCCGCGCCAATGGTGACGTTCAGCGGATCGATCAGCCAGCGACCGGCGGTGCCCGCGGAAGCCCCGTCAATCGTGCCGTCGATGGCGACGCAGCGGCCGGAGGTTTCGACGAAGCCGCCGTCGCCAAGCGCTGCGCCGATCCGGATGCGGGCGCTGCCATCGACCACCGTGCGATCGGCCAATCGTACCGACAGAATCTCCGATACCTTGCCGAGCAGATCGCCGCCGATGATGACGCGGCCGCCGCCGTCGCGCCCGGCGGCATCAATCAGCGCGCCATCGACGACGCCGATGAGGCGACCGGACACCACCGCCGTGCCGCCATGCCCGGTGTCGCTCGAGACATCGATGCGGCCGCCGTCGACCAACACGGCGCCGTCGTCCCCGCCATCGAGCACCACCACGCCGTTCTTCTCGCGAATGCCGCGCGCACGGATGACGCCCGTGAGGTTGATCGCGCTGCTTTGCAGCATATCCTTGCCGCGTGCGGTCAGGAATACCTGGCCGCCGTCGGCTTCGATCAGCCCGCGGTTTTCGGTCAGTGCCTGAAGCACCGCACCGTCCACCCTGACCTTGAGCTGGCCGCCACTGTCCAGATCCAGCGCGATCGTCTCGCCCGCCGCCAGCGCCACCGTCCCTCCCGTCGCGCTGATCGTTCCCTCGTTCGATACCCGCGTTCCAGCCAACACGACAAAGCCGCCGTCGACCGCCTTGAGATTGCCCTGGTTGACCACGTCTCCCTTGCCGCCGGTATCGGTGAAGCGATACCGGCCGGCCATGAAGTCGGTGTCCGAGATGTCTCGCGTCGTCGCCAGCAAGCTACCGACATTGACTTCCGCCGTCTTGCGGAACAGCACGCCATTGGGATTGATCAGGAAGACCTGCCCGTTGGCGCTGAGATTGCCGTAAATTTCCGAACGACTGCCGCCCAGCACCCGGTTCAGCGCCACCGCATTCGCCGAGGGCTGGATAAAGACGACGCTGTGCCCCGCAGCAATGTCGAAACTCTGCCAGTTGGCCGACAGGCGGGCGCTGTTCTGTTGCACCGTCAGTGTCGTGCCACTCTGGCTGATGCTGCCTGATCCGCCGACAACCTGTCCGCCGACCGGCAGGGGCGGTGCCGCCAGCCCGCCGCCGGCGAAAGCGAGAGCCAGCGCCACTGCCAGAGGACGCAGGGATACGCGGCAAAAACCCGGCCTGGCCACGATCAGGGCCGCATTGCCATGCCCCCGCGATGACGACATTACGGAAGCACGAACAGGACTACCGACGTGCCGAATGAAGACGAACCGATAACGATTGGCGCTCATGAGCGTACTCCCTCGATACGTGGGAGATCGCCAGATCTTCGGGGGAAATCAGAAGATGAGGCTTCCTTGCAGCCAGAAGCGGTTGCGGTTGGTGTCGTCCGAGGTGGGCAGCTCGCCGCCACGATCGCGAACCGCCCATACCAGCTTCCAGGCGAAGGCGTTGCGTCGCGAAAACTCGATGCCGACGCCATTGCCGTGCAGCTGGCGGGTTGCAGGGCCGGTGTAGCCTGCCCACGGGCGATGGTTCACCGTCAGCCAGCCCTGGTCGCGGAACAGCGCCAGGGTCAGGTTGCTGCCGCCGAAGGCCGTGACGCTGGTCGAGTAACGCAGTTCCAGCGTGGCCAGTTTGCCTTCGTCGCCGATCGCTTCTCCGACCGGATAGGCCCGCACGCCACCGGGTCCGCCCAAGGTGAACTTCTCGACGGAGTCCAGATTGCGGTTGGCGCTTTGCCCGCGCAACGCCCCGTACAGGCTCAAACGGGTCGTGGAACTGTTGAAATAGCCCAGGGTCTGGTCACGCCAAAGGCTGTAGTTGATCTTGTCGAAATCGCCCGAGTTGTTGGGAACGCCGGCAGGAGAAGCGGTGCCGGCAAGCGTGATGCGGCCGCGACCGTAGCTGAGGGCATAACCGTTGGCGCCGCCACCTAAGAGGCCGTCGACCGTGTCGCCATTGAGTCCGAGCGAGAATGCATGCTCGCGCTTCTTGAAAGCGCTGTCGAGCACATCGTCTTCCAACCATTTGGCGCTGTAGCTGCCGCGAAAATAGAGATTTTTATCCTGGCTGCGGATGAGCGGGTAGGCGAGGTAGGGCGAGAGGATGTCGGCCTTGCCGTGCGAATCGGTGAGGTCGAAGGGCGCCCCAAGTTTGTAGACGGAGTGGGTGGCGCTCAAGCCGGTCCGCCAGCCGGCGTAACCGATCGGCAGGCTGTATTCGAGGTAGCCGTTGCTCATGCCTCGACCTGAAGTGATCAGGTCGGCGATCAGACGGTCGCCGATCCCCGTCGGGTTGTTCATCCGCACGCCCGTACTGACGCGGTCGCGACCGATGTAGCGGTTGCCGAAATTGTCGACGCCGATGGTCCAGACGCGATCCGGATCGGCGGTGGCATCGAGGGTCAGGTCGCTGGTGCCGATCGGACCGCCCGGCGACAGTGTTCCACCGACACTATTGACGCCCGGCAGATCGGCAATGATCCCGATCGCACGATCGATCGGCGCGCGTTGCATGGGCACGCCGGCACAATCGGGCGTCGCGCGCCCGCACAGGCTTTGATCGAGGAAGCGCTGCAAGACGTCAGGAGCATAACCGGCTGATTCACCGATCCGGCCGTGGTCCACCTTGCCTTCGAGCACGTTGATGGCGACGGTACCGATTACTATTTCAGCAATCTTGGCGTCTCTCCGCCGGTAGTTCTTCAATCTAACGACACTCATCTGATCAGCGCAATGACCGCTGTGGGATTTGGCGTTGCTTTTCTGCCGGACTGGGGGATTCAAAGGGAGTTGCAAGACGGAACCCTTGTACCTCTCAATATCCCGGGCCCCAGACTGTTTGAAGAATTTGGAACGATGTATCTTTCAAAGGGAATGAGTGCGACCACCGAAGAATTTGTTAGATTTTGCAAGGAACACAACGATTTGCTGCCAGAAATTTCACGAGGTGGTTTGCATAGAGAAGCTGAGCTTCCTCCGTCAAGATCGTGATCTTGTGGCCATTTGGCGTCGTCCATTAATAAAGATCAAGCATCGTTCTGTCTCCCGCTATATTTGTGAGCGTAACTGCTACGGCACGCTGTTACGGCCGTGGAGGAGATAACCCGGTCGCTGCGCTAGTCGTTCGTAATAGGCCGCCACATGCGGCAGGTCGAAGCGTTCGATGGGCGACATGAACCAGCGGTGTACAGCAACGCCCAGCACGATATCGGCCAAGGTAAATGCCTCTCCAGTGACGAACGCGCCAGTCTGTGCCACGGCCTGGTCCAGGATTCGAATGTGGTGGTTCCAACTCTCGATACTCTTTGCGATTTCCTGCGCATCCCGATACTCAGGGCTCTTGCGCACAAGGCCCATGAAAGCGTAACGCCAGGCATTGTTGAGTTCGGTAGCCTGCCAGTCCATCCATTGCTCGACCCGAGCGCGTTGGCGAATGTCGCTCGGCAAGAGGTCGATTCGCTGCTGGCACCCGGCCAGGTAACGACAAATCGTGTTCGACTCCCAAAGGACGAAGCCATCATCCACGATCACAGGCACCTTGGCATTGGGATTGAGTGCGAGGAAATCGTCGGATTTGAGCGGCAGTCCTTCCTTGCCCCATTCGACATGCTCGTATGCCAAGCCGAGTTCATGACAAAGCCAGAGAACTTTCTTGACGTTGATCGAATTGGACCGACCGAGAACTTTCAGCATGGTGTCTCCTCAGGAAGCAAATACGTGTTGATTCTGGTTCCGAACTCTGTCGCCGCACGCCGAGACAGCTTATTGATGGTGGTCCGAGCATGTATTCCCGGACCATTTGGCGCGCCCGATGCAATCGACCCTTTATGCCACCTGACTGTTCGCACAATCAGGCTATTGAGCGGCACATTGTCACTCTAACTTATAACGCACGGCCTTATTGGTCAGCGTCCAAGGCCTCCTGGATGCAAACAGGATAGAGAAAGCTGATTTGTGTGGAAAATATTCAAAATGAATTACAATTCCGTTACGTCATGTTTACATGACAAGATGGGCACGATGTTGTGTAAAACCGCTTCCATCTAGCGGTTTATAGGTACGAGTTCTTGCAAGATGCATCATCAGGAATATTGCACGCCAGTTTTGCAGGGACTCTAAAGATTCGCCGATGACGTTTATTTTTAAGCGAAGGAATCTGACAAATGAAAAATATCACTATCGCCAAACGACTTATTCTCTTGATCACTATTTCGCTGATCGCGCTGACCGTCGTTGGCGTCATCGGGCTTGCAACCGCAATGAACGCACAAAGGGGCGTCACCCAGGTTCGTGACGACAGTTTGGCGAGTATCAAGACGTTAGGAAATGCTCGAAGCGCATTCCAACAAGTTCGTATCAATGCCTATGCTCACGTACTTACAACCGATGATGCGGGCATGGCAGAGGTCGAGAGAATTCTTGAGAAAGCCGTTGGTGTGATGAATGACGAACTCAAGAAATATGAGGGAATGCTGTCGAACGACGAAGACAAAAAACTGCTCGAATCCGATAAGCAAACGCTTTCAAACTATATAAACATGCTCCAGCAGCGCTTGCTTCCTATTTCAAGAAAGAACGAAACGGCGGCGGCCATGGCACTCGTGCGCGGCGAAATGCGTTCAGTTGCTTTGGCGGCGACGGAAGCCATGGATAAGCACGTCGCCTTTAATGAAAATATGGCGAATGCTTACGCCACCGAGGTCGTTGCCTCCGTATCCTCTGCCATCAAACTGTCTATCGTTGTCACCGTGCTGGCATTTCTGGTCGTAGCAGCGTTGGGTTACTCCATGCTTACCAATATCCGTGGTTCGCTGAACCTGATCCGGGACAGCGTATCTCAGGTGGAAGCGAACCTTGACTTTACCCAACGCGTAAAAGTACTGCGCGAGGACGAAATCGGTCTTACGGCACAGGCATTGAATCGGCTGCTCGACAAATTGCAGGGGAATCTCAAAACTATCCTGGATCGTTCGGCGTCTGTGGCCCATTCTGCCAATGAAATGGCAACGACATCGGGGCAGGTCGCTATTGCATCGCATCAGCAAAGTGAATCGGCTTCGGCCATGGCGGCGACGGTTGAACAAATGACGGTTAGCATCAACCACGTTGGTGATCGCGCGCATGAAGCAGATCGTATTTCAAGTGAATCTGGAGATCTTGCTGCATCCGGTGAGGCCGTCATTGGTAAGACGGTAAGCGACATCAACAAGATTTCGACGACCGTCCACGAGGCCGCTGACCGGATTCGTGAATTGGTCGAAAACAGCCAGAGAATTTCCAGTGTTGTCGCGGTCATCAAGGAAGTGGCTGACCAAACCAACTTGCTGGCGCTCAATGCTGCGATTGAAGCGGCCCGCGCAGGAGAGCAAGGGCGCGGATTTGCGGTTGTTGCCGACGAAGTGCGCAAGCTGGCCGAGCGAACCTCAATTTCGACGCAGGAGATATCTCAAACGATCGAATCCATGAGGGTCGGTGCCGATGAAGTGGCCGTTCGGATGGAAAACGTCGTCACGGAAGTCGGCAAGGGCGTCGATTCAGCCAACAAGGCGAACGACGCGATTAACCAGATCGGCGTTGGAAGTCGAAATGCGGTGGAAATGGTCCAGGAAATTTCATCAGCCATTCGCGAACAAGCTTCGGCAATGACAACGATCGCGCAACAAGTCGAGCGTATTGCGCAGATGTCCGAGGAGAGCAGTGCGGCGGCTGACAACAGTGCCAAAGTCGCCAAGGATCTCGATAATCTTTCGACGGAAATGCAGAAGATCGTTCGAGCCTATCGACTTTAGTCCTCAGAAGCGTGTTCGGATCTTTACTTGAAGACGCAGGTTGCGGTGCCAGGTCGCGCGATTGCTCGTTATCGTTCGACCTTGGCTTCGCATGCGAAACTTTTTTCAACCTTGTTCTGCTCGATCACGGTTCCGGTTGAGTAGATCGTGAGGAGAACCCGGCAATCGGACTCCAGGCACTTGAGGAAGGTAATCCCGCATCACCTGAATGAACGCCCTCAAACGAGCCGGGCGAAAACGAGCGGGGGGATACACCAGCGAAATCGGTAAGGGCGGCGCAGACCACTCAGGAGCAAGTTGGATCAATCGTCCGTCGCCCAGTGCATCGGCAACCGCCCAGGCAGAAGCGATACCGACCCCCAAACCGGCCAGTGCAGCATTACAGAGCGCATGAAGATGATCGGTTGATAAACGGGGATGGATCGCAAATCGTTGAGTTTCTCCAAGCTGTACATGGCGTAACACCACCTCCTCGCGGTAAAACGTATTAAGCGCAATCCATGGCAATTGAGCCAACGCTACCGGGTCCGAAGGGGGCGGCCGGCCTCCCAAGATGCTAGGTGCTGCTACGACAATTCTGGGTAATTCAGCCAAGCGGATGGCGACCAATCCTGGCGTATCAACGGCACCGATTCGAATAGCGCAATCGATGCTCTCTGCGATGAAATCTGGCATACGATCGTGCAATAGCCACTCCACAGACACATCGGGATGATTGGTTAGAAATTCGACCAATGGGGGAATCAGTTGTTGCTGGCCGAACACCGATGGCACCAAGACCCGTAGGTTGCCGCGAGGCAAATCCTGGATTCCTCGCAAGTCCGATTCAATGGCATGCCAGCGCTCCAGCAACTCCTTGGCATGTCCATAACAACGCTCGCCATCCTCTGTGAGCTTCATGGCATGCGTAGAACGTTGCAACAATCGTAGCCCCATGATTCGTTCAAGTTGCTGCAAGCGCCGGCTGACAGTCGGCTGGGTAGTACCTTGTTGCTGGGCGGCTGCAGAGAGGCTGCCCGCCTCAACGATTCGGACAAATGTTTCCAGCAGGTCTAGGCGATCAGAGCCAATCGACAATTTTTCCATACACTAAGCGTATAACAGTTCTTTATATTAGGCTACTACAACAAAATTCATGTATCAGGAGAATAGGAGGTGTCCCACACTCCCCCCCCCCCTTTGGAGTCCTGTCATGTCGTCTTCTTCTCTGAATACCTCGGCCTCATCAAGTGCCGATAAACCAATGGCAGCTTCTTTGGTCAGCTTGTTGGCCACTGGAGCCGGATTATCCGTAGCCTCTCTTTACTACAGCCAACCGATGCTCGGCATTCTGGCGGCGGACATTGGCGTCAGCGCACTGGATATCGGCCTCGTGCCAACGCTGACCCAGCTAGGCTACGCCGCGGGTATTCTGCTGCTTGCTCCATTGGGTGACCGTCACGATCGCCGCACGATCATTCTCATTAAAGCGGCCCTGCTGGTGGTATCCCTGCTAGCGGCTGCCGTGGCGCCATCCCTTGGCATATTGCTAGCGGCCAGTCTGGCAATTGGATTGAGTGCCACCGTTGCTCAAGACATTGTTCCTGCAGCAGCAACCCTGGCACATGCATCTCGACGCGGAAAAGTTGTCGGTACAGTGATGACAGGTCTGCTCCTTGGCATTCTGCTTTCCCGGGTTGTCAGCGGTTTTGTTGCCGAGCATTTCGGCTGGCGCTCAATGTTTGTCCTTGCGGCTGTTGGCGTGGCCATTATCGGCGTTGCGGTGTGGCGTGGCTTACCGCACTTTTCACCGACCGCCACCATGACTTATCCAGCATTGCTGGGATCGCTGCTCAGTCTCCTGCGTCGCCATGCCACCCTGCGCCGGGCGGCCTTGTCCCAGGGCTTGTTGTCCGTAGGCTTCAGTGCATTTTGGTCCACGCTAGCCGTTATGCTGCATGCCGAACCATTCCACATGGGAAGTGCAGTGGCCGGTGCGTTTGGCCTTGCCGGCGCTGTCGGTGCCTTGGCAGCCCCCGTGGCTGGCCATCTGGCCGACCGCCGCGGGCCAGAACTTGTGACTCGCCTAGGCGCCGGGGTGACTGCGCTTTCCTTCGCGATACTCTGCCTTTCCCCGTTCCTGTCTGCGACTGCTCAACTTTGGCTTCTCGGCATCGGCACCATCGGTTTCGACCTCGGAATCCAAACCACACTGATTGCGCACCAATCGATCGTTTATGGTATCGACCCCGGCGCTCGCAGTCGTCTGAATGCCGTTCTGTTTGTGAGCATGTTCATCGGCATGGCCGCAGGTTCAGCACTTGGCAGTACCCTGCTGGCTCAATGGGGGTGGAGTGCCGTGACAAGTATGGCGGCGATCTCCGCCCTGGCCGCACTTGCCGTACGCTTCTGGCCGGCGCCAGAAGACAAGAATTTACGGTGAAGCCGTTGCATTCTCCTCGGCACCATGAGTTTGTTATCGCAGGCTCGATCCCCGCTCTTTGCGGCAGTAATCCGCTGTATTGCCGCCTTTGCCTGTCAGGTAGATTATCGTCCGTTCTGGCCGAAGAGCTGAAGCTTGACTTGCCGCTAGCTCTAAGCTTCTGTCAAAAGGTCAGTGAAATCACCGTTTATGATGAGAATACTCAATAGCTTGAGCATATCCGTGAAGGCACCGCCGGGAATAGCACCGGAGGCGCACCTCTAACGATACCCGATGGCGCCAAGAAGGAGGCTTTATCCGATTCGTCCGGCAGTTAGCGAGCCACGGACTGCCAGTGCGGATTGTTCGTACAAAATCTCTCGCTTGATATTGAGAATGATTCTCAATAGAATGAGGCGAAGTTGCATTTGCCCGAGGCCTGGAGTGGTTTTCCATGGCCGTTTCGCGGCATATGCAGCCGCAGGTGTTCCGTCTCATTTTCGCGGGAGAAATCCATGGGAAGCAGAAGCCATATCAGCGCGTCGCATACGTCGCTCGTCCTTGCCGGGGCGCTGGCGCATTTGTCGCGTTATCTGGAGCATCGATGCCGTCGTTCCGCATCCCTTGCTGCCATGTTGTTTGAACAGTTGGCATCGGATACCGGCACGGAAGAGCATCTGCGCACGCAGGCTTCGCAATGGGTCGAATTGCTCGATGATCTCGACGCCCGGCCGACGCCTGTTCATGCGGGCGCGGTCGTCGATTGGGCAGAGAAGGTGGAGGCGTCGATACGGCGAGGCTTGAAATGAAGCTGCCGCCCATTCCGCCGCGCCCGGCTTCGCCCTTTTCGCTTTTCAACGCCGTCGATGACGCGGAGCCGACGATTTCCAGCCCGGTCGTTGCCGCGACGGTATCGCGCCGTCGACGGAAAATCTGGGAACTGGACGAGAAGCATCACTGCCCAGTCGTCGGTACCTGCCTGTCGATCGATGAACTGAAGAAGTATCTGTCGCGATTCATCGCTTCGATCGATACGCGCAACGCGTATGAGATGCATGTTGCCGCTGTCAATCGGGTGAGGGAGCGGGCTCCGATCTCGGAGGCAATCCACCGGCATCTCGACAAGAAATACCGGGTTCAATGCCTGGCCTTTGAAAAGGCACGCACAGATAGCGAGGTCATGGCGCTTTGGCGGGAATACCGTCTGCGCGGCGAAGTGGCCGGCGCATTGTGGGCAACCGTGACGCATCCGGCGCTCGGCATCGAATCGGAGCAGCGGGTATTTTCCGATATCCACATGCTTTCGCATCAATGCGGGGCCGGCCTGGCCGCCGACAGTCGCAGACTGTCACGACTCGAAAAGGAGAACGCCGACCTGAACGCCCGGTTGGAAGCGCTGAAGACCCGAGAGGCCATCCGGGAGGCCCAACTTCGCGAACGATCGCAGGCGCTGGCGGATGAGCAGAGCAATCTGCTGGCCAGCCAGAGCGAGATATCCCGCCTGCGCCAGCGTCTGGACGCCTTCGAGTCTGGCCTGGTGATGATCGAACTCACGCAGAAAATGATCTCCCTGCGGCAAGCCAACGAAGCCTTGGTGACGCAAGCACAGCGCGCCTGGGGCTTTGAGAAAAGCCTGAAGGAGGCTCGACTTGAATCCGCCTCGCTGGCGCGCGAACGCGATCTTCTCTCGATCGAACGCAACGCCTTGCAGCATATGCTCGATGCCGCCGACGCCGGCGGCGAGGAAGCGTGTGACAAGCAGTGCTCCTCGTGTGAACTGTTCGGCAGCCATCAATGCGTGCTCTATGTCGGTGGCCGTCTCTCGCTGCTTTCCCAATATCGGGCGCTGGCGAAACGCCTCGGTGTCCGCCTGATCCATCATGACGGTGGAGTTGAGGAGTCGATTTCCCGGTTGCCGGACATGATCGACAGCGCCGATGCGGTACTGTGTCCAACCGATTGCGTCAGTCATTCGGCCTACTACCAGGTGAAGCGGCAGTGCAAGCGCAAAAGCAAGCCGTGTCTGCTCTTCAAGGGGGCAGGGGTGTCCGGATTCGCCATTGCGCTCGCTCGTTTGTCGTCCGGACAGACCTCGCTGAATGATGCGTCGATCGACGTCGAATAAAGGAGGGTGCGCATGCGCAACGAAATACATGCCGAGTCCATGCCAATCGAGTTGAGACTGGCGGCAATCATCGCCTTGCTTTCATCTTTTTCCATCTGCGGCGTGACGACCGGCAAGGCCTCTGCCTTGCTCGCCCATCTTGAGGCGCTTGTGCTCTCCGATACCGATGCCATCAGCGCCTCGTTGCGCCAGACGCTTGAAGACACCCTGGCAGAATGGTTGACGATCGAATGCCATCCCGAATCGATTGCGGTCAATTGGAGTGCTGTAGCGACGCAAGCGCGGCGGTTGCAGTGACTGGCAGGCGGGAATTCCGGCCTTTTGCGTTCTGCGCTGTCGAGGTCTGCAACCCATTCATGTCTCATGACAGATCACGATTGTGGTGACAAGAATCAAGAAGAACGGTAGCGTGTTTCGTCCTGAGCACCGCTGACCGAGTGCTTGGCAAGTTTTTTCCGGAAAACATCTATTTGGGAGTGAAGGGCCATGTGGAAGACATTTAGTCTCGAAGCGCTCCAAGCCAAGGTGGCAGGAAGCGAACCGAGATTTTTCGAGTTTTTGCGAGCGGATCAAATGTCCTGCGCGATCTATCGATTACCTGCGGGCTCCAAAGACATGCAAGCCCCTCATCTGGAAGACGAGGTGTATCTGGTGGTTGAAGGCAAAGCCAGAGTTCGCGTTGAATCGAATGAGCAAGAAGTAGGGCCGGGTACGATCCTGTATGTCAAAGCAACCGCCGAACACTCGTTTTTTGACATTGAAAGCGATCTGACGCTCCTGGCAATATTCGGCCCGATTCCGGAACTCCATTCGACCAAAGACGGCGCCAGCATCCTGATGTGATCCCGGAAAATCCCGGGAAGTAATTCAGCATTGTCGCGCCACCGGAGTCCGGACAAGGATCAAGCGCTTGCCTGGCTACTTCTGACAGTCCAGGTAGCCTGTCCGTCTGGCACCGGGATGCCTCCCTCGCTGGCTTCAATGGCATCGATTACGGTTATTTCAGGTGACTGAAGTCGAATGGACTCGTGGTGCGCGTCGGAGAGAGGAGATGCACGGAACGAATCATGATTGTGGTTAACCACATTGTCAGTGGGAATATTTCTCATTAAACTCTTTTTCAGTTTTAGGTGCCCCTGCTCCGCAGCCGCGGATCGGGGTTAAACGGGAAACCGGTGGCGTCTTCGATTAGCTCGATGACAATTCCGGTGCAGCCCCCCGCTGCTGTAAGCCTGACGAGTCCGGCAATATGCCACTGTGCGACGTTTTCGCATGGGAAGGCGCCGGAGGAGGATGAAGGCGAGCCAGAAGACCGGCCTGGAACGAATGTGGTGCCAATCCTCGGGGTGATGGGTGAGGTTCTGACGATTCGCTGCCGGTAGTGTTTTTGTTGTCGACGCTATTGATAGCCCATCTTCCGATCTGATTCCCTTTTTCCCGAGCAGTATTCGAGAAAAGAGGTGAATCGTGCATATTATGGAAGGTTTTCTACCCGTCGAGCATGCCATTGGCTGGAGTGTCGTCTCCCTGCCATTTGTTGCCTGGGGCATTTCGTCGATCAAGAAGCAGATCGCCAACAACCCTGAGCAACGCATGTTGCTCGGCGTTGGCACTGCTTTCGCTTTCGTGCTTTCAGCCCTCAAACTGCCTTCTGTGACCGGCAGTTGCTCCCATCCGACGGGGACGGGACTCGGCGCACTGCTGTTCGGTCCAGCCGCGATGGCGCCTGTCGGCCTCGTTGTCCTGCTATTTCAAGCACTGCTGCTCGCGCATGGTGGTTTGACAACGCTGGGAGCCAATGTTTTTTCCATGGCTATCGTCGGACCTTTTGTGGCCTGGGCAATTTACAAGCTCGCCCGGATGCTGGGAGCCTCGCTGGCCGTCGGTGTTTTCTTCGCGGCCTGTCTTGGTGATTTGATGACTTACGTCACGACATCGGTGCAACTGGCGCTCGCCTTTCCCGATCCCGTCGGTGGTTTTGTCGCATCGCTGGCCAAGTTCGCCGGAATCTTCGCCATTACGCAAATCCCGCTGGCCATCAGCGAAGGCTTGCTGACGGTGCTGATCTTCAACGCCTTGGCACGATTCAATCCAAGAGAGCTCAGCGATATGGGCTTCGCGCGTGAATTGGGAGCGCAGTCATGAGCAAGAGCAAGAACCTGATGATGCTGTTGATGGTGGTCGTGTTGGCGATCATCCCTTTCTGGATGGTGCAAAAGCCCGAAGCCATCGATGGAGCGCCGGAAATCAAGCTGTTTGGCGGAGCCGACGACAAGGCCAAGGACATGATCGGCGAGATCGCTCCCGACTATGAACCATGGTTTGAGCCGTTGCTCGAACCCGCCAGCGAAGAGATCGCCTCATTGTTGTTTGCCTTGCAGGCTGCGATAGGCGCCGGCTTTATCGGCTATTTCATTGGTGTGGGCGTGGCCCGAGAAAAGCTGTTCAAGGAAAGGCAAGCCAAGTCAGCGGGAGAGAAACAGTAAGAGGAGTGTGAGTTGTAAGGGACTGTTCGATCGTTTCGAGTCGTCCCGGCAATAAAGCTAATTCGTTGCAACAGGTGCGTCTCTGCTGTGAAGGTGGAGCGTTAAACGGGAACGAGGTGCGTGGTTATCGACCGCCAAGCCTCGGCTGCCCCCGCAACGGTAAGTGAGTGTAGGTGTTTCAGGATTGCTCGATGAGCAATCAGTCACTGGGTACGTTACGTGGTGTCGGAAACGTCGCTGCGGGCCTCCTGGGAAGGCGAAACATCCGTTCGAAAGAGCGACTTGCGAGCCCGTAAACCGGCCTGTTGTTGGTGTCACCCGCCCAGGGTGACAGATTGATTGACCTTCTGTGGGGTGCGGAGGGCGGTCGGAGAATTCGGGAACAGAGGTTTCGCGCCTTCCCATTCTCCTTTCCGCCAGCCTCTCGGCAGGTCAAACAGGAGTGTTTGATCATGCATCATCGACAGGTTGGTATCGATAAGTGCTTGCGTTCTTGGGTGATTTCACGGCTCGTGGAGTTGCTCGCTGGCCACTTACGCCACACCACAGACGATACGGTTTCTTCCGACACGGGACAGGACGCGGATAACCGTCCGTTCCGTATCGCCGATCAATGTCGCCGGAACCAGCGGAGCCCTTTCACTCGACATGACAGCCAACGTGGTCGAGGCGACACCCTTTTCCCTTTGCCGAGGAGGGCGGTTTCAATACTCGGTTTCGTGCTCGTTCAGTTGTCGTTGGCGATGACCACTCCGGCATCCGCGTCGGATATCGCAATACCCGCCAATCTCCAGGCGCAAGCGCAAGTGATCCGCGCAGAACGAGATGGTTACTGGGAAAAATCGCTCGTCGTTTCGTTTCCCGAACGCCGCCGTTCATTATCGACATCCGACGGGATTGTCGAAGCGCGCGCTGCTGTAAATCACTCGGCGCATCCGTTGCTCTGGATCAAGGTGAGCAAGGCGTTCCTGAACCAGGACGGACGCGGCGGCAAGGTTTATCTCGATCACATTCACCAGAAACTGGCGGATTCGTTGAAATTCGACAAGTCAGAGATCGCCAGGATGGCGACGGCCGCCGACATGGACAACCTCGCGGTGGTAACCAAGGAATACGGCCCGCTGACGGTCACCGTCCTGGCAACGGCCGGGGCAAAAAGCAATGCCATACGGACGGGTGTAGACGAGAGTTCTTACATCGAAGGGCAGGAGGCCGATTCAAAGCCGCATGGCACCATCAACATCATGGTGCTGACGAACGCACGCCTGACCGACGGTGCGATGGCCCGTGCGATCGTGACGGTGACTGAAGGCAAGACGGCGGCGCTCGAAGACCTCAGAGTACCGAGTACTTATAGCCCCGCAGTGCAAGCCACCGGAACCGGCACAGACAGCGTGATCATCGTTTCCGGTTCGACCGGGCCGAAAGCGACCTATGCTGGGGGGCATAGCCGACTCGGCGAACTTGTCGGCAAAGCAACCTACGAGGCTGTGGTTGAGTCCCTGGGTAAGCAAAATGGATTTTTCCTGCCCGGCACAAAACGGTTTGCGGGGAAAGCAGCGGCGATTGCCAAAACGCCGAATACGATTCGCCTGGGGTTGTTGCACATGGAGGCTGTTCCTGGAGATGTCGCCGGGAATCGCAGGCGAATTGAAGAGGGGATTCAGGACGCCGTCGCCCACGGTGCCGATTGGGTTATCACCCCGGAACTGGCAGAGACGGGCTATTACTTTGCCAAACGGATTGGTACCGACTGGATCGAACCATTCCCCGGTACTTGGGTTTCGACGTTGGCAGCAATTGCCCGTGACAATCGAATCGCATTATTCGTCGGCTTCGCCGAGAGAGATCCAAAAACCGCCAGGTTGTACAACAGCGTCGTCGTCATTGATCGCCAAGGCACGATTCAGGGGACGTATCGCAAACAGGCCGTTCATGGTTCGGCGGAAGCCTGGTCTACCCCGGGCGCCCAGAACAAGCGTATGTCCGTCGATGGAATTCCCGTCGGCGTGTTGATTTGCGCTGATGCGTACAAACCGGGTCTTGCTGCGCAATATCGCGAGCAAGGCGCAGCCATCCTGCTGTCGCCGGCGAACTGGCCTCCTGCGGGAGAACTCGGCCCCAAGAATTATTGGGAAACGCGCTCGCGTGAAACCGGCCTGCCATTTATTGCCGTCAATCGTACCGGGAAAGAACCTGAACTTGATTTTTCCCAGGGACAGAGTGCTGTCTCTGTTGAGGGCAAACGTCTCTTCTCCTTCAGCGCTCCCCAATCACGTCTGTTCTATGTCGATTGGGACGGCGAGCAAGGTTTCTCAGAGGTAAGGGACTGAAGGTCACGTATCTGAAAAGCAGTTTTCTCGAATTCAACACAGGAGCCAACAAAAGCATGAGCAAGAGATTTATTTTTGCAGCCATTCCCGTTGCATTGACGTTTTCCGGAGCCGTCGTTGCCGAGGATGCCGGCATGCGCGAGATGGTCGTTACCGCCAATCGTACGCAAGAAGCGAAGCGGGAATTGAGCAGCAACGTGACGATCATCAACGAGGCGGACATCAAAGCATCTACGGCATCGACGCTTGCCGATCTGATGACTCAGCAAGGGTTGATGGTTGTGACGACAGGGGATTCCAGCGGGGTGCAAATGCGCGGTTATGGCACCCTCACGATGATGAATGAGCCGGAGAATACGGTGCTCATGCTCATTAACGGACGTCGCGTTGGCAGCGCCAACCTTGGCTTCATGGGCTTGGCCAACGTTGAGCGGGTCGAGATCATTCGCGGACCGTCTGCTGTGCAATATGGCTCGTCTGCACTGGGTGGCGTCATTAACGTCATCACCAAAAAGGGGACGGCAAACAAGCCCTACGCATCCATCGAACTCGGTGCCGGAAGCAACGGCCTGGTCCGGGAGAAGATGGCTGCGGGTGGCGCCGTCGGCAACCTCGACTTCGCCCTTGGACTTACCAATTTCACGCGCAACGATATTTCAACGTCTGAATTCGGGAAGTGGTATCACACCGACACAGACCACAACACGATGGGAACCTTCGATTTGGGCTATGCCATCGCAAAAAATCACCGTGTCGGACTCAGCCACTACCAAGGAGACGTAGCGTCGAATTTGCCGACGGGCTATATCCGTTCCGCCGGCAGCAACACCCCGTCCTCAACCTACAATTCGTATCGGAAGACGTCCGAAAACACCACGCTGAGCTACACCGGAAGCACCGATGACAAAGTCTATGACTGGTCAGCGAGTTACACCACAGGACGTGAAGACAATCAATACAAGACCTCAACCCCGCCGTATACGAATTTTATCGAAACGCAGATGTTGAACGGCCAGGCCGGCTACAACGGCTCCTTGTGGTCGCTCTCGGTCGGTATCGATTCGCTGGAGTATCACAACTATGCGAGCAATGCGCCGGCGAAGCCGACGATGGCAGATCACGGTGCGTATTTCTCCAGCAAACTCCGTTTGCTCGATGAGCGATTGATCTTCTCCGTTGGTGGCCGCTATGACAAATACACGAATACGTCGGTAAGCGGGTCTGACTACACGGATAGCCACTTCGGCGGATCTTACGGCGTGGCCTGGTTGCCGGTCGAAGGACTGAAGCTGCGTACCAACTACGCCGAAGGCTTCAAGATGCCGTCCCCGCGTCAGGTCGGCGGCAGTTCTCCCTATTACAACGCGAATCCGAATCTGCAACCGGAAAAGGGCAAGACCTGGGAAATAGGCGCCGATTTTGATTGGAAATCCCTGGCGGCCAGTTTGACGTATTTCCACTCCAGCTATGAAAACAAGATCGTTGGCATGGCAGTGACAGGAATGCCACTGTCCTACCAATGGCAGAACATCAAGGCAGCGACATTGGCGGGCATGGAAGGCAGTTTGCGTTATGACCTGGGGAAAGCATTCGGGAAGCGTTGGAGTCTGACACCGTACGGCAGCTTTACCTGGTTGGGCACGCGCAAGACGACCGATTCGAGCCAGTTCTATCAGTACAACGGCAGCACGACCGACATCCTGGCCAACACGCCGGAATGGATGTTCAGTTACGGGGTGGATTATGCCAATCCGGGATACAAACTGAAGAGCCGCCTGAGTGCCAACACCTATGGCACGGTCCTGACCAAGGACTACAGCCGGACAGGCAGTCCGTACATCCAGCGTCCCTCCGGCACCGTGGCTAACCTGAGCCTCGAAAAGGAACTGGTCGAACTCCGCAATAGCAACGGAACGCTGACCTTGCGTGCAGAGATCAACAACCTGTTCGATGGCAAGAACGAGATGTACTGGAACTATCCGGGTCAGGGACGGAATTTCTACGCCGGTATTCGTTACGACTACAAGTAAGGCCTGGTTGTCGAACGGGTGACCGTTCGATGGAAACGTACAGAGAAGGCGCCGGGAGTCGTCTCGGTGCCTCCCTCTCTTGAAAGAGGTGACTATGGATAGTGTTCATCTGATCGAACAGTTGTTGTACGAAGTCGCGACCGCTCTTTACTTTCCCGTTATCGCGGGCTGCGCATTCCTTGTGTGTTACACCCCGCTTCAACTCGGGATGACGCTATTCGAGGGATGGCAAAGATGGCGGCATCGTTTTGACGATCGTGAGATGTTTGGCTTGGCGCTCGATCGCCTTCGCTATGAGTGCAAGATGTCGCCGCAGCGACTGGAAATTGAGGTCGAACGTCTGTTGCAGGCAACCGAATTGGGCCTCTCCCGTAGTCTCGACCGGGTACGTTTCGTCATCAAGGTCGGCCCGGCACTCGGTCTGATGGGGACGCTAATACCGATGGGGATTTCCCTGGCAGCTCTCGCTGAAGGGAATATCCCCAAGATGGCCGGCAGCATGGTGACCGCCTTCACCGCAACCGTCGCCGGTCTTGGGGCTGGGGTGCTTGCCTACCTGGTTGCCCTCGTCCGCGAACGATGGGCTCGCGAGGACGTGCGCGAAATGGCGCATGCGGCAGAACTGGCGATTGCCCGTATCAAGCCACGCCAACACGAGTCACATCACCAGGAAGAGGGGACGGGCGATGCGCTTGCTGTCACAGCGTAGGCACGCCCCTTTCGGAGGGGAGCCGCTTGAAGACCCGATTGCGGGGGTGGCTAACCTGTTCGACGCCAGCATTGTTTTCATCGTGTCGATGATGATCGCTCTGTTCATGGCTTACAACATGATGGACCTCCTTGATCCAACGTCCGAGGTCACGATGATGAAAAAGAATGCCAGTGGCGATATGGAGATCATCACCAAGAAGGGCAAGGAAATCAAAGTATCGAAAGTGACTGACCAGAAGCTGTCCGGCAAGGGTCAGCGTCTGGGCACCGCCTACAAACTTCCCGATGGAAGGGTCGTCTATGTCCCCGAATGATCGGAGGCGGGAGACGGCGTGGCGCGACAGCCTGATCGCCGTATTCTGCCGAGTGCTCCTGGGTTTCCTTGGCTGTGCGCTGTCCGGCTTTGCCTGCGCGAAACCGCTTTCGATGGCGATCATTCCTGGCGACCCGTCGACGCCGGCGGCCTTGGAAGCAATCAAACAGTTACGCCAGGAAGCGGCGTTGAAAGAGGTCAAATTTCACATCCTTCCCTTCACACAACTTCAAGATCGCGATCTGAAAACGCTCGCCGGCGCCGACGTTGCGTTGATTTACAACATGGGAAGAGAGATCGCCGAAGCCGTGACCCCGGCAATCAGGAAAATGAGCGCACGCGGGGCAAAAGCTTATGCCATCGGCTCATCGTTCGAAGAAGTCGAGAGAAAAGCCGGATTCGTCCAGGACGACGCGCTAAGGGCTTACGCGCAGGCTGGCGGGATCGATAACCTGTCCTCGATGATCAAGCGGGTTCTGTCGCGTGATTTCGGGCTGCCAGTACAGTACGGAGAAGTCGTTGCGTTTCCCATGAGCGGCTTATGGAATCCGGTCAATGGCAAGACATTTTCGAATTTTGAGGACTATGCGGCCGATTACGTGAAGCGTCGGCCGGAGGTGGGCGACCATCCCTGGGTTGGCATCTTGTTTCATCGGCCTGTTGCACAGTCCGGGCGTTCCGAACTCCTGATGAGCATGTTTGCCGCTTTGGAAGCTCGCGGGTTCAACGTCGTCGCGGCATTCGGCTATCCGTCGGAGATTCCGGCGCAGAAGTATTTCATCGATCGCAACGGGAAATCGCGCGTCGCAGCGCTGGTCGGACTGGCTGCAAAGCTGGGGAACACGCCGGAACGCAGCATCCCGGTGATGAAGCAACTGGATGTGCCGATGGTTAACGCGATCTCGTTGCAGAGCCTGAGCCAGAAAGAATGGGAAGACTCCCCCATCGGGCTGTCGCACACGGAACGGTCGTGGCAGGTTGCGCTTCCAGAGTTCGCAGGGGCCGTGGCGCCAACGGTTGTGGCGGCCAAGGAGCGACGTCGGGATCGGGACAGCGGTCTGGAATATATCGCAGAGGTACCGATTGCCGAGCGTATCGAGCGACTCGCTGATCGGATCAAAAAGTTCACGGCATTACGCTACGAACTGAACCCGAACAAGCGCGTCGCGATCATTTACTACAACTATCCAGCGGGCAAGGAGAATGTCGGAGCCGCGTATCTCAACGTGATGCCACGTTCGCTCTGGCAGATTCTCACGCGTTTGGAGCGTGATGGCTACAGCACGCAGGGACGTCCGGCCAGCGAAGATGCGATGCTGGAATTGTTGCGCAATCATGGCACCAACGTCGGCAACTGGTCACGCGGCGCCCTGGAGAAACTGGTGCGGAGCGGCAACGCGATGTTGCTGCCCATTTCCGAGTATCGCCGTTGGCTGGAAGGCCAGCCGGTGAAACTGCGTACGGCAATGATCAAGGCATGGGGCGAGCCGGAGAAATCGAAAGTGATGGTCTGGAAAGACCCAAAGGGGACTCCTTATTTTGTCTTTCCGGCGCAGCGTTTCGGTAATCTCGTCTTTGCGCCACAACCGACGCGGGGGTGGGAAGGCGATCCGGACAAGATGTTCCACGATGTCGTCTTGCCGCCGCATCATCAATACTTGGCCTTCTATCTCTGGCTGCAAAAGGGATTCAAGGCGCATGCGTTGGTGCACGTGGGGACGCATGGTACGCATGAATGGCTCTCGGGCAAGGAAATCGGCTATACGCCCGCCGATCCGGGCGAGGCATTGATGGGCGATGTCCCGCAGTTCTATCCGTATGTCGTCGATGACATCGGAGAGGGGCTGCAAGCCAAGCGTCGCGGACTGGCAGCCACCATCTCCTATATGACGCCGCCATTTGACAAGGCCAGCTTGAATCAGGAACTCAAGCTGCTCAAGGCATTGATCGGTGATTACGAGGTTGCGGCGCAAAAGAGCAAATCAACGGCGGCAGCCAAACTTGTCGAAATCGACCAGCAAGCGCGCAAGACCGGCGTGCTCAAGGATATCGGGATCAAGGCGGTGAAGGACGAGGAGGATGTCGAGAAGCTCGACGAGTATTTCGAGGAGGTCAGCAACAGCCAGGCCCCGTACGGTCTGCACACGTTCGGTGTCGCGCCGGAAAAGGCCCTCCGGCTAACAACGGCCGAGGCAATGTTGTCGATGGCCGGAGAATTACCGCCTGACGTGCTTGAGCGTCGCAAGGAGGAGTTGTCGGTGCTCATGGAGAGAAGTGCGGCTGAAGAACTCAATGCGCTGACCGCTGGCTTGGGCGGTCGATATATTGCGGCGGGGCCGGGAGGGGATCCGATTCGTAATCCGGACTCGTTGCCGACCGGGCGCAATCTCTATGGCTTCGACCCGACCCGGCTCCCTTCGCCGGGCATCTGGTTGCAGGGGAAAAAACTCGCTGAGCAATTCGTCTCCGATTATCGCAAGCGCCACGGACAATACCCAGATCGTCTGGCATTCACTTTGTGGAGCACCGAGACGATGAACCACGAGGGCGTCACCGAAGCCGAAATCCTCGCACTTATGGGCGTCAGGCCCGTCTGGAACGAGCGCGGTCGCGTGTCGGGGCTTGAAGTGATTCCTCGCAAGGAACTCGGAAGGCCTCGTGTCGACATCACGATGACCCCGTCCGGACTTTATCGCGACACGTTGCCGAACATCATGCTGCTGCTGGACGATGCGGTAAGCAAGGTCAAGGATCTGGAAGAGGATGATAACCCGATTCGGGAAAATGTGAGGGCGACGCAAAAGGCGCTCGAAGAGAAGGGCGTGAACGTTACCGACGCAGCGAGAATGGCGGCCGTGCGCATCTTTACGGAACCGCCTGGCGCCTATGGCACAGGTGTCTCCCGTGTGGTTGACGCCAGCAATACCTGGAAGAACGAAGGCGAAATTGCCGACGTGTATTTCAATCGCCTAGGTCATCTGTTTGGCCAGGGTTATTGGGGGGATCGCCCTGGAGGCAAGGACCTGGCGGTGAACATCTTCAAAATGGCGCTCAAGGGTGCCAAAGCAACCGTCATCGCCCGGTCGAGCAACCTCTTCGCAACGCTTGATAACGACGATCTCTATGACTACATGGGCGGTTCGGCAATGGCGATTCGACAGGTCAATGGACAGACGCCTGAAACCCATGTCCTGAACCTCGCGAATCCTGCCGCCGGAAAGCACGAAACTCTGGACAAGTACATGGGCCGCGAGATGCGGACTCGTTACACCAATCCGGAGTGGGTCAAATCGATGCTGCAGGAAGGCTATGGCGGTGCCCGCTATATCAAAACGGTGGCCGACAACCTGTGGGGGTGGCAGGTCACCGTGCCGGAGGCAGTCGATGGTGCGAAGTGGCAGGAACTGTACGAAACCTACGTGACCGACCGGAACAACCTGGGCATCAAGGAGAAATTCCGCGAGGCCAGGAACCTGCTGGCGTATCAGGCATTGGTCGACAAGATGCTGGTTGCGATCAACAAGGGGTACTGGAAGGCCGATCCCGAGGTCAAAGCCCATCTGGACAAGGTAAATCGTGAAGTGATCGCGGAGGCCGGGGTTGCCTGTGATGCCAACACATGCAGCAGTCCGGAAATCACGGCGCTCGCAGAGGCGCAGGATCGAAGGGCAATGTCGGATGCCGAATCGACGCCGGCTCCCAACCTTGGTCGTCAATCTGCGCTTTCGGCAACCAATTCCGCAATGGTGTCGGGAGCAACAGACACCGCGACGACGCCTGCAAGTCAGGAGGCTCCTCCTGCGAACGAACCGGCTGCCAACACAAAGGGGAAAAGCGTATCGAAGGTTGAAGGGTTTGAGGTTGAGGAACAAACCCGGCGACTCGGCAACATGACGCCAGAAGTACGTAACTGGGCGCTGACGGGCTTCGCAGTGCTGGTCTTAAGCGGGGTTGGATTCAATGCCCGGCGCAGAAAACTGCGCTTGAGCGCTGCTAATTGAGGCATTCAGGAGATGAGAGCGATGACCATCGTGACAGTCACCAGAGGAATTGGGAGGTTTCCATGAGCTACGTTCTGTCGAGTCCTTCTGCGAAGCGCCGGACCGGGTTGATTGGCGTCGTAGCGGGACTGCACATTGGTCTGTTCGCCGTGCTGATACTGACCAAGACGGCATTGCCGCAACTTGTCGAGACACCGTTGATCGTCGACTTGATCGAGGCGATGCCGCTATCCCAGGCTTCGCGGGCAAAACCATCGCCGCTTGTCACCCCGCCTGTCCCGCAGAAGAAGGAATCGACGACGCCGCAAAAGGCACCGCAACCGGTGCTTGAGACGACCGCCAGTGCGGAGCCGGCAGCAAACCATGCCTCCATGGTTGCGGCAGAGGCGAAGCCATCGGCGGCAGGCAGCGGTGTTGGCAACGGTATGACAGGCGACTCGCCGCTGGTTCAGGCGCGGTTTGATGCCGACTATCTGAGAAATCCTGCGCCTGCCTATCCGTCGATGTCGCGGCGACTGGGGGAAGAGGGCAAGACCATTCTCCGGGTCCATGTCTTGTCGGACGGATCTGCCGACCAGGTTGATATCAAAACCTCGTCGGGAAGTCTCCGGCTCGATGAATCCGCGCAGCGTACCGTGGGTACCTGGAAATTCGTCCCCGCCAAGCGGGGCGGCACACCGGTTGAAAGCTGGGTGCTGGTTCCCATTACTTTCCGATTGGAGCAATGACATGCAAGAGACTGCGATGCAAAATGTATTTGGATTCGCCCATCTGTGGGAAAACGGTGATCTAATTTCCCACTCTGTCGCCATACTGCTGGCACTTATGTCGGTCGCGAGCTGGTATCTGATTCTGGCGAAAGTGCTGGATAACCGGAAGCTGCACAAGGCGTCCCGCGCCGTGGGCCTGTTCTGGTCGGCGACGACTTTGGCCGAAGGCATACAGAAGTTGCGTGATGTCGGCGGCGACAGTCCTTACGCCCAATTGGCCGCACAAGCCGCCAGCTGTAACAGCGACTGCGAAGCCGCCCGCGGACATCTCGCTTCACGCTTCAACCCCGCCGAACAGATGGAACGGACACTCCGGCAGCAGCTTTCGTGCACTCAGGCCGGGATGGAGAGTGGATTGACGCTGTTGGCGACGACGGGGGCAACGGCGCCGTTCGTCGGCCTCTTTGGCACTGTCTGGGGAATCTACCATGCGCTTGTTGCAATCGGTATCTCCGGACAGGCTGCGCTGGAACGTGTCGCCGGGCCTGTCGGCGAGGCGCTGATCATGACCGCTGCCGGCCTGGCCGTGGCGCTGCCTGCCGTTTTTGCCTACAACGCCTTTACTCGCGTCAATCGCGTCATCTTGACCGATCTCGATGCGTTTGCCCACGACCTGCACGCGTTCTTTACGATGGGCAAACCGTTCGTTGCCAATACTGCGCGGGTACATCCGCTGCGGGATGGAAAACACTCGGAGGCGGCGTAAATGGCAATCGGCTCATTCAATACAGCGGGCACGCAAATGCCAACGGCAGAAATCAACATGACGCCGCTGGTAGACGTGATGCTGGTGTTACTGATCATTTTCATTATTACGGCACCGCTGATGACGCATTCCGTGCCGGTGGAACTGCCGAGAGCCGCGAGCACGCCAATGCCGGAAAAGCCTCTTAACCTGCAGGTGGCTATTGATGCCAAAGGCATGGTCTATGTGGGTGCGGAGCGTGTTGCCGGCGATCAGCTGGAAGGGCGATTCCGGATGGCAGTCGCCCAGGATGCCAAGGCTGAAATGCATTTGCAGGCCGACCGGAATACCCGCTATGAGGCGGTTGCCGAGACGATGAGCGCCGCACGGCGTGCCGGATTGACACGAATCGGCTTTGTGACGCAGCCGACTGCTAAATGAGGATGTTCGAGAGGCGACTGCGATCGAGAATCACGCGATTTCCGGGATGCTGAGCGTCCTTGCCCTTTCGGATGCCTCGTGTTTGGCGAGTGCTGCGATTACGCCTTCGCGCACTGCCTGGCCGATCATTCCTCCGATCCGGCTATGCCCTCCGGTATAACTGATAGCAGGGCCGTCGACGCCTGATACGACAATCACGCTGTCGGTACCCGTTCCTGTTGCCTGGGCGTCTGGGGTGTAGCAACTCGGGATCGCCAGGTCCTGTAGTGCCGCCGTCTTTGCCTCCGTTGCGGTCACCATTGCGCGCGCCATTGCGCCAACGCTTAACACGGCATTAGTCAGCAAGATGATGTTGATCGTACCTGCGGGCTCTTGCCCCTCGATGAAGGTACCCACGTCCGTGCCCGCTCTGACGGCGTTCGTCTCGACCCCCGCGGTGACCAATGCGGTGACAGTAATCGGCTCAAAAATTCTGGTTACGACCGCTACATTTTCGATGTCGACTGCGGTGGCAATTTTTGTGATGGAAGCGTGGTCGAGGCCAAAGTCATCGGCCAATTTTCTACGGATGTGCTCGACGTATGACTTCCCGCCGCGTCCATCCTCATTCATGAATTCCCGTCCGACAGTTTTCCATAGGCATGGATGTGCCGAATGATTGACGACAGCTAACGCGTCGACCAAGCCATCATAGGTGGAAAGCGTCTGGCGACGCTCTGGAAACGTCACAACCAGGGATTTTTCCCAGTACCTGTCACGCTCGCCAATCACCAAGGAAACAGTCGCCTGGATATTGTCCGGGATCGATATTTCCGGGTCGGGGAACTTCATCTTAGGAATACTGGCTGAAGGAGAATTCATGGCCGGATTATGGTTTTGTCATTGTTGAGAAAGGCGAATGCATGTGCCATGCGCATTTCAATCGCTGGCAACTGCATGGGTGTTGATCGCGATCGTGTCTGCGGGGCAATCGCTTTGTGAGTCACTTCGCTTGGCCCCATTTGCGCAACATCGTCATTCGAACGGAAGAGGTCGCGCTATTGCGGGATGAAACCGACATAGCCGCCGTATTCGGTTGTTGCCAGTGGATACTGAAATAACGCGGAGAGCTTTTCAGCTGTCAGCATGCTCGCGATGTCTCCTTCTTCTACATCTCCGTCGCCGTGGACCAGCAATGCACGATCGCAGAAACGTCGAGCCAATGCCGGTTCGTGCAGAACCATCACGACTGCTGCATTGCGCTCGCGTGATTCCCTGGCAAACAGTTTCAACATGGCCACTTGATGTTTCAGGTCAAGATGGGCGATTGGCTCATCGAGCAAGAGTAATTGAGGCTGCTGCGCCAGCAGCGCGGCGATAGCCACACGCTGCCTTTCCCCTCCGGACAACGTGAGAATATTGCGTTGCTCCATAGGCGCCATGCCGACGGCGGCCAGCGATGCGCGGACGATGCTGACATCCTTCTCCGATTCCCAATCCCATCGATCAAGGTGCGGATGGCGCCCTGCCATGGCTGTCTCCATCACGGTGGCAGCAAAAGCATCCTGACGCGCTTGTGGCAACCATCCGCGAACAAGTGCTGCCTGGCGGCTCCCCTGTTCGGCGTAGGTTTTCCCGGCAATTCGCACCTCGCCGGAATTCTGCGCACGCAGACCGGCCAATACCGACAGCAACGTCGACTTTCCAGCGCCATTGCGTCCGAGAACTGCGAGACATTCACCGGGTTTCAGGACGAGATTCAGATCGCGACAAAAGCAACGATCCCCGATCCCCACTTCGAGGTGGTTAAGCTCCAACAGCGGTACATTCGCGCTCATATTACTTTCCCGTCTGCGAGTCGCGCGCGAGCAGAAAGAGGAAAACCGGCACGCCGATCAGCGCGGTCAAAACGCCGACCGGCAGTTGTTGCGGTGCGATGACGGTGCGTGCCAACGTGTCCGCAACAACCAACAGACTCCCCCCGGCGAGCGCCGATGCTGGCAAGAGCACTCGCTGATCGTTACCAATGGCCAATCGGACGAGGTGGGGAATAATCAGACCGACAAATCCGATTGATCCTGCTTGCGTGACTGCGGCAGCCGTGGCGAGGGAGGCAAGGACATAAATGACGAAACGCACACGCCTGATTTCGACACCGAGTGACTGCGCGAGATCTGACCCGCGCGCCAACAGGTTGAGTTCTCGGGCGAACGGCAAAGCAATCAGGACGACAAGCACCAAAGCACCGAGAATCAATGCGGAGTCTCCGGATTGTGAGAGGTCGCCCATCAACCAGAAGAGCATTCCATGCAGCTTGTGGTCAGGCGCAATTGAAAGCATCAAAGCAACCGCAGCACCACATCCGGCAGCGACGATGACACCCGTCAACAATAGTCGGGCCTGCGTCCAGCTCCCGTCGCCGCGAGCAAGACCGAAAACGATGAGCATGGTACAAAACGCGCCGAGAAACGCCGCCGAACTCACGCCAATGCCGCCGGCGACGCCGAAGAGCATGACAAGCAGGGCGCCAACGCTGGCACCGCCTGAAATTCCAAGCACGTAAGGATCTGCCAATGGATTGCGCAGCAGCACTTGCAACAAAGCCCCCGAAACCGCCAGCAGACCACCGCATCCCAGTCCTGCAAGCGCACGCGGCAACCTGAGATTAAGCACAACCTCTCTTGCCAGATCATTGCCGTCACCCAACAGAACCGCCAGCAAGTTACGTGGGGAAATCGGGATGTTGCCCAGCATCAATGCAAGGGTAAGGCTGGCTAATGCCAGGACTGTCAATGTGGCAAGGATTAGTAGCGCTCGGCGACGGGTTTGCATGATCAGGTTCGGTTGTCGGTGTCAGCGAGTTGTTCCGGGCACACGCCTCGACCTTACAGTCTCGAGGTGCCGACACAGCAGCTCAGCACCTTCCAGAATACGTGGGGTATGTCGCTGAATGAGATCGGGTGGAATAAAGAAGAGATTCTGACGCTGTGCGGCCATCAAGCCGGCGCGCGACTTCCATTCATCGAGCCACTCGGGGCGAGCCTCGCCCATACCACTGGCGATGATCGCCTCGGGATTGGCCGCCAGAATGGCTTCCACGGTCACTTCCGGCGCCAGGACATCGAGCGTGCCGAAGACGTTTTCTCCACCGCACATGCGAATAACATTAGAAATGATCTGTGTCCGTCCGATCGTCTTGAGTGGGCGGTGCCAGACTTGATAGAACGTACGGACCGTCGGACGGCCGCCATAGCGAGTCCGTAGTCCGGCGAGTCGATCGAGAAAGGATTTTGCGTTCGCATTGGCCGTCGTGGTCGTTCCAGCCAATACGCCGATACGCTCGATTTCACTGGCAATATCTTCGATCCGGTTGGGTTGCGAGATATAGATCGGCAGACCTAATTGACGCAGCTTTTCAACATGCGCTGGCGAATTGCCACTCTGCCAGGCAACCACCAAATCAGGTTTCAGTGCAACCACCGCTTCGAGATCGAGCCGTGAATAGCCTCCGACCCGGGGAATTTTCTTGGCATCTTCCGGGAATGAGCTGTATTCGACTGTGCCGACCAGCTGTGCCCCGGCGCCCGCCGCAAATACTGTTTCAACGAGGTGGGGAGCCAGTGTGATGATTCGCTGGGCAGGTCGCGCAAGGCGGACCTGTGAGCCGGAGTCGTCCCGCACGGAAACGTCGGCGTTTGCCAGAGAGGGCAAAAATCCCAAGAAGAGCACTGCAAAAAATTTATGCATGAAATCGCCTAAGCGCCACGATTCGTTGGCCGGAGTCAGCTTGTTCATCTCCCAGACCAAGCAACCGACAAGTTTAGCTGAATTCGCCAACGACGTAAGCGGAAGCACGCGCCAAATTGACGTTCGAAGACCGGTACATGTGTCAATGCCGAGGAGCTTGGACATGGCTGCGGTGCTGTCGTTCGGTCAGCTTGCAAATGCCCACAGGGTGTTCCACCTTGACACGGCCGAATACGTCCGGAAACGTCGGCCATGGCCGAGCTTCGCTCGTCGGCCGACCCGGATGTTACGAGTCCGTTTCCCAAAAGCATGCGACAAAGAGTGCGCGGCGGAGCCTCCGCAATTTTGCGGTCGCCGCGCTTTTGGTTCAGGCAGCGTCTTTGGGTGCCAGAAATTCATCGATGAGCCGTACCAGAAGGTCTTCTTCGTTTTCCTCGCTGAGCCCGAGGAGTTCGGCGACTCGTTTCACCTTGCTCGGGTTTACCTTGGTGCGAGGGCTGCCGGATGGGGAAACGCCCTGGGGCGCCGGGGCTTCTTCCCATGGCGGCCGCACATCGCTTGCTTCGGGAAGCGAATCCGCGATGGGGGCTGTCGTTACAACAGGAGCCTCCGCTGGTGTCTCTTGTTCCTTTTTGCTGCGTCCGCTTGCCTCCAGCAGGGCGTCATCGACCACCTTTTTGGAAGCTTTTTCCCCTTCCGGCAGTTGTTCGATCTGATCAATTAGCGCTTCCGCGCGAGCTTCGTTCTTCTTGGTGAGCCGCTCCAGTTGCACGGCAGCTCCGGTACTGGAGATTTTCCCGGAATCGAGCAGGGCGGTGACTTTCTCGGACAGATTGGCCGCGGCGGTCGCTTGGCCGAGCCACGTCGGGGCACGGCCAAAATGCTGGGCAGCGGCTTCCGGGGTCTCAAATCGCTCGGCAATCGTTTGAATGGCATTCGCCATATCGCGCGGTTCCAAGGCAGCGCGGACCCCTAAACCGATATTCTCGAACACTTGGACTTCCAGGGCTGTATCCGCCGCACATGCGCGGATCACTACCGGTACGACGTGTTCACCAGCACGAATCGCTGCTTGGCGACGGCGTTCGCCGACGATGACCGTGTAACGTCCTTCTGTCGCAGCGGGGCGAACCACGATCGGGTGAATAAGCCCAAGCTTCTGGATCGAGTTGACGAGCCCTTTGAGACTCTCCTCTGCGACATTGCGTCGTGCGTGCTCGGGGTCCGGGTCGAGTAATGAGATGTTGATGATCTGAAATTGGGCAGTGCTGTCTTTGAAAGCCATCATGAACGATTATGGGGGCGAAAAGGGGCGGCATGTTGCCTTTAAATCATGGCTTTTTCAACCACGGAATCAGAGCAGAGCACGCAGTGGGTCGGCGTTCGAGAATCGGTTCAGGGGTGCGTGCGGAAATCCGTGGATTCGGACGCTTCAGTCTTGACCATTTTCGGCCACGGACGCGGAGGAACCCCAAAACCGGCATCGATGTGCAGGTGTCGGCAAAATGGTCTCCACATTTCAAGGCGGGGAAGGAAATGCGGGAGCAGATCGATGTTTTGCCCGCGCCCGAAGTCATCAAGGAAGACGCTTGGTCGAACCTCGGACAAAAAAATCCCGCGCCGATATGGCACGGGACATAAATCTCATCATTGCGATGAGTCAGGGAGGGTCAAACATTGTCAGCAGGGGATGCTGAAGCAACGAACGCAGTCTACGACTCGCCGTGAAACACGTCTGTGTGACGTTAGCTAGGGTTTGGTAACCAAATGTATAGCTGCAACTCCGGGCAAATTTCGGCCCTTGGGTATGATCGGGAAGTTGGTCGTCCATATTGCCTGAGTCTCAAGCGTCCGGAGTGTGAAAAACGCCGCCAGCGTTTTGAGGAATTGATAGCAGGGCCGATTCAGTTTTCGCTCTTTTGATTCGCGTCTTGATTTAACATAATACAAATTATGCGCATATTAGATCGGAGGTTTTGGGCGGACGACTCAGTCCGCCTCACTAATTGTTGAACGCATTTCCTGACGCTTCGATAAAAAACCTCATTTTCAGCCTCCTGACTACCGTCGTTCGTGTTTTAGTGGCAACTCAAAATACCTTGCCTGCGATCGTACAATATTTAGTGTATCCGCGCAGAAACCTCGCTGGCGACGTAGATTCACAATTATCCAGGTTTAAATGTTGGAGTTCTTTTTCGCTGGGAACGCAGCTTTACTTGAATGGATTGTTCTGTCTTAGCGGCAATTTCGGCTTCCAGCGCGTTGATTCGCTGGTTTCGAAGCGCGAGTTCCTGTTCGAGCAGCGCAACTTGACTGCTACATGTGCCCAATTGCTCTCGCAATGCGTTGAGTTGCGCCACGATCTCTGCCTGGCGTTCCTTTTGGGCCTGAAGTAATCCGTCGGCGACTCCCAGCCGTTCCCTGAGTTCAGCGGTCGTTTTCTGCTGACCGGCCGTTTCGACAGTGTGGCGTTCGAGCGTCTCCTGAAATGTTTGCCGGAGCTGTCGTAGTTCCTGCTGTACCCGACAGGCCAATTGCCGCTCCCGATCAATTTCCAGGAGTGCTCGTTTTTCGGTGCCTTCCAGGCGCTCTTCGGAACGTTTGAGCGCGTCACGCTGCTTTTCCAGTTCGGATGCGAATTGCTGGCGCGCATCATCTAGCGAGATTTCGAGCGCACGGCGTTGTTGCTCGGCGCTGGCGAGCTGATGCTTTAGTGCGTCGTTGCTGGCCTGTTGGCCTGATAGCGCCTTTTCGAGTTGCAGTACCCTTGTTTCGGATGTTTGGAGGTTTTGACGCTCTTGATCGAGTTCTTGCTCAACCGATTGCGTTTGCCGTTCAGCATTCTGCTGTGCATCTTTCGCGATACGGATCGATTCGGCCGCGTCCTGATGCAAAGACTCTAGTTGCTGTTCGGCCGCCGCGCGAGCTTCGTTCCATAGAGCGGACACCATCTCGCCGGCGGCGATCTTCAATGCTTCGGGAAGATCCGGTTGTTCAATCCTTACCCGGCTTTTTTCCCGCAATTCTGCCCAGAAAGCGCGCAAGGCTTCTGTGGGAGCCGACATACTGCCCTTGCGCACCAGTTGGTAAAGCTTATTCGCGGTCGGGGTAATGCCATGCCTGAAGAACAGCAGAACACACACCTCGTGATAAAGATCCTGTGTATCGGGAAAATTTAATCGCAGCCGGTCAATTTCTACCGCCATTTCAGGCGTGGTAACGGTTTCGGTATTCATACTGAGCTCGGTTACGGAATGATTAATTAATACTACTACGTAAACCGTTGAAAATATAACGACTCAAGATTAATATTTGACATTACGACTATAATGTCGAATTATTGCGTAGCATCTGAGTTGCAGGAATACTGAGAGCCCCATTCACGTTTTCAGGCCAAAACAATGAACGGTTCGCCGCTCGCACCGATGCCCGTTGAGCAAATCGTCCTTCCTGCCGATCTTGACGGTAGCCGGGGTCGGAATCGTGCGGTCGGTCGTATTTCGCAGATTGCCGCCAACAACGATCTCCAGGCCATTCACGCTTGGTTGGCGCGTTTTATCGAGACCAAGACCACCTTTGATAACTACCGCAAGGAAGCCGAACGGCTGCTGCTGTGGTCGACACTGCAATTGCGAAAACCGCTCTCTTCCCTGACCCACGAGGATTTTCTGGTCTATCAGCAATTCCTGCTTGACCCACAACCGCGCGAGCGCTGGGTGGCTGGTGGTGGCAGAAAGCACCCGCGGGACGATCCGCGCTGGCGCCCGTTCTATGGTCCGCTCTCGACAGCAAGTCAGCGTCAGGCGATGATCATTCTGAATGTAATGTTTTCCTGGCTGGTTGATGCTGGCTACCTGGCCGGCAACCCCTTGTCCCTGTCTCGGCACCGGGCACGTCGTGCCAAACCGCGAATAACTCGATACCTAGATCCTGATCTCTGGCAAGAGTTGAAATCTTTTATTGATAGCATGCCTCGAGAAACGGATCGGCAATCCGTGGAAACACTGTCAGGGTATCTAACTTATGGCTCCATTTACATTTCGCGCTGAATTCGAAAAAAGCCGGAGCATCGAGGTCGTTCCGACATTCGTTCACCCGCTTGGAGCAGAAGAAATCCGTCAGCTGGAAAAAGATGACACCGCAGCTTTTGATCTGATACTTGAAGGTGAAAATGCAATTGTTGATGGAGTTGCGTCGCCGGGCCGGACTAGCTTAAAGGCGAAGGTGGCGTTCAATAATCCGACCACAATTTTTGCGTTAGTTCGTGACGGTTGGTTACCTTTACCGTTTGCCATACCAGCACGGTTCCTAGTGGATCGCAACGTTGTCATCTCGATGCGAAAGATTCGCGAGGGTAAAGTTCCCGCAAATGCTCAAGCACTACAGTGGTGGACCAACTTCTTTGCCGAAGGGGCCGGAATGTTTAATCCACTCCCGTACGCATTTGAGGCTGGATACCGGAGAAAGCTTTCTCATCCAGCGATTCGTGCTCCCGACCCACGCCCACCGGTCATCAGGCCATATTGTTACAAACGGAAGCGCGTACCATAAGCGTGATCAAGATATAACCCTTTACGGGGTACTAATATGTCTGGCCGAAAACAACACCACATCCCTCAATCGCTGCTGAGAGGCTTCGAAGCCGAGCACGGGCCAAAGTATATTCAAGTCTACGTCTTTAGAGCCGGCCGAGTTCCTTTCCTGTCTTCAACTGAAGGCGTCGCAGCTGCGCGAGACTTCTACTCTTCGCCATCTGACGACGGGCAAAAGACGCTAGATGACCACATTACCGAGTACGAAAATAAACAACTGACCGGCCTGCTACAAAAGTTGCGAGAAAAGGCACATGGGGAAACGGTCAGCACTGACGAAGCAATCGAGTTGGTCGTCCACCTAGCGGTAAGAGGATCTTTCACCAGAGACGTTATTGAATATGCTGCGCACGAAATTTTTGATGAGATTTCCGGGGGGGTTGATGACCTTGAGCAGGTGAGACACGATATTGGGATCGATGGAAACGACCCTCATCCTGCTTTCACGGAAGAAATCAATCTCCTGATACAAAACGATTCCAATCTGCGATAGAGGCGCCCATTCCTTACGAATCATTTCGGAAGATCATTCACTTCTTCTTGCGTGCAAATTTCGACTCCCTATTCGTAGCGAATCAGGGCATTACTACCGCGTTGAGCGAATACAAAGATCTGATCGCTCCCGCCATCAAGAACGGCCACGCGAGAGTACTCCAGCAAGAGCTCGTCCCGAAACACCGAGTCGCACAATTGAGGCATTTGCGTTGGCAAGTACTTCACGCTCCCGAAAATAGGTTGATTCTGCCCGACTGTGTTGCAATCTTGACAACCACAGGCAATGCATCTTCGTTCCAGCCCGCCATATTCATTGGCGAAAACTGGCCTGAACAAGTGTTCCTTCCCCTTTCAGCCAGCCGGATGCTTGTTGGCACGACAAATCAATCAGCCAACCTCGATATTGATGGATTCAATCTCGCTGCCGCCTCCTGCAGCTTTTCCTTCTTCGTTAGTTCACGCAATACAGAAGACATCCAGCAACTTGCTCCTTCCATTGGCACCTATCCCAAAGCGCATGCGTTATCTGAGGTGCGTACGACGCTGGAAAGCCTGCACACTCCTCACGACAAAACGCAAAACGCTGAGGCCAAACCGAAGTCTGGAGCCCCTGCAAACTATCCAGTGTCCTTTTTCTCCTGCGCTAATCAGAAGACCGCCGAGGAAGTTCCAAAGACCGTTAACGTTCTGGTTAGCGCTCTTGGGCGTAACATGCCGTTGCAACGCTTGGACGGAATAATTTTCGCGGAAGATTACGCAAGCGCTTTGCGGGACTTGGACCGGGGTGACCCTAATCTTCGGTCGTTGGCTCCGACGGAGAGCGCTCAGGAGATCGGGGTTGCAATGGCTCCGATCATCATTCGCCAAGGGCAGATTCGGTCATGTGTGGTTTGCCGGGGTTGGCTGGTCACTGCATTAAATCAACAAGAAGACGAAGCCGCGTTTCTATCTAGCCTCTACACGGTAGCAAACATGCTTGGCCGAGTTGCCTTTAACGACCTGTTCGACTCATCATTACCTGGTGTGCTACTAAAACCCTATCCAGCACAAAACAATCTCGATAGGTTTCTGTATCCGTACATTGACGACATTAGCTCGACCTATTTTGCATGCCGCGTCTCGGCGGGGATTTATCCAGAAGCAGAAACCGCGTTGCATGAGCTGCTGCGGTCGGCACTCGAACGTCTGTTCACGGAGATCCCCAAGGCGCGCCTTGCTTACCGAACTGATGGCGATCTAGATAAATTTCTCTCTATCATGATGCCGGCCATTTCAAGGCTATTGAATCGCGCATCGGCGGTTCTTGGTCACATCGATGGCCTGGATAGGGAGCTATTGGAAAATGATGGCCTCTCGATAGTACTGCAGCAGTACGGCCTTCGTGCTTGGCTTGACGTTTATCAGCGAGACCTGAATGCAATGTACGACCGCCAAGGACTGTGGGTATCCGTCGGGGAATTTGTTGCCCTATCCCGCCATGTGGAGCGGCTCATGTGGCAGCTTGGGGCGATCCCTTGGGAAACCGCAGAAGGCCAACTCCGAATTGATATGCCAATCGCGGTTGACCACTTGGCTCTCGAAAAACTCTTTCGCCAACAGAACCACGACGATCAACTCAGGTAGCCTCCTTCAAGCGGGGATGGAGAGTCAATTTGCGACATAATATGTCATCCGCGGCGACGGTCATTATGTCTTCCCGCAGACCAAGAATATAAAAAAGCCTGTATGTTGTTACCCATGGTGATGGTCGGATCGCCTTTCTTCCGGCGATTGCGCGACAATGAACGACAACGACGAATCGAGTCCCGCGCACTTCTAGGCCATTGCTTACTCACTCAGAAAACCACCCTTCTGTTATGACGCACGTAACTGGACAATGGCCTTCACTTGTTGCGGGAGATTACAACGTAGGAGTAATCCGCCTAGTTACCCTCGTTCGAGATCGAGTTAATCACCTTTTATTCTCGTCTATTGAACTTCTGCCAGCTGAGATGCCAGTTCCACCGCCGCCGGTGAATGGGGGGTGGTCTAACAATTTCGGTTCAGATCGAATCTGCGTCGGTCGGACAGTTATGCCGTTTAAGGATGCTCTCGCATGGTATGAGCAACTTGCGAAGGGATACGGGGTCATCCCCGGTCGCAACTTCGCAATAACGTCACCCCGCTTGGCACCTGAACCTGATTACAACGGGTTCACCGTCTTAACAGATCATCCGCCTTTTTCACCCGCCTGGCACGGAAGGCCCCGATTACATCGACTAATACCCATGGAGCCTCTAGCCTATCCAGTTAGGGCAATGCGAGATGGTTCGACACAGGTCGAGGTCTTCATTCGTGCCCGGGAATGGTTACGTCAGCATATTCACTTCGACTTGCTCGCCTATGACGACTGGTTAGGTTCAGGGGTTCTGATAGCACCAAACCCACTTCTCCGCTATTGTCATACTCGCCTCGCCGAGCAATCGGGGGTAGGGGAAATCGTTGAGGTCGGTGGAACTCCAAGGCGCGGCGCTGATGTCTCCGCATTAAGATTCACTGTCCAAGAGGTGCGTGCGGGTGCCCCCGCTTGGCGCGCCGTAGGGAACCCCAATGCTTTCGGTCGATTTCGGGCCGAAGCCCGGGCACAAGTTGCAGCTGTTCGCCATGATCTATTTTGCGAACGACGCGGTCTACTCGACCACGAAGAGCCTGGATTCTTCTTCCGTAATGTCAACGTGAGCTACGCTGATCCAGGACGCCCACGAGAGGTTACACCACCTCAGCGTACGCCATCCGCTCAACCACGAACGGTCCACGTACGCCCACAGCCTGCGCCGACCGCGGCACCACATCCGACGGCACTCCGTCAGCTTGAGGAGCTACAGCGGTCGCGCGACGAGCGTGTAGGGACTTTGCGGCCTGCAGAGGCACCCCATGCTCGGCGCAATGTGCGTCTTCTCGAACACGATCGCGATGAGACAGTTAAGTGGATCCAGAAGCTCATCGGTTCAGCCCGAACTCAAATATTATTGGTAGATCCATATCTCGACGCCGACGACCTACAAGAGTTTGCAACGGCTGCAGCCTATCAAGGAGTTGCTATCCGTGGTCTGATCAACCCACGCCCGGGGCTCAACCGTCAGGTCGACGCGAACGGCGATAAGTTCGGTGACCAGATGCTGGAAAAGATCCAGATGCTTCGGAACCCGGCTCAGGAGTTTGGAGAAATCGACATTCGAGTATCGAGAAAGCGCCGCTTGCACGATCGCTTTCTGCAAATCGACGACGTCGTTTGGCACTCAGGCCACTCGTTCAACCAGATGGGCAAAGGAGAAATCAGCCTGATGACATTGGTTGCAGAACCCGCCGAAACGCGCGAAGTGCTAGCCAAAGCTTTTGCCGATGCGGAACCCTTCGAAAGTTATTGGGCCAATCGTCCGATGCCGTCATGTTCGCTACGGCAGACCTTAGGCCGCCAGTTACGTCGTCTAGCTAAATGGATCGAGCGACCAAATGGTAGCGAACCACAGGAAGCCGGCGATGAGTAACAGCGGCATAGTTATCCAGCCTCCCCCCGATGGCGAGAACGCTCTTGCGGTCACACTCATTTGGCTCAGCACGCTAAATTGGACCGATAACTATCGGGAGTTCGTGCTGGAGCCCCTGGATGTCTCGGGCGCTCCCGGCACTTTAGCGGAACGGCTAGCAGCAGCGAACCTAACAGATTGGCGCAATGCGATCATCGCCACAAGCTCGGGACAGTCGCATTTGGGTTCTCACCTAAGTTGGCTCATGGGCCAAGCCGCCTTGGAGCTTGCTGTTGGCATCTACCAGCCGGGCACTTTCTTTGCGATTGAGAAATTGCAGATGCTAGCTGAGATGAGCGATGCGGAGTTGGCATCCGCCGTCTGCAATCGCTTCGTGGGCGCGTCTGCGGCTCACCCTCTGCTGGAACACCTCCGGACGCGCCTGCAGATGCTTTGGAACGCACCATTTAATGAACGGACGCGACGCTATGCCGAAACGACTGCCACATCGCCCCTGACAACTCGTGATATTTGGCCTAGACGAGACGGGATGCCTGTTGGCGACGGCTGGGCCCATCAAGTTGTTGCACGCCTTTGCCCTGATCGCTACATGGAGATGCTAGCAAGGTTTCCAGCACAGTTTCAGTTGGGATTCGGTGAGGTGTTATCGCCGGTTGGCCTAGAGTTAATCGCGTCCCTTATACGCGTTTCACCACGAGTCTTTTCAGACGACGGAGTACCCCTCGGCCCCGCCGGGGTTTTCATGCTGCTCGACGCGATTGAAACCCACTTTGCAGTGATCGACGCCCAAGAATTGTCGGCCACAGAAATTGGGCTCGAAAGTGTTCTAGATAGTGTGTTTTCACGCTGCGATGGGAACTGGATCGGCCGAGCTTGGCTACAGCAAATCATCTGGAGAGATACCCGGCGCCGAGCTGGCCGCGACGAAGTAGACGTGACCGCACAACGTAATCTTCGCGATAGGCTAATTGTTCAGTTGTCCGCTCGCATTGCACCCCTTGGTAACGCGGTGTTTGACTGGGTGCGTCAAGAGGAACCGCTCTGGAGAGTTGATCGTGTTTTGTGCGAATCCTCTATTTTAGAAGCCCATAAGAACATCATCGACGCGGCGGAAGTTCTTGCGAAAGCTATACGAGAAGGGTTAGTGAGTGCCACGGGACGATCTGCCGGACTCGTTTCAAGTTCGCCGGAGGCAACTATCATCGCACGTGTCCTTTCTCAACTTCCCAACATGAAACAGTGGTTCGAGACGCTGTGGTATGACACTTACGACTTGCGAGAGCATCTAAGCTACGCGGCACACAGCGACCTTGATAACCCTGCTTACCCCGCCTTGGCTTGGGGCCTGATAGGGCTTAACTCTTCGCAGCTAGCGCCCGTCGACACAACGGCGTTGTGGAGGACTATTAGGGATGCGGTGTTTGAAACCCAGCGCATTGACCCCAACGCAACCCTACCCAATGGCACGATGTTGCCAATTACTCATGTAACGGTTCAATTGGGCGCGGCGCTTTGCGAACGTGGCATAGTGCCAGTCAGCGACTTTGCTCTGTTTATGGCAGATCAGCTTGAACCGACCGCGGAGCACGCACGCCTTTGGTATCTGGCGAGATCTGAGGCATCCGACACTGTGACACTTGAGGTGGGACGTATGGTGGGCGCTGAATTAATCTGCGAGGCGCTTAAAGTTGGCCTCACGCAAAACCGTCCCAGATGGGGCACGGCACTTAGCTTATCCGAGAAGGACAATCTGAACGCGTTCTCCAATCGTCTCTGTATGGGGTGAGGACCGGGGGCAAAACATGGGGCGAATCATGCCTTAATCGTTGGGCAAATTGGGCGCTGCCCTTTTTCAACCAAAAACGGCTCTCGGTTGAGCATGTAAGCAACTCATCGCTTACTGATACAGGCCGCAGGCCAATGGTCGGCTTTTGGCCGACAGCGGAAGCAGGTTCCTCCCCTACCCTGTTTTCTTAACATTATCGCCAGTATGTCGAGGATTCGGCCAATCCAGCCGTAAGGCAAGTGCCCAAAAGGGGGAGAATGCCCCCACCTCTTTGACTCCTCGTCCGCCGCCCCTCGTCTATCCAACTTGCTCGCGGCTGTTGGTGGTTAGGGCACTAGCAAGGCGAGCGAGGGGGCGAAATCTAATCACCGGGTACATTGAAAACCTAACGCCGGTTTTGGAACGGGTGGCGAACTCTACGGACAGACGGAGCTTCAAGTAGCGCGTATTGAGGCATGCCGTCCTCCAGCTATAAAGCGTCAAAGTGTGGATGGGCGTAGCACTCGCATGGAGTCATTCAAGTACGAGATCCATGATGCGGGTTGCGCTGAAGCTGCGACTTCGTCGACGCTATCCATGTGGGCAATAATCTCTCTGCTCAGCGGCGAAAGGTCAAGAAGCTCAAGATCGCTACGCCGGTCAAGCAGGTTTGTCTGAACTTCCAGTTCTGCTGTTAGTTCAGACTGATCGAGATCCAATGGTCTGCTCCGCGCTACGGGCCAAACATTGCGAAGCTCACGCACGGCAGTGGCCACTGCCTGCACATTGCCGTGGCTGGCATGAATGAGGCAGATAAAGATTGAAAAGTTCATGCACATGACTTCCTCGTACTCAGTGCCGATCGTAAGGTCCACCGGATCAAGCCACGTAAGCAAAACCTTGTGCACCGCCTTGGGAGCCGCAAGTTTTTCGCCAAAGATGGTCGCCATCGACAGCCTGCCATCTGAGATGGCGAGCGCTGTCTCCTCAAGCTGTGAAGCGGCTTTGTCCACGTTCACTTTGGCTTCCTCGAAGCGATGCATCAGACTATCCACGTTGTGCTTGTCGTAGACTGTCTTCACTTCGCAAATCAACAACTCATTGCTCTGCGTGTCATACAGCGCCAGATCGACATCGCCCCCTTGAAACTTGCGTCTGACAGCGACTTTCAAACGGCCCAATACCGGTAGTAGCGATCTGAGCGTGTCTGCGGCACGCGCGAGCGTCGATCCTAGAGTGTTATTCCAGTCGCGCTCATGACGTCGTATTGCAATGGTCAACAGGCTAGCCATCATGCCTTGCGCACTAATAAAGCACGGGTTGCGCAGAAATTTCCCATGCAACAGATAGAACGGCGGGTGAATCAAGGTTGTAGCTGCTTCTGACGGTGCCATGCTGAAGCGGGTGATTGCATCCACGATCGATTGACCCGTGATCGCGCCATACTGCGGATAAGCAAGGATATACAACGCCCACAGCTCTATCAGTTTAGCCTCGTCGTACCAGTAGGAGTGCTTTACCTGGACGGCGGCGAACTCCATGAATACGAGGAAGCCAGACAAAGCGGCAAGTCGCTCCGCATCTACGCCCATAGCCTGCTCGAACTTCAGCCAACCAGGCGGATCAGATTGCGTGAGAAAGTGGAGCATCTCCGAGCTGGACGCAAGCGCATAATTCAACTCGTCCAGCGAGAGTTCGGAGAGCGGCCTTCCGATAAGCATCTCAAGCAACGCCGCTTTCGCCATAGCATCCAGCATCATCAACGCGGAACCACGGCGGCGCCGAGTGAGCCGGAGCTGAGCGATATCTGCCTTTATGCTGAAGAAGGATTGCCAGATGCCCTGTTGCACACGTGCGTGTTGCTCCCGATTCAATTCTTCCATGAGCTGACGGCCGAATGCTACATGGACCGAGGGATCCGGACGCGACGGCCTCGAGAAATCGGGTTTTGTTGTTGACCGCTCGACCGCGACCAAACAATAGGTGAGCGCGAGTCCCGTGACCGGCACGCTGTAGTCGAGATAATTCATGGCCTGATCGCCAATCTTGTCGACTGCGTGTGCCGCCATCCATATAAACATCTCAGCGGCTTGCGGATGCAGATTGGTTGGAAGATCTGGCGGCCTGCGTTTGAGTTCCTCCTGTGGGAGCTTCGTATACGCGGCTAGAATCATTGCAGTCACGTCAGATTCTTGGGACTTCAATTCCTGCTGCTGCTTGCAAACGGGGCGGCCACACTGACTCACTTCTTTCTCGGTATCCAATCCCCGTCCCTTAAGTTTGTGTTTTCTACGCTAATAATTGTCGGTTGCCGATGTCATAGACAGATCATAACGAGGTTTTAGCTCTTAGCCATTAGCGGACGCATTTGGTTTCTGTAGCGACCGGCCGCCTTGGCCGATGAGCGGAAGTGCGTGACTCGCCTCCCCTTCCCTGTTTGACATTATCGCTTCGAACTTTCCGTTTTCATTCAAACCAATTTAACCAGAACGCTAGTTCATTTGTCCGATGTCTCTCCCTTAACCGGGGAAATACTGAAGCTAAATCGACCACGATCTGGTGTTTGTAAGGCAGAGTGCACAACTTCCCAGATTCCTAAGCGGATTCCTCTAAATATTTCGTTATGCACCCGTGTAATCTTGAATGAGGCTGATTCATTCAAAGACTTCACAACATTGGCGTACCGAGTATATTTTCTTGACGTACTCTCTTCATTGCATTCAGCCTCATTGTTTCCTTGGACAGAGAGGAGATCGAGAAGATCCTTTCGTTTGACATTAGTAGGTCTTTTTGCATTTCGAACCACTCTACCCAATTGATTTCCAAGAAGTGATTCAAAGTCTTTATCCGAACCAATTAACAGAAAATATGAGGGTAACTGAAGACGCTCGCTTAGAGCTGTAAGCCGCATAATATCAACTATCACCTCACGGAATGTCGATGTGGCAAGCTTTATTTCAAGTGGCGCAGCGATGCGTTTTTCGATCGGAGCATTAGGTTCGACCCACGGCCAAAAGATCGCTATGTCACAGAAAACTTTAGGACTTTCATTGGCCTTCCCCCAAGCTTGATCGCTTAGATTTACCTCACGTCGTACGCAATGATGATGCGGAAATTGCCTCAAGAGCAATCTTAAAACCAGAATACTTACATCTCTCTCTGGAATTGTTGCGTCTTGTCCATAGTGCGCAATTTCGTTTGCATGGACCAAATATTCAGCAGGTAACTGCTTTGCAATTTCGGCAATCGGATCACGACTAGTGATTTGGAATATCACTTTGTGCTCCTGCACGAAGGAACGATTCATGTGCCAGAAGAAGTTCTTCGACAGGGCACAACAAATCCTGGGCGTTGTAACCAGTAACCTGATTCAAGTCGTCAGGTCCGAAATGATTCCATGAGGGTGTTCCTGAGCCATCCGTCAACTCTACTCTAGATAAATCTTCAACTCCTCCTCTGAGACCGACGCCCGGCGGATAGCGCTCTATCCAAATAAAATTTGGGTATTCGAAAAATTCTGTCCAAGGAATAAGTTGCGACTTTAAAGATCGATCTTTGAGGAACTTTACAAATTCGCTAATAATAGATTTTTCATTACGAGCTTGTAGCGGAAGAGCTTGAACAGCAAGTTGCATCAACCAATTTGACCAATTTTCTACGTCAGCATCGAAGATTTTCGATCCAAGCAACTTGTCCTCTAGCAAGGTTTTTGCCACGCTTTCGAATGCGTTTGTGACAGAGGTTCCATGGTAATTAGGGAGCTGAGAACATACAACGACGAACTTTGAATCAGATCTTTCTGAGTTGTAAGCTAAGCGAATATGGCAATATGAACGAATACTTCTAGCGAAGCCTTCGAATTCCAATATATGGTCTTTGATATTCACACTTTCTCCCTCATTTACACCTTGTCTAATAGATAATGTCTGACGTACAGCACTATTTTTGTTGAATCAATACATCGGTTACTCGATAGTGAGCTCTGTTTGACATTATCCCCCTTCAGTCTTGAATTCGGCCTTTGCAGCCTGTCAGCGGGTTTGAATGACAGCTGCTTTAAGAAAAATTCGGACGCTCAAACTCTTCGATAACTGCCTCTTGTTTTTCTCTACATCAATGCACTGACGATCCGGGCTCGGGGCCAATCATTGCCTCGATACCTTCCGCGTCTACTTCTTCAAGGAATAGATCGAAGGCCTCTTGATCGGTATCGAACTCACTGTCCCAGACAGTAGAGTTGTTGTACTGATCTACGACTTCCAGAGTCCATCCAGTATCAGGCATGCGATAAATGCACACTTCAACAGTCTTGCCTTCAGCGGTGTATTTTTGCTGCAAAGGCGAATAGATCAGGTCATTTTCGTCGTACATCATTTTGCAAGGGAGAGTTGAGGACACGGCACATGATAGCACCTGGCCAGCCCAGCTCCTCCCTAGTCCTGCTCTGCAAGGATTTTCTGTTCGGAGCTGCTCTTCAAACGGTAGCTTACAGTCACGTGCGATGAATACGAGCCGTCGGCCGCGTCCAGTCGGTCGTCCTTTCTTCAGAGCAGACGCATGAAAGAGTGCTCTACTCATAAACTTGCCAAATGGTCAATTCCGGCTGCCGGCCGTGAGCCTGCGGTCTGCGTCGGGCGGCAATGCGACGATTATCTACCATACAAGGTGCTGATGGTGGTCAATAACCGCTTGCCACTTCAGGCTACTGCCGGAATCGGCCCAAAGCCGCCATCCATTACATTAGTCGTTTAACGACAGGTATCAGAGTGGAGCGACCACCCGGCGCGAGAACTCACGGACAGCCGTTCTGCCCGTGGAAGTCGGGCTATAAAGCGGTCATTAAAGAGTTCTCTGTGCAGACAGTCCATCGGCTGTCATCGTCACTACTTGAAAAAGTTGCGATTCGCAATTACATTGGTTGCCAATCGCAACTAATGTTCGGGATTGCAGATGGCTATGTCCTCACCTGATTTTCAGTCTAGCAACGATGCTATCCTCAAGCTGCGCGAGCAATCCCGCAAACTGGTTCGTGAACTAGGATTCATGCGGCCGTCGATAGCAGACAGCGATCTTTCTCCGTCGGCGGTGCACGCAATTATTGAGATTGGGCACTGCCCCGGTATTCAGGCACGCGACTTGGCGAAGATTCTTCGTCTGGACAAATCAAACACAAGTCGGCAGGTTGCGAGACTTGAATCACAGGGATTGGTCTTCCGTGAAATTGCAAGCAGCGATGCTCGTTCGTCAAACTTGTTTCTGACAGAGACCGCCAGGAAGCTACTAAGCCGAATTGACGTCTTTGCGACAAACCAGGTCTCAAATGCTCTTAGCCGTCTAGCGCCCGACGATCAGAAATCATTGATTCATTGCATGTCGCTATACGCGGATGCGCTTGCTGAGCACAACCCAAATGAACAACGAGCGTCGCCAGCGACAGATGATCGGATTCACCAGGGATATATAGCGGGTTGCATTGGTGACATTGCTAGCCTGCACGCACGATATTATGCAAAATCGTCCGGATTCGGAGTGTTCTTCGAGAACAAGGTTGCAACAGAACTCGCTGATTTTGCGCAGAGGTTGCCGGCCAGTGATAAGGAAATCTGGCTCTACGTCGAAGACGAGCGATCTCTGGCGTCTGTAGTCGTCGATGGCGATGCAACAACCAACGTCGCACATCTACGCTGGTTCATTGTTGACGAGAGCTTGCGGGGAACCGGCATTGGACGTCGCTTGCTCAATACTGCGATGAAGTACATCGACGGGCGGTTCGATGAAACTTTCCTTTGGACTTTTGGCGGACTGGATGCCGCCCGCCATCTTTATGAATCAGTTGGCTTTGTCCTTGCCGAAGAGGCCGCTGGAAAACAATGGGGTTCAACAGTGATTGAGCAACGATTCGTACGGGAATCGCATCGCGGCTGACATTCCCATCAAATACTGTCGCCAGCGAGAGGGTTCGAGTTGATGAAAGACATCATTGCTCGCGTTGGGCGACCGGTAGGTTTTTGTGTGGAGTCAAAAGAAACTTTAACAACAAATGATTGCTGCCGAACTCAATGTGATAGGAACCCAGATTATCTCTTACCATCTGCTTTCAGTATCCTCATGAAACCATCGGCGCCGCCCTGTAACTACAATCCTCACCCTCTTGCGCCGGTACAGCTTTGAAGAAATATTCCGACGTCTCTACTCGGAGCACGCTTCCAGGGGGCGTACGGCCCCTTTACCCAAGAGCCGATCCTCAATCCAGAGGCAGTTGTGGCGGGAGGTGATTTGACGCGAGCGACTGTGGCTCACCAATCTAATGGCGCTGCTGCTCCGGGCTTCTCAACGGCTAACTAGCGCCATCATCCTTACAGCCAACCCAAGCGATCAGTCTGCCACGATCATTGCCAACGCCCGTCGCTCGAAAGCGACTGCCCTCTGCTCACGCGCAACCGCCAGCGCCGCCTCGAAACTCACGAGCGCCGCTTCCCGCTGTTCTTGTGCCAGCAGGCACACCCCCTTCATGCGGTGTAGCTCCGCGAGGTAATGACGATCCTGCTTGGCCTCGACTTGCACCAGCGCCTCATCCAGAATCGGCAGCGCCTTGGTGAACTCGCCGCGGTGCAGTAGTACTTCGGCAAAAGGTGCGAGGAGCGGCACGACCACGGCGCTCATTGCCGTGTGTATCGCATTGACGCTCCGCTCTATCACAGTTACCGCAGAAACATCCCCCTGCATCGCTGCCGCCCAGCCACAGGTCATGCCCATGGCAGCCTCGAATACAGCCGACGCACAGTTCGACGCCACGGTGCGACCTTCTTCGGCCAGTCGCAGAGTTGCCTTGATATTGCCTTGCCAGCGTTGCAGTGTTGCCGCAAACGTCAGCGCAAACGCTAGGCTGTAGGCATCACCGGAAGCGCGCGCAATCGCCAGCGCTTCGGCGCTGTGCACTTCTCCAAGCTCTGTATCGCCTTGCAGCCAAATCACCCAGGAGAGATAGACGTGAATACCGACCGCGACGATGCTCCCGTAGTTGTCGCGCAACAGCATCGCCCCTTCAGCGGCAGGCAATGTCGCCAATGCGATCTCGAGCTGGCAGCGCGACTCGGTGAAATCACCGTACCAGAATAGGCTGTTACCCAGCGCATAGTGTCCCTGCGCAAACAAAGCCGGCGCTCGCTCGCTTTCGGCAATGGCGACAAGGCGCCTTGCCAGCCGCACCGCCTCGCGGTGATCGACGCGCGATCCGGCCCCTTCCCACATCCCCCATACGGCGCTGAACAAGTCTGCTCCACTGCCACCACGGTCGAGCAACGCTTCTGCATCGGCCTGCAGCTTGGCCGAGCGGCCTCGGCCATAACCCCAGACAACTTGTTCCGACTGTGCCAACCCAAGTAGCAGCCCGAGTTCCCAGCGATTTCTTTCCGTGCTCTCCGGTAGTTTCACAAGCAGCGTCGTGCCCGCTTCGAAATGTGCGATCGCTTCGCGGTGAGCGAAGCAGGACGCCGCACGGCGGCCCGCGGCGAGCCACAGAGGAACCGCGCGGATCGCCTCATCCGCCTCGCTCCAGTGCTGTGCCAACACCTCGGGCGCATTCTGCCAAGCGGATTTCCCCCTGCGTTCCAGCACTTCCGCCACACGCCGGTGTGCTGCCTGGCGCACCGCCCGTGTCTGCGATCGATAGGCGGCATCCCTTACCAGCGCATGCTTGAACCGCAGACGACCATCGGCCATCTCTTGCACGAGCCCAGAACGGCGAAGGCAATCGATGTCCTCCGACAACGACTGCGGTGCCAGCCCGGACAGATCGGCGAGCATCGCCATCTTGATCTCGCGGCCCGCCGTGGCCGCCAGTTGCGCCAGGTTGCGAGCAGGGCCAAGCGAATCGAGTCGTGCCATGAGCAAATCCTGCAAATTCACCGGTAATTCGAATGACTCACCGGCGCCTATTTCTATCGCCGCGAGTTCCTCCGCGAACAGCGGCACGCCTTCGGCGCAAGCGACGATGCGCGCCAGTTGCCCGGGCTCAACATCGCCGCGTATTGTTTCGATCAGGGCACGCACCTCGGCGTCACCCAGCGGTACCAGCGGCATAAGGTTGAGGCCCGGCCAAGCCGGCTGCCATTGCGGCCGCGCCGTGAGCAAGACAAACATGGGCACGGATGCTTGGCGCTCCACGAGCGAGCGTATCAGATCGACCGTTGACTCGTCCGCCCAATGCATGTCCTCGACCACCAACAGCATCGGCTGTCGGGTCGCCAACGAGCAGAAGACGTCTGCCAGCAATTCGAGCGCAACCTGCAACGATCGATCGGATGCCGCTGCCGGCGCGGGGCCATCCTCGTTTGCCAGCCCCATCACCAGCGCGATTGATGACCGACTGCGCTCTGCCAAGCCCGGCACACATGCAGTCAGGAACATATCGAGTTTCGCCAAGCGTGTCGCTATATCGTCTTCTTCAAGGAAACCGCAAAGCTCGGCCAAAAGCGCCGTAACAGGCTGTAGCGGGGAGCGCTTCGTCTCGGCAAGACAGCGCAGTTCTCGCACGATGCCCGAACTTTCACCGAGCCTCTGCTTCAACGCATCGACCAGACGCGATTTGCCGATGCCCGCCTCGCCCGAAATGAGCGCCGCATTGCACTTGCCGCGCCTCGCCTGCAACCAGGTTCCGAGCAAGGTCGCCAACTCCGAAGTACGCCCTGTGAAGGGCGAAAGCCGCTCGGCAGCGGCAAGTCGATGTCGCGCCCCGGTCTCGCCGAGTACCTTGAAGGCCTCCATCGGCTCCGGCGAACCCCGCAGACGTCGCCTGCCGATCTTCGCGAACAGGAAGTATCCGGCCGTCCGCCGTCGTGTCTCGGCGCTAACGACCACGTCACCGGCTTCGGCCAGTTCACGCAGACGAATGGCGACCCCCGACGTGGCACCGATCGCATCGGGCCTCTGTGATTCTGGCGCAGTCACGACTAGGCCGCTGTGCCCGCCGACGCGCACAGACAGTTCCGGTCTGGCCTCGGCGGCCAGCATCCGCGCAACGCGCACTGCAAGAACGGAGGCGTTCTCCTGAGCCAGTGGATAGCCGAAGTAAGCCAGCAAACCGCCGCTGTATGCCTGCGCGATATGCCCGGCATGACGGCGGATGATGTCCGCGCACCGCGCCTGCAGACCGCTCGATACAGCCAGCACATCCTCTGGGTCCTCGACTTCGGCGGCGCTGATCTCGCAATAGAGCACCGTAACTTGCCGCCGGTCTGCCGTCGAGACTGTCCGCTCCAGGCCATCGACGCAAAGGCCCTCAGCGAATCGCTGCAATTCCGCGCAGGGCGCCACACCGAGTTCGCGCTCCAATTCACGGCGGCACGTCTCATATTGCGCCAGTGCCGCCTCGCACCTGCCGTCCTGTGCATACAGGCGCATCGCGCGCAGATGCCCCGCCTCGCTCCAGGGCTCCAGTTCAACGTAGCGCAGGGCACTGGCCAGCGCGGCGCGCCGGTCGCCGCGCTGCTCTTGGCAATCGGAGAGGCGCATCAGCAAATCGAGGGCGCGGCGGTGCAGTGAGTCGCGCTTGTAAAGCATCCACTCCTCAAAATCCGGACATTCTGGCAATACCATGTCGGCCAGAAAGGGCCCGACGTAATAGCGCGCCAATTCGCTCAGGCGGGCAAAGCAATCGGCACATAGGATCGGGTCGTGTTTGGAGCAGACGGGCAACGGCGTGCCGAACTCCAGCGCCGTCATCCGAACGGGACAGGCGGGCGCAAAACCGACGACGTCGCGACCGGCGTCGATGAAATCGACCCCGGTTGCCTCCTTCAACAGGGCGCGCAACTGGAAAAGGGTCTGGCGCAGATTGAGGCGTGCTGCGGACAGCTCAGCTTCTGGCCAGAACAGACTGATCAGGGCCGCGCGCCGATGCGAACCCTGCTCCGCCGCAAGGTAGGCGAGCAGCGCCGCCATCCTGCCCCGCAGAGGCCGCACAAGCGCCTTGCCATTCCAGGTAACGACGAACGGCCCGAAAGCGGAGATTGAGAGCATGGCGACTGGCTCCTGACTATGCCGACGACCTAACGATCATATAACGTTGGCAAGCTATTGTAACGAACACAGACGTCTTGAAAGCCGTTTCGCCTATGCGTCAAAGCTTCGGTTCATTGCACTACATTCGCGTTCTGCTGCTTGGGCTAGCCGGCGGCAGCGCTGGTCAAACGCTTGCCGCGCCGCCGGACGCTGGCAGTATCCTTCAGGAAATCAAGCCTCGGCCTGCGGCGACACCCGGCGGCAGCGAGGCGCTACCGACCACGCCCACAAGATCGGCATTAAAACTCGACGCCACGGTGATGATAGCAGTCAAGGCTCTCCGTATCACCGGCGCCAAGGCCTTTCGCGACGACAAACTGCAACCGCTGGTCGCCGATTCCCTCGGCCACGAGCTGACGCTGACGGAACTCAATGAGATCGCCCAGCGCATCACCCGTTATTACCGGGCAGCCGGCTTTCTTCTCGCCCGCGCGTATCTGCCCGCGCAAGAGATCAAGGATGGCGTGGTCGAAATCGCCGTACTGGAAGGCCGACTCGGCAAGCTGAGTGTCGAGAATCGCAGCACGCTCGCCGATGCGCGCGTCGCAGGTTATCTGGCCGAACTCAGGGAAGGCGATGCACTCACCGACAACGCGCTGGAACGAAACCTGTTGCTGCTCTCCGACCTCCCCGGCGTCGAAGTCCAATCGACGCTAAAGCCGGGCGCCTCGGTCGGTGCCACCGATCTCGATGTGAGAGTTGCAAACAAATCGGCCATCGGCGGCAGCGTCGAACTCGACAATTACGGCAACCGCTACATCGGTGACTGGCGCGCCGGTGCGAGTCTTGCGATCGGTAACCTCACCGGTTTGTCCGACTCGCTCGTGGTGCGCGCTCTCGCCGCCACCGGCATGGACTACGGCCGGATCGCCTGGCAGTTGCCCGTCGGCCTTGGCGGCACGCAGGTAGGCGCGGCATGGTCGGAGATGCGCTACCGCCTCGGCAAGGATTTCGTCAATCTCGAATCCCACGGCCGTGCCTCCATCGGCACTCTCTACGCGCTGCATCCCGTTATACGGGGGCGCCTAACCAATCTTGAAGCACAGCTTGCTTACGACCGGAAGCATCTCGACGACGACATCGACAGCACGTCCACCTATAGCCGCAAGGAGTTGGACGTCTTCACTTTCGGCTTATCCGGGGACCATGTCGATGGCATCGGCGGCGGCGGTCTGAATCGCGGCAGTCTGGCGCTTGTGACGGGCAAGCTCAAACTCGACGAGACGAATCTGGCGCTCGATCAAACCGGCCATCGCACCGCCGGCCATTACGCCAAGCTCGCGCTGAACGCCTCGCGCCTGCAGCGGCTGACGGACGACTTCAGTCTCAGCGCCAGCCTGCGGGCGCAGGCCGCCGGGAAGAACCTGGACAGCTCCGAGAAGATGGCTCTGGGCGGAGCACAGGCGGTGCGCGCCTATCCGCAGGGCGAGGCCTCGAGCGACGACGCATGGCTTGCCAAGCTCGAATTGCGTTATGCGCTCAATAGCGATTGGCAAGCAACGCTCTTCTACGACGGCGCGCAAGGCAAGAGCAACCACAGCCCGATTGCTGCCGATACCAACAACGTGCGCCGCCTTGCAGGTTATGGAGTGGGACTTGCTTGCAGCACACAGACCCTCAGCCTTCAGTTGAGCATCGCCTGGCGCGACGGCAAGCAGCCCACTTCGGACGTAGACCGCGCGCCACGCGCTTGGCTGCTGGCCGTCAAACGATTCTAGACGACATGAACACCAAGAGCCCTCCTTTCGCCATTGTATCGATCGCCGATGCGGGAAAGACGGTTCCCGAATTCGGACGTGCCCTCGATCTGCACGCGCGGGGGCGCCTCGACGAAGCCGCCGCCGCCTTCCTCGCGTTGGCAGATTTCCCGCACCTGACGGTCTTCTGCCAACACCAACTGGCGATCATTGCGGCACAGCGTAACGACGTCGTCCAGGCCGAGGACCGCCTCAGGCTGGCCGTGGCGCTGGCGCCCGACCAACCGATGCTGTTGCAAACCTTGGCGGCTGTCCTCGAAGGCGCGGGCAAGCTGCCGGTGGCCCTGGACGTCATGCTCGATCTTAGCCGCGTTTACTACGAACTGCCCGACCTGCCCCGAGCCGCCGACACCTGTCGCCGGATGCTGGCCGTTGACGGACTGCGCTACGGGGCGAGAGCGAATCTGGGCACAACGCTCTGCAAGATGGGCGACGTCCGGGCCGGCATACCGTATCTATTTCAGGCCGTCGTCTTGGCCGGACGCATCATCCCGGCCCTTGCTGCTTTCGCAGATCAATTCCAGTCCCGGCTAGTGCCGCAGGGGATCGATCTCGTCGGCGAGCGTCCCTTGCCTCCCGGTACTCCGACTGGCGCGATTGACAAGCTCGCCGACGTGCTGACCAGCTTGGGCAAGACGATGACCGACCTCGGCTTCCCGCGTGAAGCTGTCCCCTGTCATCGCATGTCTGTCGAGATCCGCCCAGCCTACCAACTGGGTCACTGGAATCTTGCCTTGAGCCTGCTGGCGCTCGGCGAATTTGAGGAAGGCTGGACGGAATACGAATGGCGCTGGCAGCGTGAGCCGACCCATGATGCGCGGCGCCTCCTGCCCATCCCGCGCTGGCGCGGCCAAGCACCGGAGGGACAGAGGCTGATGGTGTACGCCGAGCAGGGCTACGGCGATTCCATCCAGTTCTCTCCCCTGGTCCGTCGGCTCGCCCAGCGGGCCGCTCATGTTGTATTTCAGGCCCATAAGCCTCTCGTCCGCCTGTTCGAGCACAACTTTGCGGGCACGAACATCCAGGTGATGTGCATGCCCAACAATCCCGACGAACTAGGCACCGACTTGCCGCTCGACGGTTTCGTGGCGCAGCTGAGCCTCCCCCACTTCCTGGGGCTCGACTACTCGGTGCTGCCACTGCAGGCTCCGCTGTTGCGGGCGATTCCTGAGGATGTGCTCCGCTGGGCGAGTCGGATCGGGCAACCTCGGCAGCGGCGTCTCGGCGTCGTCTGGGCCGGGCGGCCGGAATTCAGCAACGACATCAATCGATCCATGCCCAAGGATGCGCTGGCCGCCCTGCTGACCCTTCCGGGTATCGACTGGGTCTCGCTGCAGGTCGGGCCGCGCCAACGAGAATTCGTCGAAATGGCACCTGACGCGGTCGATCTGGGGTCTGAGTTGCAAGACTTTGCGGATACCGCGGCCGTCATCGCGCAGTTGGACGGCGTTGTTGCCGTCGACACCGCGGTCGCACACCTAGCTGCCAGCATGGGCAAACCGGTATGGCTGATGCTCCCGTTCGCGCCGGACTGGCGCTGGGAAGACGCCGTCGAACGGACTCCGTGGTACCCCAGCGTTCGGGTTTTCCGACAAGTCCGCGCCGGCGACTGGGCGGAGGTCATTTCGCGCATCGAAGCTGCCATCAGGCGCACCGCCCCTCCGACTGGCACTATTGCCGACGCGGCCTCAATCCCGTCGCCGAACGACCAGGCGCATCCCGAATTTGAACAATGCAGCAAGCATTTCTCCGCTCGAAGAGAGGAGGCTATGCCATGAACCGTGCATATCGCTTGGTGTGGAACGAACGCGAGCGCCGCTATGTCGTGGCGCCGGAAACGGCGAAGGCGAGAAGCAAGAACGGCCGGCGAAGGATCGTCTGCGCGACGTTTGCCTGCTCTCTGGTAACGCCGGCACTGGCGCTGGACCCCAGCGCGCTACCGACCGGAGGCAGCGTCACCACCGGCGCAGCATCGATCGTCAGCAGCGGCAACGTCATGAACGTCAACCAAAGTTCGCAGAAGCTCGCCATCGACTGGTCGCGTTTCGATATCGGCGCCAACGCCACCGTTAACTTTATCCAGCCCTCCGGTTCTGCCATCGCATTGAACCGCGTGCTCGGTTCAGATTCCTCGCAGATCTTCGGCCATCTGGTCGCCAACGGCCAAGTGTTTCTGATCAACCCCAACGGCGTTCTCTTCGGCAAGAGCGCTGAAGTCAATGTCGGCGGCCTGGTCGTAGCCACGCAGAATCTCTCCAATGCCGACTTCATGAACGGCAACTATCGCTTTGCGGGTGCTGCCGGCAGCATTACCAACGAAGGCAGCTTGTCCGGGCATTATGTTGCGCTTCTGGGAGGGCAGATTGCCAATTGCGGCACTATCGTCGCCCGGCTCGGTACGGCGGCGCTGGCGGCCGGTTCGGACATCTCCCTCGATTTCGCTGGTGACGGTTTGACGAGCGTAACGGTGAACCGCGGCACGTTCAACGCGCTAGTCGAGAACAAGCAGCTCATTCAGGCCGATGGCGGCACGGTGCTGATGACGGCCAAGGCCGCCGATACGCTGATTCAGGCCGTGGTGAACAATGAAGGCGTGATCGAGGCGCGCACGGTCGATACGTCTGCCGGAACGATCAAACTGCTGGCCGACATGGATAACGGGATGGTCAAAGTCGGCGGTACGCTGGACGCTTCCTCCTCCGAGGGCGGCAAGGGTGGTTTTGTCGAGACCAGCGGTCAGAAGATGCAGGTGATGGGCGGCGCCACCGTGCGCGCCAAGTCGTGGCTGATCGACCCGGTCGACCTCACTATCGACAGCACCACGGCCAGCGCGATTGCCACGAGCCTCAACAACAATACGGACGTCACCGAATCCGCCACCAACAACGTCACCGTCGCCAGCGCCGTCAGTTGGACTTCGGCTAACACGTTGACCCTGGACGCCGGCAACAATATCGCCGTCAATGCCGATATCACGGCCACGAACGGCACGCTCAAGTTCTATTACGGCAACGGCTACACTCTGGGCAGCGGCGCGAAAGTAAACCTCAGTGCCGGGAACCACTTCTATACCAAACAAGGGGCTGGCAGCGAATCGGCCTGGACCGTCATTACCGACCTTGGCAACGCAGGGGACGAAAGTAGCAGCGGCAACTACACACTGCAAGGCCTCGCCTACAACGGCAATCTCGCCGGGCGCTACGTGCTCGGCGCCGACATTGCCGCTGGCGGCACAAGCGGATGGAATACCGGGGCCGGCTTCAAGCCGATCGGCGACAGCGGTACCAAGTTCACCGGTAGTTTCGATGGTCTCGGGCACGCCATCAGCGGTCTCGTCATTAACCGCACCACGACCGATTCCGTCGGCCTGTTCGGCTACGTGGGCGCCGCCGCAAGCATCGCCCATCTCGGGCTGATCGGTGGCAGCGTAACCGGACGAAACGGCGTCGGCGCGCTGGTGGGAAGCAATGCCGGCGACGTCGTCGGCAGCCATGCGACCGGATCGGTCTCGGGCAGCACCAATGCCGGGGGGCTGGTCGGCGCGAACTACGGCAACATCCGCGACAGCTACGCAAGCGGGTCGGTTGCATCCAGCGGTGCGGCCGGCGGACTGGCGGCCTACAACGAGGGCCTCATCCTGTACGGCTACGCCACCGGCGCCGTCAACGGGCAGTCGCAGACCGGCGGACTGGTGGGGATGAACCAATGGAACGGCCGGGTGTCGGCTAGCTACGCCACCGGCGATGTCTCCGGTACGACCTATGTCGGCGGATTGGTGGGCAATAACATCGGCATTATCAGCGCCACCTACGCCACTGGCTCGGTGGTCGGCAACGATACCGTCGGCGGACTGGTCGGAACGAATGGGACCGGATTCGGCTACTACGGTTCGATCCTGAGCAGCTACGCCACCGGCTGGGTCAACGGCAGCAGCAATGCAGGTGGGCTCGCAGGTAGCAATACGGGCGTAATATCAAACAGTTACTGGGATGCCGACACCTCTGCCCAGGGCACCGTCGGCTGCGGAGCCTCCGACGTCACCTGCGGCGGCGGCGCCTCGGCGCTCTATTCGACAAGCGGATCGTCGGCATTAGCCTCGGCGACCTACACGGGAGCGGGCTGGTCCTTCGCTTCCAGCGGCGAAGGTGCATCGGCCAACGGGGCCTGGTATATGGTCAACGGCTATACCCGTCCTTACCTGGCCTATTTCCTCAAGGCGTTGACGATCAGCGCCAGCGGCACCACCAAGGCCTTCGACGGCACCACGGACGCCAGCGGCGCGATGAACTACTCGCTGGAAACAGTGGATTCGGGCCAGTTGCTCGGTACGCTAGCCGCCAGCACAGCGAGTAAGAACGCGGGCTCATATGCGGTAACACCGTCTGGTCTCTATTCCACCCAGCAAGGCTATGCCATCTACTACGTCGCCGGCACGCTCACCGTCACGCCCGCGAATATCACCGTCAGCACCAGCGACGTCACCAAGACCTACGACGGCACCACCAACGCGACGGGTGCCGCGACCGTGACCGGCGGCACACTCTTCGGGTCCGACTCACTCTCCGGTGGCAGCTTCGCCTTCTCCGACAAGAACGCCGGCACCAACAACAAGACCGTCACCGTCTCCGGCGTCTCAGTCTCCGACGGCAATAGCGGCGGCAACTACAACGTCAGCTACGCCAGCAACACCCACAGCACCATCAATAAGGCCAACCTGACCGTCAGCACCAGCGACGTCACCAAGACCTACGACGGCACCACCAACGCGACGGGTGCCGCGACCGTGACCGGCGGCACACTCTTCGGGTCCGACTCACTCTCCGGCGGCAGCTTCGCCTTCTCCGACAAGAACGCCGGCACCAACAACAAGACCGTCACCGTCTCCGGCGTCTCAGTCTCCGACGGCAATAGCGGCGGCAACTACAACGTCAGCTACGCCAGCAACACCCACAGCACCATCAATAAGGCCAACCTGACCGTCAGCACCAGCGACGTCACCAAGACCTACGACGGCACCACCAACGCGACGGGTGCCGCGACCGTGACCGGCGGCACACTCTTCGGGTCCGACTCACTCTCCGGCGGCAGCTTCGCCTTCTCCGACAAGAACGCCGGCACCAACAACAAGACCGTCACCGTCTCCGGCGTCTCAGTCTCCGACGGCAATAGCGGCGGCAACTACAACGTCAGCTACGCCAGCAACACCCACAGCACCATCAATAAGGCCAACCTGACCGTCAGCACCAGCGACGTCACCAAGACCTACGACGGCACCACCAACGCGACGGGTGCCGCGACCGTGACCGGCGGCACACTCTTCGGGTCCGACTCGCTCTCCGGCGGCAGCTTCGCCTTCTCCGACAAGAACGCCGGCACCAACAACAAGACCGTCACCGTCTCCGGCGTCTCAGTCTCCGACGGCAATAGCGGCGGCAACTACAACGTCAGCTACGCCAGCAACACCCACAGTACCATCAACAAAGCCACATTGACCTTCAGCGCCGGCGCCACGGCAGCCAGCAACAAGGTGTACGACGGTACGACGACGGCGATAGTTTCCGGCGGGAGCTTTTCCGGGCTCATCGGCGGTGACAGCGTGAGCCTTGCGCAGACCGGAACGTTCTCCGACAAGAACGCGGGTGCAAACAAGAGCGTGAGTTACACCAGCAGCCTCGCCAGCACGGACGCGGGAAACTACGTGCTTTCTGGCGGCAGCGGTACGACCACCGCCAGCATTGCCCCGGCGACGCTCACGGTAACGGCCAACAGCGTAACAAAGACTTACAACGGCGCGCCCTACTCGAGCGGGAATGGTGTCGCTTACAGCGGTTTCGGCTCGGGCGATAGCGCATCGCTGCTCTCCGGCACGCTAACCTACGGCGGCACATCACAAGGAGCTACTGCAGCGGGCAACTACACGATCAGGCCGGGCGGACTCACGGCGAACGGCAATTACACACTGGCCTTCGTCGATGGCCTCCTGACGATTACGGCGGCCACCAATGATTCGAGCCGGGCGGCGATCATTTCTGCCCAAAGTGCAGCCAACTTTATCGTCACCGGGGTGGGAGGAGGATTGAGTCCGGTTGGTACGGTATCGGGCGGGGCCGTTTTCGGCGGCAGTTTCGGCGGTGCTTCGTTCGGCATCGGTGGCCCCTCAGGTGGGTTCTTCATATCTGGCACATCAGGCGTGAGCACCGGTGCGGGGGGCGCAGGTGGATCGATCGCCTCTGGTGCATCAAGTCCGCCTTCATCGCCAGGACGCGGCGGCGCGCCCCAAGTCAATGTCGGTGCACCAACCCCACTCCCCGGCCTGCCCGTCCTCATCTTCGGTGGAGGTATGCTCCTGCCATCTGGAATGGATTGATTGGAAATCCGCCTTCTGGGCGGCCATTGTCTTTCTAGGCGCTGATTGTTCGCTCTTCGCGCGCTGCTCCTAGCGTATCGGCACAAGCGCTACGGAGCCAGCATGATTAGCTTAAAGCTCCGGCAATCGGGTTGGTGCGTCAATCACAAACGAGTAGAGCGACTGTATGCGCTGTCAGGCTTGCAGGTAACCTGAAACGAGGCCGCACAGGTATGGTCAGAGATGCGAATAGGCCGCGACGCCTCGGTGTTCAACCATGTGAATGCCGGCTACGCTCTTACTCAACCAACGTTCGTAAAAGCCGAGGAGCACGAGTTTGTCAGTTGCGCGCGGTTTTTACCATTTTTTTTTGCCAAGTAAAGCGCGGCATCAACGCGTTGTAAGGCATCTTCAGGCGTTCGATCGGTTTCTTCAAACCAACCTACTCCGATCGAGATACTGACAGAAATTTCTAAGTCTTCCGCAGGGTAGCTCTGGTTTATCCTGACGGGGTCCCGAGCAATGACAGCATTCAACTTGGCGGCTATTGTTTCCGCATTTTCAGGTGTAACGCCTTCAGCAATGATAAGAAATTCTTCGCCGCCCCAGCGGCACAACTTATCACCGGAACGGATCGTCAGCGACACTCTTTCGACAACCTGTTTGAGCACCATGTCACCAACATTGTGTCCCCAGGTATCGTTGATTTTCTTGAAATCATCAATATCGAGGAAAATCAAAGCCGGGCTGGTAACTTCATTTCTGAACTGTCCGATCGCTTCCTCAAGATATAAATCGCCCAGTCGACGATTGTAGATGCCGGTCAGAGAGTCTTTGTTCGACTCTTCAAGCAAAACTGCTTTGGTGCGGCGCATATAGTATTTCCCGGTAGCGGCCAGAATAATCAGTCCCAAGAAAAACAGCAGTAGCATCGACAGAAAAGCAATCGTAATGATTTGTGAACTCAGAGCCTTGCTTTGTGTTTTGGCCTTGTCGATATAGCGCTGGGCATCCTCAAGATGGATGCGCGCGGCGGACATCTCGTGTAAAAACCCCTATTGGACTAGTCATCGAAACCGTACCCAATGCTGGTAGTTAATACTACATAATCACAGCCTATATTAGCTTATAATATATTGCAACACATTGTTTTTTAAGGTGTTAATTAGCTGTTAATATTTTCATCCCCAAGTGGCAATTCGGTGTTAATAATGCAATTTGGGAATTGTGGCCAAACGTCTGGCAATAGGATTCGATTAGGATTCTGCAGTTTCTTTTGCCCAGCCAAGGGCGCAGAAGAGTCCTGCTTGAGGCCCTGCTAAACACAAGAAGTCAGTACTGAGACAAGGCCTTCTCGTTATTACGCTCGATACAAAGCAAGAAATACTGAGAACGAATATTCTCTCTGTCGCCACCATGCAAGAAACACTGATTTCGCGCGGCAGATCCGGGGTTGCTTCAGCATCAGTGATTACTAAAAGTTGCAATGTTGAGTATCGGTCCCCTTGGCTTACTCGGTTTTTCGAAAACTAACCGTTTGCCAATTAGTGCGGAGCGCTGACTCTTTCCAGAACCACTTCGACCGTTACCAGTCAGACACCTCACTACGAAAAATACCGGATCGTGTTGCCAACCTTCAGGAAATCATCGGCATGGGAAAAGCTTCGAAACTTCTCTTCATTATTGGATGTTTAAACGCTGCCGTGGCCGTCACATTATCCGCGGCCGGCGCGCATGCGTTACGGGCGCAACTGGCGTCACCGCGTGCAACCGAACTGTTTGCCACCGCGATCCAATATCATCAGTTCCACGCGTTGGGCCTGATCGCGGTCGCGTTGACCCTGACGATATTTCCAGCCTCCCGGTGCCTTCGCTGGTCTGGCTTGCTAATGAGCTTCGGAATCCTTCTGTTTTGCGGCGGACTCTACCTTCAGAGCCTGACCATGATCCATCTCATCCCCGGTGGAATTCCTGCCGGCGGGCTCGCGTTTATCCTCGCCTGGGTACTGCTGCCCATCGGCGTCGCGCGAAGCCCGCGCCGATGCAAAACCAATTAATGAGATTAATATGTGTCGTATATACAGCATATTATAAAGTATTGTTAATGTATTTGATTACATCAAAGCGGGCGCCTCAAACCATCACGCCATATCCAATTACGACAAATACGCATGACAAATTAGCATTGTATTTCAATGACATGCGGAAAGTATGGTAGACTACGACATCGTTCCTGCTTACTTCCTGGCTGACGGTCAATGGCACTAAAAAACCCCCTTTCCAATCTGCGCGGTTTCCAGCAGGTCGAGCCTGTCTCGATCGGAACGCAACTTTATCGACACTTGAGGGGTGCCATTATTCGGGGGGAGCTCTTGCCGGGGCAAGCGCTCTCCGAGGCTGAAACCGCCAAACAATTTTCGACAAGCCGGCAGCCTGTACGCGAGGCATTCATCAAACTCGCAGAGGAGCGCCTGGTCGTCATTCAACCGCAACGAGGGACTTTCGTCGTCAAGATCTCGGTTCCCGACGTGCTGGACGCCCGTTTCGTTCGCGAAGCCATCGAGGTCGCCGTGGTCATGGAAGCCTCCACCCAGGCCCGGCCGGATACCGTCGCCAGCTTGCGCAAGATCATCGATCAGCAACGCGACGCACAACACGGCCACAATGACGAGTTTCTGGCGCTGGACGAGGAATTCCACCGAACCCTGGCACTATCGGTTGGCCGGGCGCATGCCTGGCGTGTCATCGAAGGCATCAAGGCCCAGATGGACCGCATCCGTTACCTGAGTCTCGATGACGCGACACCAACGCCACTATTGGTGGAGCAACACAGTCGAATTGTCGACGGCATCGAAGCAGGAGATCCGACCGCAGCAACGGCCGCGTTGCGAACGCACCTGCGTCAGATCATGATCTCGCTGCCATCCATCGCCGCGAAATTCCCGGACATGTTCGAGCAATGAATGGCTCTTTCCGTTCAGGTGTCAGGCCCGGCCTGCCAGCTTGAGCACCTCCGCCCAGACGCCATCATCGACGACAATGCCGTTGGCCAGTTGGTCACGGCGCTTACGCAAAGTTGACTCGCCCGGATAGGTCACCCTGCCGTCGCTCTCTGTCGGTTCGGAACCATTGACATAGTCAGCCACGCTGTCGGCAACGCGATCTGAAAAGTCTTCGCCGCCGAGTTGGCGCGGATCGAACACCATGAACACTTGCGAACAGCCGGTGCAGCTTCCACGCTGGATCTGGTCGATTTCGCCCGTCGGATGCCCCTCTGACAACACTGCGGCCAAAGCATCCAGAACGATGGCGAACGCAGAGCCCTTCCAGTAGCCAATCGGCAATATCCGCATCGTCTTTTCGATGGGGCCCGCTCCGTCGTCAGGTTTCCTTCGGCATCGAATCCGCCGGGATATGGCAACTGCTCTCCCTTAAGGCGGGTTACCTGCAGTTTTCCGTAGGAGTATTGCGACATCGCCATGTCGAGCACGATGTGCCCCTTCTTGCGCGGCACAGCCATCACGAACGGATTGTTGCCCAGGCGCGGGTTCTTCCCACCCCAGGCCGGCATGCAGGATTCAGTATTGGTCCAGCTGATCGCCGCAAAGCCCTTGTCCGCGGCGCGCCAGCCATAAGACCCGCCGCGCATCCAGTGCGTCGTGTTGCGAAGCGCCACGATGCCGACGCCCTGCTCCGCCGCCAGTTCCATGGCGCGGTCGGTTGCAAAGAGCGCGTTGAGGATGCCCGGTCCCTGCTTGCCGTCATAGATCTCGATCGCACCCAGGGTCTTGACCCGCTCGGGCTTGGCATCAGCGACCACCCATCCGCGCTGCAGATAGTCGACGAAGCGCGCAACGCGATTGAGGCCATGGGAATACACCCCGTCGCAGCTCGACTCGGTATGAACCTTGGCACAAATCGCTGCCTCCGCGGGCGTCATGCCCGCTTTGACAAACGCTTCGGTAACCACTTCCTGCATCAGATCAAAAGCAATTCGTGTCATGTTTTTCCTTCGACTCGTTTCGATAGCGAGATGCTACCAATTCCACAGGGTACCATCTTCGAGGCGGGCAACCGGCAAATAGGCCGGTTCGTACGGATACTTCGCCGCCAGCTTTTCGTCGATGTCGACACCGAGTCCGGGTTTGTCGCCCGGATGCATGAATCCGTCGTTGAAGCTCCAGCCGCACTGGAAGACTTCCATCGTCTGTTCGTGGTAGCCCATATACTCCTGCATGCCGAAATTCGGTGCCCAGAGATCGAAATGCAGCGCGGCACCCATGCATACCGGCGAGAGGTCAGAGGGACCGTGACTGCCAGTGCGCACCTGATACATCGCCGCAAAGTCGGCAATCCGGCGTAAGTGCGTAATTCCGCCCGAATGGGTGACGGTCATGCGGATGTAATCGATCAGTTGTTCCTCAATGAGTTGCTTGCAGTCCCAAATCGAATTGAACACCTCGCCGACGGCAATCGGTGTCACCGTGTGCTGACGGATCAACCGGAAGGCTTCCTGGTTTTCTGCCGGCGTCGGGTCTTCCATCCAGAACAGGCGATAGTCCTCGATCGACTTGCCGAGGCGTGCCGCCTCGATCGGCGTCAGGCGGTGGTGAACGTCATGCAGCAAATGGATGTCGAAGCCGAATTTCTCCCGCACGGCGTCGAACAACTTGGGTACGTAATCAAGATACTTCTCGGTGGACCAGGATTGCTCTTCCGGCCAGCCCTTGGTCGCCGGTTCATAAGCGCCTCCTTTGGAAACACCGTACACCGACTTCATTCCGGGGATGCCGCATTGAGCGCGAATCGCCTTGAATCCTTTGTCCTTGTATTTTGCAAAGGCCTCCAGCGTTTCCGGAATGTCGCGTCCGGTCGCGTGGCTATACACCATGACATGTTCGCGCGAGGCGCCGCCCAGCAGTTGGTAAACCGGCATGTTGGCGAGCTTTCCCTTGATGTCCCAGAGCGCCATATCGACGGCGGCAATCGCCGACATCGTTACCGGACCACGCCGCCAGTAGGCGCCTTTGTACAGGTACTGCCATACATCTTCAATTTTTTGCGGATCACGTCCGATCAGCAACGGACAGATATGGTCTTTCAGATAGGACGCCACGGACAATTCCCGTCCGTTGAGCGTCGCGTCACCCACCCCCGTCACGCCATCGTCCGTGGTGAGCTTGAGCGTCACGAAATTTCTTCCCGGGCAACACACGATGACGTCAGCGTTTGTGATTTTCACTTTGAATCCCCTTTTGGTTGCAGTTTCGATTAAACACTTGCGAACGATTTCGATTAAGACTACCATACTACCATAGGTTGAGCAAAGGAGCACGGGAGTATCGGATGGCAGTTCAACTTCCATCAGCGCTTCCGGGCCAAGAGTAGATCGATATAAATCGGCTTATTTGCGATATCTCACCCGCGTCAGCGGTATTTCAATCCACATGAGGAGGTCTTCAGATGTCGAGGTTTGTTAAAACAATACTGGCCGCAGCAATTACCATGGCGTGTGCGAACAGCGTTCTGGCGCTTGAGTTGAAGGCTGCCGATTACTGGGACGAACAGTACCCGACAGTCAAGGGACTCAAGCGGATGGGCGAGTTGCTTGCCGAACGCACCAAGGGTCGCATCACCATGAAGGTGTTTCACAGCGGCGCCCTCGGCACCGAAAAGGAAACGCTGGAGCAGGTAAAAATTGGCGCACTCGATCTGGTTCGCGTCAACAGTTCACCGATGAACAATATTTGCCAGGAAACGATTGTACCGACGCTGCCCTTCCTGTTCCGTTCGATCGACCACATGCACAAGGCCCTCGACAGCGCCATTGGCGATGAAATCCTCGCGTCGTGCGATGCCAAGGGGTATATCGGCCTGGCGTTCTACGACAGTGGCGCACGCTCGATCTATTCGAAGAAGCCGGTGCGCACGATCGCCGACGTCAAGGGCATGAAACTGCGTGTGCAGCAATCCGACATGTGGGTTTCGCTGGTGAACGCGATGGGCGCCAACCCGACGCCAATGCCGATGGGTGAAGTGTATACGGCAATGCGTACAGGCCTCGTCGATGCTGCCGAGAACAACATCCCGTCGTACGAAAACTCCAAGCATTTCGAAGTAGTCAAGTACTACTCGAAGACCGAGCATTCGATGGCCCCGGAAATGGTCGTCTTCTCGAAACTGGTATGGGACAAGCTTTCGGCGGAAGATCAGAAGATCATTCGTCAGGCAGCCAAGGATTCCGTCCCGGCGCAGCGCAAGGCGTGGGACGAGCGTGACCAGGCTTCGCTGAAGGTCGTGCTGGCTGGCGGCGCGCAGATCATCTCGGACGTCAACAAGAAATCGTTCGCCGACGCGATGGGACCGGTTTATGAGAAATTCGTGACGACGCCGAAGATGAAGGATCTCGTCAAGCGCGTCCAGGACATGAAGTAACACCTGTTGCGCCACTCCCGGGCGCCTGGCGCCCGGGATCATGCTTTCTCGCTGGAGTAAATCACCCATGTACAGTTGGATTTGTGCGAGGCTGGCCAAGCTGTCCTTGCAAATCGCCTGTGTCGGTCTTGTGCTGATCATCAGTTGCGTGCTCTATCAGGTTTTCGGACGTTACATTCTCAACGACACGCCCACCTGGGCCGAGCAATTGGCCCTGCTGCTCGTCTCCTACGTGACGATGCTCGGAACGGCCGTCGGTGTGCGCGACGCCGGCCACATCGGACTCGAGTCCTTCCTCGTCCTGGCGCCAGATTCAGTGCGCAGGAAAATGGAATTGCTCATCCATGTCTTCCTGATCATTTTCGGTTCGTGCATGGCCTACTACGGCATCACGCTTGCCATCGGTCAGTGGGATGAGTTGCTGCCGACGCTTGGCATTCCGGACGGCTTTCGCTATCTGCCGATCGGCCTGTGCGGCATCCTGATGTCGCTCTTCTCGCTCGAACACATCATTGCCCAACTCACCAACAGAGAGGTTGAACCGGCATGGCACTGACAGTAATGGTTATCACCTTCACCCTGCTCTTGTTGCTGGGTGTGCCGGTGATCTTTTCGATCGGCCTGTGCTCTCTGGCAACCGTCTTGGTGGCCGGGCTGCCGATGGGCGTCGTCTTCCAGAAGATGGTCGGCGGGATGCAGGTTTTCTCCTTCCTGGCGATTCCCTTCTTTATCTTTGCCGGCGAATTGATGCTGCATGGCGGCATTGCCGACAAGATCGTCAATTTCGCGCGGGCATCGGTCGGTCACGTTCGCGGCGGTCTCGGCATGGCCAACGTGGTCGCCTGTACGCTGTTCGGCGGCATTTCCGGCTCCGCCGGCGCTGACGTTTCGGCGATGGGTTCGGTACTGATTCCGACGATGAAGAAGGAAGGTTACGATACCGATTATGCCGTCAACGTCACTACCCATGCCGCCCTCGTCGGTGTTTTGACGCCGACCAGCCTGAACATCATCATTTTCACGCTTGCCGCCGGCGGCAAGGTGTCGGTGATGGATCTCATCCTGGCGGCCGTGGTTCCGGCCATCATCCTGACAATGTGCAACCTCGGTGCCGCCTACTGGGTGGCGATCAAACGCGGCTATCCGAAAGGTTCGTGGAACGGCTGGGACATCGTCTTCAAGACGTTCGGAGCGGCAGCGCCGGGTCTTTTTGTCATCGTCCTCATTCTCGGCGGCATTCTCTCGGGCGTCTTTACGGCCACCGAGTCCGCCTCGATTGCCGTGCTCTATTCGCTCGTGCTGACCGCATTCGTCTATCGCTCGCTGAGTTGGGAGAAATTCGTCGAATCCTGCGCAAAGTCGGTGAAGACGACCGGCGTCGTCCTCGCGCTGATCGGCATTTCCGCGACCTTCGGCTACTTCCTTGCCTATTTCTCGGTTCCCGATCTCGTCGGTACGTGGATGGCCAGCGTGTCGTCGTCGCCGTGGGTGATTTTCCTGCTGGTCAATATCGCGCTGTTCGTGCTCGGCACCTTCCTGGACATGGCACCGACGATCCTCATCTGCACCCCGATATTCATGCCGATCTGCATGAAGTTCGGCATGGAACCGATGCAATTCGCCAATGTGATGCTGTTGAATTGTGCGCTCGGTCTCAACACGCCTCCGGTCGGTACGACGCAATTTATCGGTTGCGCGATCGGGGGAATTTCCGTCGGCGAGGTCATGAAGTCCATTTTGCCCTTCTACGGTTCGCTGATTGTCGCCACCCTGCTCATCACCTATGTTCCGGCGCTGTCGCTCTGGTTGCCGCATCTGGTGCATGGGATGTAGGTTTGTGCAGTGCAGCACAAGCATGCGACGCGGCCGATGCTGACCGCGTCCCTGACGAAAGTTTCATCCTCGAAGTTCGACCGGTATTCCGATACCGGTCTTTTTTTTGGTTACGTCATGGAATCAGAGATCGATATCGCTTGCGAAGGCTTCTTTCCAGGCAGAAAATCCTGACGAATATTTAAATGCTGTCGGCAAGCGCTACGCGCATGCCGCAATCTTTCACTTCATATTCAAGGAAATCAATCATCATGATTCAGCCAGTCGTTCCGGGCAGTATCCGTGTTCCAGCCCCCTCCGTCGTTGCGTGGGCCGTCAGTTGTCTTGAAGCGCTGAATATGACGTCTGCCGACGCGCATCTGCTGGCCGAGAGCCTGGTGCAAACGAGCCTGTGGGGTATCGATTCGCATGGTATCGCCCGCCTTCCCCATTACATGGAACGCTTGCGTCGCGGGTCGATCAAGGCGCGCCCGAACATCGTTGTCGCGACGAGCGGAGCGTCTACAGCACAGGTTCATGGCGATCAAGGTCAAGGCATCATCGTCGGACATCATGCCGCAAGGCTGGCGACGCAGATGGCCAAGGACACGGGCATTGCTGCCGTCGGCGTGTCAGATTCATCCCACTGTGGCGCGATGGCGCTCTATGCACGACCGGCAGCCAGGGAAGGCCTGATCGCACTGGCATTCACGCACTCCGACAGCATGGCCGCCCCCTTCGGCGGCACGCGCGCCTTCTTTGGCACCAACCCGATTTGCATCGCCATTCCGCGCGCCGGGCACGAGCCGACCTGCCTCGATATGGCGACTACGTCGATTCCGTTCAACCGCGTTGTCAACGCACGCCGAGAGGGGCATCCGCTTCCCGAAGGCGTGGCCTATGATCAGGAAGGCCAGATCACGACAGATGCCGATGCCACCCGCTCGCTCCTGCCGCTCGGCGGTCCTGAATTCGGCTACAAGGGCTACGGTTTGGCGCTCATGATCGATCTTCTCTGCGGTCCTTTGAACGGCAATCCCTACGGTCCGACGATCTCCGGCATGTTCACTGAGATGGATACGCCGCGGCGTCTTGGCGCGTTTTTCCTGATGATCGATCCAGCCCGATTCGCCGGCGGCGGCACCTTGGCAGCGACCGTCGATACGATGGCCGGTGCGCTGGCAATGGAACCGGGTTCTCCCAGAATGCCGGGCGCCCCGGAATTGGCGGAAGAAATAAATCGTCAGCGCGACGGCATTCCGATCGAACCCGTATTGGCCGAACAAATGCGCGAATGGACGGCGCGCCTGCAGGTCAATACCTTGCCAGAAGCACTGAGCGGCCTCGCATAAGCATCGGCTGGCCACGACGACCAAGCCAGGCATCGGAGGAGTGAAATCCCGGATGAAATCCTAAGAGCATACTGGTATGCTAGCCTTCGTTGTCTGCAGGTTGTCCCTGTGCGTTAAGACGACGTCGAAGAAGGGGCGGAAAAACACCGAATATCAACAGGAGAGGAGAAGCATATGAAGGGAAAGTTTACCCGTTTGTTTGCGCTGGGCGCGATCGCCTTCGCCTGCTCGACGGCTGTTTATGCGGCGGATATCACGTTGAAGCTCGGGCATCTCGCCAACGAAGACAATTCCTGGCATAAGGGCAGCCTCAAGTTTGCCGAAGAGGTTAAGGCGCTGACCAGCGGCAAGGTCGAAGTCAAGGTCTTTCCAAACGATTCGCTCGGCAAGGAAATGGACCTGATCAATGGTCTCCAACTCGGCACCGCTGACTTAGTCATTACCGGTGAATCTTTGCAGAACTGGGCGCCCAAGGCTGCGCTGCTGGCCCTGCCCTACGGTTTCAAGTCGCTGGCCGAAATGGACAAGGCGGTGAATGGTCCGCTTGGCGACGAGATCAAGAAAGAAATCATCGAAAAGGCCAAGATCATTCCGATCGCCTATTTCGCCCGTGGTCCGCGTAACCTGACCTCGAACAAGCCGATCAAGACGGTTGACGATGTCAAGGGCCTGAAGATGCGGGTTCCGAACGTACCGGTGTTCATGCAGTTCTGGCGTGGCGTCAATGCCCAGCCGACACCGATGGCTTTCGGTGAAGTCTTCACCTCGCTGCAGACCGGGGTAATCGAGGCGCAGGAGAACCCCTTGGCGCTGATCAAGTCAGCGAGCTTCTTCGAGGTGCAGAAATACGTCAATCGAACCGAACACGTCCGCTCGTGGATTTACCTGACAATCGGCGAAAGGGCATTCAACAAGCTCAACGCCGAACAAAAGGCTGCGGTGCAGGAAGCTGCCAAGCGCGCGCAAGCCTACGAACGTCAGATCATGCTGGCCGACGAGCAGAAACTTGAGTCCGAACTCAAAGCAAAAGGCATGACCTTCATCGAGACCGATCAAAGCGGTTTTGCCAAGAAGGCCAAGGAAGCCGTACTCGCTTCCGCCAAGGAAGAGTTGAAGCCGCTCATCCTGAAAATCTACGGCAACTGATCTGATCCAGACCGCAACACTTCTGACCGGAAGTTCGCATGCTTCCGGTCAGAATCCGGTTTCAAGGGAGAAGTGAATTGATCGATGTGTTGAAAAAAATTGAAAGCTTCATCCGCAGTATGGTGTTTGTCGCTTTCATCGTCATGATCGTCGCCGTATTGGTCCAGGTCGTCGCCAGAACCTTCATGGACCAGCCACCGCTGTGGACAGAAGAAGCCTCGCGCGTCAGCCTGCTCTTCATCATGAGTCTCGGCGTCGGGGCGTCCTTCCTGACCGGCGATCTCGTCAATGTCGACCTGGCGCTGATGTTGATGCCACCGGGCGTCCGGCGTTTCTTTGAATTACTCTCCACACTGCTTGTTTCCGTGTTCAGCTTCATGCTGGTTCCAGGCGCCTGGGACTTCACCGTCTCCGGGTCGTGGCAAACCTCGCCGATTCTCGGCGTACAGATGCAGTACGTATTCGTCTCGATGCTGATCTTTGCCGTCCTGTTGGGCGTTTTCGGGATGTTGAAATTCATCAGGATCCTGAAACACGTTCCAGCCAGCCAGCCAACCAATCACTGACGCACGGGGACGACTATGGGCGTTTTTATTCTTTTCACAACATTCGTCGTTTGCCTTGTCATCGGCGTGCCGGTGGCCATCTGTCTGGGCGTGTCGTCGGCAGCCTATTTACTGTTCCACGCTGACATTCCGCTTGTCGTATTTTCACAGAAGATCTATGCAGGCGTTGATTCCTTTGTGCTGCTGTGCATTCCGGGCTTCATCATGGCCGGCAACCTGATGAACGGCGGTGGCATCACCGACCGGATCATTCGTTTCGCCAGCGCCGGCGTCGGTTGGATTCGTGGCGGCCTCGGCCTGACCAACGTTGCCGGTTCAATGCTCTTTGCCGGTATTTCGGGCACTGCCGTTGCCGAAGCCGCCTCGATCGGCGCCGTCATGATTCCCGGCATGAAAAAGGAAGGCTACCCAATCGAATTTGCCGCAGCCATCACTGCCGCCGCATCAACGGTCGGTCCGATTATTCCGCCAAGCGTTCCGATGATCATCGTTGGCGCACTGACGGGGGTTTCCGTTGGGCGGATGTTCATGGCCGGCGCTATCCCCGGCATTCTGCTCGGTCTCGGCATGATGCTGGTGTGCTACATCCTCGCGGTCAAGAACAACTATCCGCGGCGTCCTTGGAAGGGTTGGCGGGAGCTGTGGGATTCCTTCCTCGGCGCCTTCTGGGCCTTGATGTTGACCGCCCTGATCGTCGGCGGGCTGCTTAGCGGTATCGTCACCCCCACCGAGACCGCACTGCTCGCTTGTGTTTATGCCTTCATCGTCGGCGTCTTTTTCTATAAGGGCATCACGATTCGCCAGGTCCCCAAGATCGTCATCGACAGCGCCATCACATCGGCGGCCTTGCTGGCGCTTGTCGGCATCGCCAATGTCTTCGGCTGGATCATGGCGGCGGAGCAGATTCCGCAGACGATTGCCACCGCGATGCTGTCGATCACCAACGACCGGATGATGATCATCCTGCTGATCAACATCCTGCTGCTGATCGTTGGCATGTTCATGGAAACGATTGCCGCGCTGATCATCCTGTTCCCAACCTTGATGGCGGTTGCCACCGGCGTCGGCATCGATCCCGTACACTTTGCGACCTTTGCCGTGCTGAACCTGATGATCGGACTGACGACGCCGCCGGTCGGCGTCTGCCTGTTCGTCTGCGCCAACATCGCCAAGGAGCCCCTGTGGCCCGTCATCAAGGCGATCTTCCCCTTCCTCGTCGGCAATATCATCGTGCTGTTCCTGGTCTCCTACATTCCGCAGCTCTCGCTGTGGTTGCCCAACCTTCTGTTCGGCGTGAAGTAGGCCTGAAGAAACCACCATGGCCGCGCACCTCAGGGTGTCGCGGCCTTTTTTTGTCGGCAAAACGTGGCATAGTGGCGCCTCGTTCAGCAGACCCAACATTTCATGGATTTTTCTCTTATCAGGGAACCGCTCGTTTTTGTCGACCTCGAGACGACCGGCGCCAACTTCGCCAACGATCGGATCCTCGAAATTGGCATCGTCGAAGTCGATCAAGACGGTGTCCGGGAGTGGAGCTCGCTAGTCAATCCGGAGACCGGCATTCCACCGTTCATTACGCAACTGACCGGAATCGATGCCGGCATGGTCAAGTCGGCCCCGCTCTTCTCCGAGCTGGCGCAGGAGGTTCTCGACAAGCTGACCGGCAAGCTGTTCGTCGCGCATAACGCCCGATTCGACTACAGCTTTCTCAAACGCGAGTTCCTGCGCCTTGGCATCTCCTTTCGTGCCAATGCGCTTTGCACCGTCAAACTGTCGCGCAAGCTCTTTCCCGAACATCATCGCCACAGTCTGGAAACCCTGGTGTCCCGTTACGGCATTCCGGTTGATGCCCGGCACCGCGCGCTGGCGGATGCCCGCGTACTTTGGGACCTCTGGCAACGTTGGCATGCGCTCAAACCGGAATCGGTGATTCAGGCCGCCGTCGAAACGATCGTCGGACGCCCCCAACTTCCCCCGCAACTCGATCCGAGCATCATTGACGACTTGCCCGAGAGTCCCGGCGCCTATGCCCTCCTCGGCCAGGCTGGCGAGTTGCTGAAAATCAAGCGCGCCAGCAACCTCCGCCAACAAGCCCTTTCGCATTTTCAGCCATCGAGCCGCGATACGCGGCTCATCCGGGACACCTGGAGTATCTCCTGGCGGGAATCGGCTGGGGAATTCGGTGCCCGCATCGGTGAATTCGAACTCTCGGCGTCTACACGCGCCCCCCTCGACGAACTGTGCACGTGGCAATTGCGACGTCAGGAAGAACACGTCTACCGGCCGGAACTCCTGTTTGCCGAAGACGCCGATTTTGCTTCGACACCGAACCTGTTCGGCTTGTATGCCTCGCGGCGGGAAGCGCTGACAGCCCTGCGCAGAATCGTTGAAGCCAACAATCTCTGTCACGCCTACTGTGGCATCGGCACCACCGAAATCGGGGCACCCTGCGTTGGATTCAAGCAGCGGACCTGTCGAGGCACCTGTGTCGGCAAGGAAGATGTATCTCTGCACAGCGCCCGTTTGATGTCGGCGTTGGCGCGTTACAGGGTCGCCGAATGGCCATTTGACGGCCCGATTGCACTCATCGAGCGCGATGAGTTCGGTATGCGCGAAGACTTCCACGTCATCGACCGCTGGCGCCATCTCGGCGTCGCCCAGCGCGAACACGAGTTGAGCGATCTACTGGAGAATCGCCCGGTACGACGCTTCGATCCGGACATTTACCGCTTGATCAGCAAGACGATCGCCGCAGGAAAGCTCCGGATCGTTGCACTCGGTCGGTCTCTGCCCTGATAGGCGTATCGCCTATTTGGAGAGGTCGAGGGTGAAACTCTTCCCGGAACGGCCCCCCTCATCCCGGAGCAACTGCAGAATTTCGTCGAAATTTCCCTTCATTGCCGCATCCACAGCAGTCTCGCCATATTGATTGGCGATCGTTGGATCCGCTTCGTAGCGAAGCAGCAACTTCACCACGTCGGTATAACCGTTGCGCGCCGCAAGATATAGCGCCGTCGAACCATTTTCGGTCTTGGCATTGACCTCGGCGCCTTTCTTGATGAGATATTCGACAATTGCCGGATGGTTATTGAATGCGGCGTAAGTGATCGGCGGCCAGCCGAAAAAATTCACTTGTGCCCCCGATTCGACAATTCGCTGCACATAAGCCATGTTGCCCGTGAATGCAGCGATACTCAGCGCCGTCTCGCCATGACGGTTACGGAAATTGAGTCTGGCACGCCGTTGCAGCAAGGCATCGAGTAACTCCGGCATATCGTTGCGCACGGCCTGAATCAACAGCGTGTCGCCTTCTCGATTGACGGTGTTGACGTCCATGCCGCGATCGAGCAACTTGATGACCGCCTGCGCGTCCCGCTGCGTGATGGCGTTCTCCATGTCCTCATACGCGCCAGCCCAAACGGTCGAAGAAAACACGGAGGCAAGAAGGGCTACAACCAAAGTGAATACGGCGGATTTCATTTCATCATTCTCGTTCTGGCAGAAGGAAAAACACGGAAACAGTTTTCGGTAGTCGCTTGCGCCACCGTTTCAAATGGGAGTTCGCGTAATCGGGCGATTTCCTCGGCGACGTGCTTCACATACCCCGGTTGATTGAGCTTCCCACGGAAAGGAACCGGCGCCAGATACGGCGCATCGGTCTCGATCAGCAAACGGTCCAGCGGTACCCGGCGCGCGACATCCTTGATTTGGGCTGCGTTCTTGAAAGTAACAATCCCGGAAATCGAGATATAGAACCCGAGGTCAAGCACCTGCTGCGCGACCTCCCAGGATTCGGTGAAGCAGTGCAGCACACCCCCGGCCTCCGCCGCATTTTCTTCGACCATCAAGCGGAGGAGATCCTCGGTCGCATCACGGTTGTGGATCACGAGCGGCTTGCCAAGCTCCCGCGCGGCGCGAATATGGGTACGAAAGCGTTCGCGCTGCCACTCGGGTTGATCCTTGTGCCAATAGTAATCCAGCCCCGTCTCGCCAATGCCGACGATGTGCGGCGCCTGCGCCAGCGCGACGAGATCCGTGACGCTCGGTTCAGGGGCCCCGGTATGTTCCGGATGCACGCCAACAGTCGCAACGATCTCCGGGTAACTATCTGACACCGCAAGGATGCGAGGCAAGTCATCGAGGGTGACACCAATGCACACTGCGCCCATGACACCGTTGCGTTGCATCAGGCCGCGCACATCGTCCATTTGGGCGAGCAACTCAGGAAAGTCCAGGTGACAATGGGAATCTACAAGCATCGCACTATCACATCGTATGGGTCGGTCGCGACGAATTCAACACGCCGCCGAGCAATCCCTCGATTTTCTTTCGCGCCTCGATCCCATTCGGATCGTTCCGGAAATGCACACCGATGCCCTGCGCTTTGCTGTTCTGGGCGCCGGCAGGCGTCACCCAGGCGACCGATCCAACCAGGGCCAGCTTCGATGGATCATCCATCAATGTCAGCAGCATGCTAACTTCATCACCAACGTTATAGGTCCTCGTCGTCGGGATGAAAATGCCGCCGTTCTTGAGCATTGGCATATAGGCGGCGTACAACGCCGACTTGGAATTGATGTTAAGGGACAGCACGGCCGAGCGCTGCGACGCGTCGGTGGTGGATTCAGCCTTGTGCATTTCGGTGCAGTTGGAAGACAGCGGCGTAATTCATGAAAAATTCTTCAAGGAACAGGCGGCTGTTCAAGGGCTGTTCGCAATAAAGCCGGTATTGTAGCGTTTTCCGGTGAAATGCCAGCACATTGCGCGAATTCGTTGCACCGGCGAGTTTCTTCAGCAACTCCACTTGCCGGATGAAGTATCGAGGCTTCTCGCCGTGGCAGATCAGCGCGAGGTCCAGCAACCACTTCTGCGACCACTCCAGCAGACTCTTGAGTGGAACCGGCCGTCCTTCGCCTTTGACAACCTTGTCGAGCGACGCCGCAGCGGCGAGCGGGTCAATCTGCCTTCCCCGTGAGAACTCCGCCACCAGCGCGTCAAGCAATCCGCGCTCGTCGCTGGAACCCAGTTCGGCCGCAAGCAAGGGTGCACCGCCAGCCAGCGCCAGCCAGCGCTCGGCATCGTCCAGCCCCGCCTCCGTCAGCCATGCGTGGGCACGCGCAGCTTCCGGCCGAGCCACCGGCATTACCTGACAGCGGCTGCGGATGGTCGGTAGCAACCGGTCCGGCTCACTTGAAACGAGTACGAAGACCGTATCCTGAATCGGCTCCTCCAGCGACTTGAGTAGCGCGTTGGCAGCGGAACGATTCATCGCTTCAGCCGGATGGACCAACACAACCCGGGCACCACGCCGGTGCGTCCCGACATGCAGAAAATCCTCCAGGGCGCGCACCTGATCGATCGTAATCTGTTGGCTCGGTTTCTTCTTGGATGTGCTTTCGCCCTCTTCCTGGACCTCTTCTGACAGCGCTTCCGGTTGAACAAGACGAAAATCGGGATGATTCCCTTGCGACATCCAGCCACAGGCCGCGCAGACGCCGCAGGCCTCGTGCGTGTTCGTCGGTTGCTCGCACAGCAAGGAGGCGGCAAATCGCTGCGCCAGATCGAACTTTCCGATGCCGCGCTGGCCCGTCAGCAATAACGCGTGCGGCAGGCGCTCGCGGCGCCCATTCAACCCGTGCCACACCTCTATATTGAGGTCAATGACATTCATAAACAGATAGATAAAACACTTTTTTCAACCAGATTCTTAATGTCTGAAACTGGTTGATCGGCGTTAATCACAACGATTCGCTGTGGCTCGGCCGCGGCCCGTTCAAGATACGCCTCCCGTACGCGACGATGGAAATCGCGTTTTTCAAGTTCGAATCGGTCAAGCGTTCGCCCTTGCGTCTGGATGCGCTGCTCGGCAACGCTCGGCGGCAAATCAAAAAGGAAGGTCAGATCGGGTTGCAGATGGCCATGAACCCATTGTTCGAGCACCGCAAACTTCGCCTTGTCGAGTCCGCGCCCGCCGCCCTGGTAGGCATAGGTCGCATCGCTGAAACGGTCAGATACGACCCAGTCGCCCCGCGCCAGCGCCGGTTCGATGACCAGAGCCAGATGCTCGCGTCGCGCGGCAAACATCAGCAGAGCCTCGGTTTCAAGATGCATCGGCTCATTCAGCAGCAGTTCCCGCAACTTTTCGCCAAGCGGCGTGCCGCCCGGTTCCCGCGTACACACCACGCCCGTCCCCTGGCGACGAATCAAGTCCGCAACAGCCGCAATGTGCGTGCTTTTGCCGGCACCGTCGATGCCTTCGAATGTAATGAACTTTCCCCGATGTTGCTCCGTACGGCTCATCTGCCAGCCCTCTGATAGCGGTTTACCGCCTGATTATGTTCGTCCAGCGTTCTCGAAAACTGACTCGTACCATCGCCGCGTGCAACAAAATACAAGGCTGAACTCTGCGCCGGATGCAGAGCCGCTCGCAAGGATGCCAGACCCGGCATGGCAATCGGCGTCGGCGGCAGCCCCGCGCGCAAATAAGTATTGTACGGCGTATCGGTCAGCAGGTCGCGCCGACGCAAATTGCCGTCGAAGCGCTCCCCCATTCCGTAAATGACGGTTGGGTCGGTCTGCAGCAACATGCCCTGGCGCAGTCGATTGACGAACACCGCGGCGATCATCGGTCGATCCTGTTCCCGCCCCGTTTCCTTTTCGACGATGGATGCCATGATCAAGGCTTGATTCATATCTGCGTAAGGCAGGTCTGCTGCCCGGCCTTCCCATTCGCGCATGAGGTACCGCTGCATGGTGCGGTAGGCGCGTGCCAGCACATCGACATCACGCCCACGTTTGGAGAACAGGTAGGTGTCGGGGAAAAACGCCCCCTCGGCGGCAACAGACGGGGCCCCGATCAGACGCATGACTTCCGCATCGGACAGTCCGCGCGTATCGTGCTGGATATCCGGATGCGCATCGATCCTTTCGCGCATTTGCCGGAAGGTCCAGCCTTCGATGAAGGTAATGTCCGTGAGGGTGACGTCTCCTTTTGTCAGTTTGCGCAGCAGGTCCAGCGCACTGACCCCCCGGTTGATCTCGTAGCTTCCTGCCTTGATCGAGGTTTCCACCCGCAACGCTCTGCCGAGCGCAACAAACAGCCAAGGCTCGACCCCGATTCCGGCTGCATGAATTTCCCGCGCCGCACTACGCAAACTGCTGCCAGGCGCCACATGAAATTCAATGCGCTCGCCCGTCATCGCGAGCGGCGAGGAGACCTTCCAGTAGAGGACTCCAAGAACAGACAAAGCGACCGCGATGCCAAGCAGGATCAGGATTTTTAGTATTTTCAGCATTGAGCGCCCCCAGTGTGCCTGGGCTGCCGAGTCAAGTGAGGCGATATAATATCCGAAAGCCGTTTCACCTGAACCGATTGTCGCGTACAGAGTCGAATTGCAGACAACACAGGCACATACCCATCACGATGGAAAATACGACGATGACCCAATGGCAAGCCTTCCTCAGCGCTCAGGGCGCGCATATCGACAATGACGGAGTGGTAAGCGACTTCGGCGACCCAGCCGGGGAACTTGCTGCAGCGACCGATGCGACGGTCATGACACCACTCACCCATCTGGCCCTGCTCAGTTGCTCCGGAGACGATGCGACCTCGTTTCTGCAAAATCAGCTGACCAGCGACGTCAATCATCTCGCCGAAACCTCGGCGCAGTATTCGTCCTGGTGTACGCACAAGGGCCGCATGCAGGCGAGTTTTCTCCTGTTCCGTCAAAGCGGTACTTACAAGGCCTTGCTTGCCAAGGATATTCTCGAAGCCACCCAGAAACGTCTTCAGGTCTTCGTCCTGCGATCCAAAGTCAAATTGACTGATCTTTCGGGTACCGAAGACGCTCTCGGGATCGCCGGATCTCAGGCCAGGGATGCCCTGACCTCCGCAGGACTGCCGGTTCCCGAAGGCGTCATGGAGACCGCGTCTAGCGCCGCCGGATCAGTCATCTGCCTCGGTCCGGAGCGCTTCCTGATCGTTGCGCCGACCGCCGGTCTTCCTGCCATCTTCGATGCCTTGAAAGTGCGAGCGCGTCCAACGGGCGTGCCGGTCTGGCAGTGGCTCGACACCCAGGCAGGGATCGTCTTCATCACCGCGGCCACCAAGGAAGAGTTCGTGCCGCAAATGGTCAATTTCGACAAGATTGGCGCGGTCAGTTTCCGAAAAGGCTGTTATCCGGGGCAAGAAGTCGTTGCCCGAACCCACTACCTCGGCAAAATCAAGCGCCATCTTTACCGGCTTCAGATTGACGCGAAGGTCGACGCCGGCAGCAGCATTTTCCATGAAAACAGCGCGGAATCGGCTTGCGGTACGATCGCCAGCATCGCCCCCTCGCCTGCCGGAGGATTCATCGCGCTGGCCGTGATCAAGGAGAGCGAAGTCGACGCGGAAGGAATCCGTATCGCCATTCCCGGTGTTAGGGTGCTCGGCATCGAACCCGTTCAAGCGTAGTTGCTGCGGTGTGTCTCATCCTCCTTGCCTGGCAAACGCATCCGGACTATCCGCTGATCGTCGCTGCAAACCGGGATGAGTTTTTCGAGCGCCCGTCGGTGGGCGCCGCCTTCTGGCCCGATTCACCGGAGGTGTTCGCTGGCCGCGACGTCGAAGCCGGCGGGACGTGGCTTGGCGTTTCGCGGCAGGGCCGCTTCGCGGCGCTGACGAATTACCGTGAATCCCGTCGCCCCAGCGCCGACGCACCGTCCCGCGGGATGCTGACCGCGGACTTTCTGACGGATTGCCAGGGACTGGACGATTATCTGGCGCAGGTCGCCGCGCGAGCAGGTGCATTCAACGGTTTCAATCTGCTGCTGGGGGACGGAAAGCGGCTGGGCTATTTGAGCAACCGTCATCCCGGACGCCCCACGCCAATATTTCTGGAACCGGGCATCTACGGATTATCGAACCACCTGCTCGATACACCCTGGCCAAAGCTCACCGCTGCCAAGAAAGCCTTCGCCAAGGCACTTCCCAGACTTCCCGACACGCGTGCATTTTTCGACCTGCTGGCCGATGACGAAATCGTCCCCGACGAGCACCTGCCCAACACCGGCGTGCCGCCGCACTGGGAACGGCTCCTGTCGGCCATCTTCGTCAAGTCCCCGGATTACGGCACGCGCGCCAGTACAGTGTTATGCGTGCATCATTCAGGCCGAACGGTGTTCGAGGAGCGGCAGTTTGGCCCTCAGGCCGTCTGCCTCGGTCATTTGCGCGAAGAGATTCAGTCTTCGTCGATATCGACCGGCGTATAGACCGGAACGCGATCGAAAAAGTCGATGATATCGGCATTGCCCATGCGTATGCAGCCGTGCGATGCGGGTCGCCCGAGCGCTTCACTTTCAGACGTGCCGTGGATGTAAATATACCGGCGCATCGTATCGACGTTTCCGAGGCGGTTGCGTCCTGGTTCACACCCCGAGAGCCAGAGGATGCGCGTCAGTATCCAGTCGCGGTTGGGATGCGCTGCGGCAAGCTCCGCATCAAGGATCTCCCCGCTAGGCCGGCGTGCCACGAAGACAGTATTTTCCGGTTGGCCAGCACCGATTTTGGCGCGGATGACGTGCCGACCGCGCGGTGTGCGCAAGCTGTTACGCGCCTCCCCGGCTCCCCGTAAAGCGGTCGATACCGGCCATTCGCCAAGCGTCCGCCCGTCGTCATCCAACAGGAACAAACGCTGCGACGAAAGCGAAACGCGTACTTTCATGCCATCGACTCGCGCCTGGCGCGACGTTCGGCAAAAAAACCGGAAAGAAGCTGGCTGCATTCGTCAGCCAGAACACCACCGACAACCTCGGTATGATGATTCAATTGGCCGAGGGCGAACAAATCGATGACACTCCCATGAACCCCAGTTTTTGGATCACGAGCCCCATAGACGACGCGGGCAATCCGCGCATGCATAATGGCCCCAGCGCACATCGCGCAAGGTTCAAGCGTCACGAACAACTCACACCCAGGCAGACGATAGTTGTCAAGACGACGCGCCGCGTCTCGCAAGGCCACGATCTCGGCGTGAGCGGTCGGGTCTCTTCCGCCGATGGGTGAGTTAAGGCCGACGCCGACGATCTCATCGCCATAAACGACGACTGCACCGACAGGAACTTCGCCAACCGCCTGAGCCGAACGCGCCAGCGCCAGCGCTTCCCGCATCAACGACTCATCGCGTGTCGTCATTGACTCGCGCATCCAGCAACTGAAAGCGTTTCAGCACGGGTTCGATTCCCGGACCGACATCGACGATGACGATGCCCCGATCACGAAGCGCCATCAGTAATTCAATCCCACTCGAATCGATCGAAACACACTCGGCAAGCGACAACTTCGCGTGACCAGAACCGATGTTTCTCAGCATCGCAAACACATCGCTTGAAAGCGCCGACGATGCATGCCCACGTAAGACAATGGTATTACCACTTACGGAGACTTCGGCAAACGCTCTGCGTGCTTCCTGCTCGCTGATAGAATCTCGCAGCAATTGCTCGCTCTTGGCGTCCATGCCTTCCTTGTCCCAGCAAAACCCAAGGCCCACGCTCCCGACGAATTTTTCGATGCGGACAATGGAGCCGAACCCGGAGACAGTGCGACCGGCATAATGGAATTCGCCGTAGTCATCGACGCCATGAATTTTGAGGCTATCCGCCGGCAATCGCGGCAAATGAAGATAGAATCCACCCAACGATATGTTCAGGACGCTACCTGAATACCGACCGCCGTTCTGCTCGACCACCCCAACGAGCGGAGCAACCAGTTGATAGCGAGGATACTGACGTTTATCCAAGGACACTCCAAACAATTTATTGGCTGAAACAGCGCCATATAATCCGGTAATTGCGCTGCTCACCGGCTATTCTAGCAGTGTTTTCAGTATTCCCCTGCACTACCCGATTACCGCCAAGGCCTGCATTGACCGAGATTTCGACCAAGGCGATACTCCTGTCATTGGTTCCGCCGGAACGACCCAAATGCCATTCAAGATCAAACCTGCCACACGTCGTCTTCTCACTTTGCTGACCATCCTGCCGACCGCGATATTGACCCTCGGCACGCTGTACATGCTTGGCATGACGCATCTTGAGGGGACCCCTCGCACACTGATGGAAGGCATCCAATGGGCATCTGAATCAATCACCAACACCGGTTACGGCCACGATAACCATTGGGAACATCCGGTCATGGCATCGTTTGTGATCGTCACCCCATTTATCGGCCAGTTCCTGATTTTTCTGATCTTTCCAGTGCTGGTTCTGCCGTATTTTGAGGAGAAGTTCGAGGTCCGCTTGCAGCACGAGCTTCCGCCGATGACGGACACCGTACTCTTCTACCGTTACGGGCCGGCGATCGAATCACTGCTTGAGGAATTCAAGCGGGCCGGCAGCCGCTTCGTGATTTTCGAGGAAGACCTGGAGCTCGCACGAAATCTGCGCGACCGGAAATACAACGTGGTTTTCGGCAAGCTTGCCGACGATCCGGCCGCGCTTGCACGCGTCAGCGAAGCGCGCGCGGTGGTCACCAACGCAGGCGATCATGCCAATGCCACATGCACCATGATCGTTCGCGAACACGGCTTTTCCGGCCCCATCTACGCGCTGGCGGACGAACCGATCTACCGGGCGCCGATGCTCCAGATCGGCGCTACCGACGTTTTCACGCCGGCCCATGTGCTGGGCGCGGCAATGGCGTCACGAGCGAGCACACGGATCAGTCCGCCCGCTGAGGGTATGCACCTGCTGGGAACGCAAGCCGGGCTGGCCGAGTTTCGTGTCCGCAACGGCAGCGAACTCGCCGGAAAACGCCTCGGTGATTTGCGACTGCGGGAAGAGCACGGCGTATCCGTCATCGGACAGTGGCGTGAAGGCGTTTTCACGACGACCAAAGGGCCTGAGACATTGATCGATTCCGGCGCCATTCTTGTCGTCGTCGGCCCACCGCAACAACTGGAAAAGGTCGGACGAATGGCCATGCCGATCCGGCGTGATGGGCCCATCGTCCTTGCCGGCTTCGGCGCTGTCGGTCGCAAGGTCATCGAAATGCTCCATGACGCCGGAGAGAATTGTGTTGTCATCGACTTGCAGCCAGGCCCCGGCGTCGATGTGGTCGGCAACGTCCTCGACAATGCGACGTTGGCACGCGCCGGCGTCGCCAACGCCAGCGCGATCGTATTGGCATTGGCCGACGACAGCGAAGCCGTATTCGCAACCGCCGTCGTGCGTGACCAGGCCCCCGAGGTTCCGTTGATCGTCCGCGTAAACCGGACACCGAATACAGCCAGAATCTACAAGGCCGGGGCGGATTTCGCGATTTCGCAAGGACAGGTGGCCGGACAGATTCTGGCGTACCACCTGCTTGACGAACAGATCATTCCGGTCGAAAGCCGGATCAAATTCAGCCGGCAGAACCCGGGGACACTCGTTGGTTCGCATCCATGGCATAACGAGACGCTCGAACAAACAGGCACAAAAATCGTTGCAGTGGAACGTTCTCAAAAGGTGTTGATCGAATTCGACGACAGTTTCCGCATCCACGCGAACGACGTGCTGTACGCCTGTGGATCGCTGAACAGCCTTGAACGATATCAACGACAATTCCAGACCGGCCCGACGGCAACCCGGCATTGAACGGCAAAGAACACAGATACGCATGAAAGCAGACGTCGCACACTCTCATCACCACCCCGTCAGTCACCCGGCACGATCGGAGATTTTTCAGGCCCTCTGCGCCGGCGCGCTGACGCGGCTCGTCATCAGCGTTGTTGCCCTTGGCATTCTCTGGATCAGTGTGATTTGGGCGATGGCATGAGGACACCGCACGCCATCGTCCGCTTCGAAAACGTCACGCTCGGTTACCACCGTCATCCGGCAGTCCATCACCTGAGCGGAGAAATCGCCAGTGGCAGCCTGCTGGCCGTCATCGGCCCGAACGGCGCCGGAAAGTCGACGCTGCTCAAAGGAATTGTCGGTGAACTGACGCCGATGCAGGGAGACATCACGCTACACGGTATCGAACGCCGAAGCATTGCTTACCTGGCGCAACAGTCTTCGGTGGATTCGAGTTTTCCGGTCACGGTACGCGATTTCGTTGCGATGGGACTGTGGGCCGAATTCGGCGCTTTCCGGCGCTTTGATTCAGGCGCCAAGCAGCGCATCGACGACGCGATCGGCGCCGTCGGACTCCTGGGCCGCGAACACAGCCTGATCGGGCAGTTGTCGGGCGGACAACTGCAGCGCGCGCGTTTTGCTCGGCTCATGCTGCAGGACGCTGCGCTCGTCCTGCTCGATGAACCGTACAGCGCCATCGATGCCAACACGGTCCGCGACCTCGCCACGCTCGTTCGCCGCTGGAACGACGAGGGACGGACGGTGGTCAGCATCCTGCATGATTTCGAACACGTTCGCGCCGAATATCCCGAAGTGATGATCCTGGCGCGGGAATTGATTGCCCGCGGCGACACCGGCAGCACGCTGACCGAAGCGAACCTGGCCGACGCACAGCGGCGTTCGGAAGCCGGCAACCACGGTGAGGATGCAACCGTTTGTCATCACGACACTCCCGGCGCCCCAGAAGACAGAGACCAATGATGTTGCTTGAAAGCCTTGCCGATCTGCCGCTTATTTCGCCATTTATCGAGTTCGGTTTCATGCGCCGAGCATTAGCCGGCTGTCTGGCGCTCTCTTTTGGGGCGACACCGATCGGCGTTTTTCTCATGCTGCGGCGAATGAGTCTCGCCGGCGACGCCATTTCCCACGCCATCCTTCCCGGAGCGGCCGTCGGTTATCTCATTGCCGGACTCTCGCTTCCAATGATGACGCTCGGAGGACTGGTCGCGGGCATCGCCATTGCGCTGCTGGCCGGAGGTGTCGCCCGTCACTCGGTCATCAAGGAAGACACCAGCCTCGCCACCTTTTACCTGATTTCCCTGTCGGCCGGCGTCCTCATGATATCGCTGCGCGGCAGCAACATCGATCTGCTTCACGTCCTGTTCGGGAGTGTCCTCGCACTCGATGACGATGCCCTGCTTCTTCTCGCCACCTTTGCGTCGATTTCGATTGTCATGCTGGCCATCGGACTGCGCGTCCTTGTTCTCGAATGTTATGACCCCTCGCACCTGATGCGCATCAGCCGCCTGGCTCCCGTCGTCCATTATGGTTTCATGTTGCTGGTTGTGCTCAACCTCATCGGGGGATTCCATGCACTCGGAACCTTGATGGCCGTCGGCATCATGGTCTTGCCGGCGGCAACGGCACGTTTCTGGGTCGAAAGCATCGTCCCCCTGCTTCTGGTCGGCGTTCTGATCGCCGTTCTGGGATCAGTTTGCGGACTGTTGGTCTCGTATTACTTCGACCTCCCCGCAGGACCGACCATCGTTCTCTCCCTGGGCGCGATCTACCTGCTCTCGATGGTGATCGGGCCGTACGGTCCCATCGCCAGCCGGATACGCCCGCGCTGGCACTTTTCTCATTGACTTGTCATGCACACATTACGTTCCTTGTGGCTCGCGTTGTCGTTGGCGACGCTATCCTTCCCGGCGTTCTCGTCCGGACCAATACCGATTGTGGCGAGCTTCAGCATCCTCGCCGACATGACGCGTCAGATCGGCGGCGAACGGGTCGAGGTACACGCGCTGGTCAGTGAAAACGGCGACGCTCACGTGTATCAGCCGACGCCTTCGGACGGGAAACGCCTGAAGCGTGCCCGTCTCGTGATCGTCAATGGATTGGGGTTCGAAGGCTGGATCGACCGTCTCATCAAATCCTCCGGTTTCAGCGGACCGGTTGTCGTGGCCAGTGCCGGCGTCAAAACGCTCCAACTCGCGACCGCTCCGGGACATGAACACACGCATCAGGCCCATGACATCGATCCGCATGCATGGCTGGATGCCGGAAATGCCCTCACATATGCAGAAAACATCGAACGGGCACTGATCCACGCTGATCCCGAGGGAAAAGCCGAATACCAGGCGAATGCCGAGCGCTATCGGCGTCGCATCGCCGAACTCGATGCCTGGATTCGAACCACACTTGTCGCAATTCCCCCTGAGCGACGTCGCGTTGTCACCTCCCACGACGCGTTTGGATACTTCAGTCGGGCCTACGGCATCGCGTTCATCGCTGCGGTCGGGGTCAATTCGAGCGCCGACCCTTCTGCCGCCAACGTCGCCAGGATCATCCGTCAGCTCAAAAAGGAGAAGGTGCCGGCAATCTTTGTCGAAAACATTTCCGACACCCGCCTGCTTGAGCGCATTCAGAAAGAATCGGGCGCAAAACCCGGCGGCGTCTTATACCCGGATTCGCTTTCGAAATCCGGAGGCCCCGCGGCAACCTATCTGGATTTGATGCGACACAATGCATTTGTATTGTCAGCTTCGCTACAATGACGGATTGGCACGAAAAGCGCTTTTATTTCGATTCCATCATTCAAGGGAGATTTTGATGTATTCGCTGCTTCGACGCACGACACCGATGTTGTTGCTACTTTCCCTGATGACTCCCTCGGCACATGCCGGTCAGTTGATCACCGTAGCTTCGATCCCGCTCGACTTCATCCTTTTTGCACTGACGCTGCTGGGCGTCGCCCTGTTCCATAACCACACGCTCTATGTCGGCCTGACCGGCATGATCACGATCACCCTGTACAAGCTGATCTTTACCGGCTTCAAAACGGGCGATGGCTTCGCCGGACTCGCCGGCCATTTTGGTCATGAATGGGTCATTCTGGCCAACCTCTTCTGCCTGCTGATGGGCTTTGCCCTGCTGTCGCGGCATTTCGAGAAAAGCCACGTGCCGGTGATCCTGCCCAAGTATCTGCCGCGCGACTGGAAGGGCGGGTTCGTTCTGCTGGTCATGGTCTTCGTGCTCTCCAGCTTCCTTGACAACATCGCAGCCGCCCTGATCGGCGGCGCAATGGCCCACCAGCTGTTCAAGTCGAAGGTCCATGTCGGATTCCTCGCCGCCATTGTTGCAGCGTCCAACGCAGGCGGATCCGGTTCTGTCGTCGGCGACACGACGACGACGATGATGTGGATCGACGGCGTCAGTCCGCTGGATGTTTTCCATGCCTATGCAGCAGCGGGGGTTGCCCTGTGTATCACGGCCTATTTCGCCGCGAAACAGCAGCACGCCTATTCGCCGATGATCCATGGCGCGCATGAACACACCAGAGTCGACAAGGCGCGCGTCGGCATCGTCGCCTTGATCCTGGTTTTCGCGATTGTCGCCAATGTCATCATCAACGTGAAGTTCAATCACCTGGCCGACCTCTTCCCCTTCATCGGTGTCGCCGTGTGGGTCGCCATCCTGATCTCGGTCCCGGTGCGCCGTCCGGATTGGGAAGTCATGCCAGACACGTTCAAAGGCTCTGTCTTCCTCCTGTCGCTGGTGACCTGCGCCTCGATGATGCCGGTCGAAGAACTGCCGCCGGCCTCGGCGCTCGTCGCACTCAGCCTTGGATTCATCTCAGCCGTCTTCGACAACATTCCGCTGACCGCCCTCGCCCTCAAGCAAGGTGGCTATGATTGGGGCATGCTTGCCTATGCCGTCGGTTTTGGCGGTTCGATGATCTGGTTCGGATCCTCTGCCGGAGTCGCGCTGTCGAGCATGTATCCGGAAGCCCGTTCCGTCGGCAATTGGCTGCGTCACGGCTGGCATGTCACGCTCGCTTACGTGGTCGGATTCGCCGTCCTCTTTTTCACGCTTGGTTGGCAACCCCACGCACCGCGCAAGGCAGAGGCCCCGACACCGGCAATATCGTCGACTCAACCGGCTGCTACGCCCCAGTGACCTGCAGCATTGAACATACGACAACGCCACCCTCGGGTGGCGTTGTCGTATGGTGATTTCCTTCGGTCACGAATTCAACCGCTCGCTATTGCTCCGGAATCCGATCGAGATCCAGTTCCTTCTTTGCACCGCCGGGTTTCCGTCCGCGCGCCGGCGCAGGCAAATCACAGGAAAGACGGCAACTCGTTCCTTCGATCTTCTTGCCATCAATAAAGCGCGTTACCTTGCAGCAGATTACTTCGCCCGAAGCCGACAAGCGCTCAACCAATGGCTGCAACTGCGCCATCGGAATACTCAGCGCCCTGGAAATATCAGCATCGAGTTGTTCGCCATTCGCCTTCAAATACTTCAGAATGCTCGCGTCCATTCTCCCCCCGTCTCCCGCGCATATGCAGACCAAATTTATATGCCGGATCGAACCCCGGCTAAAATAGAATGCCAGAAATAAGACGACGCACGACAAATAAAAAAACCCGGCAAAACAGCCGGGTCGACCCAGAGTCGCAATTTTACTACACTGCACCCTTTCAGACAAGACGATAACCCGGACGCCATGCAAAATGCTCGATGAAATCAATCACATCGCGCTCATTGGCGGCTTGATGCAGCAGATGTGCGTGTATCTCGTAATCGCCTACCTGCTCAGCAAGACGCCGATTTTCTCCCCCCTCGTTCAAGTCAATGTGCGCCTGCCAGGAAAACTCGTCTGTTATACGGTGTTTTCGGCGTTCTGCATCATGGGGACCTACCTCGGGTACCAGATCGAGGGCGCCATCGCCAATACCCGCGCCATTGGTGCCGTTCTCGGCGGTATCCTCGGTGGTCCATGGGTCGGCATTGCCGTCGGACTGACCGGCGGCCTGCATCGCTATTCCCTGGGAGGGTTTACCGCGTCGTCCTGCGCCGTATCGACAACCATCGAGGGCTTGATCGGCGGCTGCCTGCATCTGTATCTGCTGCGCCGGCACCGCGCAGACCGTCTCCTGCACCCGATGAGTGTGCTCATCACCACGCTGATCGCCGAATCCGCCCAGATGCTCATCATTCTGGCAATGGCACGCCCCTATGACCAGGCAGCACGGCTTGTTGCGCATATCGCCGCGCCAATGGTGCTCACCAATTCCTTCGGCGCCGCCCTGTTCATGCGGCTGATTCTCGATCGCAAGGAAACCCTGGAAAAGTACTCAATCGCGTTTTCCGCAAGAGCGCTGAGAATCGCGGAGCGCTCGGTTGGCGTATTGATGCAGGGATTCAACGAAGAGAACTGCATGCGCATGGCAAAGATCATCCAGGAGGAAACCGGTGTCGGCGCCGTTGCCATTACCGACTGCGAGAAACTGCTGGGCTTCGTCGGCGTTGGCGCAGACCACCATCTGCCGGGATCTCCGATCGCCTCGCCCCACACTTTCTGGGCAATCGCCAATAACGAGGTCGTCTACGCCGACGGTGCCGCCGTACCCTACAACTGTTCGGTCTCCAAGGATTGCAAGCTCGGCTCTTGTCTGGTCATTCCTTTACGTGGCGAAGGGAATCGCGTCTTCGGGACGATCAAGCTCTACGAACCCAAGCGCAAGCTTTTCTCCACGCTGAACAGGACGCTTGGCGAAGGCATTGCGCGCCTGTTGTCGAATCAACTGCTCGCCGGCACGATCGAAGAACAAAAGCGGCTTCTCGCCCAATCGGAAATCAAGCTGCTGCAGGCGCAGATCAACCCCCACTTCCTCTTCAACGCGCTGAATACGCTGGCCGCCGTCATCCGCCGCGATGCCGAGGCGGCACGCCAGATCGTGCTTCATCTATCGACATTCTTCCGCAAAAGCCTGAAGCGTGCATCGAGCGACGCCACGCTGAAGGATGAGCTCGAACACGTGGACGCGTACCTCCAGATCGAGTTGGCGCGGTTTGCCGGCAAACTCAATGTCGACATCGCCGTGCCCGACGAACTGATGCCGACCCGGCTACCCCCCTTCACGCTGCAACCGATCGTCGAAAATGCCATCAAATACGGCATATCGCAGCTAATTGAGTCGGGGCGCATCAGGATCAGTGCGGAACAGATCGACAACGTACTGGCCATCCACATCGAAGACAGTGCCGGACTCTACCAGCCGACACCTGACGGCGATGGCATGGGGATGAACCTTGTCGATCGACGCATCAAGATTCGCTACGGCACCAATTTCGGCGTCAGCGTCCAGTGCGTACCGGAACGCAGCACGCGCGTCACGATCTCATTACCGATGGTTATGGAGCCTGTTCCATGCTGAGCGCACTCATCATCGACGACGAAACGCCATCGCGCGAGGAACTCAAGGCGCTGCTGGCATCGGCTTCAGACATCGACGTCGTTGGAGAATGCGCCAACGCTATCGAAGGATTGGCGGCAATTCATCGTCTGCGTCCGGACGTCGTGTTTCTCGACATTCAGATGCCGCGCATCAGCGGGCTTGAAATGGTCGGGATGATTGATCCGTCTGCGCTTCCCCACATCGTCTTCGTCACAGCCTTCGATGAGCATGCGCTGAAGGCCTTCGAGGAACATGCGACCGATTATTTGCTCAAACCAATCGAACCGGAACGACTCAACAAGACGCTTGAATGGCTGCGCTGCGGCGCACAGCCGAAAGCACTGAGTTTTCCGGCCAGCGTGACTCGGCTGACGCAAATTCCATGCACCACGCGAAACAAGATATTCCTGATTCCGCTCGACGATGTCGAATTCGTCCATACGGACCAATGCGGCATCCACGTCAGCAGTCACGATCGCGCAGGCGTCACGGAACTCACCTTGAAACTTCTGCAAGAGCGCACGGCGCTGGTGCGCTGTCATCGGCAATATCTCGTCAATCTCGACAAGATCAGGGAAATCGAACTGCTCGACAACGGATCGGCCGAAGCCGTGACGCATACCGGCAAGCGCATTCCCGTCAGTCGCCGCCATCTTCGCGATATCAAATCGCAACTTCTTCTCAGCTAGACCACGCCACTCAGCCCCCAATTTCGTCCGTTTAGCACCGGGTAAGGCCACTCGGCATTTTCCGCTTTCGCAAAAAAGAAAAGCGACTAGACTGATACCGGCATGTTGGGTCGGCCTATGGCATCAGGGGCTGGGTTGTCCGAACACGCGAGGCTTTTCAATCAATCTGGGGGATTCTGATGAGTTCATTAACACTGATCTTCGTGTCGGCATGCGTTTTTGCGATTGCATACCGCCTCTATGGTCTGTTTCTCGCCAACAAGGTGATGAAACTGGACGAAGACCGCGTCACACCGGCCGTTACGATCAACGACGGTCACGACTACGTCAAAACGAATAAATATGTTTTGTTCGGGCACCACTTCGCCGCGATCGCCGCGGCCGGCCCACTGCTTGGCCCGGTTCTGGCCGCGCAGTTCGGCTACCTTCCCGGCGCGCTGTGGATTCTGATCGGCTGCGTAATGGCCGGCGCCGTCCATGACATGGTCGTGCTGTTCGCCTCGGTCCGTCACAAGGGCAAGAGCCTGTCGGTGATCGCCGAAACCGAAATCGGAAAATCGGCGGGTAAAGTGGCCTCGATCTCGATCCTTTTCATCCTGATCCTGACGCTGGCGGGCCTGTCGATTGCGGTCGTCAACGCCATGTTCAACAGCCCGTGGGGAACCTTCACGGTCTTTGCGACGATCCCGATCGCGATGGTCATGGGCATCTACATGCAAAAGGTCCGCCCCGGTGACATCAAGGGCATGAGCATCATCGGCGTCATCCTCCTGCTGGTTTCCCTGTGGGCAGGTCCGTACGTTGCCGCCAACCCGACCCTGGCCCAGATGCTGACCTTCTCCAAGAAGGAACTCTCGGTGATCATCCCGGTTTACGGTTTCTTCGCTTCCGTACTGCCGGTCTGGTTCCTGCTGGTTCCGCGTGACTACCTGTCCACCTACCTGAAGATCGGTACGATCGCCGCCCTGGCGCTCGGCATCGTTTTCGTCAATCCGGATCTGCAGATGCCGGCGATCACCTCGCACGTCTTCGGCGGTGGCCCGGTCATTCCTGGTGCGGTGTTCCCGTTCCTCTTCATCACGATCGCCTGTGGTGCGCTCTCGGGCTTCCACGCCATCATCGGTTCCGGCACGACGCCGAAGATGATTGCCAACGAAAAGGACATCCTCTTCGTCGGTTATGGCGCCATGCTGACCGAAGGCTTCGTCGCCATCATGGCGCTGATTGCCGCCTGCGTGCTGGTTCCTGCCGATTACTTCGCCATCAACGCCGCCCCGGCCGCGTTCGCCAAGCTTGGCGTCGCTCCGGTGAATCTGCCGGAACTGGCCGCTCAGGTCGGTGAGCAAGTCCAGGGTCGTCCGGGCGGTGCCGTTTCGCTGGCCGTCGGCATGGCCTACATCTTCTCTTCGGTGCCGTTCATGAAGGGAATGATGGCGTACTGGTACCACTTTGCCATCATGTTCGAGGCCGTCTTCATCCTGACCGCCGTCGATGCAGGCACCCGCGTCGGTCGTTACCTGCTTCAGGAAATGCTCGGTCGCGTCTACAAGCCGTTCACCGACAACTCCTGGACGCCGGGCGTCATCATCACCAGTGCGCTCTTTACCGGGTCCTGGGGCTACCTCGTCTATACCGGTGACATCGCCACGATCTGGCCGCTCTTCGGCATGGCCAACCAGTTGCTGGCTTCCTGTGCGCTGATCGTCGGCACGACCATGCTGATCCGTCTGGGCAAGGTCCGCTACGCTTGGACGACGGCCGTTCCGGGCTTGCTGGTCTGGCCGACCGTCATGTGGGCGGGCTATCTCAACGTCACGACCAACTTCCTGCCGAAGGGTCTGATCCTGCTCGCAACGATGTCGGTCGTCCTGATGGTTCTCATCACGATCGTGTTCATCGCCGCTTTCCGCCGCTGGAGCGAACTGCTCAAGATCAAGGACAGCGTGACCGACGCGTATGGCGACAAGGTACTGGTAGTCGTCGCCGACTGATGTTCGCCTGATCGCTTCTCCAAACGGCCCGACGCCTCAGCGCCGGGCCGTTTTTCATTGTCGATTCCGTTCAGTGTTTGCGGATCAACGCGAGATCGGCGGGCGTGTCGAGATCCGTGAAGCTGCGCAACTCCGGGTCGCTTGTTCGCAAGAGTTCCTCCTCAACCCAACGTACCTTCATCTGCGACAGAACGCTCCTGAGACTGTGCTTGCCACTTCCGGCCAGCACCGAGCGGAAAACCGGCAAGCTCGCCGTCCTGTAAAAACCGAACAGAGGCTGCGGATGCCCATCAACCACTGGAACAATCGCCTGAAAGTCGTCGCTCCGGCATTGCGCCAACCGGATGATGGTCTCCTGATCGGCATAAGGCATGTCTGCCGCAACGGCAAACAACCATGGCGTCCGGCTCGCCGCCAGCCCCGCGCACATGCCGGACAAAGGACCACTGCCGACGGTTTCATCAACGACCTGCGGCGCATCGATATCCTCCCGATGCGCGCGAACACTCACGATGACGCTCGGGAAGACTCCGCGCATCCGGTCGATGGCACGTTGCAACAAGGTCTGCCCCTCGAATTCGAGCAAGGTCTTATCGAGGCCCATGCGGGATGACTGCCCACCGGCCAGGATCAGGGCCGAGGAATCGGCAATCATGCACGCATCCGCGCAATGAGAAAGTCGGCGACCCCTGAGACGTCGTCCAGACCGAACCGGGGGAGCTCTGGATAGACGTCGTCGCAATCCGTTACCAGCGCGACCACACCATCCGCAAGCGAACACCGGGGAGGCTTCTCGCAGGCACGGCGCAGAACCTCAATTTTCGCCCCCTGAGCAAATGAGAAACCTTCGGCGAGCACAAGATCGGCCTCGCCGAGAAAGCGACGAGCCAGAACATAAGGTTCGCGCTGATCGACCGCATCGGCAACCAATTGAACGGCCGACTTGGTCACCAGCATGCTCATGGTGGCGCCAGCCTGCTTGTAGCGCCAACTGTCCTTGCCTTCGGTATCGAGCGACACCGAATGGTGCGCATGCTTCATGGTTGCGACGCGTAAGCCGCGATGCGATAACTCAGGAATAAGTTTCTCAACGAAAGTGGTCTTGCCGGAATTCGAATGTCCGACAAAAATGAATACCGGGGGTGTGTTCATAGAAAGATCATATTGCCGCGGCATGGCGCGGCTGCAATGGATGAATCAACCGCCAATATACGACATCTCGATTTTTCTGATCGAGGGGGTCGTGGCTTCCTGGCGATCCTGCGAATAACGGTCAGCGCGCTTTTGCCAGAGATCCCCCAGCCGTTGCAGCAAGCGCTCGTCGCTCTCCCCGCTACGCAACATCTCGCAAAAATCGGTCCCGGCGCCGGCAAACAGACAGGTATAGAGTTTTCCATCCGTCGATAGTCTGAGCCGATTGCAGTCACCGCAAAAGGCTTGCGTTACCGAGGCGACAACACCGATCTCGCCAGCGCCATCGGCAAATGCCCAGCGTTCAGCAACCTCGCCACGGTAGGCCGGATCAATCGTCTGCAACGGAAATTCCGCATTGATCCGCGCGACGATTTCGCCGGCGGGGACAACGTCATCAAGCCGCCAGCCATTGGTCGTCCCGACGTCCATGAATTCGATGAAGCGCAAAATAATGCCGCTGTGGCGAAAATGCCTGACCAAGGGAAGTATCTGGTCTTCGTTGGCGCCACGCTTGACGACGGTATTGACCTTGACCGGCATCAGACCAACTGTTTTCGCGGCCTCGATCCCTGCCAGCACGCGACTGACCGAGAGGTCCGAATCGCTCATGCGGCGAAACACCGCGTCATCGAGCGCATCCAGACTGACGGTCAGGCGGGTCAGCCCAGCGTCCTTCAGGCCCCTTGCCTTGGCAAGCAACAGGCTGCCGTTGGTTGTCATGGCGATTTCCAGCGGTTTCCCGTCGCAATCCTGCAAGGTCGCCAGCTTTTCGATAAGTCTCTCGATACCGTGCCGAAGCAAAGGCTCGCCACCCGTCAGACGGATCTTGCGAACGCCGGCCTGTGTCGCCACGCGGGCAAATCGCAGGATTTCCTCAAAGCTCAATAAGTCGGCACGCTGCAAGAAAATGAAGCCCTTGCCGAAAACTTCACGCGGCATGCAGTAGCCACACCTGAAATTGCAGCGATCCGTCACCGAGATACGAAGATCGCGCAGCGGGCGCGACAATTGATCGACCAGCATGGGCGTCGACCGGTTTTGATCTTTCACCAAGGACTCCAGACAAACGGTATCCACATCAGTGCAATGATAGCCTGACATGGACACCGACCCCGCAAAGATTATTTCACCGGATGGAAAACATCCTGCGGCGCGCCGCCCTTGTCGGCGCCAATGGCCTGTTCAACCGCCGGCAGACGGTGCGCAATCCCCTTGTGGCAATCGATACAGGTTTTTCCTTCACTGATGCCCGCCTGATGCTGCGCGGCGCTGCGCCGGCTTTGCTTCATGTAATCAAAGCCCTGCTCGTCATGGCATCCACGACATTCCCGGGAGTCCGTTTCCTTCATGCGCGTCCACACGGCTTCAGCCATCTGCAAACGCCTGTCGTTGAATTTCTCTGGTGTATCAATGGTTCCAAGGATGTTGTGGTAGACGTCCTTCGACGCCCGCAACTTGGCAAACATCTTCGGACCGAAGGACTTGGGCACATGGCAATCGGGACAACTTGCACGGACGCCGGTACGGCTCGATGCGTGCGTCGTCAGCCGGTATTCCTCATACACGGTGTCCTTCATTTCATGACAGGAAATGCAAAAGGCTTCGGTATTGGTCGTTTCGAGCGCGGTGTTGAAACCAACCCAGGCAACGATACCGCCGACAAACAATAGAACCACCGCCACCCATCCGGCCCGGTGAACGTATCCCAACGCACTATCGAGCAAAGGCTTCAAACGATCGAAATTCATGACGACTCCCCAGGTTCTGATAATCAGCGCAAGCCAGCGCCCGGTTTGAAGGTATTCCCCACCAGCGGCTTGGAATCGGTCTGCGATACATGGCACTGATTACAGAAATATCGTTGCGGTGAAACGCTGGACATCTCGGCCCCTTCACGCGTCTTGAAATGCGTGATCGAGATCTTCGTGGCATGGGCTTCCTTGGAACGCGCCCACGAATGGCAGTCCATGCACTTGTTGAATTCCTTGCTGATCAGATAGCCTTCGATGGTATGTGGAATCAGCGGTGGTTGCTGCACGAAATCACGTGGAAGAACCGGCGTATCGGGTCCGAAACGCGTCCCCTCGCCCACCGGGTCGCTGACGGAAACATCGACACCGCGCAAGGTCTGCAACTTGACCGGGCCATCGGCGGCGCAGGCAGCACCGGTCAAAAGCACGCTCATGCACACGCCGATAACGAAGGCCCAGGCACGGGAAAAACGGGAAATCTGCTGGTTCATTGCGCGCTCCTTTGGTCGAATCGGTGAGTTATTTTGAAAACATCACGATCGCATACATCGATGCAGCGACCGCAGTTAGTGCAAGTTCCGGAAAGAATCAGGGGATGCTGCTGCCCGACGCCTTTGAGCGCTGGACGGATGACTTGCGGCTCTGGACACACGACGAAGCAGTCCATGCAATCGTCACACTTGTCACGACGATGCGCCGAGACGCGGATCAGGGCGATACGCCCAAGCACTGCATAGAACGCCCCGACCGGACAAAGATGCCCGCACCAGCCACGACTGGCGATCAGCGTGTCATAGAGAAAAATTCCGACGATCAATAGCGATGCGCCGCCAAGGCCGAACACCAGCCCGCGGTGAAGCAGGCTCACCGGATTGACCCACTCCCAGACCAGCATCCCGGTCAACGCCGTTGCTGCCAACAGGCCAACCAGCAACCAATAACGCGTATTGCCATCCGGCGTCCGCCCGGTCTTGATTCCCAAGCGGCGCCGCAGCCATGCGGCGGTGTCGGTGACCAGATTCACCGGACACACCCAGCTGCAGAATACGCGTCCACCGACGAGCGCATAGAACACGAAAACGATCAGCGCGCCGGTCCAGGCCGTCGCATAAGGCCAATGGCCGGCGGCAAGCGTCTGCAACAAAAGCATCGGGTCGGTCAGCGGAATCTGGTCGAACAGCAGAGAGGCCGACAGGTTCCCCTTGAGTACCCAGACGCCGAGCAAAGGCCCGACCAGGAACAGTGCGAGGATGCCAAGTTGGCATATCCGCCGCGCGAGTAGCCAGCGACTGCGCGCCAGCAGTGGCCGCGACGACATTTGCCCCCGAGGTGATCTGACACTCACGGCTTCCACCTTGAATTCAAGACACCCACTGGCGGTGCAGAACTTGTCGCCGGTGCCGCAGTGATTGGCACAGCAGGCGTTGCCGGCGCCACCACGGTTTCAGTTGCCGCGCGTCCGGCCGTGGTTCCATCAAAGCCACGCACAGGCAAACGCAGCTGATCGCCGATCAGCGATTCGCCGTTACGCGCCTTTTCTTCCCATCCCTTGCGGTAATGCGCGGGCAACGCCCCCTGTGCGAGGGATCGTGGCATTACCTTGATCGCCGGTTCCGGCAGAACACAGGATTTTTCACATTTGCCACAGCCGGTGCAGGCGTCTGAATGGACCGTCGGCAGCAACATGGCATGACGATCGGAACGCGGATTGTGGCGGGTTTCGAGCGTAATCGCCTTGTCGATGACCGGGCAGACCCGATAGCAGACATCGCAGCGCAAGCCCAGGAAATTCAGGCAGTTCTCCTGATCCGAGAGCACTGCCAGCCCCATGCGCGCTTTGGTGATATCGGTCAGCGATCGATCAAGCGCCCCGGTCGGACAGACCTTGACGCAGGGAATGTCCTCGCACATTTCGCAAGGAACCGCGCGCGCCGAGAAAAACGGTGTGCCGGTCGCCACCGGATCGAACATGTCGGCCAGCCGCAAGGTGCCATAGGGGCAATCGCGCACGCACAGGCCGCAACGCACGCAGGCAGCCAGAAAATCCTCCTCGGACAGCGCGCCGGGCGGCCGAATCGCCTGAGCCGGCAAGGCCGAGGCCTGCCGCGCATGCAAACCGGCGCCGAGCGCAAGCAGGCAACCGCCACCGGCGGCGGTCAGCGCTTCGCGCAAGAACCGCCGGCGCGGTGTCGATGCCGGCTTATGGGAATCCCGTCCGCTCACCGAAAACTCCAGCGTCTCAGGCCCGGACAACCTTCACGGCGCACTTTTTGAAATCCGTTTCTTTCGAAATCGGACAGGTCGCGTCCAGCGTCAGCTTATTGACCAGACGCGACTCGTCGAAGAAGGGAACGAAGATCAGGCCGACCGGTGGCTTGTTACGACCTTTGGTCTCGATCCGTGCCGTCATTTCGCCGCGGCGGGAAACCACCTTGACGACCATGCCGCGCTGCAGGCCGCGCTTCTTGGCATCGTCCGGATGCATGAAGACCTGCGCTTCCGGAACGGCCTTGTGCAACTCCGGCACCCGCCGGGTCATCGACCCGGTGTGCCAGTGCTCAAGAACACGCCCGGTACACAACCAGAGATCGAATTCCTTGTCCGGCATTTCTGGCGGATCCTGATACGGCAACGCGAAAATAACCGCCTTGTTGTCCTTGTGGCCATAGAACTTGACGCCCTCGCCCGCCTTGACGTAGGGATCGTATCCCTCGCGGAAGCGCCACAGGGTTTCCTTGCCATCGACAACCGGCCACCGCAGACCACGCGCCCTGTGATACATGTCAAACGGCGCGAGGTCATGACCATGCCCCCGTCCGAACTGCGCATATTCCTCGAACAGGCCTTTCTGGACGTAGAAACCGAAGGCCTCGGACTCATCGTTGGTGTACTGCTTGATCGCGTGCTCGTTGACCTTCTGGGTCTCGCCCTTCGGAAACTTGTTGACCACCTTGTTGGCGAACAGGACTTCGTAAAGCGTCTTGCCCTTGTATTCGGGCTTCTTGGCGATCAGTTCGGCCGGCCAGACTTCCTCGACCTTGAAGCGCTTCGAGAACTCGATGTATTGCCACAGATCCGATTTTGATTCGCCCGGCGCCTTGACCTGCTGGCGCCAGAATTGTGTGCGTCGCTCGGCGTTACCGAACGCGCCTTCCTTTTCCATCCACATGGCCGACGGAAGGACGAGGTCAGCCGCCAGGGCCGACACGGTCGGATAGACTTCAGAGACAACCACGAATGCCGCGGGATTGCGCCACCCCGGATAGATTTCCTGATTGACGTTCGGCCCGGCCTGCATGTTGTTGGTGGTCGTCGTCCAGTAGCACTTGAGCTTGCCGTCCTTGAGCGCCCGACTTTGCGCCACGGCGTGCAGGCCGATCTTGTCGTTGATCGTGCCTTCGGGCAGTTGCCAGAGCGCTTCGGTGTGCTTGCGGTGCTCGGGATTGGTCACCACCATATCGGCAGGAAGACGGTGGGCAAAGGTGCCGACCTCACGCGCCGTGCCACAAGCCGACGGCTGCCCGGTCAGCGAGAACGGTCCATTGCCAGGCTCGGAAATCTTCCCGACCAACAGATGGACGTTGTAGATCATGTTGTTGACCCAGGTGCCGCGCGTATGCTGGTTGAATCCCATCGTCCAGAAGCTGACGACCTTCTTCTTCGGATCAGCATAAAGTTCCGCCATCCGCTTCAACCGATCCTGCGGAACGCCGGAGAGTTTGGACACTTTTTCGAGCGTGTATTCGCTGACAAACTTCTTGAATTCCTCGAAGGTGCTGGCTTCCGCCTTACCCGTATCGCCCTTCGGCTTGCCGTCTTCGCCCGGATAGCCGTTGTTGCTCGCCTTCTTTTCAAGCGGGTGATTCGGTCGCAGACCAAAACCGATATCCGCCTCGCCTTTCTTGAAATTGACGTTGCGCTTGACGAACTCCTGATTGACCTTGCCGCTCTGGATGATGTGGTTGCAGATGTAATTGAGGATGGCAAGATCCGTCTGAGGCGCAAAAATCATCCCGTTGTCGGCGAGTTCGAAGCTCCGATGCTCGAAGGTCGACAAGACATGGACCTGCACATCCGTCTTGGTCAGACGGCGGTCGGTAATGCGCGTCCATAACACCGGATGCATCTCGGCCATGTTCGATCCCCACAGGACGAAGGCATCGGCCTGCTCAATATCGTCATAGCATCCCATCGGCTCGTCGATACCGAAGGTGCGCATGAATCCAGCCACCGCCGAAGCCATGCAATGGCGGGCATTGGGATCGATATTGTTGGAGCGGAAACCGGCCTTGAACAGTTTCGCTGCCGCATAGCCTTCCCAGATCGTCCACTGTCCGGAACCAAACATGCCGACACCGGCGGGTCCGTCAGACTTGAGCGCCGCCTTCCATTTTTCCGCCATGATGTCGAAAGCATGGTCCCAGGAAATCGGCGTGAAATCGCCTTCCTTGTCGTACTTGCCATTCTTCATGCGCAGCAGAGGCTTGGTCAGACGATCCTCGCCGTACATGATCTTCGACAGGAAATATCCCTTGATGCAGTTGAGCCCACGGTTGACCTCGGAATCCGGGTCTCCCTGTGTGGCGACGACGCGCCCATTCTGCACGCCGACAAGGACTGCGCACCCGGTCCCGCAGAAACGGCATACGCCCTTGTCCCATCTCACCACTGACGAACTGGCGGCCTTTCCCTCTGCGGCGAGTACCGGCAATGAAATTCCCGCGCTGGCGGCTGCCGCGGCAATCGCTTGGGATTTAATGAAATCGCGTCGGTTGATGGTCATGGTGTGGGCTCCTCACAAGGGCGGGAATCGGAACTTTCGGCATCGTCATAGGCATCGCCGGACTCGAAAGCAAGTGTCGCGGCAAGAACTTCCGGGATACGGTGGATGGCAATCAAGGTATCGGACATTGCCGCGCCGGGTGCATCCTCAACCGTAACGACCAGCTTTCCTTCGGCGGACATGGCGTGGCATTCGACGCCTGGCAAGGCGGACAATGCAGCTTCGGCGGATTGTCGCTTCTCTGGATCAATACGCAGAACGAGACTGGCGAGACTCAAGATACCCGACCCCTATTGTTATATTCAATGCCAATAGGCTACCGACCAATATAGTCCAAGACTTTGACCCATGCTAAAAATCGCCCCCCCCGTCAGGAATCGGCAAAAAAAAACGCAGCGCGCGGCTGCGTTTTTGATCTTTCCGACAATGGCTCATTCTTCCCCGCAATGGCCCTCGTGAACATGCCCGTGTGCTATCTCCTCCGCACCGGCCGCACGCACTCCTGAAACCGTACAGGTAAACACCAGCGCCATTCCCGCCAAGGGATGATTTCCGTCCAGGACCACTTTATCGTCGGCAATTTCGGTGACACGGTAAATGAGGATATCGTCGTCATCGCCGCTCTCAGGAACGCCCTCGAATTGCATGCCGACCTCGAGTTCCTTGGGAAACGCCTTGCGCGGTTCGATCTGGACAAGCTCCGCATCGTACTCACCGAAAGCATCGTTCGGTTGCATTTTCACAACGATCGACTCACCGATTTTCTTACCCTGCAGAGCCTCCTCGATCATCGGAAAAATGTCGTCATAGCCGCCATGCAGATAAACCAGCGGCTCTTTCCCTTCATCGACGAGTTGGCCATCGGGGTCGGTCACGTTGTAATCGAGCGTAACCACCGTATTTTTAGCAACTTGCATTGTCATAACTTGAGTTCCTTGACCATGCGCAACACATCGAGCGCATGCCCCTTGGCATTGACACCGTACATCGCTAGACGGAGAACACCTTGTTTATCAACGACGAACGTCGAACGCGCAATTCCATAGCGCTTGACGCCGTCAACTTCTTTCGCCTGCCAGACGCCGTATTTCTTGCAGACGGCCGTATCAGAATCCGACAACAGGCGGACGGAGATACCGTTCTCATCGCGAAATTCGGCATGCTTCAGGCAATCGTCACGGCTGATGCCGATGACGACACAGCCTTTGGCAAGAAACTCCTCCTCATGATCGGAGAAATCAGTCGCTTCCAGCGTGCAACCCGGCGTACCGTCCTTGGGGTAGAAAAACAGGACAATGTTATATTTACCCCTGAAAGCTGCCAGATCAACGGATTCCATATCGGCATCCGGGAGGACGAAGAGCGGCGCCAACTGTCCTTCTTTCAGCATGTCTGCCCCCTCGAAGACTTACCCAAAACGCAACCGTCGGACTGATTCTACCAAGCTTCTTCAAACAGGCCACAACAATTAAGCGTTGATGCCGAAAAACCGAACGACAGGCCACCCGGAGCTTGACCGCAGATAACAAAAATCGTTCTTGAGACAGCCCGATCGTGAGGCCGGTACGATCCCTACTCGGAATCTTTTCTGGATGCAGCCTTGGCGTCCTTGACGCTTTGGGCGGAACGTTCCGGGATCTGGACGAAGACTTCGTCCTGCTTGATCATGCCCAACTCGAAGCGTGCCCGCTCCTCGATCGCATCATACCCTTGCTTGAGGTCGCGAACTTCCGCGTCCAAGCCGGCATTGCGCAACTCCAGATGACGATTGGATTCGCGCTGCTGCTGCAGAAGATGATCGACCTCCCAAACCCGCAGCCAGCCGCCTTTGCCCAACCAAAGCGGGTACTGCAGCAGGACGACAAGAGCAACGAGCGCAAGGGAAAGCCAGCGCATGGTTCAGTGACCGATCATGAGAAAATGACGAGGAGAACGATGCCAGCCCTCCTCATCGTTTTCCCGTCCGTTCACTTCAGGCTGTAGAAGGCTTCGCGCCCCGGATACCCGGCGGTATCGCCGAGGTCTTCCTCGATGCGCAACAATTGATTGTATTTCGCAATACGATCCGAGCGTGACAGAGACCCGGTCTTGATCTGAAGCGCGTTCATGCCAACCGCAATATCGGCAATCGTACTGTCTTCCGTTTCGCCCGAACGATGAGAAACGACAGCGGTATACCCGGCACGCTTTGCCATTTCAATCGCTGCGAAAGTTTCCGACAAGGTTCCGATCTGATTGATCTTGATCAGGACCGAATTGGCGATACCTTGCTTGATGCCTTCCTTGAGGATACGGGTATTTGTCACGAAAACGTCGTCGCCGACAATCTGGATCTTGTCGCCAAGACGCTCGGTCAACAACTTCCAGCCATCCCAATCGCCTTCAGCCATGCCATCTTCGATCGTCACGATGGGGAAGTTATCGACGAGATTGGCGAGATAATCCACCAACTGCGTCGAGGTAAGTTGCAGCCCCTCGCCGGTCAGGCGATAGCTGCCATCCTTGAAAAATTCTGAAGCGGCGCAATCGAGACCGATCAGGACGTCCTCACCTGGAACATACCCCGCCGTTTCGATCGCTTCGACGATCAGCTTCAACGCGTCGGCATGACTGGCGAGACTGGGCGCAAACCCGCCCTCATCGCCAACCGCCGTCGAAAAGCCCTTCTTGTCCAGCAGTTTCTTGAGCGAATGAAATATCTCGGCACCACAGCGCAGGGCCTCACGGAAAGAACTCTGCCCAACCGGGAGAATCATGAATTCCTGGAAATCGAGACTGTTGTTCGCGTGCTCGCCGCCGTTGATGATATTCATCATCGGAACCGGCATTTGCATGGGGCCCGATCCACCGAAATAGCGGTACAACGGAAGACCCGATTCTTCGGCAGCCGCCTTGGCCACCGCCATGGAAACGGCAAGGATCGCATTCGCACCGAGACGGGACTTGTTCTCGGTTCCGTCAAGATGGATCAGCGTTTGATCGATGAAGGCCTGCTCCTGAGCGTCCAGACCGATGATCGCTTCGGCAATTTCGGTATTGACGTTCTCGACCGCCTGCGTCACGCCCTTGCCAAAATAGCGATCAGGGTCTCCGTCGCGCAACTCGATCGCTTCACGCGAACCGGTCGAAGCACCAGACGGAACCGCCGCCCTTCCCATCACTCCCGACTCAAGCAAGACGTCGCATTCGACAGTCGGATTCCCCCGTGAATCGAGGATCTCGCGCGCCACCACATCAACGACTGAACTCATAGCTCTTCCTCTTATTTAAAATTTCCTGGACATCCCGTTACGGCGAACTATTCCGAACTCATCTCGGCAAAACCAGCCTTCTTGACCTGAGCATCCAAAACCACGAGAGTCTGCAGCAGACGTTCCATTCGGGCAAGCGGCCAACTGTTGGGGCCGTCGGAAAAAGCCTTCTCCGGGCAGGGGTGCGTTTCCATGAAAATCCCGGATATACCAACGGCAACGGCGGCTCGCGCCAGGACAGGCACGAACTCACGCTGCCCACCCGAAACCGTCCCCTGTCCCCCGGGCAACTGAACCGAGTGTGTGGCATCAAAAACAACCGGGCATCCCGTTTCGCGCATGATCGCCAACGAACGCATGTCGGAGACAAGATTGTTGTATCCGAACGACGCACCACGTTCGCACACCATCAGATTATCTGCGCCGCCATTGGCTTCGCGCGCTTTATCAACCACATGCCGCATATCGCCGGGCGCGAGAAACTGCCCTTTCTTGATATTGACCGGTTTCCCGCACGAGGCAACCGCATGGATGAAATCGGTTTGCCGGCACAGGAACGCCGGCGTCTGCAACACATCGACGACCGATGCCACCTCTGCAACCGATTCCTCGTCATGAACATCGGTCAATACCGGAACACCGATTTGACGCCGAACTTCCTCGAGAATGCGCAAGCCAGCATCGCGCCCCGGGCCACGTTGCGACTTGCCGGAACTGCGATTTGCCTTGTCATACGAGGCCTTGAAAATATAAGGCACGGAAAGACGAGCGCAGACTTCCTTCATCGCCCCGGCAACCTCGATACAGAGCGACAGGGATTCCGCCGTACACGGGCCGGCAATCAGGAACAGCGGTTTGTCGATGCCGACATCAAATCCGCACAACTTCATTTGGTGGCCTTGGCCTTGCTGCTTGCGATCGCTGCCGATACAAAAGAGGTAAACAGCGGATGGCCGTTACGCGGCGAGGACGTAAATTCCGGATGGAATTGACATCCGACGAACCAGGGGTGCTGTTCACGCGGCAACTCGATCATTTCGCAAAGGTCGGTTCCCGGCGCGCGGCCTGAAACCACCATTCCCTTTGCCTCGATCTCGCCAAGCAGTGTGTTGTTGACCTCGTAGCGATGACGATGGCGTTCGACGATCTCGGGCTTGCCGTAGATCTCACGCGCCAGCGAACCATCCTTGAGGAGGCAGACCTGGCCGCCCAAGCGCATTGTTCCACCCAGGTCGGAATCCTCGCTGCGCTTTTCAAGCTTGCCGGAAGCATCCTGCCATTCGGTAATCAGTCCGATGACCGGATAAGCCGACGACTTGTCGAACTCCGTGCTATGCGCCGTCTCCATGCCTGCGACATTGCGCGCAAACTCGACGACGGCGAGTTGCATCCCAAGGCAGATGCCGAGATACGGCATCTTGTTTTCGCGTGCATGACGAATCGCGAGAATTTTCCCTTCCGTGCCGCGCCGTCCGAAGCCACCGGGAACGAGCACCGCATCCATGCCTGCCAGCGTCGCGCAACCGTTCTTCTCGATTTCCTCAGAGTCGATGTAATTGACCCGGACCTTGCTGCGCGTGCTGATACCGGCATGCACCAAGGCCTCGGTCAAGGATTTGTACGACTCGGTCAGATCGACATACTTGCCGACAAAAGCGATATTGACCGTCCGCTCCGGATGCTCCAGCGCGTGCACCAGGGTCTTCCACACCGACAGATCGGCGGCACGCGCGAGAATGTCAAGCTTGTGGCAAATGATCTCATCGAGCATCTGATTGTGCAGCATGGCCGGGATCTTGTAGATCGAGTCGGCATCAAGACACTCGATGACCGCTTCACGCTGCACATTGCAGAACAAAGCGATCTTTGCCTTCTCATCTTCCGGAATCGGGCGGTCTGCACGACAGAGCAGGACATCCGGCTGAATGCCGATTTCGCGCAATTCTTTGACCGAATGTTGTGTCGGCTTGGTCTTGAGTTCACCGGCCGTCGGAATATAGGGCAACAGCGTCAGATGCATGTAGCACGCGTTGCCGCGACCTTCTTGAAGCCCCATCTGGCGGATTGCTTCGAGGAATGGCAGCGACTCGATGTCGCCGACCGTGCCGCCAACTTCGACAATGGCGACGTCAGCGCCTTCGGCGCCCCGACGAATATGGTTCTTGATTTCGTCGGTAATATGCGGAATGACTTGAACGGTCTTGCCGAGGTACTCGCCTCGCCGTTCCTTCTTGATCACCGTCTCGTAGATCTGTCCGGTGGTGAAATTGTTACGCTTGCTCATCTTGGCGCTGGTGAAGCGCTCGTAATGGCCCAGATCGAGATCGGTTTCGGCACCGTCTTCCGTAACAAAAACCTCTCCGTGCTGGAAAGGACTCATCGTTCCCGGATCCACGTTGATGTACGGATCGAGCTTGAGATGAGTGATTTTGATACCACGCGATTCGAGGATCGCACCCAGAGACGCAGCGGCGATGCCCTTGCCAAGCGAGGACACTACTCCGCCGGTAACGAAGACGTATTTGGTCATGGAATTCTCTGCAGCGGGAAATCGAGATTGTAGCCGAAAAACGTCATTCTCAAACAGTGTACGTCACCAAGATGGCATGACAGGAGCCACACCCTTTGCGCCGACAGTCAGGCCAAGGCACCAGTTAACCTTCGCGCTCACAATCGTTTATGATTGAAGCTTGTCCTGAAAAGAAGCAAGTGACCACGAGGCACATCAATGAGACAGGAACAACCGGCGCAAGCATTTGGCGCCATCGCCCAAGCACAACGTTTTCTCGCCCTGCTTGCCATTTCGGCAATCTCGGTGAGCTTGGTTTCCTGCGGAAAATCTTCGGACCAGACATCTCCTCAAGTCAAAGCCGAAAGCGCTATCGTCGCCGAGTCGCCGCTGGCGAAAGCGGTTGTCCAGGGTGATATTGGCGAGATCCGGACGCTGATTGACGGTGGGGCGGACGTCAACGCACGGGACACGCTGGGAAGAACGCCCTTGCACATCGCGGCATTTTATGGGCACACCAAGACCAGCGACTACCTCATCAGCAGGGGCGCAAACGTCAACTTGAAAGATCTTGTCGGAATGACGCCGTTACACGTCGCGGTCATTTCGGGCGGCCGGCAGGAAGTGGAGCTACTTCTCGACAAAAAAGCCGACATCAGTCTGAAATCGGAATCCGGGCAAACCGTTCTCCACCTTGCCGCAGCAACCGGACAACCGAAGCTGACGAAATTCCTGATCGAACGCGGCGCCGACGCGAAAATCAAGGATAGCGAAGGAAAGACGCCGTTGTTCTACGCGCTTCAGAACAAACATCCGCAAACCGCGGCTGTTCTGCAGCAGATCACTTCCAAAGAGCCATGACGGCACAGAAGACGGCCAAGACAAGCACTAAGAAAGCCGAAGACCCTCCCCGTACAAGCACCTCTCTGACGTCTGCTTAGAAACCTTCCTGACCACGGATCAGCCCCACCGCAATTCCTTCTATCGCGACGGGCTGCTCGCGCGTGTCGACAACGATCGGTTCGAAATCGGGGTTTTCAGCGATCAATTCGACGATTGCCCCCTGTTTCCTGAAGCGCTTTACCGTCACATCCTCATCAAGACGTGCCACGACGATCTGGCCATTCCGCGCTTCCTGACAGCGATGCACTGCCAACAAATCGCCGTCGAAAATTCCGGCGTTGATCATGGACAGCCCTCTCACGCGCAAGAGAAAATCGGCGCGCGGTTTGAACAAACTGGCATCGAGCGCATAACGCATCTGTACGTTTTCAACCGCCAGGATCGGACTGCCCGCGGCAACACTGCCGATCAACGGCAGCCCGAGTTGCTCAACAAGACGGATCCCCCGCGCCGACCCCGGTTCAAGCACCAGCAAACCTTTCTTTGCCAGCGCCTTGAGATGCTCTTCGGCAGCGTTGTGGGAGGCGAAGCCGAACGCGTGGGCGATCTCCGCTCGCGTAGGTGGCGCGCCAAGCACTTCAAGCGAATTGCGGATGAAATCCAGGATTTCCTGCTGGCGCGGTGTCACTTTCATCATCGTTCAATCTCCTTCATTAACTGTATTTATATACAGCAATCGCAAAATACGCAAGTCAACATGAAGATTGCACAACGACTTTCGTCATGAGAAAGAAAAAAGGGAGGCAATGCCTCCCTTCGATCTCAACGAAATACCTGGAGCTGAGATTCGACTCAACCCTGCTTGCTGACGATATCGCGGGTGTCGCGCGCAATCACCAGTTCCTCGTTGGTCGGAACAACCATCACCTTGACAGCGGAATCCGCCGTCGAGATGAGGACTTCCTTGCCGCGGCAATTATTCGCCTCGGCGTCGAGCTTGATACCGAGCGCGGTCAGCCGCTCGACGACCGACGCGCGAAAAGCGACGCCGTTCTCGCCAATACCACCGGTGAAGATGATCGCATCGACCCGGCCAAGTTCGATGGCATAAGCACCGATATACTTGAGCGCGCGATGGCGGAGCACGTCGATCGCCAACTTGGCGCGCTCATTGCCATCCTTGGCTGCATTTTCGACGTCGCGCATGTCGGAGCTGATGCCCGAAATACCGAGCAAGCCGGACTTCTTGTTCAGTGCATTGTCGATATCGGCGAAGGTCATGCCATTGTTATCGGCAAGGAACTTGGGAATGCCGGCATCGATATCGCCGCTGCGAGTCCCCATCACAATCCCTTCGAGCGGCGTCATGCCCATGCTCGTGTCGTAAGACTTGCCACCCTTGACCGCGGTGAACGAGGAACCGTTGCCCATATGGCAAGTAATGCAGTTGAACTTGTCTTTGGCGACGCCGAGAATTTCCGCCGCACGCTCGGAAACAAACCGGTGCGACGTGCCATGGAAACCGTAGCGACGGACGTGATGCTTTTCGTACCACTCGTACGGAACAGCGTAAAGAAATGATTCCGCCGGCATAGTCGCGTGGAATGCCGTATCGAAGACGCCAACGTTCGGAACGCCTGGAAGCGCCTGCATCATCGCCTGAATACCCGTGATGTTGGGCGGGTTGTGCAAAGGCGCGAGCGGAATGTTCTCCTTCAGCGCTTCAATGACAGCACCATTGATAAGCACGGACCCCGAGAATTTCTCGGCACCATGCACCACGCGATGGCCGACCGCCTTGATATCGGACAGCGACTTGATAACACCAATCTTGGCATCGACGAGTTTGTCCAGGACGCGCTTGATGGCCGATTCGTGATCCGCAATCGCCCCCACTTCGCGGACTTTCTCGCCGCCGGAAGGTTCATAGGCAAGAATCGAATCGTTCATGCCGATTCGCTCGACGAGCCCGATCGCAACCCGGCTTTCATTCGACATGTCGAGCAACTGGTACTTGAAGGAAGAACTTCCGCAATTCAGAACGAATACGAACATGGATTATCCCTTTATGATTATTGCGAGAATGTGAGCACGCGCCCCGCGGTCATTTAACACCGAAATCATGAGTTTTGCCAGAAATCGAATCTGGCAACGCTTATGCCTGTGCGATATTGCCGACCCGAAGAATGACTAGCGCCTTATGAACCAATATCTTACCACATAATGAAATACAACATCACGATATGGTTTTTAAAAAATCGCAATGCCGTGATTTAAAAGTCATTTCCAAAATTCAAGCAAAAAGACCAAAAACTATATTTAGGCAATATCTTGCGTTGCACCACTATATATAGTAGCTTTACACCTCAAATCGCAGCCAACATGCAGTCCGGAATTCGCCAGAAAAACCTGGCCTCAAGAAACCGCTCGCCTGACAGACTTGATTTGACGAGACCTTCGTACACATCGATATCCCGAGGAAACAATGAACAATAATTCGCAACAACTTTCCTTTGACGCCATTGCCGATGCGCCTGAACTCGCCCTGCCGGCGGAACAGGAAATCTCCACTGAGGTGCTGATTGAAAAATATGCCAAAGGCACCGAAATAAATGTTCACGACGTGCGCCGACGTGTCGCCCGCGCACTGGCTGCCAACGAAAACGAAAAGCAGCGCGCAAAATGGGAAGAGCGCTTCCTCTGGGCGCAGGAAAATGGTTTTGTACCCGCCGGCCGTATCAACTCCGCAGCCGGCACACCGCTGGCCGCCACGCTGATCAATTGCTTTGTGCAACCGGTGGGTGACTCAATCGTCGAGCATGTCGATGGCCGGCCGGGCATCTACAGTGCCCTGGCTGAAGCAGCCGAAACGATGCGCCGCGGTGGTGGCGTCGGCTATGACTTTTCGTCGATCCGCCCGCAAGGTGCACAGGTCAAGGGTACGCAGTCCCGCGCCTCCGGTCCTGTTTCGTACATGCGCGTCTTCGACCGCTCGTGCGAAACGGTCGAATCGGCGGGGGCCCGCCGCGGCGCCCAGATGGGTGTCCTGCGCTGCGACCACCCGGACATCGAGGTCTTCATCCACGCCAAGGACAAGGGCGATCTGACCAATTTCAACATTTCGATCGGCGTCACCGACCCGTTCATGAAGGCCGTCGAGGAAGATGGCGATGTTGAACTCGTGCATCGTGCCGAACCCAATGCCGAGATGAAGCTCTCCGGTGCCTATCAGCGTGACGATGGCATGTGGGTTTACCGGAAGATCCGCGCGCGCGACCTCTGGGACCAGGTCATGAAATCGACCTATGACCATGCCGAGCCGGGCATCCTGTTCCTCGATCGCATGAACAAGGACAACAATCTTTACTATTGCGAACAGATCGAAGCGACCAACCCCTGCGCCGAGCAACCGCTGCCCCCCTACGGTTGCTGCTGCCTCGGCTCGATCAATCTGACGCTGTTTGTACGCCACGCGTTCTCCGACCAGGCCGAGTTTGACTTTGAGGCCTTTGGCGAAGTGATCAAGGTGTCGACGCGCATGCTTGACAATGTCCTGGACGTCACGGCCTGGCCGCTCGAGCGACAAAAGGAAGAAGCCGCCAACAAGCGCCGCGTCGGACTCGGCTTTACCGGCCTCGGCGATGCGCTTTGCATGCTGAGACTGCGTTATGACAGCACGGCCGCGACAGCGATGGGCGCACGCATCGCCGAATACATGCGCAATGCTGCCTACCTCGCTTCCGTCGAACTGGCACAGGAGCGCGGTGCTTTCCCGCTATTCAACGCTGAGCTCTACCTTTCCGGCGGCAATTTCGCCTCGCGCCTGCCGACCGAAATCAAGGCCGAAATCCGCAAGCACGGTCTGCGCAATTCCCACCTCCTCTCGATCGCGCCAACCGGCACCATTTCTCTGGCATTCGCTGACAACGCCTCGAACGGTATCGAACCGCCCTTCTCTTGGACGTACAACCGCAAGAAGCGCATGGTCGACGGAACGATCAAGGAATACGCGGTAGAAGACTACGCCTGGCGCCTCTTCAAGCATCTTGGCGGCGACATCGAGAATCTGCCCGACTATTTCGTCACGGCGCTCGAAATCTCGGCGAAAGCGCACAAGGACATGGTTGCAGCGGTTGCACCGTATGTAGACACCTCGATTTCGAAAACCGTCAACGTTCCGGCCGAATATCCTTATGACGACTTCCAGGATCTCTATATGAGCGCCTGGAAATCGGGACTCAAGGGTCTCGCAACCTATCGCCCCAACAGTGTTCTGGGATCGGTGTTGTCGGTCGAACCGGCCAAACAGGTCGAGGAGAAGAAACAGCCGCAGGATTTCGTCAGCGGTGACGCCAACCGCCGCCTGTCGATCAAGACGCTTCCCGCGCCGGTGCTGTCGAGCCTGCGCTGGCCAGGTCGCCCGAGCTTGCCGGAAGGCAACATGGCGTGGACCTACATGATCGAACACGAACTGGGCAAATTCGCACTCTTCGTCGGTCACGTCGAACAGGAAGGCCGTTCCTGGCCGTTCGAAGCCTGGGTCAACGGTCCGTCTCAACCGCGCGGCCTCGGCGCGGTTGCCAAGACGCTGTCGATGGACATGCGCGCTGACGATCACGGCTGGCTCAAGCTCAAGCTCGAATCGCTCTCGAAGACGCCTGACGGTGAAGGGTTCGACATGCACTTTCCGCCTTATGGCGAGCGCAAGCGCATGCCCTCGATCGTTTCCGCGATGGCACGCCTGATCGAATACCGGGTTGAACAAATCGGCGCCTTCAAGAAAGAAGGCCCGACACCGGTGCTTGACGCGCTGTTCAGCATCAAGGAACCGAAGACCGGCACCGACGGCACGCTCTCCTGGACGGTTGACGTCCTGAATCCGGCGACGAACGAGGATTTCGTCCTTGGTCTCAAGGAAATCACGCTGCCGGATGGCGTCACCCGCCCCTACTCGGTCTGGCTCTCGGGCAATTATCCGCGTGCGCTCGATGGCCTGACCAAGCTGTTGTCGCTCGACATGCGCGTTCTCGACCCGGCCTGGATCGGCATGAAGCTGCGCAAGTTGCTCGACTATCCCGAGCCTCTCGGCGACTTCATGGCCTTTGTCCCGGGAACCCGCAAACAACAGACCTACCCGTCGACGGTGGCCTACATTGCCCATCTGATCATTCATCGCTACGCCATGCTCGGCATCCTCGACGAAAACGGCCTGCCGCTGCAGCAGATGGGCATGCTTGAATCGCCGGTCAGCAAGACGGCGCCGAAGCCCACCGCCGGCAAGCTGTGCGCCGAATGCGGCAACCATACGATGATCCGCAAGGATGGCTGTGATTTCTGCACCGCCTGCGGAGCCGTCGGCACCTGCGGTTAATTGAGGACGTGCGAATGCAATATGTCGTTTTTCGGAAATAGCTGGACTGAGCCCGAAATAGCTGGACTGATTGACGCAATTAATCTGGACTAGCGACAAGCACCTGTCTTACAAAGCCCCAAGGAATCAAATCCTTGGGGCTTTTTCTATTGAATGTGGCGCCAAGGCTCCCAAACAAAAATTGCGTTTTTCATTCCCTATTTATTGCGGCGTTGAGCCTCTCTTTGTTTTTCCAGCGGGGTCTTATTGGCTCAGTGACATTCAAATAATGCCGCCAAATAGCTGGACAACGGGGACCGAGTTACGCAATTAATCTGGACTATGGGGAATTGTCTGATTTAAATCGGACAGAAGGGACAAGTTGACCACAAATAGCTGGACTACTCTCCCGAGGCCACTAATCCCGAAAATGGTCTCATCGAAAACACTTGAAGGGTTCGAACCCTGCAACAGTAAGCTGAAGCAGCAGAATTGCTCCAAAGGACAATTCCCGTGCATATAAGAAAGAAGGTATTAAATCAACATATACGGTCACGTTTCCTTTATGATTTCAAGAAAAACATAACGACGCCTGCCAGCGCGTAACCATGACCGAAAACCAGACCCCAGAACAAAAAGCCCGCGACAACATCGACGCGCAGCTCAAACTCGCAGGCTGGTTCATTCAATCGGCCAAGAAAATCGACTTCAGTGCCGGACTAGGCATCGCCGTCCGCGAATACCACACCGATGTCGGCCCCGCCGATTACGTCCTCTTCGTCGACAAAAAAGCTGTCGGCGTCATCGAAGCCAAGAAGGAAGAACTCGGCCACAAGATCACCGAAGTCGAAGAGCAGACCGAAGGCTATGCCGCTGCCAAGCTGAAATGGGTCAATAACAAAGAACCCCTGCCCTTCCTCTACGAGAGCACCGGCATCCTCACCCGCTTTACGGATTGCCGCGACCCGAAGCCGCGCTCGCGAGAAGTCTTCAACTTTCACCGCCCGGAAACCATCAAGGAATGGCTCGCCCAAGGCGCCAGCCTGCGCACACGCTTGCAGAACATTCCGTTGCTTAACCCGGAACGTCGCCCCGCCCAAGAGCTACGCCTGCGCGATTGCCAGGAAATCGCAATCACCAACCTGGAAGAATCGTTCAAGGCCGACCGACCCCGCGCACTGATCCAGATGGCCACCGGCGCTGGCAAGACCTACACCGCCATCACCTCCATCTACCGCCTGCTCAAGCACGCCGAAGGCAAACGCATCTTGTTCCTGGTCGATACCAAGAACCTCGGCGAACAGGCCGAGCAGGAAATGATGTCCTATGTGCCCATCGACGATAACCGTAAATTCACCGAGCTCTACAACGTCCAGCGACTCAAATCTTCCTACGTTGCCAAGGATAGCCAAGTCTGCATCAGTACCATCCAGCGCCTGTATTCGATCCTGAAAGAAACGCCGCTTGACGATGCCGCCGAAGAAATCAACCCGGCTGAGCTGGCCCAGCCCAAGGCGCCGATGCCCGTCGTCTACAACGAGAAGGTGCCGCCCGAATTCTTCGACTTCATCTACATCGACGAATGCCACCGCTCCATCTACAACCTGTGGCAACAGGTGCTCGACTACTTCGACGCCAGCTTGATCGGCCTCACGGCTACCCCGGACAACCGCACCTACGGCTTCTTCAAGAAAAACGTCGTCAGCGATTACAGCCACGAAAAAGCCGTGGCTGATGGCGTCAATGTCGGCAACGAAATCTACGTCATCGAAACGCAGGTCACCAGAGCCGGCGCGCAACTCAACGCCCAACAACTGAGTCAAGCACATTCATCTCATGATGCGTGTCCGCCCAATTTACCTGGAACCGACGAACCAGGGCTAGTAAACCTTTAATACCCCCTACGATTGGCGACAATTTCCCGAACAAGGAAGTTGTCGCCATTTTTTCGGACCGAATATCACTCACGCATCCCAACAGATGAATGTTTGCGATACATCATTACCCTGGCTAACGTCGGTCCAGCTTATTCGAGTCAACGCCCCTTTTTGTCCAGGTTATTTGCGCATACTGGTCCAGAGTTAGGTAGGCAGCCGTTCCATATCTTATTGTTTTCTATCAAAGTGAAATCCAGGTTACATGCGTCAACGACACAATAGGTGTTCGGCATTCAGCACAAGGCAATGCAAAGGCCCCGGGGAAACCCGGGGCCTTTTTTCATCTGCTCCCCCAGGGGAGCCAACCCCAAGCAGAACCTCGCCGCCAAAATTGCATCAAAGCGCATACCGGCATTCAGGAGAAGCGAAAATGCATGGCAACAAGGAGAGCATCGTCCTCGGCATGGGCTGTTTCTGGGGCGCCGAAAAGCGCATGGCAGCGCTTGATGGCGTCATCGACGTCGAATGCGGCTATGCCAACGGCGACATCGACGGCAATTACGAAGCCGTCCTGCAGCATGAAAGACGGCGGCAACGAGGGCTGAGTTCGCTACGCAACCACGCAGAAGTCGTGCGTATCAGCTTTGATCCGGCACGTGTCGATCTCGAAACCGTCCTCGCTCGCTTCTGGGAAAGTCATGATCCGACGCAGGGTGATCGCCAGGGGAACGACATCGGCTCCAACTACCGTAGCGCGATCTATGTCGAAGCCCCCGCCCAACAGAGCATTGCCGAACAAAGTCGGGAGCGTTACCAGCGCGCTCTGGAGGACAATGGCAAGGGAAGCATCACGACCGAAATCACACCGCTGACGCGCTATTTCCGCGCTGAAGACTATCACCAGCGCTATCTGCAGAAGAATCCTCATGGTTACTGCGGCCTCGGCGGCACCGGCATCCCATATCCTCGGCCAGCAATGCCGAATACGTACGAAGAACGCGAAGCGCTGTTCGTCTTCATGCAAAACGATTGCCAGGCTTGCCGGGATCTGGCGCGCGACATCCTGGCAGACTGGCACGCACCACTCCCGGTCGTGCCTGTTTCCACGGCCACGATACCAACCGGCATCATGCTGAACGAGGCGATCGCCGCAAGCCCGACCATCGTGCTCGTTCGGAAATCACGGGAAATTGCGCGTCTGACCGGATACGACGGCAATTCGAAGAAATTCTGGCAATGGCTGGGGCGCCACCTGCTTTCGCCCGAACAGCAACGAATCGCGCTCCAGCATGGCACGGAACGGCCGTTCACCAGCCCGCTTCTCGCCGAGACGCGGGCTGGACGATTCGTCGATCCCATCACCGGTGCCACCCTCTTCCGTAGTACCGCGAAATTTGACAGCGCCTGTGGTTGGCCGAGCTTCTTCACGCCAGAAGACGGCGCACTGAGCTTCCACGAAGACAACTCATTTGGCATGAATCGCATTGAGGTCCGCAGCGCGAGTTCCGGCATTCACCTCGGGCACGTCTTCGACGACGGCCCTCCGCCCACCGGCCAGCGCTATTGCATCAACGGCGCCGTGCTGCGCTTTATTCCCGACCCGGATTGACCCGCTGAGGCTGGCAGGCACGCAATGCCTGCTCGGTCGCCCCCGCAGACAATGGTTTTCCAACCAGGAATCCTTGCACCTTTTCACAACCGACACGACGCAGGAATTCAAGTTGCTCTGACGTTTCGACGCCCTCGCCGACAACGTCAAGTCCGAGCTTGTGCGCGAGCAGGATACTGATCTCACAGATGTCGGATGCATTGTTTCCATCGCCGACATCCTTGACGAACGAGCGGTCAATCTTGAGCGTCTGGATCGGAAACTGCCGCAGATAAGACAAGGACGAATAGCCGGTTCCAAAATCGTCGATCGAGAACGACACCCCGTCGCTGACGAGATGACGAATCACCTTTTCGGTGTCAACCGGAGAGGCCATTGCAATCGATTCAGTGATTTCGAGTTCAAGACACGATGCCGGCAATCCGGTTCGGGCCAGTATCGCGGCGATGCGTTCCGGCAAGTCAGGATCGGAAAACTGTGCCGGTGACAAATTCACGGCAAGGCGCACGCCATCGATTCCAAGCCCACGCCATTCCGCCATCTGCCGACACGACTCCTCCAGCACCCAGTTGCCAATCCGGGTGATCAAGCCGGTTTCTTCCGCCATCGGGATGAATTCGAACGGGCCAACCAATCCTCGACGCGGATGTTGCCAACGGATCAAAGCCTCGACACAGCAGATCCGGTTCTCGAGCAAATCCAGTTGTGGCTGATAATGCAGGATGAATTGCTTTTCATCGATCGCCCGCCGGAGATCGGCTTCGAGCGCAAGGCGTTGTTCAGCCTCTTCCTGGAACACCTCCCGGAAGAACTGGAAATTTGCCTTTCCCATCGACTTGGCGTGATACATGGCGACGTCTGCTCTTTTGAGCAACTCGTCTGCCCCGGCGGAATCATCGGGATACAGGCAGATACCGACGCTTGGCGTACTGCGCAAGTCGTGCCCTTCGATCCGGTACGGTTCGGACACGACGCTGACGATCTTGCCTGCGACGTGTCCAGCGTCGGCAGGCGTGGCGATCCCCGGCAACACCACAACGAATTCATCGCCGCCAAAACGCGCAACCAGATCGCTCTGTCGAACCACATCAGACAGACGATGCGCCACTTCCGTCAGCAATCGATCACCGATCAGATGCCCGAGGGTATCGTTGATCGATTTGAAATTATCGAGATCGATCAACATCAGGGCCACCCGCGTCCGGTTGCGGTCTGCCAACGCCAACGCCTGGGCAAGATGCTGTTTGAGACTGGAACGATTGGGTAACCCCGTCAGCTGGTCGAAAAATGCCAGACTGTTGATCCGTTCCTCGGAATGCTTGCGCTCGGTAATATCCTGAATGACACAGGCAAATTGCCCCGGCGCCGAACGGAATGCCATCACCTCGAAGTACTTGTCGATGTCAGCCGAATAGTTTTCATAGGAGACCGGATCTCCGAGCAAAGCAACTCGACCATACGTTTCCACCCAATACGGCTCAAGCTTTGGAAACAGTTCTCCCGCCGTGCGCCCGACCACACTGCTGGCAACCATGCCCGTCATACGCTCGAACGCGGGATTGACCGCCAGGAACCGGTAATCCACGGGCCGTCCGTCATCGTCGCAAATGATCTCGTGCAGGGCGAACCCGTTCAGCATTTCGCGGAACAGCATCTGATAATTCTGCGCCACCCGACTGTACTCTTCCGCAGCCAGCTTGGATTCCGTGACGTCGATCATGATGCCGCGCAGACAACGCGGCACACCGCCCTCTTCGACAACTGTGACCAGATCATTGAGCCAGACGACTCGACCATCACGCGCGATGAAACGATACTCGACCTTGAAGTGCTCGCGTCCGCTGACGCCCTGAGCATATTGAGACGGCACCCAAAGCTGGTCCTGCGGATGCAGATTCTCTTGCCAGAAGCCTGGGACATACCATGCCAGCACAGGATAGCCAAGAATTTCCTCGACCTTGTCGCTGACAAAGGAGAAGCGATGCCCCGAGATTTCCCTTTCCCAGACGATCCCATCCGTCGTATTCACTAGGTCGCGAAAACGCCGCTCCGACTCACTCAGTTGACGTGTTCGCTCAATGATCCGCAGCTCAAGCGATTCCTGCGACTTCTCGAGGTTGTCGGCCATCGTATTGAAGGATTCGGCAAGATCGCCAATCTCGTCGTGCGTCTGAACATCAGCGCGCACTTTCAGTTCACCGCGCGAGATCGCATGGATCGGATGCAGCAATTCGCGGATCGGACGCAGGATTTCGCGGGTCAGCCGACGCGACAGAAAGACTGCGCCCACGATCGAGAGAAAGAACACCAATCCCATGAATGCAATAGCATTCCTGAACTGATTGCGCATGATTTCGCGGGCCGACATTCCGAACGCCATCGTCGTCATTTCCAGTTGCCCGGAGAGTTCCCCAAGGAAAGCGGTCGTCCTGCGATTGGAGTCGCTCAGGCGCTAGAATTTTTCGAGACTCGAGAGATAATCGCCCGCATACTGGACAAGACGATACAAGCGGCGCTGCGTCTCCCCCTCGTGTATTTCCCGCAAAACGCGATGACGTTGTTGTGCCAACTGGTTCCGTAGTTCCCGAACCTCCTCGAGCGAAACGGCCGAGGCGTTCCCGAAACGCTGGGTTCGCCATTGAATGCCAACCAGATGTGCTATCAACTCTTCGTAAACTGCATGGACATGATGGTCGTCATGCTGAAACGAACCTGCTTTCAGCTCTCCGTTGATCCGCTGCCCCAACACCGTCAACTGGCTCCCAAGCGCGTCAAGCTGGTCGGCCTCCGCGACGAATTTCTGAAAATGAAGACGGTATTCGTCGATGTTAGGCAACAACAAAGCCATCGAACGCGACTCTTCGCGGCCGGAATCGATCCGCTGACGAATGCTGTCGAGACTCTGGAATATCTCGCTGCCAAGTTCGCGCGACGGCAACTGCGCATACCGGCCGAATGCGCTATTCACCCGGTTGATTTCCTCGAGAATCCGTATGCGATCCTGCTCCTGAGCAATCTGAGCTGAGACGATGTACGCAGAGGGAATGACGACAAATGCATTCGCCGCGATCAGGATGATGAGCCCGGCAAAGCTCAGGCCGATCTTTTCCTTGAGATTCAGGCGACGAAATGGGTTCATGCGCGATTAATGATTCGAAGAATGCGATTTGAATGACTCGGCGGATCGATCGGCAAGATCATGAACGATCTGCCGATAGGAATCCGGAAATGCAAGGAACTCGGCGAACGCGTCCAGGCCGAGCGTTGCGACAGTTGGCGGTGTCGCCAGATCGAAGGAAAACGCAAAACGTTGACTCCGCGCGATCTCGTCCCGGACGCGACGTTGAATGTCGCTGTAAAAGCCGTCTTCGACACGAACGTTGGGGGCCAACGCACCGGACCCCCGGCTGAACGCCTTCTGTGCCTCCTCTTGGGCCATCAACGACAAGACCGCCTTGGCTCCGTCGCGGTTAGAGGCACGCTTTGGCATGACAAGACCGTCGATCGGGCCGATGGACACACGCGGAATCGCCGGATTGATATCTGGGAACGGGAAGAAATCGTAATCCTTGCCTGCTTTCCATCCATGTTTGGCATTCTCGAAATACCCGATCGTCCAGGTCCCCATCAGCGTCATGGCAGCCTCGCCACGAAAGACCATCTCATTGGCACCGGTATCCCACGACACATCGTTTGGATGTGGCGCACGATTGAAGCAGCCGCGATCGATCAGCGTTTTCCAGCGGGCGAAGACGGCCATCACTCTGGCATCATCGAAACGTTCCGCCCCATTCATCAAGCCCTGGCGGAACTCGAACGGCGCCGTCCGCAGCAACAACAGGTCGAACCAGAATTGCGCAGGCCATTTGTCCTGTGCGCCCAAAGCAATCGGGACCACGCCCGCCGAACGAAGGCGGGCGCACGTATTCAGCAAATCGTTCCAGGTTTCCGGCGGCTTCAGTCTGTACCGGGAAAAGACCTCCTTGTTATAAAAAAACCCGATGTAATGCTGCGTCATCGGAACGAGATACTTATGTCCTTCGTATTGGCTTGCCGCTTGCGCCACCACCGGCGGAAACAGCTTGTCGAACTCAGCCTCTCGCCACAAGTCGTCAATCGGTTCGAGTTGATCGACGATCGACGCCGTCCGCGCGCCGGCCCAGTACGAATACAGATCCGGCGGATTTCCGGACCGCAAGGTGTCATAAATGCTCGACTTGAACGCCTCATGATCGAGCGAGATGGCCTTCAACTCGTAACGTGGATGGCGCGAATTGAAGGTCTGCGCCAACTCGGCGATGCCGCCGCTAAGGGAGTCCGTAAAGTAATGAAGCAAAGTCACGGCGCCCTTGGGCCCCGCCTCTGTCTTCCGCCCCGGCTGACCATCGCACCCGGCGCCCATAAAGAAGCATATCGCCAGACCGGCAAGCAACAGGCCAATCATGCCTTTTTTCATTATCCTGACTCCCCCGCGACAAAGCGCAGACCGCTGCCCCCGTTCGCGCAAAAACAATGAAGGTCATGCATGGTCGAATCCTCCGACAGCAATTATGCCCCATGGTTGCACACGCCGGTATGACAACAGATAGCATGACTGACGAAAACAGGAGGCTTGAGCGGTCCTCGGCAAGCATTGGAAATAGAGCTGTTGCAAGAGCTTCTTGACGCAGAATACTGCGCACTGTAGCATCCGCCGATTACCCGAAAAGGGTTCCACAATTCTGGGAGGATGCGCGTGAAAAAGATCTTTTCTCTTCTGACACTGGCCGCCATCATGGCCGCAGGCGTTTCGCTGTCCGGTTGTTCGAATTCCGGTTCCAGCAGTGATGTCATCAAGATCGGCGTTTTCGAGCCGCTGACCGGTGCCAATGGCGCTGGCGGTGCTGATGAACATGACGGCATCAAGCTCGCCAACAAACTTTTCCCGACCGTGCTTGGCAAGAAGGTCCAACTGGTCGTCGTCGACAACAAGTCGGACAAGGTCGAAGCCGCCAACGCCGCGACGGTGCTGGCGCAGAAGGAAAAAGTAAACGCGGTGATCGGCTCCTGGGGCAGCTCGTTGTCGATGTCAGGCGGCCCGATCTTTGCCGAGGCCAAGATCCCGGCAGTTGCGGTTTCGGCGACGAATCCCAACGTCACCAAGGGTAACGACTACTACTTCCGCGTCTGCTTCCTCGATCCGTTCCAGGGCGTCGTCGGTGCGACTTATGCGGCCAAGACCCTGAACGCCAAGAAAGTGGCGATCATTCGCGAGGTGTCGAATGACTACTCGGTGGGCCTGGCCAAGTTCTTCGCTGACGAATTCGTCAAGCTGACGGGCGACCAAAAATCGATCGTCGCGACCGCCGACTACAACACAGGCGACCAGGACTTCACGGCGCAACTTACCAACATCAAGCAATTTGAACCTGATGTCATCTTTGCCCCGGGCAACTACACCGAATCGGCGCTGATCATCAAGCAAGCGCGCGCCCTCGGCATGAAGGCCCAGTTCATCGGCGGCGACACCTGGGACGTCACTTCCTTCCTGGAAGTCGGCGGCGCAGCTGTCGAAGGCGCGGTCTTCTCGACCTTCTTTGCCAACGACGTGCCGATCAACAAGACCTCCGAAGCCTTCCTGAAGTCCTTCCGTGAAGAGTACAAGAAGGAGCCGGCTGCGGTGTCGGCGCTCGGTTATGACGCGTACCTGGTCATCCTCGACGCCATCAAGCGCGCCAATTCGGCCGAACCGCAAAAGATTCGCGATGCGCTGACCCAGACGAAGGATTTCGAAGGGTCCGCCGGTTCGATTACGATCAACGCCGAACGCAACGCCGACAAGGCGGCCGTGTTCAAGACGGTGAAGGACGGCAAGTTCGTCTTCCTGACGACTGTCAAACCCTGACGTAGCGGGGCGAAAGCCCCGTCTCCCCGGCAAGATCCTAAATCCGGATGTGCTGTAGCGAGGGCTACTGTCGCATTCGGATTTTCTCTTGCCGGAAGGACGGCACCTTAGCGTCATTTTCTGGCGAGCGCGACTACATCGGCGCCGCTTCAGAAGGAACAAGATGGATCTTCAGACATTTCTGCAACAATTCGTCAATGCACTGTCGCTCGGCAGCCTGTATGCGCTGATCGCGATCGGCTACACGATGGTGTATGGCATTCTCCGCCTCATCAATTTCGCCCATGGCGACGTGTTCATGATTGGCGGATACCTTGCATTCTATGGCATCAGCACCTTCGTCATGCCATGGTGGCTGGCGGTTGCGCTGGCAATCGCGCTGACCACACTTTTTGGTGTCGGCCTTGAACGCGCCGCCTACCGTCCCCTGCGCGACTCGCCGCGTATCTCGATCATGATCAGCGCAATCGGCGCCTCTTTCCTGATCGAGAACCTCGCCATCGTGCTGTTCGACGCCCGGCCCAAAGCCTTCCCGGTCTCCGACTTCTTTGCCGCAAACTACGTCTTCAGCGGCGTCTATGTCGCCGGAATCAGCCTGATCATCCCGCTCGTTACCATCGTGCTGCTCGCCGTCTTGCTGTGGGTGGTGCATCGCACCAAGACCGGCATGGCGATGCGCGCGGTATCGACCGACATCGATGCCGCCCGACTGATGGCCATCGACGTGGATCGCATCATCTCGATCACTTTTGCCATCGGCAGCGCCCTCGCGGCGATCGGCGGCATCATGTGGGCGCTCAAATACCCGCGTCTTGAGCCCCTGATGGGCATCATGCCGGGACTCAAGTGCTTTATCGCCGCGGTCGTCGGCGGCATCGGCAGCATTGCCGGCGCCGTTCTTGGCGGCCTACTGCTCGGATTCATCGAACTGATGACCATCGCATTCCTGCCGGAACTGACCGGTTACAAGGACGCTTTCGCGTTCGTCCTGCTCATCGTCGTCCTGCTCGTCAAGCCGACCGGCCTGCTCGGCAAGAACCAGGGAGAAAAGGTCTGATGAACATGCCCCCCATGCTCCATGATACGCAACACCGCGATCGGATGCTGACGATCGGTGCCGCCCTGCTCGGCCTGGCGCTGCTCTTTGTATTCGATTCGATGTTCGACCCCTTCACGATGCAGATCTTCAAGCTCTGCGCGATCAACATCATCCTGGCGCTGTCGCTGAACCTGATCAACGGATTCACCGGACTGTTCAGTCTCGGCCATGCCGGTTTCATGGCAGTCGGCGCCTATACCTGCGCCATCCTGTCGATGTCGCCGGACCAGAAGGCCGCCAACTACGTCCTCCAGCCGATTGTGCCGTGGCTCGCCGACGTACATTTGCCCTTCCTGCCGTCGCTGCTCGTTGCCGGTCTTTTCGCCGGATTCATCGGCTGGATACTCGGCATCGTCGCCTTGCGTCTGCGCGACGACTATCTCGCGATCGCGACGCTGGGGTTCTCCGAAATCATCCGCGTCCTCCTGACCAACGCCCAGACCATCACCAACGGATCGCTCGGTCTCAAGGGATTGCCGCGCTATACGACGATGTGGTGGGCATGGGGTTCGGCGATCGCCATCACGATTTTCCTCGTGCTGCTGATCAAATCGAGTTACGGCCGCGCCTTCAAATCGATCCGCGACAACGAGATCGCCGCCGAGGCCATGGGCATTGATGTCTTCGGCATGAAAGTTCTGTCGTTCACGATCTCCAGCGCGCTCGCGGGCATCGCCGGCGGACTGCTGGCACATTACCTGACGACCATCGATCCGAAGCAGTTCATCTTCCTCAAGACTTTCGACATCCTGCTGATCGTCGTGCTCGGCGGCGTCGGTTCGATCACCGGTTCGGTCGTCGCAGCCATCGTCGTCACCGTAGCAATGGAAGCGCTGCGTTTCCTCGATGGACCGCTCAACCTCGGCTTCATGGTAACGCACGGCATTCCAGGTCTGCGCATGGTCTTCTTCTCGGCGCTGCTGATGATCGTCGTCATCTACCGCCAGCAAGGACTGATGGGCACGGCCGAATTCAGCTGGGCGTCGCTCTCGCGCATCGGCCTGCTGCCAAAGCGCTCCAACAAGGAGGCCGCGTAATGAGCACCTTGCTTGAGACGAAAAACGTCAACAAGAAATTCGGCGGCCTCGCCGCTGTGACCGAACTCAACCTGCGTGTCGACGAGGGCGAGATCATCGGCCTGATCGGCCCCAACGGCGCCGGCAAGACGACCTCGTTCAACCTCATCACCGGCGTCTATACGCCGACAAGCGGCAGCGTCACCTTCGCAGGACACGATATTACCGGCATGAAGCCGCACGGAATCACCCGACTGGGCGTCGCCCGCACTTTCCAGAACATCCGCCTGTTCAAGGAGATGAGCGTGCTCGAGAACGTGCTCGTCGCCCAGCACATGCGCATGGGAACGAACCTCTTCGAAGCCACCCTGCGCCTGCCGTCCTACATGAAGCGCGAACGGCATATTCACGAACGGGCTCGCGCCTTGCTGGCCGAGGTGGGCCTCTCGGAACACGAAAATGCCAAGGCCACCAGCCTGCCCTACGGCAAGCAACGCCGCCTCGAGATCGCCCGCGCATTGGCCACCGAGCCGAAGCTCCTGTTCCTCGACGAACCGGCGGCAGGCATGAACCCGCAGGAGTCGGTCGAACTGATGGAATTCATCCTGAAAATCCGCGACCAGTTCAAGCTCACCATCGTGCTCATCGAACATCATATGCAGGTCGTCATGGGCGTCTGCAAGCGTCTTTATGTGCTCGACTACGGCGTCACCATCGCGCATGGCACGCCGGAGGAAATCCAGAACAATCCGAAGGTCATCGAGGCCTACCTGGGAGTCGAATAAATGCTGTCAATCCGTAATCTGTCCGTTCATTACGGCGGCATCCACGCGCTGCGCGGGATCAGCCTCGATGTTCCGGCCGGAAAGATCGTCACGCTGATCGGCGCCAATGGTGCCGGCAAAAGCACGACGTTGAATTCGATCATGGGCCTCGTCAAGGCAGGCATTGGCTCGGTCTGCTGGAATGGCGAGGAAATCATCGGCCAGCCGACCAAACGCATTGTCGAATCGGGCATCGTTCTGGTGCCGGAAGGACGGCGTGTCTTTCCCAACCTGAGCGTCGACGAGAACCTGACCCTCGGCGCTTTCGCACGTCATGACAAGGCCGCCATCGAAGCCGATCGCGAACACGTCTTCAAGCTTTTCCCGCGCCTCAAGGAACGCCACAAGCAAAAGGCCGGCACCTTCTCCGGCGGCGAACAGCAGATGCTTGCCGTCGGCCGCGCGCTGATGTCGCGTCCGACGGTCCTGATGATGGACGAACCTTCGCTCGGCCTGGCGCCGCTCTTCGTCGGCATGATTTTCGACATCATTCGTCAGATCAATGCGGAAGGCGTCACGGTACTTCTGGTCGAGCAAAACGCCAAGGCAGCGCTTGATGTCGCCGATACCGGCTACGTCATGGAAACAGGATCGATCAGCTTTTCAGGCTCCGGCAAGGATCTGCTGGCCGACGACCGCGTGCGCAAAGCCTATCTCGGCGAAGGCTGAGCGCCGTTCGCGCTTAGCGCTCGAGCCAGACCATCGTCGCCATTCGACCGGTCTGGCCGTCACGACGATAGGAAAAAAATCGCTCGGGATCGTTCACGGTACAGTGGTTCCCGCCGAAAACGCGCTCGACCCCGCAAGCGGCCAGGCGCTGACTGGCCAACATGAAGATGTCGGCAAGCCATTTGTCGCCAGGGGCCGGAACAAAGGCTGCGGTGGCACCGGCATCACGCTCCACGAATGCCAGGCGAACTTCATCGCCCACTTCGAACGCCATCGGGCCAATGGCCGGGCCGAGCCAGGCCAGCAGATGTTCGCCGGGGATCGCCATCGCCGCCACCGTCGCTTCGAGCACACCGTCGAGCAGGCCGCGCCATCCGGCATGTGCCGCGGCAACAACACGTCCGCGATCATCACACAAGAGTACCGGAAGACAATCGGCCGTCATCACCGTGCAGATGACACCGGCTTGATACGCAAAGGCCGCGTCCGCGTCGGGGCGTTGCTCACCCGCGGCAACAGCGGCCGCATCCACCACCGTGGTGCCATGCACCTGATTGAGCCAGCATGGTTCGCCGGATACCCGATCCGCCAACCAACGCCGGTTGGCCAGAACAGCCTGCGGATCATCACCAACGTGATCGCCGAGGTTCAGGCTCGAGTATTTTCCCAGGCTGATGCCTCCTCGTCGCGTTGTCGAAAGGCTGCGCACCCCGGATGGTGCGGGCCAGTCGGGAACCAGACAGACGCCATCACTCAAGATCGTCGTCATCGTCTTCGCTGCCGTCGCCACGGACGTAAATAAGCTCCGGTCCGTCGGCGAAATCATCTTCATTCCAATCGTCCTCGGCCTCTTCCGCCATCAGACGGGCTTCATACGCTTCGGTACGCGCGTTTTCAATCAGTTCGCGCATATCGTCCGGCAATTCTGATTTCCAGAGCATTGACCGCTGCGTCAGCGGATGGATCAGGCCGAGACGCCGGGCATGCAGCGCCTGACGCGGAAACGCCGGGCCGCCCGGGATCCGGCTCGCCCCACCGCCATATACCGGATCGCCGACGAGGGGATGGCCGATTGATGTCATATGTACCCGGATCTGATGCGTCCGCCCCGTTTCCAGCGCACATTCAACCAGCGTGCAATCGAGGAAGCGTTCAACGACCCGATAATGTGTCCGTGCCGGCTTGCCATTCTGCACGATCGCCATTTTGGTCCGCTGCGACGGATGGCGCCCCATCGGCGCATCGACCGTGCCGCCGCGTTCAAGCACGCCACGGACAAGCGCATAGTAATAACGCTTCATCGTTCGCGCCTGCAGCTGGCGTACCAGATCGGTCTGCGCCTCAAGCGTGCGCGCCACCACCAGCAATCCGCTGGTATCCTTGTCGAGGCGATGCACAATACCGGCACGCGGCACCCGTTCGAGTTCTGGCGCATGGTGCAGCAAGGCATTCTGCAAGGTACCGCTCCAGTTGCCGCTGCCCGGATGCACGACCAAACCAGCCGGCTTATCGACAACGATCAAGGCCTCATCCTCGTAAACCACGTTGAGGCTGATGTTTTCTGGCTTCGCCGCAAGCAGATGCGGATCGGGGCGTTCGACAATCTCGACGGACTCCCCCCCCCACAGCTTGTGTTTTGGCTCGCTGATGCGCACACCGTCGATCGTCACGCTACCCTCGCGGACCCACTGTTGCAGACGACTGCGCGAGTGTTGCGGACACAGGCGTGCCAGAACCTGATCAAGACGAAGTCCGCCACATTCGGACGGCACACTCAGGCGAAGGGCGGCGTTTGTTGCGCTATAATCTGCCGGCCCTGCAACGTCGCCACCGGGATCGGAAGGCGCTAATTTATTTTGCGGAATTTTCATCATGCGTAGTTTAGCGGTTATCGCGGCGCTTTTCCTGCTCCTGCTTCAATCCGGATGCGGTCTCCTTCCGGAGACCAAGGACGAAACCATCGGCTGGTCGGCCACGAAACTGTACTCCGAGGCCAAAATGGCGATGGGGGACGGCGCTTATGACAAGGCTGTCAAGCTCTTTGAAAAGCTTGAATCCCGATACCCCTACGGTCGCTATGCGCAACAGGCGCAAATGGAAGCGGCATATGCGTACTGGAAGGCCAACGAACCGGCATCGGCGATTGCCGCCTGCGACCGGTTCATCAAGTTGCACCCGAATCATCCGAATATCGATTACGTCTATTACCTCAAGGGGCTTGTCAACTTCAACGAAGACCTCGGCCTGCTCGGTACCATCAGCCAACAGGACATGACCGAGCGCGACCCGAAAGGCGCACGAGAGTCCTTCGACGCCTTCAAGGAACTGGTCACACGTTTCCCTGAAAGCAAATACACGCCAGACGGCATCCTGCGCATGAAGTATCTCGTCAATGCACTGGCAACCCTGGAAGTTCACGTCGCGCGCTACTACATGAAACGGACCGCTTACCTGGCCGCCGTCAATCGCGCCCAGTACGCGCTCAAGAACTATCCCGATGCGCCGGCAATCGAAGAGGCCTTGTTCATCATGGTCAAGGCTTACGACGAGATGGGCATGAATGATCTGCGCGACGACGCAGAGCGGATCATGCGCAAGAATTTCCCCGACAGCATTTACTACACGCGCGGACTCGAACGCAAGACACCGTGGTGGAAGCTCTGGTAGCAGGCGGACGCGGAATTCCTCCCGCCCTGCCCGCTCATGACGACTGCTTGATCGCAAGAACAGCCTGGTTGCGCAAGGTGCGCAACAAGGCAAGCTCCCTTTCCGAAATCACGATTTCCCCGGCCAGATCGGCGTCCGCATAGATCATTGCGACAGCGGCGCTCTTGATCGAGAGCGGAAAAATCACGAATGTCCCGGCATTGATCCCCTTGCGGAACCACTCGGGAATACGGCCAACGATCTTGGTGTCGCTGGTGTCGCTGATCAGGATATCGACGTTCTTGGACAACGCCGCATGGAAAATATCAGGCGTGAATTCGAGCGAAAATTTGAATCGCTGCGCCAACTCCATCGCATCCGGACCAAAACCGAAACGACCGATCATGCGATTGCTCAGGGGATCGCGCACGCAAAGAATGACGCGCTTGAAATTCTTGGCGCGAAACATCGTTTCGAGAATGATGCGCAGGAGGTCGTTCAACTTGAACTCCTCGACCAAGGTGTTGCTGATGTCCTGAATTCCGGCCATCAGAATCGCCTCTGAACTCGCCACGCTGTCACCCGCATTCGACGGATCGTCGGGAGAGGTCGCTCCCAGCGCTCCGGACGGCACACCTTCGGCCAGAATCGTTTCCCCACCATCCGGTACCGTAGCATCTTTCCCGGCAGCGACCAGCGTCTTTGCCCCCCAGGCACGCATCTGCTTGGCAAAGACCGACTGTTTCATGTTGATGCCAATGATCGTGGCAAATTGGGATATCTCGACGAAGGATCGATCGATCGCTTCGCGCAAGCCCTGCTCTCCCTGAGGAAAATTCTCCCCGAAGCGCGTCGACATCTTGCGCAACTCGGCTTGTCGCTGATCGGGTTCAACCGCCGAAATCAGCCCGCAGAGTTCGTTGGCAAGCGATGACAGGACACGCATGCGCTCTTCATTGCTTGTTGCCTTGCGGACCTTGCCGGCCGGCAAATTCCGCATGGCATTGACGATCAGCGGCGGGAACCCCCAGGATTTGGCGATCCCCATGCCGAGATCCTCGAACGAAACGCCGAGCACTTGGAGCGCGGCCACTTCTTCGCTCACCGACTTCTGCTCGACCAGGCGCCGGATCTCCTGACTTTCGTCGACGAAATGATAGTGGCAAAGCAGCCGCCCCAGACCATGGAACAATGCACAGATGAAGATCTGCTCGACCTCGCGGGGTGCGTTCTTCTCGCTGATGTCTTTGGCCAGGATCGCCGCAAGATTCGCTCGCAGGAACTCGTCCTTGAGACTCCCGGTCCCCACCTTGTCTTGCAGATGCTCGAACAGCATCACCGTCACCGCCATATTGCGAACGGCGTCGAAACCAAGCACCAATACCGCACGCGAGATCGTGCTGATGCTGCCGCCCCCCGCCTGCCGATAGTAGACGGAATTCACCAGGCGCAGGATCTTGTTGGTCAGCGAGAAATCCTTGAGGATCGACGTAGACAGCGCAGCGATACTCTCCTTATCCGACCTTGTGATTTTATTGATCGTACTGACCGAGTCCGACAGCGCGGGAAAATCGCTCTTGACGCGCATCCGGCGCAACAGAAAATCGATCGTGCTCTGGGTGGCATCAGCACTCGGCGCCGGTTCAAACGGCTTCATGTAATCATCCAGCATCTCGCGGAACTGCCGCACAGACTGAATTCGCTGATCGGGGTCTCGGGCAAGTGCGCGATAGAGCAGGCTCGCCAGCGCCACATCAATCTCTAATCCGGCAACGACTGGCAGGCGAATATCTTCCGCCGTCAGGCGCTTGAATATCGCCTCGCGATTGTTTCCAGCCACCGCCGGTGTGCCAACCAGCATTTCATATAGGACAAGGCCGGCAGAAAAAATATCGGAACGCTCGCTACTGATGCGCTCGGCGATACATTCCGGCGCCAAATAGCAAAGAGTCCCCGTCAATGCATCTGCGCCCTCGGATTGGGCATCCATGCGCGCGGCGATACCGAAATCCATGATTCGCGCCGTGCCTTTGTCATCGATCAGGATGTTGCTCGGTTTGAGATCTCGATGAACGATGCCAGCTTCATGGGCGTGGCCGATGGCATCAAGCACCCCGCTCAGGATCGCCAACGCCCGCGCCGGTGACAAGCGCCCCTCGCGCTTCAACAACTCGCAGAGGTTCTGGCCTGGAACATGTTCGAAGACGAGATAGGGATCGCCCGACGCCTCGCCAGCCTCGAAGATCGGAACGATATTCGGATGACGCAACTGACTGGCGGTACGTGCCTCGGAAAGCAACTGCTGATTCTGTTGTGGATCATGCCGGGAAAAATGCAGCGTCTTGATCGCCACCTCGCGCTGCAAATGCGGATCCTGCGCGAGGTAAACCACGCTTTGGGCGCCGCGCCCCAATTCCCGGATAATCTCGAAACGTCCAATGTGCTTGCTCATAGCAGGGCTTCCGGTTCATGACATGAGTGTAGCCTAAGAAGCATCGATCCACACGAGTTCCGGCGCGTGACCAATGCTTCCGACCACGCAAGCACACTGACCGAAGTCACGTGCCAGACAACAGGTTTCATTGACATCGGCATTGAACAGCAACACGCCCTTCTCATCCGGCCAGGCACCGTCATCGGCATGATGACTGGTATGCCGGAATACCATGCCGAGCTCACCAACACGGTCCTGCAGCGCCTGCAGCGCACGCATGTTATCCGCTTCGGCACAGCGCCTGGCCGCCGGATTCGCGGCCGTGACAATTCCCCAGGGCCCACCACCTCGCGCTGCCACAAACGCATCGAAACGGTGATCCAACTGACCGATACGCAGAGCGAAGTCGCCGTCTTCGGTGTTAACCAGATAGGTCGTTGCCTTGAACGCCGCCTCCAGTCGCGGTACCCGCCCCCCCGAGGTCATGACGACTCGCTCGGCTCCGCCACTTCGATTTCTTCAAGACGCCCCATCTGATCCTGCGCGTCGGCGACGGACAATGCCTCCACGCCCTTGAGTTTGCGTTCGATCTGCCGTGTGCGAACGCCCGCCGACTCGATACTCTTGGTCGCCTGCTCCAGCTTCTTCCGCGTTGCCTCGAGCACTTCGCCGAACTTTCCGAACTCGGTCTTGACAGCCCCTAACACGGCCCAGACCTCGGACGACCGTTTTTCTATCGCCAGCGTCCGAAATCCCATCTGCAAGCTGTTGAGCAACGCCGTCAGTGTCGTCGGCCCGGCGATACTGACGCGTGCGTCGCGTTGCAATGCTTCGGCCAGGCCGGGACGACGCAGCACTTCGGCATACAGCCCTTCGGTCGGCAGGTAGAGGATGGCAAAATCGGTCGTGTGAGGCGGATCGACATATTTGTCACGAATCTTCCGGGCTTCGTCGCGCAAGCGGACTTCCAGCGCGCGCGCCGCCTGCTCGACCTGAAGCGCGTCCGCCCGCTCTTGTGCTTCGACAAGACGCTGGTAATCCTCGATCGGAAACTTGGCATCAATCGGCAGCCATACCGGCGCCGCGTTGCGTCCGCCGGTTTCGCGCCCGGGAAGGCGAATGGCGAATTCCACGCGCTCGTTGCTGCCAGGTCGGGTCGCCACGTTCTTTTCATATTGGTCGACGGTCAGCACCTGCTCAAGCAATGCTTCGAGTTGAACCTCGCCCCACGTTCCACGCGTCTTCACGTTCGTCAGGACTTTCTTCAGGTCGCCAACGCCGGCGGCAAGGCTCTGCATTTCGCCAAGACCCTTGTGCACCTGCTCCAGGCGCTCGCCGACGAGACGAAAGGACTCACCCAGTCGTTGCTCAAGCGTCGCATGAAGCTTCTCATCGACCGTCTTGCGCATTTCCTCGAGCTTGCTGGCGTTATCCGCCTGGATGGCCACCAGCCGCGCCTCGACGGCCTGTCGCAATTGCTCGAAACGTTGGTCGTTGCTTTGGGTCAAGCGCGCCAATTGCTGGGCAAAACTCTCAAGTTGCTGGCCCTGCAAGGTTCCCAATCGGGAAAGCTGGTCGCCAAGCCCCTGCGCCAGACGATCCAGTCCCTGGGCCATTTCCTCTCGGTCGTGTCGTGATGCCGTCGCTGATTCCTGACGACCGCGCGCCAGTTCCTCGCGCATTTCGCGCGCCCCCCGCTCCTGCCCCTCCTGCAACGCCCTCAGCGACGAATCATCGGCGCCCGACGCCATGCGCCGCCAGCTCACCCACTGCAGGGCCAGGATACACACCAGCAGGCCAAGAACAACCATCAGGAGAAAATCACTCATAAATCAGCTTCGAATCCTTTTTCTATTTCAGAGAGAAGACAACCTGGCCCGCCGCGGCTTTCTTTTCGCCCGAGGCCGACTCGCCTGTCTCTGTCGATTTACCCGGCAACGTAAAAATGCGCTCAAGCGGAACCTCATGCGCTGCCAACCAGTCACGCACTTGTCTCGCGCGCGCCTCGCCAAGATCACGCAGCGCCTCGTCACCAATGTTCGCGTACGCCAGCATCAGTTTTTCCATCTCTTCGACCGGCAGTGTCTTGATCAGGCCGACCACATTGCGCGGCTTCGGGAATTTTTCGGCACGATACGCGCGCTCAAGCAGCGCAGGATACTCCTCGGCCCGAATCCGGATGCCGTCAACGGCCCCGCTGGCGACGCCCGAACGCGTCAGCTCCTCGCGCTTGGCCGCCTTGACCTTGCGTTCCAGATCAACGCGCTTGAGCGCCTCCAGTTCCCGCGCGGGGTCTACAACGGGAGTGATTTCCAGCTTGAGACCCGGACGATCAATCAGTGCCTTGGCCAAATTCTCAAGCCGCTTTTCGGCCGTCGACGTAATGACGTCCCGACCAGCGTCGAACTCGATTGCCGACAGCTCTTCCCCACCGAACATCGACCCCAGCAAGGCGAACGGCGACGTCACCGCCTTGACAACCAGATTGACGATCACCTTGATGACCACGCCACCGACGCTGAACTGCGGATCGTTCAACGAGCCTGAAATCGGCAGATTCAGATCGATCTCACCGCTACGGTTCTTGAGCAGCGACACGGCCAGACGCACCGGTAACTTCGTCGCATCGGGACTCTCGATCGCATCGCCGAACGTCAGTTGGTCTATGAACACACGATTCTCGGCTTCGAGCTGATCGTTAGCTATCTTGTATTTCACGAACAAGGACAACTTGCCCTTTTCAATCGCATAGCCCGCATATTTGCCTGAGTAGCTCGAGAACGGCGTCATCTCGACCCCCTTGATTTCGGCTTGGAGATCGAGATAGGGCTTCGCCGACAACGGATTGATCTGAGCGTCGATCGTGAGCGGCGCGACATCGTCGTAACGGCCCCGCAATTCGAGCTTCGCAGTGGTTCCCGGCTCGGACGACAGCCCGGAAATCCGGCCGCTGATCTTGCGCAGGTTGGCGGTGTAATTGGGTTTGACGAAGTTGTCCGTGAAGCGGACGTCACCACCCTGCAGCGTAATCCTGCCGATGCGGATGGGCGTCGCCGGCTTGCCGTCGGACGCTTTTGACGCCAGCTGAGCCGTTGCCTTGCCCTCGCCGGATAGAGCAACGGGATCTGCATGCGGCGCTGCAGGGGCAGACTCATCCTGCCGCACCAATTGCAGCAGATTCAGTTTACCCTCACGGCTGACGATCACCCGGGCAAAGAAATCCGACAGCGCGATCTCTCCGACAGAGACCGACATCGGCTGCAGGTTGACATCGACCTTGCCGAAATAAAACGACTTCCAGCGCAGGAAGTCCGCCGAGTTCAACTTATCGACCGCCTGAAAATCGCCGAGCGTCGCTTGACCGGAAAACTGCCCCACCACGCCCAAAGGCGAGTCCGCCGCCTTGCGCAAGCGAAGTGCGCCATCAGCCGTCAACTGTCCCCGGGTCACCGCAACATTGAGCTTCTCGGCAAAATACGGCTGGAACGGCAGCAACTCGAGCGACTTGATCGCAACATCCAGATCGGCAGCCCCCTGTACCGGATTGACGCTCCCGTTGACGCCCAACTCGCCGCGCTTGTTGATCAGCAGGCGTACGGCGATCTCAGCCGGTTCAACACTTCGGCCGGTAAGTTTCCTGACGCGCATTTCCGGAATGTCGACCATCCCCTTGAACGGCATTTTCCGCGACTGATCCAATACGCGCAGCACCCCGCCAGTCAACGAGAATTCCCCCAACGACCAGTCGAATGGCGCCTCAGCTTGCGCCTTGGTCGGAGCGCCCCCGGAAGCCTGCGTCTTGGTCCCGGCATCCGGCGCTTCCGTTTCGGACAAGGCGGCCAGATTCAGCCGTCCTTTCTGATCGATATTGACATTAAACTCCGGCGCGTCGAGCAGAATACGATCGACCTGCGCTTTCCGGGCGGGCAAGTCCAGTGCACCAAGCGCAAGTTCCAGTCGTTTAAATGAAACCAGCGCCGCACCTTGGCGATCGCGGACATCGATATTTCTGAGCGCCGTTTTCCCCGACAGATGAATCGATGCCGTGCCTGTTTTTTCCTGATGAAAACGTACGGTGACGCCAACGTCCAGTGCGCCGCTTTCGACTTTGACCGGCAATTTCGCCGGAACGTACGGAAGGTACTGCTTCAATTTCAGGTCGGAAAGATCCAGCGCCAGTTCGCTTTCGTGCGATTCGGAGAAAGGCTTGCTCTTCCCTTGCGCATGCACGGGGGCACCGTTCACGATCGCCGAAAAGGATGGCTCGACAAACGTATCGACGGCAAACGCCATGTTGGAAATGAAGGGAAGCGCAACATTCAATTCCCCGATTTCATGCGTTTCGCGCATCGGCCGATCATCGAAGGTCAGCGCGCCACCGGTGATGCGGATATTGCTGACCGAAAAAAGCGGCGGCTTGGCGTCGCTCTTTGGTGGCGGTTCTTGCGGCGTTTCGAGCAGATCAGAAAAATTGTATTGCCCTGCCTGCAAACGCACGACATGCGCACGCGGACCATCGAGACGCAACTCGCCAATCACCACGCCCCCCTTGAACAGGGAAGCGGCATCGAGGTTGACATGCAACTGGTCAAAAGCGAGGAAAATCGTGTCGCTATCTCGTTCCTTGATCGACAATCCATCGACGTCAAGCGTCATGGCGAAAGGATTGATGTGAACGCGCTCCACGGCGACCGTGCGATGCAAGGCTTTGCTCGCCTGGTCGATCATTACCGATTTGACAATCGGCGGCAGGACAAAGAAGCCGAGAATTGCGAACAGGACAATGGCAAGTGTCGCGTAAGCCGCGTAGCGCACCGCCCGATAGTGCCCGAATAACGCCGTCAATCGATTCCTGTTCATGCCATCACCATCACAAAGCAATCCAATAGTAAGAATCTAGCACATGCCGGACACTCCCGACCGCGGACAAAAGCGTCGCAGTGCGCGATTCGCCGCGACAAGCGCCGGGTGAAGTGTCAAAATACGACTATTGGCCAAATTCACGCGTGACAATGAAAATTCTCGTCATCGAAGACAGCAGGAGCAGCCTCAAGCTTCTCTGCGACCATATTCGCAAGATGTATTTCCAGCCCATCCCGGCGGAGACAGGACATCAGGGCGTCGACCTGTTTCTCAAGGAACGGCCGGATCTGGTGCTCCTCGACGTCGTCATGCCGGATATTGATGGTTTCGAAGTTGCGCGCCAGATAAGACAGATCGAAACACCTGGCGAATGGACCCCCATCATTTTCCTGAGTTCGCTGAACAAGGATCAGGACATTGAACGAGGCATCGGCGCGGGCGGTGACGACTACCTGCTGAAGCCGGTCAGCGAGGTCGTTCTCGGCGCAAAAATCCGCGCCATGCAACGCATTCTGCAAATGCGCCAGTCGCTGGTCGTATTGACGCGCAAACTCGACAATGCAAATCAGGAACTCAAGCGTCTGACGTCGCTCGACGGTCTCACCGGCATTGCCAACCGCCGCCATTTCGACGCCGTGCTGCTGCGAGAATGGCGACGTGCCATGCGCATGGGAGAGGAGTTGTCGATCATCATGGCCGACATTGATTTCTTCAAGCTGTACAACGACACTTACGGCCATCAGAACGGCGACGAATGCCTGCGCCAGATCGCCCAGGCGCTCAGTCACACCACAGACCGTGGCGGCGATCTTCTGGCCCGTTATGGCGGCGAGGAATTTATCGCTGTTCTCCCGGGCACCTCGCTCAACGGCGCCAGTTTTGTCGCCGAACAGATGCGAAAAACGGTCAGCGATTTGCGCATTCCCCATCCGAGCGCACCGTTCGGGCATATTACCGCGAGTTTCGGCGTTGCATCAGCCATCGCCATGCCTGAAACCGATCCGCAGGATCTCGTTGGCGCCGCCGATCTGGCGCTCTACAAGGCAAAGCACCTGGGAAGAAACCAGATCTGCCAGACGCTCTCCTTCGACCCGCAGGAGAACTAGAAAATCGTCATGACACCGCATCCAAAAGTCCTCATCGTCGATGACAACGACCTGATGCGGACCCTGCTTCGCGGCGTCCTGCGCGGCGAAAATTACGACATCATTGGCGACGCAAGAAATGGAGCGTTGTCACTGGAGTTGATTGCCAAGTCAAAACCCGACATCGTTTTCATGGACGTCGCCATGCCCCAGATGGACGGACTTGAAGCGCTTCAACGCATCAAGGAACTCTATCCGGAAATCGTCGTCATCATGATCACCGGCAACCCCAGCAAGGAGAACGTCGAGGAGTCGATCCGCAACGGCGCCAATGGCTTCATCATAAAGCCCTTCAACACGGCCCGCGTCCTCGACACACTCAACCGCGCCTGGCAAAACCGCAAGCGTTAGCGCTGAGGCGCTATCGTCCCCCGTCAGAACGTATTCTTCCAGCTACGCAGTTCAGCAAACACGTCAGCCGGTTCCAGACTTGCGGCACCGTGCTGACGTGCAGACTCCACAACCTCGGGCACGTTGCAGCGCAGGAACGGATTAGTCGTCTTTTCCAGCGAGAGTAGCGATGGCACTGAGGGCTGTCCCTTGGCCCTCAGGACCGCCACCTCATCGACGCGATCGCGCAAGAAACGGTTCCCGGGTTCGACGGTCATGGCAAAGCGAAGATTGGCTTCGGTGTATTCGTGAGCACAATACACCCGCGTGGCATCGGGCAATGCCGCCAGCAATGACAACGACATCGACATCTGCGTCGCGGTGCCCTCGAAAACCCGACCACAGCCCGCTGAAAATAGGGTGTCGCCGCAAAACAAGGCATCGCCCGCCAGATAGGCGACATGTCCGGCCGTATGCCCTGGCGTCGATATCACCCGGACCGTGCAACCCAAGGCCGGCAACATCAGCACCTCGCCGCCACGCAGAGGATGTGTCAACGCTGTGATAGACTCCGTCGCCGGCCCATACACCTCGGCAGCAAAGTGCGACAGCAGCGTTGGAACACCACCCTGATGGTCCTGATGATGGTGTGTGATGAGGATGGCCTCGAGCGATAATCGCTCACGTTGCAAGACCTCCAACACCGGCGCGGCATCACCGGGGTCGACAACGACCGCCGCGGCGCCTTTGCGCAAGAGCCAGATGTAGTTATCCTTGAAGGCCGGAATTCCGATGATCTCGAACATGATCTGATTGTGGAAGAATCGCGAAAAATGTCAAATCACGGCATGAATGAATGGCTCGAATCGCCCCAGGGACGCTATGTCATGACCTGGGAAAAGGACCGTGTGACCGCACTGGTCAGCGACCTGTTCGGCTATAACGCCCTGCAACTCGGCTTGCCGCAGATTCGCCTGCTCGAGCAGAATCGCATTCCGCTGCGCCAGAGCGCCGGCGACACCGGGCCGGTCGACGTTTTGTGCGACCTGCATGAACTTCCATTTTCGGCCAACAGTATCGATCTCGTCGTCCTGCCGCACATCCTCGAATTCCATGACGATCCGCACCAGATCCTGCGTGAAGTCGAACGTATCCTCATCCCGGATGGACAACTGATCGTCACCGGATTCAACCCGCTGTCGCTCTGGGGGTTACGTCGCAAGTTTCCGGGCGGCAAGGACGATTTTCTCGCACAGGGCAATTTCATCTCGGTACTCCGCCTGCGCGACTGGCTGCACCTGCTCAGTTTCGAAGTCGATCGAGGCAACTTCGGTTGCTACGCCCCGCCCTTCCGTCACGAGCACTGGCTCAGACGCTGCCACTTCATGGAAGCAGCGGGCGACCGCTGGTGGAGTTTCGCCGGCGGCGCGTATGTCCTGCGCGCGGTCAAGCGGGTGCGCGGCATGCGCCTCATCCTGCCCGGATGGAACACCCGGAAAAAGGCCTCGCACAAGGCACTCACCACCGTTACACACAAGGAACTGGACACGCGTGAACTCTGAACTGATTACAAACATCTACGCCGACGGCGGTTGTCGCGGCAACCCGGGCCCCGGAGGCTGGGGGGTCCTGATGCAAGCTGGCTCCGCCGAAAAAGAGCTTTGGGGCGGCGAACGCGACACCACCAACAATCGCATGGAGTTGACGGCCGTGATCCGGGCTCTGGAAGCGCTCAAACGTCCGGCGCGCATCCACCTGCACACCGACTCACAGTATGTGCAAAAAGGCATCAGCCAATGGATCCACAACTGGAAGCGTAACGGCTGGAAAACCGCCGACAAGAAACCGGTCAAAAATGCCGACCTGTGGCAGAAACTCGACGAGATCAGCCAGCAACATCAAATCACCTGGACCTGGGTCAAGGGACATGCGGGGCACCCCGGCAACGAGCGGGCCGACGCGCTGGCCAATCGCGGGATAGACGACCTTCTTTCCGGGCGCACTTCGTCGCCCACCTGAGGCATCAGTACAACATCATGAGACAGATTTTTCTCGATACGGAGACCACGGGTCTCGAACACAAGCTGGGGCACCGGATCATCGAAATCGGCGGCGTCGAAATGCGTAACCGCCGCCTGACCCACCATCATTTCCACCGCTATCTCAATCCTGAACGCGACATCGACGAAGGCGCGCTGGCGGTACACGGCATCAGCCTCGATTTTCTGCAGGACAAACCCCGCTTCGCCGAGGTCGCCGGGGAATTCCTCGATTTCGTACGCGGCGCCGACTTGATCATCCACAACGCGCCATTCGATATCGGCTTCCTGAACGCTGAACTGGCGCGCCTGGACATGGCACCGATCGAAACCGTTTGCCACGCCGTACACGATACCCTTCGCATGGCGAAGGAATCATTCCCGGGCAAGCGCAACAGTCTCGATGCACTCTGCGATCGCTATGGCATCGACAACTCGCGCCGGACGCTTCACGGCGCCTTGCTCGACGCGGAAATACTGGCCGAAGTCTATGTCGCCATGACGCGCGGCCAGGAAAGCCTGATGATCGAACCGGTCGATGAACCGCAAGCGGAACTCGCTACCGCTACCGTATTTTCAGGCAATGCAGGAAAACGCGCGCAACGCATTCTCCGGGCCAGTCCCGAGGAAATCGAACAGCACGAAGCGCTGCTTGGCGTCATCCAGAAAGAAAGCAAAGGCAAGTGCGTCTGGCTTGCCGACGACACCGAACACTGAAACAAGGATTCGACCAACACTGCCGCCCAACTGCGGCGGCAAAAAAACCAGGTCAAGCGACCTGGTTTTTCATTTACGACAAGCGAAACCTCAGGAATTGCCTTCCGGATTTCCTTGCGGCGGCGCGTCCCCTTGTTGCGGACGCTTCGGGCGCCGGTGCTGACGCTTCGGCGGCCGCACCTGTCCTTCCGGCCGTGGCCCCTCGGGGCGGTTTTCCTGCTGTTGCGGACGAACATCCTGTCGCGGACCGACATTCTTCTTGCCGAAGCCCTGTCCTTGCCGCCGTCCCTGACCGAAATTCCCCGGACGCTTTCCTTCCGGACGGTCCTGCGCGTAACCGTTGTCACGGTTTCCCGGCGCCGTACGGATTTCGAGTTCGTTCAACTCGTCCCATTCCGCATCGGTACGATCACGATCAGGAATGGAAAGCAGTTCGCGAATCCGGCGACGAATATCAAATGGTTGTGGATCGTTCATGACGGTATTATGACCCAGTCGGGGAGTTGCATTCAATACTAAAGAAAAAATACCAGCCTCCCCGCCTGATCGAATCAACCCTATAATCCCCTCCTTTTTCGAGTTCGTCGCATGTGGTTCAGAAACCTTCAGATCTTTCGACTCCCCCAAAACCTCGACATCGACATCGAGACGCTCGACGCCGCCCTCTCCGCTGCCGCGCTTCATCCCTGCGGACCGCTTGAAGCGGAGTGTCTCGGCTGGGTGGCGCCGTCGGCCAGCGGCGCGCTCGTGCATTCGGTCAATCATCAATGGCTGATCGCCCTCGGCGTCGAACAGCGACTGCTGCCGACTTCGATCGTCCGGCAAATTGCCGACGACCGCGCGAAAGCCATTGAAGAGGCCGAAGGACGACGCGTCGGACGCAAGGAACTGCGCGATCTGCGCGAAGCGCTGACCACCGAACTCCTGCCACGTGCCTTCGTCCGCCGCCGCACGACCTTCGGCTGGATCGATCCGCTCAACGGCTGGCTCGTCATCGATGCCGGCGCGCAGGCCAAGGCCGAGGAATTTCTGGAGCACCTGCGCAAATCCGTCGACAGTTTTCCGGCGACCCTGCTCAAGACAGCGCTGTCGCCCTCCTCGGCGATGACCTCCTGGATCGCCGGCAACGATGCGCCGGCGGGATTCACCATCGACCAGGACATCGAATTGCGCTCGGCCGAAAACGCCCTGATCCGCTACACGAGGCACTCGCTGGAAGGCAAGGAAATTCGCGAGCACATTGCCGAAGGCAAGGTCGTTACCCGCTTGGGCTTGACCTGGAACGATCGCATTTCGTTCGTACTCGACGAGAAACTGCAGATCAAGCGGCTTTCCTTCCTCGACATCCTCAAGGAAGAAACCGACGGCCAGGCGGAAAACGAGGACGAACGCTTTGATCTCGATTTCGCCTTGATGACCGGCGAACTCGCGCACCTCATGGCGGACCTCATCGGCGTGCTTGGCGGAGAGCCCGAAAAGGGCGCATGACAACAACGTGAGCGCCGCTACCCGCCCCTGGTTCGTGTACCTGATCGAATGCCGGGGCGGTAGCGTCTATACAGGCATCAGCACCGACGTCGATGCCCGCTATCACGCACATCTTTGCGGCAAGGGCGCGCGCTACACGCGCATGCATCCGCCCTTACGGCTTCTGGCGGTGATTCCCTGCACCGACCGCTCGGCCGCCCTCAGCGCCGAGCGCCGGATCAAGGCACTGCCTCCCGCTGAAAAGCGGGCGCTGGCCAAAGAACACCCCTACCTCAGTCGAACAGCCCCGGCTGAAGCGGTGCCAGATTCTCGCGCTTGACGGTGAAGCGAACGGGAGCACCGCTGCGGCCGATCGCCTCGACGACCATCCGGTTTGCACAGGTTTCGGCAACGATGCGGACGTTGTAACCGCCACGAGCCAAACGGCCCGCGCGCCCGACATACGTCGCAACAACGCCAACCTGCGGCACCCAAGTAGATTTCTTTCGCCCCATCACCCGCCTCATCTCCCTAATGCCTTTATCGTATCAGCCGGATGGCCAAAAAACCAGCGCAGCACCAGACTGCGCCTGAAATGAAAGCGAATCGAAGGCTTGACATTCGGATAATGGTCTAACATAAGCAAACAAGAATACTCGCAACAAGCCGACTCAGGCTGCGAGACACGGAGGACATTGCGATGAAGTTAAGAAACCGGATACTCACGATCGTGTCAGCCTCGCTGATCGGGCTCGCCGCCATGGCCAGTTACGGGCTGCACCAATTGCGCGAGAGTCTGCATAACGAACGGCGGGCACAGATTGCGCAATTGCTTGATGTCGCCGAGGCACAACTCAAGTATTTCAACGCCCTGGAACGCGCCGGAAAGATTTCGCGCGACGAGGCCCAAGCACGCGCCAAGGAAGCCATTTCGGCACAGCGAACAGCTGACAATTACTTCATCGTCCGTAACATTGCCGACAACATGCTGATGATCCACGGCAACCCCGCGCGGGTCGGCAAAATCGACCCGGGTGGGAAGACCACCGACGGACGCCAGGTAATGACGGTGTATCAGGAGGAAATCCGCAGCAGCAAGGACGGCAAGGGCTATGTCATGCTGGAGGCCGTCCGCCCGGGGACCGAAGACAAGACGCTCTACAAGAAGCTCAATGGCGCCAGCATTTTCGAGCCATGGGGCTGGCTCATCGCGATCGGCTTCTTCGTCGATGACATTGATCGGGTTTTCTGGCGCGATGCTGCCAACCTGCTGATCATCGGCGGCATCCTGCTGGGCATCGTCGCGTTCCTCGCCTTCAGGACGATGCGCAGCATCCTCGACCAGCTTGGCGGCGAACCCGCATACGCCACTGAAATCGCACGCGGCATTGCCGACGGTGACCTGTCGCAGGAGATCGCCGCCGGCAACAACAGCGCCAGCCTGCTGGGATCGATGAAGACGATGCAAGCAGGGCTGCACGACATGGCCGCCCGTTTCAACCAGGCCTCCACCACCCTGGCCGAGGCCTCGCGACAGCTTTCCGACGAAACGGCACGAATCAGCAACAGCAGCCAGAAAACATCGGCGGCGACCTCATCCACGGCTGCCGCCGTCGAAGAGATGACCGTCAGCATCAATCACATTTCCGACAACGCCCGCGATACCGAACGAAATTCCCGGCATGCGGCAAGCATCGCCGCCGACGGCGAAAAACTGGCGCGGGATGCCGCTGCGGAAATCCAGCGCATCTCGTCCGATATCGCCAGCGCCTCCGAACTGATTCTCGGGCTGGTCGAACGTTCACGCGAAATCGACAGCATGAGCGCAGTCATCAAGGAAATCGCTGACCAGACCAACCTCCTGGCGCTCAATGCCGCGATCGAGGCGGCCCGTGCCGGCGAACAGGGGCGCGGTTTCGCCGTCGTCGCCGACGAGGTCCGCAAGCTTGCGGAACGTACCAGTGGGGCGACGCAGGACATCACGCAGACCATTCGCGCGGTACAGAACGATACTGACATGGCGGCGGCACGAATGGACGGCGTGCGCAAACAAGTCACGCTCGGCGTCGAGCTGGCCGAAAAGGCGGCGCAGGCCTTGCAGGAAATCACCGGGAACGCCCAGGCTACCCTGGAAAAGACGCGGGACGTCGCCGACGCGTCGCTCGAGCAGAGCCAGGCAAGCAACAACATCGCCAACAACGTCGAGCAGATCGCGTTGATGGTCGAGGAAGCCGACGCTTCGGTGCAGGCGGTGCACAGGCAGGTCCAGCAACTCGACCATCTGGCCCGAGAGCTGAGTCAGACCGCCGAGAAATTCCGCCTTTGACCGGGCAAAAAGCCGTCATCCGGGCGTTCAGCGTATATAATTACGGGTTTCACTGAACGTCCGGAAGACTATGGAAGCCGAACAACTTAACCAGATCGCCAACCGGCTCGTGGATCTCGCCCAGCGCGCCACCGAGCTACGGAGGTATCTTTGACTACGATCAGAAATTCGATCAACTGAACGCAGTCAATCGCGAGCTCGAAGATCCCAAGGTCTGGGATAACGCCGAGCGCGCCCAGGAACTCTCCAAGGAAAAGAAGGCGCTCGAAGGCGTCGTGTTGACGCTGAACCGCGTCACCGATAGCCTCAAGGATGCCGACGAACTCTTCGCCATGGCGCGCGAGGAGGAAGACGACGACACGCTGCTCGCTGTCGCCGCCGACATCGACCTCGTCGAGAAGGATGTCGCCGGACTCGAATTCCGGCGGATGTTCAACAACCCGGCCGACCCGCTCAATTGCTTCGTCGATATTCAGGCCGGCGCCGGCGGTACCGAAGCGCAGGACTGGGCGTCGATGCTGTTGCGCATGTACGTCAAGTATGGCGAACGCAAGGGTTACGGCGTCGAGGTGCTGGAAGAATCCGAAGGTGATGTCGCCGGCATCAAGACGGCGACGATCAAGCTCTCCGGCGAATACTGCTTTGGCATGCTGCGTTCCGAAACCGGCATTCACCGTCTGGTGCGCAAGTCGCCATTCGACTCGAACGCCCGCCGTCATACGAGCTTCGCGTCGGTCTTCGTCTATCCGGAAATCGACGACTCGTTCGAGATCGAGATCAACCCGGCCGATCTGCGCATCGACACCTATCGCGCTTCAGGCGCCGGCGGTCAGCACATCAACAAGACCGATTCGGCCGTCCGTATCACGCACAATCCCTCCGGCATCGTCGTGCAGTGCCAGAACGATCGCTCGCAGCACCGCAACCGGGCCGAAGCGATGGCCATGCTGAAATCCCGCCTGTATGAAGCCGAGATGCGCAAGCGTCAGGCCGACCAGCAGAAGCTCGAAGACGCCAAGACCGACATCGGTTGGGGCCACCAAATCCGCTCCTACGTGCTCGACCAGTCGCGCATCAAGGATCTGCGCACCAATGTCGAAGTCGGCGACACGCAACGCGTCCTCGACGGCGATCTCGACCTTTTCATCGAAGCCAGCCTGAAACAAGGCGTCTGACAACCATTCCCTTTCAGAGACTGACCATGTCCGAACAGAACTCCACCCCCGAACAACAGCAGGACGAGAACCACATCATCGCCGAGCGCCGCGCCAAGCTGGCCGAATGGCGGGCGACCGGAAAAGCCTATCCGAACGATTTCGAGCGCGAGAACATCACCGGCAAGATCATCGAACTCTACGACGGCAAGACGACCGAAGAACTCGAAGCCAACCCGGTCGAGGTCAAGGTCGCCGGCCGCATCATGCTCAAGCGCGTCATGGGCAAGGCCTCGTTCATCACCATCTCGGACGTCGGCGGCCGCCTCCAGATCTACGTCGCCCGCGACAAGGTCGGCGAGGAAGCCTATACCGCCTTCAAGCGCTGGGACATCGGCGACATCGTCGGCGTCGTCGGCCCCTTGTTCCGCACCAAGACCAATGAGCTGACCGTCCAGGCCACGGAAATCCGCCTGTTGTCGAAATCGCTGCGTCCGTTGCCGGAAAAATTCCACGGCCTGACCGACCAGGAACAAAAATACCGGATGCGCCATCTCGACCTGATCATGAACGAGCAATCGCGCTTCACGTTCATGGCGCGCAGCCGCATCGTCCAGTCGATCCGCAACCACATGTGCGCGCACGGCTTCCTCGAAGTCGAAACACCGATGATGCACCCGATTCCCGGCGGCGCGTCGGCACGTCCGTTCAAGACGCACCACAATGCGCTCGACATGGAGCTTTACCTGCGTATCGCCCCGGAACTCTATCTCAAGAAGCTCGTCGTCGGCGGCTTCGAAAAGGTCTTCGAGCTCAACCGCAACTTCCGCAACGAAGGCATGAGTCCGCGCCACAACCCGGAATTCACGATGATGGAATTCTATGAGGCGTACAGCGAATACAACAAACTGATGGACTTCACCGAAGGCCTGCTGCGTCATTCGGCGCGCGAGGCGCTTGGCGCCGAGACCTTCGAATATCAGGGACGCACGCTCGACCTCTCGAAGCCGTTCGACCGCCTGACGATGGTCGAAGCGATCATGAAATACCGTCCGCAATACACGCTCGAACAACTGACCGACGCCGACTGGCTGCGTCAAAAACTCACGGCCATGAGAGTCGAGCTCAAGCCGGGCATGGGTCTGGGAACGCTGCAGTTGCTGATGTTCGAAGAAACGACCGAAGCCGATCTCTGGGACCCGACCTTCATCGTCGACTACCCGGCCGAGATCAGCCCGCTCGCCCGCAGCAGCAACGACAATCCCGACATCACCGAACGCTTTGAGCTCTTTATCGTCGGTCGTGAAATCGCCAACGGATTCTCCGAACTCAACGACCCCGAGGACCAGGCTGAACGCTTCATGGCGCAGGCCAAGGCCAAGGATGCCGGCGACGAGGAAGCGATGTACTACGACGCCGACTTCATTCGCGCGCTCGAATACGGTCTCCCGCCGACCGGCGGCTGCGGCATCGGCATCGACCGTCTGGTGATGCTGCTGACCGACTCGGCAAACATCCGCGACGTCATCCTCTTCCCGCAGATGCGCCCGGAATGATGCGCTGACCGCTGGCCAATCCGGCGCTGACAGCGCCCGGCGACAATCGACGGGGAACCCCATTCAGGGGTTTCCCGTTTTTTCTTGCATGAAATCAATGGCTGGCGCCATGGCAACAAACTGCCCAACGGCGCTGCAACGACGCACATGACCGATGCTGTCAGCCAATTGCAGGGAGTTGGCGTTAACGCACTATTGAGGACGTCGCAAGGAGACACGCCATGGACAATTCATCCGCATCCCGCACCCACCCGCTCGTCATCGTCGCCGCAGTCGCCGTTACCGTTGCCAGCCTGGCCGCAACCGCCTGGTTCGCCGGTTATCTGCCACCACGCACCGAACCGGCAGCCACGGCAGCACCGGCTCCGCAAGCCGCCGCCGCAGCCCCAGCTCCGGTATCCACCCCAACGAGCGAGAAGAAACCGGCCCCCGTCGCCAAGGCACATGCACAAAGCGATCGCGACGCACCGATCCCGCCTCCTCGTCAAACCGAGCGTCGTTCAGCAAGGCGAGCCCCTGCGCTCGCGCAACCCGGTTTCGTCGCCGAAGCACCGATGAGCGACAACACCTGGGGCGGACGCAATGCTGATCGCGTACCGCCTGCCTTACAAACGCCGCCCGTATGCCGCGACTGCGGCATTGTCGAAAGCGTGCGGGAAATTCGTCAGGAAGGCGAAGGCTCGGGACTCGGGGCAGTCGGCGGCGGCGTCATCGGCGGCCTGCTCGGCAATCAGATCGGCGGCGGCCGTGGCAAGACCGTCGGTGCTGTAGTCGGCGCAGTCGGCGGCGCACTGGCCGGCAACGAAGTTGAAAAGAACGTCCGGGCAACGCATCACTACGAAATCGCAGTCCGCTTTGACGACGGCAACGTTCGCGTCTTCACCCAGACGCAAGCGCCGGGACTGCAACGCGGCGAGCGCGTCCGCATGGTCAACGGCCAACTCATGCCGAGCCCTTAGCGAACGCAACAAACCATCCCGGCCAGGCGCGCGAATAATCGCCCGCGCCCGGCCCGGCGTCTCTCCGGTGCGCCTCGATAACGACACCGCGCAAAGCGTGGCAGGATCGCGACAGAGAGGCGCTTCGTCACGCAAAATTGCCGCGTCGTCAGGACAAAAATCGTATATTCTTGCGCAGACTACCCGACGCTGGGCAACTGGACACTTCACTTACTCCGGAACGTCGCCGATCCGGCGCCACACGACAGATGACACGTTCGCCACTGCTGATCGAACCCTTGGCCGATCCATCGTTGCGGGTCGGGGCGATCGCGCTGTATATCGACCCTGAAGACGACACCGGGATTCTGGCGCTGATGAAGACCGAGGCCTTCGCTGCGTTGACATCTGCCCTCCCCTGCCTGATCCCCAACGACCGCGTTGCCCGGATGCCTGCCCCGATTCAGGAGCAGCTCGCACGGACAGGCTGCCGCTTCGTTGCCGGTGACGCAATACGAACGGCCGCCGCACTCGACCAGATTGACCTGCAACCACCGTGCGAATGGCTCGGCGGACGCTGGTTCATGACTTCTGGCGGACAGAGCGGCAGCACCCAGTCAACATCGCGCGGACTTGAACTCAAGCTGCTTCAACTCGTCGCCAATGAGGCCGATACGCGCGATATCGAAGCTGTCTTTCGCCAGGACCCGGTGCTTTCCTACCACCTCCTTCGGCTCGTCAATTCGATTGGCATGGGCGTCAACCGGAACATCTCGAGTTTTTCGCAGGCGATCCTGATTCTCGGCCGGCAACAATTGAAGCGCTGGCTGAATCTGATGCTCTTTTCGGCCAACCGGAACGATCGTCGCTCGGCCTTGCTGCTCGCCCATGTCACGGTGCGCGCACGCGCCATGGAGTTGCTCGCCAAAGCAGCCGGGTTCGACCGCCAGATGCAGGAACAGGCGTTTATGGCGGGCATGTTCTCGCTTCTGGGCACACTCTTCGCGATGCCGCTGGAAAAAATTCTGGTTCCACTCAACCTGAGCAAGCCGCTGATGAGCGCCCTGCTCGCGTCGGAAGGGGATCTCGGCCGCATGCTGAAAGCGATTGACGCCGCCGAACAATTCGATGCAAAGGCACTGACGGCCGAACTCGTTTCGCTCGGCGTCCCACTGGAGGACTACAACCTGTTGTACGTCGAGGCTTATCAGTGGATGCTCGGCGTCGTTCATGAGCGTCAGCGCGATGACAACGCCTGAACCCACGCTCGCCCAATGCATCGGATTGTGCCTGCAAGCACGGGACCAATCCGGCGAAAGACTGCAGCGGACGCTCGACTCGCTTGAAGGAATGCTGGCAAGACTCAGCGACGATCATTGCCGCGGAAAGGCACCGACCCCTCCACCGCAAGCCCCGGAACAACCGATCATCCAGATGGACCTGGCCGGGTATATCACCGACTGGAACGCAGCGGCGGAATCCCTTTTTGGCTACAGCCACGACGAAGCCGTCGGGCAACATATCCTCTTCCTTTACGCCGACGAACCGGACACGCTGAATGACGGGCTGCACGAATTTTTCCTGAACGAAGGCAGCCCTGTCATCGAGGTCCGTCACCGCAAGAAGACCGGTGAAGTTTTTCGCGCCAATCTGACCCTTTCTCGTCTCGTCGACGATACCGGCCAGGCAGTCGGCATGGCCGCCAACATGACAACGGTGAGCGATCTTCTCAGCGACGAGGACCGCCAGCGTTTACATGCCCACATCATTGAATACAGTGACGAAGGCATTCTGATTACCGACAGCGACGAGAAGATCGTGTCGGTCAATTCAGCCTTCTCCCGCATCACCGGATATTCTTCGTACGAAGCTATCGGACGGACACCCGACCTGCTTCGCTCAGGCGTGCACAGCGCCGACTTCCGCGCCGAAGTGCGTGCCGCGATGCGCGGGGCCGGCGCATGGCAAGGCGAAATCATCGGGCGTCGAAAGAACGGGGAATTGTTCCCGCAATCGGTATCGATCGGCGTCGTACGCAATCCTCAGGGGGAAGTCACGCACGCTTTTTCCATCTTCTCCGATGTCAGCGTACTGCGGGCCGCCGAACAGCGCATGCAGCAAATCGTCAATTACGACAGCCTGACGGGATTACCCAATCGCACGCTTTTTCACCAGCTGGCGGATCGGATGTTTGCCAGCGCACGCCGCAACGACCGCAATGTCGCACTGATGGTGATCGACATCAACCGCTTCACCTCGGTCAACGATTCGCTCGGGCTCGAAATCGGCGACGAACTCCTCCGCCAGATCGCGCAACGATTCCGCCAGGCTTTGCGTGATGAGGACATCATCGCGCGCTTTGGTGGCGACGAATTCGTCGTCGCCCTCAACATACAGAAGCGCGAGCACTGCGGACTCGTCGCCGAGAAACTGTTGGAAACATTGCACCCCCTGTTCGCCATCGGACCGCATGCTTTGCACATAGAGGCTTGCATCGGAATTGCGACGCTGCCGGAAGACGGTCAGAACATCGACGAGTTGCAGCGCGCCGCCGACGTGGCAATGAAGCGCGTGCAACAGATCAACAACTCCGGCTACCTGTTCTTCGGTCCGGCGATGAATATTCGCGCCAAGGAACTCTGGCAACTCGAAGGCGAACTGCGCCAGGCCGTCAAGGAAAACGCACTGGTCCTGCATTACCAGCCCAAGGCAAGCCTCCGCAACGGTCGCATTGTCGGCGCAGAAGCCTTGATCCGCTGGCCGCACCCGGTACAAGGCATGATCCCGCCTTCCCGTTTCGTGCCGCTTGCCGAAGAAACCGGCCTCATCTACAGCCTCGGCAACTGGGTCATCGAAGCCGCCTGCCGCCAGATTCGGGACTGGATGGGTGATGGCACCCCATTGATTCCGATTGCCGTGAATCTCTCCGCGCGGCAGTTTGACGCGCAGCTTCCCGACCGGATCAGCGAGATCGTCGAACGGAACGGCATACCGCCGGAAATGCTCCGTCTTGAAATCACCGAAAGCCTGCTGGTCCGCGGCGCCGAAATCGTCATCCCGATCATGAACGACCTCGTCGCCCGCGGGTTCAATCTGTCGCTGGATGATTTCGGCACAGGCTATTCGAGCCTCGCCTATCTGAAAAAATTTCCGATCTCGACCCTCAAGATCGACCGTTCATTTGTCATCGGCGTGCCGCAGGACAAGAACGACTGCGCCATTGCGCAGGCCATCGTCACCATGGGCAAGCAACTTGAGCACGAAATCGTTGCCGAGGGCATCGAGAACAGAGCGCAGATGGACTTCCTGCGCTCGCTCGGTTGCGACCAGTTGCAAGGCTATCTTTTCAGCCCGCCGGTGCCCGCAGACAAACTCGCCGACATGATCCGCAAGGACTATCGGCTGAGTCTGGAATAAACCGTCAGCAATCAGACCTTGTAGGCGCGCAGCGTCTCGGCAATCTCGCGGCTCATCTCGCTCATGCGATTGACGGATTCTGCCGTCGTCTCGACCGCTAGTGTATTGCGCTCGGTCATCTGCGCAATCTGCTCGATGCGCTGAGAGATCGAGGTAGTCGCCGCGCTCTGCTCGCGTACGGCCTCCGAGATCTCCTCGACCGAACCGACCACGGTACCCGATCCTTCCTTGATCTCCTGAATCGAGTTGCCCGCACGCTGCGCGTTCTCGACGCCGACGTCGACCGACCGCACCGCCTGGCTCATGCTATTGACGGCATGGGCAGCGCTGCTCTGCATCTGTCCGAGCAAAGTCGAAATCTCTTGCGTCGACTGCGTCGTCCGCTCGGCAAGCTTGCGCACCTCGTCGGCCACGACCGCAAAACCGCGGCCCTGCTCACCTGCCCGCGCCGCCTCGATCGCGGCGTTGAGCGCCAGCAGGTTGGTCTGCTCGGCGATCTCCTTGATTATGTTGGCGACCGAAGAAATCTTCTCGCTGTCGTTACGCAGCGCATCAATACGCGTCGAGGTCTGGCGCACCGAATCCGAAATCGTCTGGATCCCCTGCACCGTCGCCAGAATCACCTCGGCGCCGCTATCAGCGGTGTCGCGCGACTTGAGCGTATGCTGGCTGGCTTCCTGAGCCTGACTGGCGACCATCGAGATGCTGACCGTGAGTTCCTCGATCGCAGCCGCCATTGAGGACGATGCATCGTTCTGTGCGTGCGAGTTCTCGGTAATTTCCCGGGTAGTCTGATTGACGTCTTCGGAAATCTCGGCCATGCGCGCGGCGGCAGACTGCACCTCGCTCAGGCTTGTCCGCAAACGCGATAACAACTCGTTGTACGCGCACAGCGTCTTGCCGATCTCATCATTGCTGCGAACGTCAATCGGGCGGGTAAAGTCGAGCTCGGTGGAGGTTTGAGTGATGGCTTGCTGCATCGCTGACAGCGGTTTGGTGATCGAACCGCCGAGGAAAAAGCCCATCACGCCGATGCCGCCGACCCCCAGGATGGCCGCTGATATCGTAATCATCAGCGTCCGCTTGAACGCCGAGTCGGCCGAGGAGGAATGCTGATTGACATCATCGATGCTGATCTTCACAAGCTTGTCGAACGCAGCGGCGAGGTCGCGATGCAAGGGACCGATATCGCGCTTGATCATGTCCAGCGCCATGCCGTTCTCGCCTTGCGAGGCGAGCGCGCTGATTTGCCGCATCCGCGTGATGAAGGCAATCAGACCCAGTTTGGCCTGCGTGAGATCGTTCTTGCGCTCCTCATCCGTAATGCTATCGGCGTAACCGTTGATCTGCTTGATCAGCGCCTGTCCGCCTTCGTTGATTTCTTTTTCGAGCGCTTCGCCCTTGGCGGCATCGTCGGTGCCGGCGCGTTCATACAGTTTCGGAATCAGCCCGAGATAAGTACTGCGCATGTCGCTGACCTTCAGCATCGCCGGAACCGATTCTTCGGCAATGCCCTTGACATCGGTGTTCACGACCCTGAGTCCGAACAGGCCAAAAAAAGAAATCGCCGCGGCAGTCGCCATCGCCAATGCCACCAGAAGCCAGATTTTCCTGCTAATCAGCATTTCGAACCATCCCCTTTTGAACGAACAATGGCTCTCCGGTAGTCCACTCATTTTCTTTATTTATCGAGCGAAAAAACCATGAGCCGGTATGACCGCATTACCACTTAAGGCGTAGTGAAGAGTAACGCATCGCGCCCGATGAAGCAAACGCAATAATGCTTTTCGATTCTTTAAAAAGTCTCAATCGACCTCGTCGATCCAGGCCTGCTGAATGGCCTCCAGCACCTTTTCGCCGCAATGTTTGGGGTCGTCGTCGAAGTCGGGCAAAGCGATAACCCATTGCATCAAATCGACAAAATTGATCTTCTTCGGATCGACGTCGGGATGCGAATCTGCCAACTCGGCGGCGATGTCGTAAACGGAAGTCCACTTCATGATCAGCGCTTCCCTTCCCGTGTCATGTTGATCGAATAGCGCGGAATCTCGATGACCAATGGCGTTTCGTTCACCACGGCCTGACACGAGAGGCGCGAATTGGGCTCAAGCCCCCAGGCCTTGTCGAGCAGATCGTCCTCGAGTTCATCCGAGGGCTCAAGACCGTTGAAGCCCTCGCGAATGACAACGTGGCAAGTCGTACAGGCGCAGGACATCTCGCAGGCGTGCTCGATCTCGATACCGTTATCGAGCAGATTCTGACAAACCGACTCGCCCTCCTTGGCCTCGATGACAGCCCCGTCCGGGCAGATTTCCGCGTGGGGCAATACGATGATCTGGGTCATGCCGATTCTCCCGAAGTCTGATCAGTGGTTTGTTCCTCCGTCAGCGATTCGATCCGCTTGCCGGCAAATGCCTTGCGAATCGACTTGTCCATACGCAGCGCGGCAAACGCCTTGGTCTGCATCTCGAGTTCATTCATCGCCGCGTTGATCTGCACCCGGTCTTCGCCAAGTGAAACCGCCTGCAAACGCGTCATCAACTGCTCAATGCGAGAACGCTGTTCGGTTTCGAGCAATTCGCCGTCGCTACGCAAGGCCGCCTGCACGGCTTCGATCAGGCGCTGCGCCTCGACCTGGGCTTCCTTCATCGCACGCCGGAGCGCATCGTCGCGCGTATGCGTCATCGAGTCCTTGAGCATGCTGGCGATCTCGTCGTCGGACAAGCCATACGACGGCTTCACCGAAATGCTGGCCTCAACACCCGAGGTCGTTTCGCGCGCCGACACGGACAACAGGCCATCGGCATCGACCTGGAAGGTCACGCGAATACGCGCCGCACCGGCGACCATCGGCGGAATGCCGCGCAGTTCGAAGCGGGCGAGCGAGCGACAGTCGCTGACCAGCTCGCGCTCGCCTTGCACGACGTGAACCGCCAACGCGGTCTGCCCGTCGCGGAAGGTCGTGAACTCCTGCGCACGCGCGACCGGAATCGTCGAGTTGCGCGGGATGATCTTCTCGACGAGTCCGCCCATCGTCTCGAGTCCGAGCGAGAGCGGAATGACGTCGAGCAACAGCCAGTCGTCGCCGGCGGCGCGGTTGCCGGCAAGCAGATTGGCCTGCGTCGCCGCGCCCAGCGCGACCACCTTGTCGGGATCGAGATTATTGAGCGGCTGTTGTTTGAAATACTCGGCGACAGCACGCTGGATCTGCGGCATGCGTGTCGCGCCGCCGACCATGACGACGCCCTTGACGTCATCGATCGTGAGCCCGGCGTCGCGCAGCGCCTTTTTCACCGGCTGAATCGTCTTCGACACCAGCGTCTGCGTGATCTCGGTGAATATCTCGGTCGTCAGCTTGAGGTCGACGACTTCGCCGCTGCCGAGCCGCGCCGAAATCGGAGCGACGCCATGCGGCGTCAGGTATTCCTTGGCTTCGCGCGCGCAGGTCAGCAGCAGGCGGGCATCCTCGGCCGACAGCGGCTTCAGTTTGGCTGCCTCGAGAATCCAGCAGAAGATACGCTGGTCGAAATCGTCGCCACCAAGCGCCGAGTCGCCACCGGTCGACAAGACTTCGAAAACGCCGCGCGACAGGCGCAGGATCGAGATATCAAAGGTGCCACCGCCGAGGTCATAGACGGCATAGATGCCTTCGGCCGCGTTGTCGAGACCATAAGCGATCGCTGCCGCCGTCGGTTCGTTGAGCAGGCGCAGGACCGACAGCCCGGCCAGCTTGGCCGCATCCTTCGTCGCCTGCCGCTGGGCATCATCAAAATAGGCCGGAACAGTAATCACCGCACCGACAAGCGCACCGCCGAGCGCACTCTCGGCGCGCTCGCGCAAGGCGCGCAGGATATCGGCCGACACCTCGACCGGGCTCTTGATGCCCGCCACCGTCTGCAGCCGGACCATGCCGGGAGCATCATCGAAGGCATACGGCAGAGAATCGCGGTGGGCAATGTCCTTGAGGCCACGGCCCATGAAGCGCTTGACCGAAACGACGACATTGCGCGGATCGACGGCCTGCACGGCCTGTGCCTCGTAGCCGACGACCGGCGCCTCGTCGGCTCGGTATTGAACGACCGAGGGCAAGAGCGGCCGGCCAAGTTCGTCGGCGAGAACGACCGAAAGGCCGCTGCGCACCGTCGCCACCAGGGAGTTGGTCGTCCCCAGGTCGATCCCGACCGCCAGTTTGTGTTGATGCGGTGCCGGCGATTCGCCCGGTTCCGAAATTTGCAGTAAGGCCATAAGGGGTCCCTGTGTGTATTTTTATCAGGCCTCGACGGCCTCCAAGGCCTCGTCGATATCGACGAGCAGGCGTTCAAGGAACATCAGGCGCCGCACACGATCCCCCGCCTGCATCAGGTCGTTGCGATCGTCGAGCAATTCCGCCAGTTCCTCATAACCGGCGCGGATCGAGGCCCGGACACGCTGATCGAGGTCTTCAAGCTCCGGGGCTGCCTGCGCGGCACGCGCTTCGGCCACCGTTTCGCGCCACTCCATCTGTTCGACCAGAAATTCGGCCGACATGGCGCGATTGTCGGCAAGATCGATGCCCTGCCCGGAGAGTTCCAGCAAATAAATGGCGCGAGACAGCGGCTTTTTCAGTGCCAGATACGCTTCGTTGGCCCGTGTCGCCCACTGCAGCGACAGACGCCGCTGCGCATCGTCTGCATCGGCGAAACGATCCGGATGCACCTGCGCCTGAACGTCACGGTAACGGGCATCGAGCTGTGCAGCATCGATGCGGAAGCGCCGCGGCAAATCGAACAGCGCAAAATAATCGGCGTTGAAATCCATGTCTTCCCTTGACGATGCCCGACGAATCAGTCCTGCCGGATTCGTCGCAATCCCGCAGTACCCGGCGCGCCCGCCGGATACCACGCAGAGCTCAAACCGTGAAGCTTTCGCCGCAGCCGCAGGCATCCTTGACGTTCGGGTTGTTGAACTTGAAGCCTTCGTTCAAGCCCTCGCGTGTGTAATCGAGTTCAGTGCCGTCCAGATAGGCGAGGCTCTTCGCATCGATCAGCACCTTGACGCCATGCGACTCGAAAGTCACGTCCTCGGGTTCGATGACATCGGCAAACTCGAGCTTGTAGGCGACCCCCGAGCAACCACTGGTGCGAACGCCAAGACGCAGACCAATGCCCTTGCCGCGCTTGCTGAGATAGTTGGCAACGTGCGTCGCTGCCCGCTCCGAGAGTGTTACCGCCATTCCTGTTCTCCTGTCTTCAACGACGATGTCATTCGCCGTTCTTTTTCTTGTAATCGGCCACCGCCGCCTTGATCGCATCTTCCGCCAGAATCGAGCAGTGGATCTTGACCGGCGGCAGCGCCAGTTCTTCCGCAATCTGCGTATTCTTGATCTCGAGCGCCTGGTCGAGGGTCTTGCCCTTGACCCATTCGGTCACCAGCGATGACGAAGCGATCGCCGAACCGCAGCCGTAGGTCTTGAACTTCGCGTCTTCGATTACGCCGTCCTTGCCAACCTTGATCTGCAGCTTCATCACGTCACCGCAGGCCGGCGCGCCGACCATGCCGGTCGCGACGCCCGACTCTTCCTTGCCGAAGGACCCGACGTTGCGGGGATTCTCGTAGTGATCCAGAACTTTTTCACTGTATGCCATTTTCGACTCCATTCATCCTTGTATTACTGCGTCAGTGGGCAGCCCACTGGACGGTGTTAAGATCAACCCCTTCCTGCACCATTTCCCACAATGGCGAGAGTTCGCGCAGCTTGCCGATCTTTTCGTGCAGCAGCTTGACGGCGAAATCGATTTCTTCCTGGGTATTGAAACGTCCGATCGTGAAACGAATCGAGCTGTGCGCCAGTTCGTCGTCGCGACCGAGCGCACGCAGCACGTACGACGGCTCGAGCGATGCCGAGGTGCAGGCCGATCCGGAAGACACGGCCAGATCCTTGATCGCCATCAGCATCGACTCGCCTTCGACGTAGGCGAAGCTGATGTTGAGGTTATGCGGCACGCGCCTGTCGAGATCGCCATTGACGAAGACTTGGGGAATATCCGACAAGCCCTTGAGCAGACGGTCGCGCAAGGCGCCGATGTGGGCGTTCTCGCTCGTCATTTCCTCGCGGGCGATGCGGAAGGCCTCGCCCATGCCGACGATCTGGTGCGTCGCCAGCGTACCCGAGCGGAATCCACGCTCGTGTCCACCGCCATGCATCTGCGCTTCGAGGCGCACGCGCGGCTTGCGACGGATATAGAGCGCGCCGATGCCCTTCGGGCCATAGGTCTTGTGCGCCGAGAAACTCATCAGATCGACCTTGAGCTTGGCCAGGTCGATCTCGACCTTGCCAGTCGCCTGCGCCGCATCGACGTGGAAAATGATGCCCTTCTCGCGGCAGATCTCACCGATCTCGGCGATCGGCTGGATGACGCCGATCTCGTTATTGACGAACATCACCGAGACGAGAATCGTATCGGGACGGATCGCCGCCTTGAAGGCGTCGAGGTCAATCAGGCCATTGTCCTGAACATCGAGGTAGGTCACTTCAAAACCGGTGCGCTCGAGCTCCCGACAGGTGTCGAGTACGGCCTTGTGCTCGGTCTTCACCGTGATGAGGTGTTTGCCCTTGCCCGAATAGAAATTGGCGGCGCCCTTGATGGCGAGGTTATCCGACTCGGTGGCACCAGAGGTCCAGACGATTTCCTTGGGATCGGCATTGACGAGCCGCGCCACTTCCTCGCGCGCTTCCTCGACCGCCGCCTCGGCTTCCCAGCCAAAAGCGTGCGAGCGCGAGGCCGGATTACCGAATTTCTCGACGAGATAGGGAATCATCTTGTCTGCCACGCGCGGATCGACGGGCGTCGTTGCCGAGTTATCCAGATAGATGGGCAGTCTCAACATGTGTTCACTCCGTAATGAGCATCAAACCGCGATTGCGGACAAACGCCGCAGTTTCGACACGGTCTCCTGCAAAGTCAATAAAAAATCGTCCATGTGTTGCTCTGTATTCGATACACCCAGGCTCACCCGCACCGCACCGCGTGCCAATACCGGCGGCACCGCCATCGCTTGCAGCACATGCGACGGCTCGGGATTGGCGCTTGAACACGCCGCACCGCTGGCCACGGCGAAACCGGCACGATCGAGTTGCCCGACGAGCGTTTCGCCCTCAATACCGGGAATCGAGAACAGCACCGTGTTCGGCAGGCGCGGCGCTTCGAGTCCGAAAACGACAGCCCCCATTTCCGCAAGCCCGGCTTCAATTCGTAGCCGCAGCGCCGGCAGACGCCGCGACACTTCCTCCAGCCGCTCGACCGCGAGTGCGCACGCGGCGCCGAAACCGACGATCGCCGCCACGTTTTCGGTCCCCGAGCGCAATCCTCTCTCATGACCGCCGCCGGCGATCAAAGGTTCCAACTCGACGCGCTTATCGACGATCAGCGCACCCGCACCCTGCGGACCGCCAATCTTGTGCGCCGATATCGTCAAGGCATTGACGCCCTGTGCGTTCAGTGCACGGAAATCGACCGGCATCTTGCCGAGCGCCTGGACGGCGTCGGCATGAAACCAGGCACCGGCGGCCTTGGCCTGCGCGGACAAGGCCGCGATATCCTGAACGACGCCGGTTTCGTTGTTCGCCGCCATGACCGAGACAAAGCGCGGACGTCGCGCCACGGTTTCCCGGTACGCGGCAACATCAACGCACCCCTGCGCATCGACCGGCAAGGTGCTGATGTCCCAGCCTTGGCGCGCCAGCTGCCCCGCAGGTTTCAGCACACAGGGATGCTCGACCGCACTGATCGCCGCAAGCCCCGGCCTCAGCCGGGCGGCCACGCCCTTGACGAAAAGATTGTTGGCTTCCGAACCACCGCTCGTAAACACCACTTCGGTAGCATGCGCGCCGACCGCCCGGGCGACCTGTTCGCGCGCCGCGTCGATTGCCCGACGCGCATCGCGTCCGTACTCGTGCCGACTCGACGCATTGCCGAAGCGCTGCGACAGCCAAGGCATCATCGCGTCGAGCACCGCCGGATCGAGCGGCGTCGTCGCGTTATGATCGAGATAGACGGGCGCGAACATCGCTGTTACTCAGGCCACCACCGACAACGTCCGTGTGCGGCTGCCCGCCGGACGGCGCAATTCCTCGAGCGTGACCACCTCGCCGCCGAGCTTGCGCAACTGCTTCTCGACGAGATCGGCCAGCGTCACCGACGACAGATACTCATACATCTTGGCGTTGAGCGTCGTCCACAAATCGTGCGTCATGCAACGCTCCTCGTCGCGGCAATTCTCGTGACCGCCACACTGCGTCGCATCGAGCGGCTCATCGACAGCGCGCACAATATCCGCGACGGTAATCTGGTTTCCCGGACGCGCCAGACAATACCCGCCGCCCGGTCCGCGTACGCTGCCGACCAGCTCGTGACGGCGCAATTTGCCGAAGAGCTGCTCCAGATACGACAACGAAATTTTCTGCCGTTCGCTAATGCCTGCCAGTGTTACCGGCCCTTCGCCGCTACGCAGCGCAAGGTCGATCATGGCCGTCACGGCAAAACGTCCTTTGGTGGTCAGTCGCATGGGGTCCTCCTGTGAATACCCGATCAGCAGACTCAACTATACCGAGTTGCGCCGATATTAGTCAACTATTTTGCTCAGGTATTTCGGATCGAACTTGTCGGCCGTTGCCAACTCATCCTCAATGCAGACCCCGGTGGCTTCGAGCTTGTGCAGCAGGAGTTCCAGTCGCCGGTCGGTCTCGACCGCATGATCAAGCAGTCCGTGGATCGCCTTGGCCAGCGGGTCGTCCTGCTTGCCTGCCAGCGCATAGGCGGAAAAGCCCATCTGGCCGGCCTTCTCCTCACGCTTCTGCGCCTGCTCGGAGTCGATGATGCGCGCCGGATTGCCGACCGCCGTCGTTTCCGGCGGCACGTCCTTGACCACCACCGCGTTGGAGCCGACCTTGGCACGCGCGCCGATCGTGATCGGCCCGAGAATCTGGGCGCCGGCCCCGACCACCACGCCATCCTCGAGCGTCGGATGGCGCTTGCCCTTGGCCCAGGACGTGCCGCCGAGCGTCACGCCGTGATAAAGCGTGACGTCGTCGCCGATCACTGCCGTTTCACCGATAACCACCCCCATGCCGTGGTCAATGAAGAAGCGGCGACCGATCGTCGCGCCCGGGTGAATTTCGATGCCCGTCATGAGTCGGGCGATATGCGAGGTGAAACGCCCGAGCCAGAAAAATCCGCGCCGCCAGAAGCCGTGCGAGACGCGGTGCAGGATCACCGCATGCACGCCCGGATAACAGGTCAGGACCTCCCAGGTGTTACGGGCGGCCGGGTCCCGGTCGAACACGGAACGAACATCTTCGCGAAGGCGGCTGAACATCAGGAAAATCTCCACAGGCGATAGGCGGGTATTCTACAATACCCGACCGTTTCTATCAACAATTGAACGCAGCAAACGGTCGGCGTTCGCCGACCGCGCCTCAACGCAGGCGTTTCTGAACGGCGTCGAGAATTCCGCGCAGGATATTGATCTCGTCGCGTTCGAGCGCGGCCCGGCCAAACAGGCGGCGGATCTTCGGCATCAGCCGCTTCGGTTGCGAGGGATTATGAAAACCGGTATCGACCATCACCGACTCAAGATGCGCATAAAAGCGTTCGACGTCGTCGAAACTTGCCGGCGGCGACTCGAAAGGCACCGTCCGCGTCACCACCGGCGGACGCTCGGCAAAAGCGGCCATGCGCAATTCATAACAGAGCACCTGCACGGCGGCGCCGAGATTGAGCGAGGTGTAGTCCGGATTGGCGGGAATGAACACCGTATGCTGACAGCGCATGACATCCTCGTTGGCGAGTCCGCGCGTTTCGTTGCCGAAGACGAGCGCCACCTCGCCTTCTTTCGCCCGGTCGACGGCGACAGCCGCCCCTTCCCTCGCCTGCAACGGCGCCGGACCGAGGTTGCGGTGCCGGGCCGACATCGCGATCGCCATCACCGTACCCGTCAGCGCCTCGTCGAGCGTCGCGCAGACCTGACAATGGACCAGCACATCCTCCGCCCCCGCCGCACGGGCAATGGCTTCGTCATCGGGGAAACGGGCGGGATCGACGAGCACGAGACGCGACAATCCCATTGTCTTCATCGCCCGCGCCGCCGCGCCAATATTGCCGGGATGACTCGGGCGACAGAGCACCACGCGCACACGGTCAAGAGCGCCGACGGATGCGGCCAGGGAAGACGCAGAAACTTGATTCATATAAAATACCGGATTCACTCAACTTCGCGGACAAACCGAAGCACTTCGGCCTCCGGCGAACTCTCTTTAAAAGATACCCTATGCATCCAGCACTCAACATCATGGTTAAGGCCGCGCGTCGCGCCAGCCAGATCATCAACCGCGCCTCGCAGGATCTCGAACATCTGCGCGTCACCGTCAAGCGCCAGAACGACTTCGTCACCGAGGTCGACAAAGCCGCCGAAGCCGCCATCATCGAAGTGCTGCGCGAGGCGTATCCGGAGTACGGGATTCTAGCAGAAGAGTCCGGCGAGACCCTTGGCAGCGGCGCCGGCTGCGACTATCAGTGGATCATCGACCCGATCGACGGCACCACCAATTTCATCCACGGCTTCCCGCAATACTCGGTGTCGATCGGCCTCGCCTACAAAGGCCAGATGAACCAGGCGCTGGTCTATGACACGCTGCGCAACGAAATGTTTACCGCCAGCAAGGGCGGCGGCGCCTTCCTCAACGAGCGCCGCATTCGCGTCTCGAAGTGCGTGAAGCTCGAAGACGCGCTGATCGGCACCGGCTTCCCCTTCCGTGTTTTCGATCACATCGACACCTACCTCAAGCTTTTCAAGGAATTCACCGAGAAGAGCGCCGGTGTGCGCCGTGCCGGATCGGCCGCGCTCGACCTCGCCTATGTCGCCTGCGGCCGCCTCGACGGCTTCTGGGAATTCGGCCTGGCACCGTGGGACATGGCTGCCGGCAACCTGCTGATCAGCGAAGCCGGCGGACTCGTCGGCGACCTGACCGGCGGCGAGGACTACATGAAAACGGGCAACCTGATCGCCGGCACGCCCAAGGCGTTCTCGCAGATCGTGCAGATCGTCGACGGCTACCGCTCAGGCACCCTGTCGGCCTGACGCCGCAAACAAAGCCCGCGCGCCACGGCCGTGCGCGCGGGATTCGCGCCGGGCGTTCATGCCAAACGAATTGCGCCCGCCGCCCCGCGCCCACCCCCCTGTTCCCGGCCTGATACACCAGAGACTTCGATGACGACCCGACTTCAATCCGGCGATGCGCTGTTGATCGTCGACGTACAGAATGACTTTCTTCCCGGCGGCCAGCTCGCCGTGACCGACGGCGACGCCGTCATTGCGCCGCTCAATCGCTGGATCGAACGATTTCAGGCCGCGGGCCTGCCGATCTTCGCCACCCGCGACTGGCATCCGGCCGCGCACTGCTCGTTCATCCCTCAAGGCGGGCCGTGGCCGAACCACTGCATCGCCGACACCGACGGTGCCCGCTTCGCTGCGGCGCTGCGCGTGCCGGAAAATGCAAGCATCATCAGCAAGGCGACGACCGCTGCCGTCGATGCCTACTCCGGTTTCGGCGGCACAGACCTTTCCGATCGACTCCAACAGACCGGCAGCAGACGCCTCTTCATCGGCGGGCTGGCCACCGACTATTGCGTGCTCAACACGGTCCTCGATGCCTGCCGTCTCGGTTACGACGTCGTCCTGCTGAGCGAAGCGATCCGGGCGGTCAATGTACAAGCCGGCGACGGCGCGCACGCGATCGCCGAAATGCAGGCCGCCGGCGCTACGCTGCTTGAGGAAACTCCAGAATGAACGACCAAAGCGTCCTCCTCACCGACTTCTATCAACTGACCATGCTGCAGGCCTACGATGACCACAGCATGAACGACACCGCCGTCTTCGAGTTCTTCGTCCGCCGCCTGCCCGACAATCGCAATTTCCTGCTCGCCGCCGGCCTCGCACAGGTACTCGATTATCTTGAGACCGTGCATTTCACGCCTGAAGAACTGGACTGGCTGGCGAAGAGCGGCCGATTCACGCCTGAATTCGTCACCACGCTCCGCGACTTCCGCTTTTCCGGCGAAGTCTGGGCGATGCCGGAAGGCACGCCGTTTTTCGCCAACGAACCGATCCTGCGCGTCGTCGCGCCACTGCGCGAGGCCCAACTCGTTGAAACGCGCATCATCAACCTGCTGCAATTCCAGATACTGATCGCCACCAAGGCCGCGCGCACACGACTGGTCGCACCCGAGGCCCTGCTCGTCGACTTCGGCCTCCGCCGGGCCCACGGCGCCGAAGCCGGCATGCTCTCGGCGCGCACCAGCTATCTGGCCGGCTTCAACGGCACCGCCAACGTCCTCGCCGGCATGCAGTGGGACATTCCGCTCTTCGGCACGATGGCGCATTCGTTCATTCAGGCGCACGAAGACGAAAGCGAGGCCTTCGAGAACTTCTCGCTCTCGCATCCGCGCGCCACGACACTGCTGATCGACACCTATGACATCGACGCCGCCGCCCGCGCCATCATCCCGCTGGCAGGCCGCCTCGCCGCACGCAACATCCGCCTGCAGGCGGTACGCATCGACAGTGGCGACCTCGGCCAGAACGCCGCGCGTGTGCGCGCCATTCTCAATGACGGCGGTCTCAAGGACGTGCATATCTTCGCCAGCGGCAACCTCGACGAATACGCCGTGCGCCGCCTGCGCGCCGACCGCGCACCGATCGACGGCTTCGGCATCGGCACACGCATGAACACCTCGGACGACTGCCCCTACCTCGAATGCGCGTACAAGCTGCAGGAATACGCCGGCGCAGCGCGGCGCAAGCGCTCCGAAGGCAAGGCCAGCTGGCCGGGACGCAAACAGGTCTATCGCCGCTACGACGGCGATGGACGCATGTGCGGCGATACGCTGACCCTCGAGGGCGACGCCCCGGCCGGTACGCCGCTGCTCGAATGCGTCATGCGCGACGGTCGGCGGACGGCAGCGCAGGCAACGCTGGCGCAACTGCGCGACGACGCCCAAACGCAACTCGCGCGCCTGCCGGAAAGCTGCCGCAGCCTCGACACAACAACGCCCTACCCCGTCGATATCGCGCCGGCGCTGAAAACGCTCGCCAACAGTGTCGACCAACGCCTGCCGGGCTGAGCCGCCACGCTTGGATCAAGCCAGCGCTGGCTTGATCCAGTACTGCCAGGTGTAGATCACGGTCAGCGCGATACCGACGAAAATCACCATGCCGCGCAACCAGCCCACCGGCATTTTCTTGGCAACGCTGGCACCGACATATCCGCCCGTCATTGCGCCGACGGCGCAGACGAGCGTCTGCCCCCAGGCGATACCGCCCTGAACGATAAAGACGGCGAAGACACTGGCGATAATCAGCACGGCAAGATAATTCTTGATGGCATTCGTCTGTTGGATATCGCGGTAGCCCATCAGACTGAGGCTGGCGAGCACCATCAGGTTGACGCCGCCGCCGAAGAAACCGCCATAGACAGCGACGATGCCCAGCCCCAGCGCCGAGGCAAGCGACCCACCGGGACGCGGCCCGGCACCCGACGTCTGGCGTTGCGCGATACGCAGCACCCAGGCCCGGATTTGTTCGGCATAAGCGAACAGCGCCGTCGCGAAGACGACAAGCGCTGGCAACAATCGGGCGAAACCGTCATTACCGATCCAGTACAGGAGACCGGCACCGGCCGTGCTGCCCGCCAGGGTCACGACCGACAGGAACGGCAGGTGCGCACGCACCGCCCAGAGTTCGCGACGATAGGCGAAGGCCGCCATACCGTTGCCCGGCCACAAGCCGACATTATTCGACGCGCTCGCCAGCGCCGGCGGAACACCGGCGGCGACGAAGGCCGGAAAACTGAAAAAGGTGCCGCCGCCGGCAATCGCATTAACGAAACCGGCGGCCAGCGCCGCCACCGCGATCAGGACGAAATCCGAAAACATGAAATCGACGATACCGCTCAGCGCATCACGCCGATGCCGCCCACGGCGGCATCGGACAACGGCATCAGACCTTTGATAGCCACTATGACAGCCACTTGGCCGGCACGGTGACGAGTTTGGGGAAGAAGACGAGCAGGAACATCAGCACGGTCTCGGCGAGCAGAAAAGGCCAGACGCCCTTGATGACGTTGTCGAGTTTCTCCTTGCCGACCGCCGCCACGACGTTGAGCACCGTCCCGACCGGCGGCGTCAGCAGGCCGATGGCATTGTTCATGATGAACAGCACGCCGAAGTAGTACGGATCGATCCCCGCCATCTTCACCACCGGCACCAGGATCGGACCGAGGATCAGCACCGTCGGGATCAGGTCCAGCGCCGTCCCGACGATGATCACCAGGATCGTGATCACCAGCATCAGCACCATCTGGTTGCCCATGAACGGCTTGAGCAGCTCGATCGTCTGCGCCGGAATGTCCGCGATCGTGATCAGCCATGCCGAGACCATCGCGCAGGCGACCAGGAACATGATCGTGCAGGACGTCTTCAACGCCGACAGCATCAGGTGCGGCACCCTCCGGTAATCGAGTTCGCGATAGACGAAAAGACCGGTGAAGAGAGAATAGAAGACGGCAACGACCGCCGCTTCGGTCGGCGTGAACACGCCCGCCTTCATCCCGCCGATGATGACAAACGGCAGAACCAGCGCCCAGATGCCGTTGCGCAAGGCCGTCAGGAAACGCCCCAGCTCGAAGCCGCGCTGAGCCGGTCCGCCCGGCTGCTCCTTCTTCGCCACCAGCCACCAGGTCACCGCCAGCGTCACCGCCATCATCAGCCCCGGGAAAATACCGGCCATGAACAGCTTGGTGATCGACAGCTGCGTCGTCACGCCAAAGACAACCAGCGGAATCGACGGCGGCACCACCGGCGCGATACACCCCGCCGAAGCAATCAGACCGGCCGAACGCGGCACACTGTAGCCGGCATTGCGCATCATCGGAATCAGCAGGGCCGCCACCGCCGCGGTATCGGCCACCGCCGACCCCGAGATACTGGCCACCACCGCCGCCGTGATGATCGCGACATAACCGAGACCGCCGCGCACGTGACCAATCAGCGCGTCGGCCACTTCGACAATGCGCTTGGAAAGACCGCCGGCATTCATCAGCTCGCCGGTCAGCATGAAGAAAGGCACCGCCATCAGCGGATAGTTGTTGGCGCCTTCGAGCAGATTCTGCGCAATGATCTGCGTGTCGAAGTTGTCCATCTGCAGCATCAGCGCAACGCCGCAGATCAGCAGCGAGAAGGCGATCGGCGCACCGAGCGCCATCGCGCCCAGCAGGGAGAAGAGAAAAGTCGCAATGGTCATGGTCGTCTTCTCCGCTTATTCGCCAACGCTGCCGCTGTACGGAATCAGCTCTTCCTTCGGCATCCGGCCCGTCAGTTGCCGCCAGATCCCGTAACCGAGCACCAGCGCCATGCCGACGCTCGAAATGAACAATGCCGACTGGACGATCCCCATCGGAATGCCGGTCACCGGCGCATGGTCGTCCATGCCGATGATCATCTGCTTCCAGGTCCCGTGCGCCAGCAGCAGGCAACAGATCAGCGTCAGCGAATCGGCAAGGAACCGGCAGATACGCTGCCCACGCTCACCAAACTTCTCGACCACGCTGCTCATCCCCAGATGCCCGTGATCCTTCATCACGATCAAGGCCCCGATCAGCGTCAGCCACATGAAAAAGAAACGCGACACTTCCTCCGAAAACACGATCCCCGAATTGAATCCATACCGCAGCACCACGTTCCCGAACACCAGCACCGCCATGATGCCGAACATCCCCACCAGAATCCATTCGACCAGCTTTATCAGTTTCCCAAGCATTTCACATTCCCCCGCTTATGACGTCATTCGAAAGCGATCCTCCGAGCCCTTTCGAACTCCTCGCCAACTCGAATTGCATGACCGGAACGGCCTCATCCTTCGCCTGATAAGCAGCGAAAGACGAGGCCGTGTAACGGCACTATCAGCGACCGCGAACGGCAGCGATTTCCTTCTGCGCCTGCTCGACAACCGACGGACCGATGTCCTGCGTGTACCGCTCGATCACCGGCTTCAGCTTGTCGCGCATCTTCGCCGCTTCGGCCGGCGGAATCACGCTGACCGTCATACCTTCGCTCTTGAGCTTGTCGACCAGCTCGGTCGTCATCTTGCGGTTGAGGTTGCGCTGATAGGTGCGTCCCTCATAGCATCCGGCCTTCAGCTGGTCCTTTTCCTTGGCGTCGAGCTTGTCCCAGAAGCCCTTGCTGACCAGCACGACATACGGCGCATAGGCGTGGTTGGTCAGACTGAGATACTTCTGCACCTCATGGAACTTGCTGGCATAAATGATCGGCACCGGATTTTCCTGCGCGTCGATCGCCTTCGACTCCATCGCCGAATAGAGTTCGGTGAAGGGCATCGGAATCGCGTTGGTACCGAGCGCCTTGAAGGCATCGATGTACACCGGGTTCTGCATGACCCGCAGCTTGAGGCCCGACATGTCTTCCATGCTGGCGACCGGGCGCTTGCTGTTGGTCACCTGGCGGAAGCCGTTTTCCCAGTAGCACAGGCCGATCATGTTCTTCGATTCGGCGAGATCAAGCAGGCGCTGGCCGAGCTTGCCGTCGAGCACCGCATCGACTTCCTTTTCGTTCTGGAACAGGAAAGGCAAATCGAACAGCATGTATTCCTTGATGATCGTCGCGACCGGCGCCGACGCGACGATGGTGATCTCCTGGACGCCGCCACGGACCGCCGCGATCATCTGTGTCTCGGATCCTAGCTGGGTCGCCGGAAAGACCTTGATCTTGAATTTCCCGCCGCTCAGACGATCCATGATCTCCGCGAATTTCACCGAGGCCTGTCCGAGCGGATGTTCGGCGGCAATACCATGACCGAGGCGGATATTACGCTCTGTCGCGTTCTGCGCCAGGGCGCCCGAGGCGAAGCATGCCATGACGGCAGCCGCCGCCAGGCCAACCATTCCCTTTGATGCGAAAGACATGACCAGCTCCTTGTTCTAGATTTGTGGATCAATGGCAAACGGGACGCGCGCGCGAAAAATCTGCGGCGGCGCCCCTGGGGCGCCGCCCGTCAGCGCGGCAAAATCGTTCTCAGGTATTCGCGGTTCATGCCACAGACGGTCAGACCGTCGCCGCCGTAGTGCTCGCACAGGAAGGCGCTCTTGAAGCCGCTGGCGATGGCTTTCTGAACGGCAATCCGGTAGTTGATGATGCCGAGCGCCAGCGAGGTCGGATACGACAAATAGATGCCCCGGTCCGGATCCTCGATGCGCATGTAGTTCTTGACGTGCCAGTATTTTGCGTAAGGGACGATCTTGTCGATCATCGCCGACCAGTGCTCGACCGGCTTGTGCAGACGCACCAGATTGCCGATGTCGGCATTGATCCCGACCGAAGGCACATCGACGTCATTGACGAAACGCACCGCCCCGTCGGCCGTGCCGATATAGGTATCCTCGTACATCTCGAGCGAGACCTCGATACCGTATTCGGCGGCATGCTTGCCGAGTTCGCGGATGCGCGTCACCGCCTTCTGGTAGGTCGCGGCATCATCGGGATTCTTGACGCCTTCGGCCGTCCAGAACCACAGCCGCTTTTTCTGCTCCTCGGTAAACTGCCCGAACAATCCGAAACTGACAGCCTTGGCGCCGATTGCCGCCGCCGTCTCGATGACGCGGTGGTTGTAGGCAAGATATTCGTCGGCGTGATCCGGATCGATGACGCTGCTGCGCCGCGTCGTCGAAATCGCCGGGATCGTCAGCCCGAGCGTCTTGACGACATACTGAAACTCGCGCAAACGGGACGGCGAAAGATCGGCGACACGCAGCCAGCTGTCGGTCGGATCGAGCTCGGTAAAGCCGGCATCGACGACCTGCTGCAGCGTCTCGGCCCATTGATCGACGGACTGCTCCTGGACCAGCGATCCGTTCGGCAGGACGCCGGGGAAATTGATCATGGCCGCCGCGATCGGCCAGTTGTCGCGGTTCCAGCGCGGCGTGTTGCAGCATTCCTGAGTCATTCTGTTTCCTCGTCCGTTGAAATGATGTTCGCCTAAACCGGAATACCCTGGTCGGCAATGTAATCGCGAATGATCGTATCGACGTCCTTGTCGGCGACGAATCCCATCATCAGCGCGCGATTGGTCTTGAAACGCACCGGCAGGCTGTCGATGAAGGCCTGGATGTCTTCGTCCGGGGCCCACTCGACGAGATTCGCGACACTGTCCCCGGCAATCCTGCGCAGCGCGTCGACCATTTCACCGGCAGTCGCCGTCGTACCGCAGAGATTGAGGACGCGATTGACGCCCCAGGCCGAGGCCGGCAAGTCATGGGCGTGAATCATCGCATCGATGACCTTGCCCGGCGACAGGATCCAGATGCCGGTGTCACGCGTCACCGGGCAGCGCGCGGGAACGCCGTTGAGCGGCTCACGAATAATGCCTGATGCATAGGAAGACTTGGCGAGATTGGGTTTGCCCGGACGCACTGAAATCGTCGGCAGGCGCAGGACGCGTCCGTCGATGAAACCGCGCCGGCTGTAATCGTTGATCAGATATTCGCAGCAGACCTTCTGGGCACCGTAGGAGTTAAGCGGCAGCGCGACGACATTGTCATCAACCACAGGGGGGAATCCGTACCCGAAGGCAGCCACCGAACTGGAGAAGATGAAGCGCGGCACGCGAGCCTGCTTGCGGCAGGCCTCCATGACAGCGCGCGTGCCATCGAGATTGACGCGCATGCCAAGCTCGAAGTCGGCCTCGGCACCGCCGCTGACGATCGATGCCAGATGGAAGACCGAGGTCGTTTCCGGCCCGATCAGCGTGCTGAGCAAAGCCGGATCGGTGAGATCGCCGCAGACGTACTTGAGACGCGAATCGTCCTGTGCCGGGAACGTGATGTCGAGCAAGGAAATCTGCGTGATCTCCCGCTGTATGCCATTGGCATCAGCGAGCGTGCCCCGCTTGAGCAGGGCCTGGGCCAATCGCCCGCCAAGAAAGCCGCCCCCGCCGGTAATCAGTACTTTCATAATGTCCTCGGATAGTTTGATGGAAACCGGTATCCACGCCCCTCGACCACAGGCCTTTACGACGCGGAAAGAATTCTCGCTATGCAGTTCAGGTACTGTCGAAAGGATCGTAGCAAGGTGATCAACTACTGATAACTGAAACTATTTGATATATTGATCTCTTCAGGTTATCAATCACCGACCATGACGCATTCCGGCTTCACCCCCCAACTGCTCAATCGCCTGCGCATGCGCCAGATCGTCCTGATGCTGGCGATTCACGAACACCGGACGCTGCACCACGCCGCCGAGCATATCGGCCTCTCGCAACCCGCCGCCAGCAAGATGCTGCACGAACTCGAGCAAACGCTCGGCGAGCCCCTGTTCGACCGCGTCGGCCGCGGCATGCAGTTGAACGCGGCCGGACAGGCCGTCATGAACACTTTCCGCGCCATCAGCAGCAATATGACCGCGCTCAGCCGCGAGCTCAACGAACTGCGGCTCGGCAGCGCCGGCAAGCTGATCGTCGGCAGCATCATGGTCGCCGCGCCCGACCTGCTGGCCGACGCGCTGATCCGTCTCAAGCAGCGCTTCCCGCTGCTCTCCGTGGAAGTCATCGTCGACACCAGTGACCGCCTGCTCGACCTGCTCCGCAACGGCAAACTCGATGTCATGATCGGGCGGATGCCCGACATCGCCAGCGTCGAAAGCCATGACTGCGTCTTTCATGCGATCGGCGAAGAAGCGATCTCGGTTGTCGCCTCGCGCGACCATCCCCTGCAGTACCAGGCACGCGAAGGCGCCATCAGTTTCTCGGCGTTGCTGGCCTATACCTGGATCCTGCAACCGCGCGGCAGCCCTTCGCGCGAGATGATCGAGCAGGAGGCGCGCAGCCACCACCTGCCGCTGCCGCAGGGGTTGATCGAAACGACCTCGATCCTGCTCGCCGAAAGCCTGATCGCCCACAGCGACATGATCGCCGTCATCCCGCACTCGATCGCACGCCATTACGAGGCGCACAGCCTGTTGCGCATCATTCCCTACGAATTCACGCACACGCTGACGCCCTGGGGCAGCCTCGTCCATCGCGACCGGACGGTCAGCCCGATCGCCGAGGAATTTCTCTACTTCCTGAAGAACCGCGAGCCCAGCCCCTAGGCAAAAAAATCGGGGCTGCAGCATCTGCTGCAACCCCGCCACGGACAGGTTCGCGTACTACGCTTTTGTCATGAGAGATTGAGGATCGCTCCAACGGTGCGCGCGCACATCGCCAGCGAAACGGCGCCAGCATCGGGATGGCCGAGACTGCGCGCCGTATGCGAACGCGCCCGTCCGAGTTTCGGCGTCAGTTGTGCCGTCAGCTCGGCGGCGGTCGTCGACACGCGCGCCGCTTCGTTCCAGGCGGCGCTCAGCGCCACGCCCTTGCCGATCTGTTCGCCCAGCGTGACAACGAAAGGCTCAAAAGCATCGACCAGCGTCTTGTCGCCAATCTTCGCCCGACCGAGACGCTTGACCGCATCGAGACTCGCTTGCGCGCCCTTGGCAACATCGGCCGGCGTCACGTCGCGCTGATCGCTGAAGACCGTGCTCCAGGTGCGCAACGCCAGGCCCCACAGGGCACCCGAGGTGCCACCGGCACGGTCGGCCCAGGCATCGCCGGCAGCGGCGAGAACACTGGCTGCGCCCGCGCCCGCCGCGACGGCTTTCCTGGCTGCTTCGGCCGCAGCCGCCGAACCACGCGTCATGCCCATGCCATGATCGCCGTCGCCCGCCAGTGCATCGATGCGACCGAGATCGTTCTCGGCAGTGCGCATGACATCGGCAATCTCGGCGATGAGACCGGCAATGCATTTGCCATTGGCTTGCGATGCCGCCGTCGCTGCCGGGAAGCTCGTAACCTCCTGCGGCGCCTCGGAAATCGGCGCCGCCGGCTCGGTCGGGATGATGGCGCCACGACGCAGGACCGGCGTATCGGCCGGTGCGCACCAGAACTTCTCAAGTTCCTCGTCGAGCCAGGTGATCGTCAACGAGCAGCCGGCCATGTCGAGGCTGGTGACGAATTCGCCCACCTCGGGCTGGACCAGCGTCAGGCCCGCCTGCTTCAGTACCGCTTCGATGCCGACCCAGAGCACGAACAGTTCTTCGTACTTGGTACAGCCCAAACCGTTCAGCACGACCGCGACGCGGCTGCAGTTCGCCGGCCGTTCGGCCAGCAGCTTATTGACCAGCAAGGCCGCCAGTTCCTTGGCCGGCAGGACATTGTCCTCACTGATACCGGGCTCGCCGTGAATGCCGAGGCCGATGCCCATGCGCTGCGCCGGCACGGTGAACAGCGGTTGCTTGGCACCCGGCAGCGTGCAACCGGTAAAGGCGACGCCGAAGGTGACGGTGCGCGCGTTGGCCTTGATGCCAATGCGCTCGACATCATCGAGTTTAAGACCCGCCTCGGCCGCGGCACCGACAATTTTGAAAACGACCAGGTCGCCGGCCACGCCACGGCGAAGTTCGGGCTTGTCAGCGGGGCCGCTGGCGACGTCGTCGGTCACCGGCAGGATGCGAACGTCAATGCCTTCCGATTGCAAACGCTCGGCCGCCAGGCCGAAATTCATCACGTCGCCGGCATACTTGCCGAAGCCGAGCAGGATGCCGCCGCCGCGATGGGCGAGACGGGTGACGTGCGCAACGCTGTGCGCCGACGGCGAGGCGAAGACATCGCCGGCCACAGCCGCATCGGCCATGCCCGGACCGACGAAGCCGGCGAAAGCCGGATAGTGTCCCGAACCGCCGCCGACGACGACGGCAACCTTGCCTTCGGGCGTCGCCGTCGAGCGCAGCACACCGCCGGTCACGAGACGGACGTTTCTGGCATAAACCGAGGCGAATCCGGCCAACGCAGTCGTTGCGAATACTTCGGGGTCGTCATGGATGCACGTCATGTTCTCTCCTCCTGTTCGAATTCTATGTGGTTGAAATCAATGCAAACGGGCTATCAACGCGCCGCCCGCAAACGCGAGGCTTCGGCGACAAGTTCGATGATTCTGGCAAATCCTTCCGGTTTCCACGCGGCGCGCCCGACGAAGAGCCCGTCGACGTCCTCGATCGCGAGGATTTCCTTACCGTTCTCCGGCGTCACCGAGCCGCCGTAGATGATGCGGGTGTCCTCGGCCGCGCGCGCGCCGCGATGCTGACGCAATACCTGGCGCAAGGCCGCGTGCCGCGCCGCGATGTATTCCGGCGTCGCCGCCTCGGCCCCGCCAATCGCCCAGCGCGGCTCGTAGGCCAGCACCACATCGGCCGTCGCCGCTTCGGGCTGCCCGGCCAGCGAGGTCAGCACCTGTTCCGCCAATACCGCGTCGGCACGTCCCGATTCCTTCTCGCTGGCGCTCTCGCCGAGACAGATGATCGGCGTCAAGCCGACCTTCATTGCCGCGTCGACCTTGAGACGAACACAGTCATAGGTCTCGCCGAAATGCTGCAAGCGTTCGGAATGCGCGAGTTCGACGTAGCGGCAGCCGGCTTCCAGCAGCATTGGTGCCGAGATTTCCCCGGTCCAGCCACCCGAATCGAGCCAGTGCATGTTCTGACCGCCGGTCGCCACCGGCGTGCCGGCGAAAGCCGTCGCCGCCGCATGCAGAGAGGTAAATGGCGGCAGCACGAAAATATCGACGGCCGAAAGCGCGCGCCCGGCCGTCCATTCGGCGAACCATTCGCCATATCGCCGCGTCTCGGCGACAGTGTTGTTCATCTTCCAGCCGGTTCCGGCGAGCAATCGACGCATGATGGCGTATTTCCCCTGGATGAACCAAAAACGCGCCCGAGCCGGCGGCCGGGCGCTGTGCCGAACTCAGCGCCGATATTTGGCGTCGAGCGTGCCGATCGCCGCAACGTTCTTCGCTGACGGACCTTGCGGGTCGAAATCGGAGGCCAGCCAGGCATTGACGATCGTCTTGGCAAGCTCGGTACCGACGACGCGGGCGCCCAGCGTAATGATGTGCGCATCGTTGCTCTTGGCGGCGCGCTCGGCCGAGAAAGTGTCATGCGTTTGCGCGGCACGGATGCCCGGCACCTTGTTGGCCGAGATCGCCATGCCGATGCCAGTGCCGCAACAGAGGATGCCGCGATCGAACTTGCCGGCCAGGATCGCCTGACCGACGCGCTCGGCGATGTTGGCGTAATACTCGCCGGATCCGTCCGGAGCGCGGCTCAGGTCGGTGACCTCGATACCGGGACAGGTCGCCAGATGGGCTGCCAGGACTTCGGAAAGAGACACGCCAACGCTATCGCCGGCAACCGCTATTCTCATGATGCCTTCCTTTCGGTGTGATCGGTTTTCAATTGAATTGCATGAGCGACAGCGATCCTACCAAGCCGCACGATCCGATGCACTGAAAGAATTGCATGGATTGATAACCCCTGATTATCAATTCCCGAAACGCGGACGATTTCACCCCGGCACCGCCGCCCCAAAATGAAAACGGGAGGCGCCATGACAGGCGCCTCCCGCAGGCAGGCTCGATACGATCAGGATTCCAGCGTCGTCAGGTCGCCCTCGTCGAGCCCCTGCGCCCGCGCCTTCAGCACGCGACGCATGATCTTGCCCGAGCGAGTCTTGGGCAGCTTTTCGGTAAAGTCGATGGCATCCGGCTTGGCGATCGGACTCAGATGGACCGACACATGCTTGCGCAGTTCCTCGGCCAGCAGCGGACTCGGCTCGATCCCGACCTTGAGGACGACAAAGACATGAATCGAATTGCCCTTGACGTCATGCGGCAGACCGATCGCCGCCGCCTCGGCGACCGCCGGATGCGAGACGAGCGCCGACTCGACCTCGGCCGAACCAAGCCGGTGACCGGACACCTTGATGACGTCATCGGTCCGGCCGATCACCCAGAAATAGCCGTCCTTGTCCCGCCTTGCCGAATCGCCGGCCAGGTATTTTCCGGGATACTTGCTCCAGTAGGTCTGGACATAGCGCGCATCGTCGTTGTAGAGCGTCCGGAGCATCGCCGGCCAGGGATTCTTGAGGACCAGGAAGCCCTCCTCGCCATCGGCGACGACATTGCCCTGCTCGTCGAGAATCTCGGCTTCCTGCCCGAAGAACGGCTTGCCGCCTGAGCCCGGTTTGAGGGGCATCGAGGGCGTCGGGCAGATCTGGAACATGCCGGTCTCGGTCTGCCACCAGGTGTCCATGATCGGACACTTGCCCCGGCCGATGACCTGGTGGAACCAGTGCCATGCTTCCGGATTGATCGGCTCCCCGACCGAACCGAGCAGACGCAGGCTGGAAAGGTCGTGGCGATTCGGCCAGGCGTCGCCGAAGCGCATCAGCAGGCGGATCGCCGTCGGCGCGGTATAAAGCGTGGTGATGCCGTGGTATTCGATCAGTTGCCACCAGCGGTTCGGGTACGGATAGGTCGGGCCGCCCTCGAACATGAAGCTCGTCGCGCCGGTGAGCAGCGGACCATAAACGAGGTAGGAATGCCCCGTGATCCAGCCGGGATCGGCGGTACACCACCAGCGATCCTCGTCGCGGATGTCGAAAGTATATTTAAGCGTCGCATAGGTACCGACCATGTAGCCGCCGTGCGTGTGCAGGATGGCCTTGGGCTTGCCGGTCGAGCCCGAGGTATAGAGGATGAACAGCGTATCCTCGGCATCCATCGGCTCGGTCGGGCAATTGCCCTTGGCAATCGGCAAGGCGGTCAGATCGTGGTACCAGTGGTCACGCAACGGGTCCATGACGACTTCATGGCCGGTGCGCTTGACGACGATGACATTTTCCACCGACGGACTGAAGCGTAGCGCCTCATCGACGATGTCCTTGAGCTTGAAGATGCCGCCATTGACCCAGGAACCGTCGGCGGTGATGACGAGCTTCGATTCCGAATCGCTGATGCGATCCTGCAGCGCGTCGGCCGAGAAACCGGCGAAAATCACCGAATGGACGGCGCCGAGCTTGGCGCAGGCGAGCATCGCGAAAATCACTTCGGGTATGCGCGGCAGGTAGATCGTCACCTTGTCGCCCTTGCCGACGCCCATCGCCTTGATGATATTGGCCATGCGCGTGACTTCGCGGTTCAGGCTGAAATAAGAGTAGGTCTGCTGATCGATGCCGTTCTCGCCGACCCAGATCAGCGCCAGCTTGTTCTTGTACGGACCGGTCAGATGCCGGTCGATGCAGTTATGCACGATATTCGTGCTGCCGCCGGTGAACCAGGTGAAGAACGGCGCATTCGACCGGTCGAGCACTTTATCCCAGGGTTTGTACCAGTCCAACTCGGCCGCCCGCGCCGCCCAGAACCCTTCGGGATCGGCAGCCGCCGCAGCACGCAAGGCCTCGTCTTGGGCATGCGATGCAAACGCAGGATCGGGATAGAAAACCTCGCCGGACAATGTGCTCATGGGCGTCTCCGTTCGTGGTGAGTAATCCTTGCATTACCGTTGCAAGAGACTGGACGCCTATCGTTTTGTTCCCGTCGCTGGAAAAATATATCGACGCGGGCCGGCGCATTGAGAAAAAAGAACCCGAAACCTGACGGAACTGGCATCAAAGGATCCTGTGCTTCCCTGTAAAATGGCGGCTTTCGAGAAATACGCAACCCGGCAGGACCGACGCACCGACACCATGACAGATACCGACAAAGACAAGAACATCGCGGCCCACACGCCCATGATGCAGCAGTATTTACGCCTCAAGGCGCAATACCCGGACCTGCTACTCTTCTACCGGATGGGCGACTTCTACGAACTGTTCTTCGAGGACGCCGAGAAAGCCGCTCGCTTGCTCGACATCACGCTGACGACGCGCGGCCAGAGCGCCGGCATGCCGATCAAGATGGCCGGCGTGCCTTATCACGCCGTCGAACAATACCTGGCCCGCCTCGTCAAGCTCGGCGAATCGGTTGTCATCTGCGAACAGGTCGGCGACCCGGCGACCAGCAAGGGACCGGTCGAACGCGCCGTCGCGCGCATCGTCACCCCGGGAACGCTGACCGACGCCGCCCTGCTCGACGACAAGCGCGATGCACTGCTGATGGCGCTCGTTGTTGCGCGTCCGCTCGCCGGCCTCGCCTGGCTCAATCTCGCCAGCGGCGAATTCCGCGTCTGCGAGGTCGCCCCGGAGAAGCTGGCGGCGACGCTGGAGCGCATTCGCCCGGCCGAAGTCGTCGTCCCCGACAGCCTGCAACTGCCGTTCGCGCCGGAAGCGGCGCTGACCCGCCGACCCGACTGGCATTTCGACAGCGACGCGGCGACGCGCGAACTCTGCGCCCATTTCAAGACCGCCTCGCTGTCCGGTTTCGGCGCCGACGGTCTGCGCAGCGCCATCGCCGCCGCCGGCGCGCTGCTGCGCTACGCCCAGGCGACGCAGACACGCGCGCTGCCGCACGTCCAGTCCTTGATCGTCGAGCGCGACGGCACCTTCCTCGGCCTCGATACGGCGACGCGGCGCAACCTCGAACTCACCGAAACCCTGCGCGGCCAACCGGCGCCGACGCTGTTCAGCCTGCTCGACGCCTGCATCACGACAATGGGATCGCGCGCGCTGCGCCACGCCCTGCATCATCCGCTGCGCGATCCGGCACTGCCGGCGGCGCGCCATGCTGCCATCGACGAATTCCTCGGCGACGGCGGTCAGCGTCTGCGCGAGCTCCGCCAGGTGCTGCGCGGCATTGCCGACATCGAACGGATCGCCGGCCGCGTCGCGCTGTTCTCGGCTCGTCCGCGCGATCTGTCGAGCCTGCGCGACAGCCTGCACCGCCTGGCCGACCTGCGCGCCCCGCTCGCCGAGGCCGAAGCGCCGCTGCTGCGCGATGCCCTGGCGCAGACGGCAACGCCCGAACGCGCGCTCGACCTGCTCAGCCGGGCAATCCTCTCCGAACCCTCGGTGCTCTTGCGCGAAGGCGGCGTCATCGCCAACGGTTATGACGCCGAACTCGACGAGTTGCGCGGCATCAACGAGAACTGCGGCGCCTTTCTGGTCGAACTCGAAGCCCGCGAACGCGAGCGCACCGGCATCGCCAATCTCAAGGTCGAATACAACCGGGTACATGGCTTCTACATCGAAATCACCAACGCCCACGCCGCCAAGGTGCCCGACGATTACCGCCGCCGCCAGACGCTGAAGAACGCCGAGCGCTATATCACGCCGGAACTCAAGGCCTTCGAGGACAAGGCACTGTCAGCGCAGGACCGGGCGCTGGCGCGCGAAAAACTGCTCTATGAAGCCGTGCTGAGCGCCCTGCAGGATGACCTGCCGCAGTTGCAGGCGATCGCGCAGGCCGTCGCCCACCTCGACCTGCTCGGCGCACTGGCCGACATTGCCCTGGCCCGCAATTACTGCCGCCCCGAGTTCTCGACCGAGCCCGGCCTGCTGATCGAGGACGGCCGCCACCCGGTCGTCGAAAACGAACTGGCCGGCGGCGAATCCTTCATCGCCAATGACACGCGACTCGGCGACGGGCGCCGACTGCTCCTGATCACCGGCCCGAACATGGGCGGTAAGTCGACCTACATGCGGCAGACGGCGCTGATTGCGCTGATGGCACACGTCGGCAGCTATGTGCCGGCGCGGCGCGCGGTGCTGGGGCCGCTCGACCAGATCTTCACGCGCATCGGCGCCGCCGACGATCTCGCCTCGGGCCGTTCGACCTTCATGGTCGAAATGACCGAATCGGCGGCCATCCTGCACCACGCCACTGACCAGAGCCTGGTGCTGATGGACGAGGTCGGCCGTGGCACCTCGACCTTCGACGGCATGGCGCTGGCATTCGCCATCTGCCGCCACCTCGTCGAAAAGAACCGGGCGCTGACGCTGTTCGCCACGCACTATTTCGAACTGACCCTGCTCGCCAACGAATACGCCGAACTCGCCAACGTGCACCTCGACGCCGTCGAGCACGGTGAGAAGATCGTCTTCCTGCACGCGGTCGAAGAAGGCCCGGCCAACCAGAGCTACGGTATCCAGGTCGCCGCGCTCGCCGGCATCCCGGCCTCGGTGGTCAAGGCGGCCAAGCGGCAACTGCGAGAATTCGAGCAGCGCGCCGCCATCAACCCGCTGCAGCCCGACCTGTTCGCGGCGATTCCGGAGCCGGAAGAAGAAGCGTACGACCTCCCCGCCGAAGCACATCCGGCGCTCGAACGACTGCTGGCGATCAACCCGGACGACCTGACGCCAAAGCAGGCGCTCGAAGCGCTCTATGAACTGAAGCGCTTGTCAGCCGCATGAGACGCCTGCTCGTCGCGCTCGCACTGTTTATCGCCGTGAGCGCGGCGCAGGCCGACCACTGGCGCTTCGTGCTGATCGGCGATACGCCCTACAGCGATTACGAGCGCCGCGCCTTCCCGCGCATGCTCGAGGACATCGATGACGAAGCGCCGGATTTCGTCATTCACGTCGGCGACCTCAAGCACAGCAAGACGCGCTGCAGCGACGAGCTCTTCCGAGATCGCCACCAGCTCTTCGATGCCTCGCGCTCGCCCTTCATCTACCTGCCCGGCGACAACGAATGGACCGATTGCAAACGTCTGCCCGCCGGGCATTTCGACGAACTCGAACGGTTGCAGAAACTGCGAGAGATTTTCTTCGCCGACCCCGTGTCGCTCGGACAAAAGCGCATCCCGCTCGAACGCCAGTCCTCCGAACGCTCCGAACACGTCCGCTGGCGGCACGGCCCGCTGCTGTTGCTCACGCTGAACGTACCGGGGCCGGACAACAACCATGGACTCGGTCAGGCACCGACCGCCGAGTTCAGCGCCCGCAATCCCGCCGTCATCGCCTGGCTCAAACAGGGTTTCGCCCTCGCCCGCCAGGAGAGGCGTGCCGGCATCGTCATCGCCATGCAGGCCAATCCCGGTTTCAAGGAATTCGCTCAGGGCTTGCCGAATGCCGGGTTCCGCGAACTGCTCGAGACGCTGCGCGACGAGACGTTGAAATTTCCAGGACAGGTCCTGCTGCTGCACGGCGACACGCACTGGCAGCGCGTCGACCATCCGCTTTACGTGCCCGGCAGCACGCGCCGGATCGAGAATTTCACCCGCGCCGAATCCTTCGGCTATCCCTTTCTCGGCTGGATCAAGATCACGATCGACGACGAGGACCCGGCCCTCTTCCGCGTCGAGCCGCATTCGCACCCATCAAAATGAAAACGGCATCGCGATGCGATGCCGTTTTTGAGGATGCCGCCGACGTCGGCGAAAAAACTACGAGGTACTCGCCGTCGCGTGCCAGAGGCGCAGCTTCTCAAGCGAGAGCTGCTCGGTTTCGTGCAACACCAGCCGCGCACCGTAATACTCGTCTTCCTTGGCGTAGCTGCGCATCGTCACCACGGTCGGGATACCGGCGGCGACGCTGGCCTCCAGCCCGGCCGTCGTGTTTTCGACGGCAAGGCAGTCGCGCGGCGGCAGATTGAGCAGTTCGAGCACTTTCTTGTAGGCATCCGGCGCAGGCTTCGGCACCTTGACCACGTCGCTGGAGACGATTGCGTCGAACCAGGCGTCGGCGTTCGGTCCGAGATTCGCCCGCAACAGACCGACGATATTGTCGAGACGCGAATTCGACGCAATCGCCAGACGCACGCCTTCGGTCCGCGCATCGCAGATCAGGCTGCCGATATCGGCACGCAGGGGAATCGCGCCGGCTGCCAGCAAACGCTGGTAGTTGCGCGTCTTGAGTTCGTACAGCCGCTGGATGAATTCCTCGAAGTCGGGCCGGGCGAAGGTCGCCGGATCGAAGTGCTCGGCATAGAAGCGCACCCGCTCAAGACCGCTGCCCTTGACCAGCAAGGTGCCATAGAACGATTCGCCCCAGTGCCACGGCAGACCCATTTCGGCGAACGCCGCGTTGAAGGCCGGCCGGTGGCCGTCGCGCTCGGTGTTGGCGAGCGTCCCGTCCACGCAGAAAATGATTGCTCGTAAAGCCATTCTAAGTTTCTCCCTCAAGAAGGTGGCGGCAGGCGGACGCCTGCCGCCGACACTGCCTTACGGATTGCAGCGCAGCGAAGCGTTGAGCGCTTCAAGCGCTTTCGACCCCGGACAAAGATCGGCATCACCGAGCTTGTTCAGCGGCGTTTCGACCGTATTGAGGTAACGATGCAGGTCTTCCGCGCTGCTGTCAACATAGATGAGGCCGGTGACGATTTCGCCGACCGCCTGCCGTTCCTGGAGGTAGTTCATCGCCCCGACGCGATCCGAGGGATCGTAGTCGGCATGCAGCTTGCGTAACATCAATACCGAACCGTCATGCTGGACGACGCGACGAAGTTCGCCCGGCGCATAGCTGGCGGTGATCTTGTCACGCGGCAGGATGACGTCGACGCGGTTGATTGCCTCGTTGTGCTCGCGCACGTAGTCGTAGCTGCGCGTCGAGCCCTGGTGGTTGTTGAAGGTCACGCAGGGGCTGATGACGTCGATCAGGGCCGGGCCGCGGTGACGCATGGCGCCCTTGATCAGCGGGATCAGCTGCTCCTTGTCGCCGGAGAAGCTGCGGGCGACATAGCTCGCGCCGAGTTGCAGGGCGAGAGAGACGAGATCGATCGGCGTGTCGTTGTTGATGACGCCGCGCTTGCTCTTCGAGCCCTTGTCGGCGGTCGCCGAGAACTGCCCCTTGGTCAGGCCATACACGCCGTTGTTCTCGACGATGTAGGTCATGTTGACGCCGCGACGCATGGCGTGGGCGAACTGGCCGATACCGATCGAGGCCGAGTCACCGTCACCGGAAATGCCGAGATACAGCAGGTCGCGGTTGGCGACGGCGGCGCCGGTCAATACCGACGGCATCCGTCCGTGCGTGGTGTTGAAACCGTGCGACGCGCCGAGGAAGTAGTCCGGCGTCTTCGACGAACACCCGATGCCGGAGAGCTTGGCGACGCGATGCGGTTCGATGTCGAGGTCGAAGCAGGCCTGGACGATCGAGGCGCTGATCGAGTCGTGGCCGCAACCGGCGCAGAGGGTCGAAATCGCGCCCTCGTAGTCGCGCTTGGTGTAGCCGACGGCGTTTTTCGGGGTATCGGGGCGCAGCAGTTTGGGTTTGGCGAGATAAGTCATGAGGCCACCTGTTTGCGAAGCGGAGTGACGTTGTCTTGTTTCACGGCATCGGCGATCTTGCCGGCGATGAAGCCCGCGGTGATCGGCGTTCCGTCGTAATGCAGCACGCGAACCAGGCGCTTCGGATCGATTTCGCATTCATTGACGAGCAGCATGCGCAGCTGTCCGGCTTCGTTCTGCTCGACGACAAAGACCTGGTCGTGGTCGTTGATGAAATCGACGACCTCGTCGGCGAACGGGAAACCACGCACCCGCATGATATCGACGTGAATGTGCTGTTCCTCGAGCAAGGCAAAGGCTTCGGCCATCGCCGGGCTCGTCGAGCCGTAGTAGATGGCGCCAAAGCGGGTCGGCAAGGCGGCCTTCTTAACCACCGGTGCCGGCACCAGCTTGCGCGCCGTCGCGAGCTTGCGACGCAGACGTTCCATGTTGTAGACGTAGTCGGTGCCGGTCTCGCTGTACTTGGCGTAGGCATTACGCGTCGTACCACGGCTGAAGAAGGCGCCCTTGGTCGGGTGCGTCGCCGGAATCGTGCGATAGGGAATGCCATCGCCATCGACGTCGAGATAGCGGCCGAAATTCTTGCCGGCATCGAGGTCGGCGGCGCTCATCACCTTGCCGCGATCGTAACGACGGCTGTCGTCCCAGTCGAAGGGCTTGCACAGCACCTCGTTCATGCCGATGTCAAGATCGGCCATGACGAAGACCGGCGTCTGGAGACGCTCGGCAAGATCGAAGGCTTGCGCGCCGAAGGTGAAGCACTCGTACGGATCTTCCGGGAAGAGCAGGACGTGCTTGGTATCGCCGTGCGAAGCATAGGCACAGGTGAGCAGGTCCGACTGCTGCGTCCGCGTCGGCATGCCGGTCGAGGGACCGCCGCGCTGGACGTTGAAGATCACCGCCGGCACTTCGGCAAAATAGGCGAGACCGAAGAATTCCTGCATCAGCGAGATGCCCGGGCCGGACGTCGCGGTAAAGGCCCGCGCGCCGTTCCATGAGGCGCCGATGACCATGCCGATCGAGGCCAGTTCGTCTTCGCACTGGACGATCGCATAACGCGCCATGCCGTTGTTCGGATCGGTGCGGAATTTGCGGCAATAGCTGCTGAACGACTCGATGACCGAGGTCGAGGGCGTGATCGGATACCAGGCTGCGACCGTCGCGCCGCCGTATACCGCGCCGAGGCCGCAGGCGTCGTTACCATTGACGAAGATGCGGTCGCCGACCATGTCCGAACGCTCGACGCGCAGGCCGATCGGGCAGTCGAAGGCCGCCTTGGCCTCTTCGTAGCCGGTCTTCAGCGCCTGCAGGTTGGAGGCGATCAGCTTGTCCTTGCCGCGATACTGCTGCGTGATCAGCCCTTCGACCGCCTTGAAGTCCATGTCGAGCAGCGCTGTCAGCGCGCCGACATACATGATGTTCTTCATCAGCATGCGCTGGCGCGGATCGGTGTACTCGCGTGTGCAGATGTCGGTCAGCGGCAGGCCGAGCACGACAATGTCGTCGCGGAAACGCGAGCGCGGCAGCATCTTGGTCGAGTCGTAGAACAGGTAGCCGCCCGGCGCGAGTTCGGCAACGTCGCGATCCCAGGTCTGCGGGTTCATCGCCACCATCATTTCGCAACCGCCGCGGCGGCCGAGCCAGCCTTCGCCGGAAACGCGAACTTCATACCATGTCGGCATCCCCTGGATGTTCGACGGGAAGATGTTGCGCGGCGCCACCGGCACGCCCATGCCCATGATGGCACGCGCGAAAAGCTCGTTCGCCGACGCCGAGCCGGTGCCGTTGATGTTGGCGAACTTGATGACGAAGTCGTTGGTTTTTTGCACTGACTGTACGGAACTCATGTTCTCGGAACCTCCATGCCGGCCTGGGCGCTGTGTAACGTAAACTTCTGCATATCCCAGGCGCCCGTCGGGCAACGCTCGGCACACATGCCGCAATGCAGACAGATGTTTTCATCCTTGACCATGACCCGCCCGGTCTTCAGGATGTCGGAGACAAGCAAGGCCTGGTCGGTATTCTTTGCTGGTGCCTTCAGGCGTCCGCGCAGATCCTCTTCCTCGCCGTTGGCCGTGAAGCTGATGCACTCGGTCGGGCAGATATCGGTACAGGCATCGCACTCGATACAGACCTTCGGCGAGAACACCGTTTCGACGTCGCAGTTGAGGCAACGCTCGGCCTCCGAGCACGCCATGAACGGATCGAAGCCCAGTTCGAGTTCGAGCTTGATGTCCCGCAGCGTCTTCTCGAGCGACTTCACGGGAACCTTCTTGCGCCCTTCCTCGGACACCTGGTTGTCATAGCTCCACTCGTGGATGCCCATCTTCTGGCTGACCAGGTTGTAGAGCGGCGCCGGACGTTCATCGACGCGCAGCCCCTTGCAGAACAGGTCGATCGAAATCGCCGCCGCATGACCATGCGCAACGGCCGTGATGATGTTCTTCGGACCGAAGGCCGAATCGCCGCCGAAGAAGACCTTCGGCACGGTGGACTGGAAGGTTTCCTTGTCGAGCACCGGCAGGCCGTACTTGTTGAATTCGAGACCGATGTCCTTCTCAATCCAGGGGAAGGCGTTCTCCTGACCGATGGCGACCAGCACCTCGTCGCACTCGATGAAGACATCGGGTTCGCCGGAAGGCACCAAGTTGCGGCGTCCCTGACTGTCGTACTCGGCACGCACGACCTCGAACTTGACGCCCGTCAGTTTGCCGTTGTCATGGACAAATTCTTTCGGCACATGCATGTTGATGATCGGGATCTGCTCGTGGATCGCCTCTTCCTTTTCCCAGGGCGACGCCTTCATTTCCTCGAACGAGCTGCGCACGACAACCTTGACGTCGGTACCGCCAAGACGACGCGCCGAACGGCAGCAGTCCATCGCCGTGTTGCCGCCACCGAGCACGATGACCCGCGGCGAAACGGTCTTGACGTGGCCGAAGGCGACGTTGGCGAGCCACTCGATACCGATGTGGATATGACTGGCCGCTTCCTTGCGTCCCGGAATGTCGGCGTCGCGACCGCGCGGCGCGCCGGTGCCAACAAACACGGCATCCCACTGCTCATCCTCGACCAGCGACTTGAGGCTCTTGACCCAGTGGTTGAGACGCAGATTGACGCCGAGATCGAGGATGTACTGGCATTCCTCGTCAATGACGCTATCCGGCAGACGGAACTTCGGGATCTGTGTACGGACCATGCCGCCCGGCGCCTTGCCGGAATCGAAGATGGTCACGTCATAGCCCTGAACGACGAGGTCACGGGCCACCGTCAGCGAGGCCGGACCGGCACCGATACAGGCGACGCGCTTGCCGTTTTTCTTCGCCACTTTCGGCATCTGATCGGCGATATCGTCCTTGAGGTCGGCCGCGACACGCTTCAGGCGGCAGATCGCCACCGGCTCATTGTCGATGCGGCCGCGACGGCACGCCGGTTCGCAGGGACGGTCGCAGACGCGCCCGAGGATGCCCGGGAAGACGTTCGACCGCCAGTTGATCATGTAGGCTTCGGAGTAGCGTCCCCCAGCGATCAGCCGGATGTATTCCGGGACGGGGGTATGGGCCGGACACGCCCATTGGCAATCCACCACCTTGTGATAATAGTCGTGCCCGCCTGTATTCGTCGGTTTCACGTGCGTTGTAACTCCAGTGTTGGTTCTGCAAATTCCGGCGACACGTCGCCGCGCCATAGGTACTGCAAAATCTCTTCGTGCGACATCCCTCGCTTGCACGACACTCCGAAACGCCATCGGGCCAAAACGCGCCCAACGTGGTTAGACACGCTGACCAGCCGAGGTTCCCGACACTTTGCCGTCAGGCAAAAGCCGGTCTCCTGACTGTAGCCCACGAAAGCACGGATGACCATGTCGTTGCGCCGAATCGCGCATCGAACCGCACTGATTCGGCATATTTCATGCGGCGCTGGGAAGGCGCGGAACGCGCCGATGCTGGCATTCGGTGCCGCGAAGTATCGTCAAAAGAAGACCAAAGATAAATAGGTGTTGCCTATCATAAGAAGATATAAAATGTTTCTTCTATGAAAACCGCTTTTCTCCATGCCTTTCTGATGACCGTCGACACCGGCTCGATGGCGGAAGCATCACGCCGACTCAACATCACTGCTGCGGCGGTGGCGCAACAGATCAAGGCGCTCGAAGGCGAGATCGGCGTCGAACTCGTCACCCGGGTCGGCAAGACGGTACGTCCGACCGAGGCCGGCTATCGCGTTATCGAAGGTGCGCGCACCCTGCTTCAGGACGCCGCCAACCTCAAGGCGGCCGCCAATCTTGGCGAAGTCAGCGGCGAATTGCGGCTCGGCTCGATCAATACCGCAGTTGAATCGCTCGTCCCTGAGGTCGTCGCGCAACTGGTGATCGCCTATCCCGACCTGCGTTTCCACATCAAGCCGGCCCTGTCGTCCGAACTGTTCAACGAAGTCCAGCACGGCGATCTCGATGCGGCGGTCTGCCTGCACCCACTATTTTCCTTGCCGAAGACGCTGGTCTGGCAACAGTTGCGTGAAGAGAAGCTGATCGCCCTGGCGCCGCTGTCGCTGGCCGACAAGGACCCGCACGAATTATTACGCACGCAACCCTTCATCCGCTTCGATCGAAAGCAATGGGGCGGTCAGCAGGTCGATCATTATCTGCGCATCGCCAACATCGTCCCGCGCGAACGCATCGAACTCAGCCATCTGTCGGCGATCGCCACCCTGGTCGGACGCGGCGTCGGCGTCGCGCTGGTGCCGGACACCGTCATGCCGGCCGCGATCACCTCGCGTATCGTCCGCCTGCCGCTCCCGATCAACACGCGCCCCCGGCAACTCGGCATCCTGTGGCAACGCGCCTCGATCCACGAGAAACTGATCAATCTGTTCGTCAATCAGGCAAAAATCCTCTCCCAATCGAGCGACATCCAGTAAGAAGCTTCCCCCCCGTGCGTCACCGCCGGGCGGAACCCTGCAATTCGGCGACGGCGTAGTCGATAAACGCGCTCACGGTTTGCAACTCCCTGGCCGGCGCCGAGCAGAACAGCCAGGTCCGGCGCGTTACGGGTGAGCCATCGGGCCAGAACAGAGGTTGAACGCACAAGCCGTCGCCCTCCGGCAGCCCGATGCGCGGCAACATCGTCCAGCCGAGACCATGCAGGACCATCTGGCGGGCGATATCCATCGTATTGACCTCCATCGTCGTCTTCGGCGGCGAGTCAAAGTTGAGTCGCCACCATTCGTCGAGCATTTTCTTCAGCGAGGTATCCGTGCCATAACGGATATGCGGACGCGTCAGCAAATCGTCGGGGCCGATCGCCTCGCTTGAGACCAGCGACACCGGTTCTTCGGTCAGCAGCACTTTGTCACCGGACCAGTCGTGCTCGCCGCGCACGATGCCAATCGAAATTTCCTGGCGTTCGAGCATATCGACAATCTGGAAACTCAGCGCGGTTTTCAGCGAGATCTCAACTTTTGGATAGCGGCCAAGAAATCCTTTAAACAGGCCCGGCAGGACATAGTGCGCGAAGATCCCGGACGAGCCCAGACGCAGCGGCCCTTCGACCTTGCTTTCGATGTTCTTGACCTGGTCCTTGACGATTGCCAGCCGTATCAGCATCTCTTCGGCATATTTCAGCAGATGCTCGCCCTGCGGCGTGAGTACGACGCCAGTCGGCACCCGCGTGAGCAGTCGCGCGCCCAGTTCCGCCTCGATCCGCTTAAGACGGTAGGTCAGCGCCGGCTGCGAAATGAACAGGCGTGCCGAGGCCTTGGTCACGTTCTTCTCTTCCGCGATCACCTTGAGAATCCGCCAGTCTTTTTCGTCCACGACCGCCCTCTGCCCGTTTGCCCGAGTCAATATAAATAAATTCTATCGACTCAAGAAAAAATTAATATTTTATTTATTTGCACAAATCCGAATAATAGCCTCGATTGGTCAAAGAACAACAGCGGTCGCGGCCCCGATACCAGACACATCCACGGGGAACAGGGACCACCATCAGGATGCCGTGGATTCGATTTTCAGGAGAGACAAACATGCTCAATCGCCGCAGTTTCTGTATTCGCAGTGCCGCCACCGTCGCCGCTGCCGTTTCGCTCAACAGTGCCGCCGAAGCCGCCACCAAGGGCAGTGCGACCGCGACGGGCGCCGGCGCATCGCCCGCGCTCGTCATCGACGAGGCGACCGCCCGCTCGACCATCCTCGAGGCATATCGCAAGCATGTCGCCGAGCGCGCCGCCCAGGGGTTGCCGCCGTTGGCCTTGAATCCGGTACAGACGGCGGCCGTCGCCGTCCTGCTGAAAAACCCGCCGAAGGGCGAGGAAAGTTTCCTGCTCGAACTCCTGAGCACGCGCGTTCCGCCCGGCGTCGACGCGGCCGCCAAGGTCAAGGCCGATTTCCTGGCAAACGTCGCCACCGGCAAGGAAAAATCACCCGTCATCTCGCGCCAGAAAGCCGTCGAACTGCTCGGCACGATGCAGGGCGGCTACAACGTCAAGACGCTGATCTCGCTGCTCGGCGATCCGACGCTCGGGACCGCCGCCGCCGAATGCCTGAAAAAGACGCTGCTGATCTTCGGCGCGATCAAGGGCGTCAAGGCGCTCGCCGATAAAGGCAATGCCAACGCCAAGGGCGTGCTCAAATCCTGGGCCGAAGGCGAATGGTTCAGCACGCGTGCAGACCTGCCCAAGAGCATCAAGCTGACGGTCTTCAAGGTCGGCGGCGAAACCAACACCGGCGATCTTTCGCCCGATCCGGACGCCAACACGCGTACCGACATTCCGCTGCACGCGCAGGCCATCCTGAAATTCCCGCGCGCCGGCCTCTCGCCCGACGAGCCGGGCAAGCGCGGCCCGCTCAAGCAGTTCGAAGCGATGAAGGCCAAGGGCAATCCGCTGGTTTACGTCGGCGACGTCGTCGGACCGGGCTCGTCGCGCAAGTCGGCGACCAACTCCCTGCTGTGGATGACCGGACAGGACATCCCCTTCGTCCCGAACAAGCGCTTCGGCGGCTTCGTCTTCGCCGGCAAGATCGCGCCGATCTTCTACAACACGATGCAGGACTCGGGCGCGCTGCCGATCGAGATGGACGTCAGCAAGCTCGAAATGGGGGACGTCATCGAACTCCTGCCCTTCGACGGCAAGGTGCTGAAAAACGGCGAAGTCGTCGCCACCTTCAAGCTCAAGACCGACGTGCTGCTCGACAGCGTCCGCGCCGGCGGCCGCATCCCGTTGATCATCGGCCGCAATCTCACCGCCGAAGCGCGCAAGATGCTCGGCATGTCGGCCACGGCGATGTTCCGCACGCCGAAGCAACCGGCCGACACGGGCAAGGGCTACACGCTGGCCCAGAAGATCGTCGGCCGCGCCTGCGGCCTGCCTGCCGGCAAGGGCGTGCGTCCCGGCACCTACTGCGAACCGGTGATGGACACCATCGGCTCGCAGGACACCATCGGCCCGATGACGCGCGACGAGCAGAACGATCTCGCCTGCCTGACCTTCTCGGCCGACCTCGTGCTGCAGACCTTCTGCCACACGGCGGCCTATCCGAAACCCGAAGACGTCAAGATGTACGCCGAACTGCCGCAGTACATCTACTCGCGCGGCGGCGTCGCCGTCCGCCCGGGCGACGGCGTGTTGCACTCCTGGCTCAACCGCATGGCCATGCCTGACTCGGTCGGCACCGGCGGTGACTCGCACACGCGTTTCCCGATCGGCGTCTACTTCCCGGCCGGTTCGGGTCTCTGCGCCCTCGCCTCGGCGACCGGCGTCATGCCGCTCGACATGCCCGAATCGGTGCTCGTCCGCTTCAAAGGCGAGATGCAGGCAGGCGTCACGCTGCGCGACCTCGTCAATGCCATTCCGTACTACGCGTTCCGCCAGGGACTACTGACTGTCGACAAGAAAGGCAAGAAGAACATCTTCTCGGGCCGCATCCTCGAAATCGAGGGCCTGCCGAACCTGACCGTCGAACAGGCCTTCGAGATTTCCGACGCCTCGGCCGAGCGCTCCGCCGAAGCCTGCACCGTGCGACTCGGCAAGGAACCGATCGTCGAGTACATGCAGTCGAACGTCGCGCTGCTCAAGTGGATGGTCGCCAACGGCTATCAGGATCGCGACGCCCTGCTCCGCCGCATCCGCAAGATGGAGGCCTGGCTCAAAAATCCGCAAGTGCAGGAGCCCGACGCCAACGCTGAATACGCCGCCGTCATCGAGATCAACCTGGCCGAAATCACCGAGCCGCTGCTTGCCTGCCCGAACGACCCGGACGACATCAAGCCCCTGTCGGCAGTCGCAGGCGCCAAGGTCGACGAAGGCTTCATCGGCTCCTGCCAGACCAATATCGGCCACTTCCGCGCCGCCGCGCACATCCTCAAGGGCAAGGAACTGCCGACGCGCCTGTGGGTGGTGCCGCCGACGAAGATGGATGCCGACACGCTCAACCGCGAAGGCTACTACGCGACGCTCGGCGAAGCCGGCGCGCGCATGGAAGTCCCCGGCTGCTCGCTCTGCTTCGGCAACCAGGCGCGGGCGCGCAAGGGCGCGACCGTCGTCTCGACATCGACGCGCAACTTCCCCAACCGCATGGGTACCGGCACCAATGTGTACCTGGCGTCGGCCGAAGTCACCGCGGTCGCCTCGCTGCTCGGCAAAATCCCGACCAAGGCCGAATACCTTGAGCATATGAAGGTCGTCCAGCAGAAAGCGGCGGACATCTACCGCTACATGAATTTCCACCAAATGGCCGAATTCAAGGCCTGATCAGGGAGATACAATGAACAAACTGTTTTCCAGACTGGCGCTGGCACTCGCCTCCGGATTGCTCGCCGCGAGCGCGCTGGCGGCCAATATCACCGTCATGAGCTCGGGCGGTTTCTACTCGGCGATGGAGGAACTCGCGCCGGTCTTCGAAAAGGCGAGCGGCCACAAGGTCATCCTCGTCTCCGGATCGTCGATGGGCTCCTCGCCGACCGCGATTCCAGCGCGCATGCAGCGGGGCGAACCGGCCGACCTGATCATGCTGGCGAGCACCGAGCTCGACAAGCTGATCGGCCAGGGACTGGCGGTCAAAAGTAGCCGCGTCGACCTCGTGCATTCGAAGATCGGCATGGTCGTCCGCGCCGGCGCGCCGAAACCGGACATCAGCACCAAAGCGGCCTTCGAGAAAGTCCTGCTCGACGCCAAGTCGATCGGCTACTCGGCGAGCGCCAGCGGCGTGCATCTCGTCAAGGAAGTCTTCCCTCGCCTCGGCATCGCCGAATACCACGCTGTCATGGGCAAGTCCAAGGAAGTGGTGAAGGACCGCGTCGCCACTTGGGTCGCCCGCGGCGACCTTGAAATCGGCTTCCAGCAGGTCAGCGAGTTGCTGCCGATTCCCGGCGTCGATTTCGTCGGCCCGATCCCGGCGCCGTATCAGAAAGTCACGATCTTCTCGGCCGGTGTCGCCAAGGGATCGAAGGAACCTGAAGCCGCCCAGGCGCTCGTCAAGTTCCTCACCTCAAAAGATGCGTATCCGATCATCGAAAAACAGGGACTCGAACCCGCTGCCGTCGCCGAAGCCGGCCAGAAGGCCAAAAAGTAGCCGCGCCCCAATAATCCTCCGCAGCATCCCCTCTCAAGCCCGGGTCCGTCCCGGGCTATTTTTTTGCGCCGACCGGCTACCGTGACACGGGCAGCACCCAATTCCAGCGGACGGCCGCCAGACGAAACGCGGTGATGCCAACAATCGTCAGCCAGACCGCCATATCACCCGGCACCGCCAGATAGAGAAGCGCGAAATAGACGTAGCACCCAATGAAGGCACAGGTCGCGTACAGGTGTGAACGCTGGAACAGGGACGGCAACTCGTTGCACAGGATGTCGCGCAGGACGCCACCGAAGGTGCCGGTAATCGTCCCCATGAAAGCGGCAATGAAGAGCGAAGAACCCAGTTCCAGCGCATAACCGGCCCCCGCCACGCTGAAAAAGCCGAGTCCGAGCGCATCGGCGATCAGCAGCGCACTTGGCGGAAAACGCCGGGTTACGGGAAATAGCGCAAAGATCAGCGACAGGCCAAGAATCGCCATGGCATAGCCGTCGTGCTCGATCCAGAACAGCGGCGTGCGGTTCAGCAGCAGATCACGCAGCGTCCCGCCGCCGAAGGCCGCCACCAACGCGACGACGAACAGACCGACCAGATCCATGTCGCGTCGCCGCGCCTCGAACAGTCCCGCCAGCGCCGAGGCGAAGACGCCGATAATCTCGATGAATTTGAGCAGATCCATGGGACGGCACTATAACGGGCGACGCAGCCATTCGGCAAACCGTGCGCCGCAGTGGTGCAATGTCATACGAAACCGACCGCCCCGGTCGGTCGCGGACAGTCGGTCTCAGCCGACCATGGCGACCCGCTGAACGCTTGTCTCAGCGGCATTGGAGCGATCGAGCTCTCCGCATGCCAGCAGAACGCCGAAGCTCATGCCGATCATGTCGGCAACGCCACCCATCGTCATGTTCATGCGGATGTAATCGTGGTCGAGCGCCTCGAGGCAGGACAGGTAATCGCCGCCATCGGCAATCAGTCGTTCGAGCCGCTGACCGTCTTTCTTGAGCCGGTGCAATCCGAGCGGACCGACGCGATGGAGCGTCGTCGTATCCTCGACGCATTGCATCAGCCGCGCCATCATCGCGAAACTCGCCCGCTCGACATCGCCGTGCCGCCGCATCGCTGCCCGGAACGCCGGCATGGCCACGTCGAACAAGGCCGGCATGCCGGCCGCGGTTTCGCCGACGATGCCTTGCGCCTGATACGCCTCGCGCACACGCTGGCCGTTGCTGGCGACGACCGGCGCCGTCCGGAAAAAGCGGATCGACAGTTGCGACAGCGTCTCGCGCAGCCGCGTTTCGTCGTCGCCATCGGTGTGCCAGCGCGCGATCAGCAGCATGCCGGCGAGAAAAATGAAGCCCTTGTGCGTATTGGTGCCGAGTTCCGCGTAGAGCCGTTGCTCGGCCGCGATGCCGAGATTCTTCTGGCATTCGAACGGTTCGCCGCGGATCAGCGAGGCGACCGTCGCCGAGACGAAATCGGCGACGATGTCGATCGACGCTTCCATCAGCGTCAGCGACAGATCGGGATGCGACCCGGTGTTGCGACAATCGACGAGACCGGGCTTCGGCGTCAGCATGAGTTCGCGACGCGCGCCTTCGACGAGGCCGGCCGCCAGACGTTCAAGCGCGGAAATTCGAGAGGAGTTCATGGGTTCTTGCAATCACTTCTTCCACAGGATGCCGTTTGGCCCGCATGCAATCGACCGCGGGGTCGGCACAGAGGAGGCAGGTTCGCGGTGCCAGACCGAGTTCCTGTCGTCCGATTTGCATGCCGGAAGCATCATAGACATCGAGGTCGACCAGTCGCGCAGCTGCATCCGCCGACTCGATCGACACCATGCGACGCTTGAGTTCAAGCGCCGCCGTACCAACAACAATGGCATAGCTGCCAAGCGCGTCGTGCGCAAGAACTGCCGGCGACGACTGCGCGCAGGCCGCCAGCGTCTGGCTTAGCGCCCAGGCAAACAGCACCTCGGCGCCGTCCGGCCATTTGTCTCGTCCGGCGATGTTCAGCGAAACGAAGACCAGTGCCTCCGGGCCGTCGCGCAGGACATCGAGTAGCGCCGCCTGGCGCTGCTCGCGGGCGTCAAGGAGACTATTCACGGACCTTGCGCACGACGTCGATGATCGAACCGTCACGGTATTCGATCAGGCCGACCACCCTGTCCTCGAACTCGACAGGACGCGGCACGCCGGTCACTGCCTGGATCTCGTCGCGCAACTGGCGGATGTCCTTGACCGGCGCCTTGCGACGGATCAGTTCTTCCTTCAGTTCCGGCAGGTTGTCATTGACCGCGATACCACGCTCGGTAACGATGACCCCGACCGTTTCGCCCGGCGTCGTGATCGTCGTCACCTCGTCGCGGATCATCGGCAGACGACCGCGGATCGACGGACAGACGACGATCGAGACCTTCGCCCCCGCCGCGACGTCGCAGTGACCGCCGGTGTTGTGCAGGAGATAGCCCATCGACTCGGTATTGACGTTCACGTTGAAGTTAACGTCGATTTCGGTCGCGCTCAGAATCGCGCAGTCGAGACGATTGACGACGGCACCGCAGTTAAACGGATTGGCATACGTCCCGGCCGTCATTTCCATGTGCCGCTGGTTGCGCCCGATCGACTGCACCGCCTTGAGGTCGAAACATTGCACGTCGAAGAGCGCCTCGAACAGGCCCTCTTCGAGCATATCGACGAAGTAACCGGTGATACCGCCGCAGCCGAAGCTGCCCTTGACCTTGTCGCGCCGCATCATGTTGCGCACGTGCTCGGCGACGGCCAGCGAGATGCCGCCGGTACCGGTCTGGAACGAGAAGCCGTCCTTGACGTAGCCGGAGGCCTCGATCACGGTCGCCGCGTGCTTGGCGATCTGCAGGCCGATCGGGTCGGTGGTGATGCGCGTCGTCGAGGAAACGATCTTTTTCGGATCGCCGAGGCTCGGCATCGTCGCGACGAAGTCGACAACCGACTGCGGGATGCTGACCGGCACGGCCGGGAACGGCACCAGATTGTCGGTGACGGCGACGACCTTGTGCGCATGCTGCGCATCGACGAGTGCATAACCCAGGCTGCCGCAGGCCGAGGGGCCGAAGAAGCCGTTGAAATTGCCGTACTCGTCGCAACACGGCGCGGCGAGGAAGGCGACATCGACCGGTACTTCGCCGGTGATCAGCGAGCGCGCGCGACCGCCGTGCGAACGCACGATGATCGGGCAATCGAGTTCGCCCTTGGAGATCAGTTCACCGATCAGGCCGTTGACGCCGCACTCCAGACCGGTAATGACGCCCTTGCGGATGTACGGCACAAGTTCTGAATGGACGACGTGCACCGAACTCGAGGCGATCTTGATGTCGCGGATGCCAAGCGCATCGATTTCACGAACCAGTTCGTTGAGCAGGCGATCGCCGTTACGCAGACTGTGATGCGTCGAGATCGTCATGCCACTCTTCAGCCCCGAGGCGATGATCGCTTCGCGCAGACCGCCAACCAGCTTGCTGCCATTGTGCGCGATGCGGCGAATCTGCCGCGTCGAGCGCTCGGCGTGCGGTTGCAGCGACCACGGATCGCTATAGGGAACCAGTTTTTTGCCGGCGAAGGTCTCGGGAATCTCCCGACCCAGACTATTCCGCGCCATAAATATCCTCCTCGTTGATGACCACATCGACCATGCCATGAGCACGCGCCGTGTTGAGCACACGCGCCGCACGCACCACGACCGGACGGTCGATCATCTTGCCCTTCAGTGAAATCACGCCGGTCCCCATTTCGCGGGCGCGCTTGATCGCGTCCATGACCTCCAGCGCGTAGTCGACTTCGGCCTGCTTCGGCGCGAAGACGTCGTGAATGATGTCGATCTGGCGCGGGTTGACCATGCACTTGCCGGTAAAGCCGAGCCGTTTGATGAGTTCCGTTTCCTTGCGCAGCGCTTCCATGTCATTGACATCGGCGAAGATCGAGTCGATGGCCTGGATGCCGGCGGCCTTGGCGCCCCAGAGCACGTTCATGCGGGCGTTGAACAGTTCCTCACCGCCCTTGGTGCGCTCGATTTCCATCGTCGCCGTATAGTCTTCGGCACCGAAGGCGAGACCGATGAGCCGCGGCGACGAACGCGCCGTCTGCACGGCGTTGATGACGCCTTCGGCCGTCTCGATCGACGGCAGGATGCGGAAATGGCCGATCGGCAGGCCGAGTTCTTCTTCATACTCGGTCAGCAAGGTGTCGAGACGTTCGACGACTTCGGGCGAATCGGCCTTGGGCAGACGGATACCATCCGGCAGCGCGGGGAGCACGGTCTTCAGGTCGTCGAGCGCCCACTTGGTGTCGAGCCCGTTGATACGAACAAGAATCTCCTTGTTGCGATCCTTGTAACCTTCGAGAAAACGACGCACGAGGATGCGCGCAGCATCTTTTTCGCTGTACGGTACGGCGTCTTCCAGGTCGATCTGGATGGCATCGCAATTGAACAGCGGAATGTTCTGCAGCATCGACGGCATGTTGCCGGGTACGTAGAGCAAGGACCGGCGCAGTTTGAGTTCGGCCATGGATCAGGCTCCCGTGAAGAAAATGGTCGGCGTGCCGCCTTCCTTGGACAGGTGACGCTCGACCCCATCAAGCACCAGCTCGACCAGCACGATCTCGCAGGTCGCGAACACTTCGGCTTCGAACATGTGGCCGCCGACGACGTCACCCGACGCCTTCGAGGCCATGATATGCAAGTGGCAATCGATGCCCTCGCCCTCGGCCGGAACGATGTTGCCGGAAATGCCGAGCAATTCGAGCGGACCTTCGATGTCATGCGTGACCAGGCGCGCCGGCGTGATCGGCAGCTTCGCACCGCTCTTGATGTCCTTGAGCTTGACGTTCTTGACCGAGCCGATCGCCGACAGCACGACGGCCGCCTGGATCTTCTCGACCTTGATCATGTCGGCGATCCGCGCCACCAGGCTCTCGCCCGGCAGAATCTTGACCAGGAAACGACGCCCCTGCGAGTATTCCTTGTACGACAGTCCCTTGTTTTCCATCATTCACCTCCTGCTCGTTGGAGCGCCGCTTCCAGCCGCGCCTCGATTGCATAATCAAGCGCACCGCGATCGCTGATGCCGATTTTTCCGGCCGTCACGCCACAGCGTGCCAGCACCTCTTCGAGCTTGGCGCGAATGAGATGCTCGAACTGCTTCTTGACCGTCGACTGGATGTCGATGACTAACTCATCGGCAGGTTCGACCGTCACCATCAGGTCGCTGGACTGCATCGTCCCCGCCTGCCCCTTCTTCACGATCTTCATAGATTGGCTCCTGTCTTTAATTGCAATTTCTTCCGTATCGGCGCGGCGGCGTCACTCATCAGATAGGCGAGCGTCGTCGGCGGAACGAATTCCTCCAGGCGGGAGAGTTCGTTCATGCCGATCAATTCACGTACGCGGGAAGCACTGATCACCCCGCTGGAAACCTGTTTGCGCTCGACCTCGACAACCTCGACGCCGAGTCCCGGCAAAATGCGCTTCATCGCTTCGTTGTATCCGCCGGTCAGCGGACAACAGGGTTCGGTCCCGACGAAGCGGCGGGTAATCCCGAAGGCCGGCGCGATGCGCGTTCCGAACAAGGTCGCATCGAGTTCCATCTGAATGCGCGCAACCGGATCGTCCTGTTTGAGAAAGTAGGTCGGGAAGGTCGCGCCACTGACAATGTATTGCGAGGAATCCATCACGATGACATTGTCGAGGTCGCGCACGCCGGCCTCGACCAGTTTGAAACGAACGTCGAACGGAAAAATCGAACGATCCTCGCGCACGACAAACAAATAGAGCGTGTCGACCTGGCGCGCCGCCGTCTCGACGAGATAACGATGCCCATTCGTAAACGGATTGCAGTTCATCACCACGGCACCGGCAGGCCCTTGCCTCTCCGCACGGCGGCACGATGCCAGCCAGGCATTGAAGCCACCACCGTATTCGAGCAGCGCGACCTTGCCCTGACTGGCAAGCAATCTGAAATTGAGCGCCTCGAAGCTCGTCGCGTATTCTGGCTTGGTGTAGATGAACAGCGATTCGTGGCCCGCAGCCCGGGCACGGTTGAGCAGGCTCGTCACCAGTTCGCCCAGCGCCGCACCGCCCTGATAGGCGGGTTCGACCGCCAGCATCTTGAGAATATTGCCCGCCCGCGCCCCGGCGGCGACGAGTTGCCCTGCCTCGTAAAGGCCGAACATCTCATCGAAGCCCGCTTCAAACGACAAGCCGCTCCGTTCTATCAGCGCCTTGGCCTCGAAAACGCCTCTGCCGGACAACAATTCAGCGATCAATTGAGCATTCCCCAAAGAAGGGGATTCTAGACTGATGAAACTTTCAATCGGTTTTCAGGCGGCGGGTTCCCCCGCCGCCTGAGGACAAGACACGATAATCAGATACGGATGTTGCCCATCAGCAGCGCCGTCGCCAGCCAGATCAGCGAAATGCAGATACCGGGGAGGATGGCGAACTTCTGCAGATCGCCGAATTCCACCTTACCAAGACCAACCAGCAAGTAGGTCGAAGGAACCAGCGGGCTGAGCAGGTGCATGCCTTGGCCGATCAGGGCGGCACGGCCCATTTCATAGGCGGGAATGCCATATTCCGCAGCCGCCTTGGTCAGGACCGGCAGCACGCCGAAGTAGAAGGCGTCGTTGGTCATGAAGAAGGTGCCCGGCAGGCTGATCAGCGAAGTAATCAGCGGGAAGTGCGGGCCCATCTCGACGGGGATCCAGGAGATGATCATCTTCGACATCGATTCGATCATCTTGGTACCGTCCATGATGCCCATGAACACGCCGGCCGCGAAAATCAGCGACACCACCGGCATCGCATTGGCGCCGTTGGCCACGACGCGCGCCTGCTGTTCCTTGGTCGTGTAGTTGATCATCAGCGCCAGCGCCGTGCCGATGATGAACAGGATCGCCAGCGGCATCAGTTCAACCATCAGCGCAACCAGCAACACCGAGGTCAGGGCGATATTGATCCAGAACTTCTCCGGACGGCGCAGTTTCTCGGCCTCGGGATCTTCCGAAACAGCCGAATGGCTGCCGTCGTGCGTGAAATCGATGACGCCGATGCGCGCACGTTCCTTCTTGCCCCAGTAATAGGCCAGACCGAACACGAAGAGCGTGCCGAGCACCATCCCCGGCACCATCGGCACGAAGACGTCCTTCGCTTCGATGCTCAACGAGGCCAGGACGCGCCCGGTCGGCCCGCCCCAGGGAATGATGTTCATGACGCTGTTTTCGAGCACCGCGAGCGAGGGCAGGATCAGCGGGTTGATGCCAATGCGACGGTGCACGCCAAACATGGCGGTACAGGTGACGAGGTAGGTCGTCGAACCGTCACCGTCCAGCGAGATCGCGGTCGCCAGCGCCGCCGTGCCGATACAGACCTTGAGCGGATCGCCGTGAACGGCCTTGAGAATCTTCTCGATGATCGGATCGAACATGCCGGCATCGATCATGGTGCCGAAGAAAAGAATGGCAAAGCAGATCATGATGCCGGTCGGCGCCACCTTGCGCACGCCGTCCATCATCATCTTGCCGAACTTGGCGTCATGAAAACCGAGCGCCAGCGCCACAACGATCGGGATCAGGACAAGCGCGTTCATGGCCGACATGCGCTTCGACATGATCAGATACATGAACACGATAATCATTGCGAATCCGGCATACGCCAGAACAGTTTGACTCATTTTGACGAACCTCCAAAATTGAACACCAGCTGGCACGCAGGCAACGCGCCACTCGTCATTCCGCTTGCCGCATCCACGCCCCGGGATCCGACAAACCAGTACTTCTTCACTTCCTGATCGGCACGATACCGCCGCGACCGATTCTATAAGCATAACGCCAAATCAAAACAGTGATCCGGCAGGAGAAACAAAAAACGAAAGAAGGCCGCGGAGGAGTGACACGGCCTTCTTTCCGGCCTGAAACTGTGCCGACAGTGATCAGAAGCGGTAACGTCCGCCCAGCATCAACGACTTCGGCGTGAAGTTCGCCGGCAGGTTCGTATCCTTGTCATAGCCCTGGCACGTGCCGCCCGAACACAGCGAGTTCTGTCCGCCGTTCTTGTTCGAAACCTGAGCGTAGTAAGCATAGAGATCGGTCTGCTTGTCGAGCGCGTATTCATAACCGACACCGAGATGGGTCGAGTCACGGTCCGTCGACATCTTGTCATTAAGATGACCATAGACCCCGCGCACGGTATGCACGCCGCCGAACGGCACCGCCACACCCAGCCAGTAAACCTGACGATCCAGCGAAACCGACGGCGAGGTGCCGGCTTGTTCGTCCTTGCCACTGAGGAACTGGCCGTACAGCTTCGCCACCTTCAGGTCATACGTGGCCGCGAGGTTCCAGGAAGTACGGCGGGTATTTTCGGTGGCCGGCGCCGTCACGGCGCCCGTCTTCAGGTAATTCAGGTAACCGGTACCCAGGAACAGGGGGCCGTTTTCGTAGGTCAAGCTGGCGCTGTAGCCCTTACCCTCATCCTTCGGACCGATGCTGTTGGTCGCCCCGGAGGCAAGACCAACGTTGGCATTGCTGTTGTTTTCCATACCGGCCGAGTACGCTGTATTGACGCGGAAGCCGCCAAGTTTCGGAGACGCGTAATACACGCCGTTGTCGAAGCGGCTCAGCGCGGCGCTCGACCACAGACGGAAGGCGGTGGCACCACCAATGGTGAACGGGTCGGACGCGCTGGTGATCGAATAGATCGGCGCATAGTCGCGGCCGAAGCGGACATCGCCAATCTTGCTCTTCAAGCCGACGAAGGTGTTGCGCGAGAAGATCGCCACGCCGGTCGTGTTGGGCGCCGACGACGACGCCGTTCCCTGACCCGGGTTGCTGATGTTGCTCGAGTGACCGGTGTTCTGACCGTTGTCGAACGACACGCCGGCTTCAAGCTGGAAGTAGGCGGTCATTTCGCTGCCGAGATCGCGTTCGCCCTTGAAGCCGAGACGGCTCGCCGAACCCAGACCGCTCTGGACACGCAGCTTGTTGCCCTGGCCGTAATCGCCATATTCCATACCCGCATCGGCGATACCGTAAATGGAGAAGCCCTTCGGCAACAAACCGCCCTCGGCGGGAGCCGCCGCTGGCGCGGCAGCGACCTTTTCCTGAGCCACACGGGCGGTTTCCTTGGCCGCAGCGGCCTCTTTGGTAACTGCCTCGAGCTTCTTCTCGAGTTGCTCAAGGCGCGCCTTCTGAGCGGCGACTTCACGCAACAGGTCGCTTGCCGCGTCGGCATGAACGCCACCGGCTGCGGTTGCCATGCAACCAAACAAGATCATGCTTGCGACAGAGCGCTTCGCCCCGCGTGTACTTTGCTTGTGACTCATGAATCCTCCGTTAATATTCTTAGGCTGCACCGCGTCACAATGACGAACCGTGCGGCGCCACTGTAAGGAGGCAAAGCCTTCAGTTAGCCTTCAGAGAATCCACTGTTCCGACATTTTTTGGAGCCGCCAATGACGAAGCGCTTTGCGTCTTATGCACGCGAAACAAAAGTGGCATACTGGCGCTCCGTTTGAAGCCCTTAACCGCCGCACACACCGGTCACGACCGTCGGAACCCATGAAACTCTTACTCGTCGAGGATAATCGGGACCTCTCGTCCTGGCTGACCAAGCTGCTGCAGCAGTCAGGCTACGTCGTCGAGCAAGCCTTCACCGGAGAAGAAGCGGCGCAGTTCCTGCTCACCCAATCCTATGACGCCATTCTTCTCGATCTGATGCTTCCGGGCATTAACGGACAAAGCCTGCTCAAGAGCCTGCGCAATGCAAACAACAATGTGCCGGTTCTGATCATCAGCGCGCAGGACAAGATGCAGAACATCATCGACAACCTCAACCTGGGCGCCGACGACTACCTCGCAAAACCTTTCGACATTCAGGAACTTGAGGCCCGGCTGCGCTCGCTGCTGCGCCGTTCGAGCGGAAAAGCCAATCCGGTCATCAGTTGCGGCGAACTCCAGTTCGACACGAATTCGCGACAATTCAGTTGCGCCGGCAAGACACTTTCGCTGACGCCGCGCGAACACGCCGTGCTCGAATTGCTGATCCGCGTTCCGGGAAAAACCGTTTCCAAGAAAGAACTCGCCGACAGCCTGAGCACGCTCGACGAACTCGTCACCGCCAACGCACTCGAAATCTACATCGTCCGCCTGCGCAAGAAACTCGAACACAGCGGCGCCCAGATCATCACGCTGCGTGGCCTCGGATACATGCTGACTCATGTCGCCGAATAATCGACGCCGCTGGTTCCGCAGCCTCAAGAGCCGCCTGGTCCTGTGGATACTGCTGCCAACCGCCCTGCTCCTGCTGATCGATATCGCGGTCATCTACCGTAATTCCGAGAGCATTGCCACCTCGGTACAGAAGGTCCTCCTGCACGGTTCCGCCGAAATCATCTCGGACCAGCTCTTCTACGATGAAGGAACCTACGACATCAGCATCCCACCGGCCGCTTTCGAGCTGTTCAAGAGCCGCCACCGGGACCATGTGTATTACGCGGTGCACAGCCAGAAAGGGACGCTCATCGCCGGCGGCGACGAGCTTCCGCCCTACCCCAACCGGACTGAAATTGAAGAACCCATCTATTTCATGACCCGCATCGACGGAGAACCGGTACGCGTGATTGTCTTCGCTCACGCACTGACAAACGCCCCCTCGGATGAATTTGCCATCACCCAGGTCGCCCAGACGCTGCGCGGCCATGACGAATTCCGCGACGGTCTCATCCTGTCGACCGTGCGTGGACACCTGCTGGTCCTGTCAATCACCGTCGTCGCCCTCTTCATCGCCTTGCGCTGGACACTCCAGCCGCTCATGCGTTTCAGCCACATGCTGGCGCAACGCAGCCCGGGATCGCTTGACATCCTTGACGAGCGCACCGCCCCGACCGAACTGCAACCGGTCATCCACGCACTCAACGGCTATGCCGAAAAGCTGCGGCACACGCTGTTGTCCTACGAAAAATTCGTTTCCAACACGGCGCACCACCTGCGCACTTCGTTCGCCATCATGGCGTCACAGATCGACTTCGCCAGACGCAATGGCGACAACCCGCAGAGCCAGGCAGACACGCTTGAGTCGATTCGAAAAACGATGGGGGAAAGCAGCAAGCTGATCAACCAATTGCTCGTTCTCGCCTCGGTCGAGCAAAACCGGCGTGACCGCTCAACCGAGGCGCCGGTTCGCCTGTCGGAGATCATCGCCCAGGTTATCGAGCAGATGGCACCGCTCGCCCAGCAAAAGGGTATCGAACTGGGCGTCGACGATTTTGACGAATCGCTTTCCGTCTCGGCCGAACCGCACCTCCTCCTGGAAATTTTCTCGAACCTGATCAGCAATGCCGTCCAGCACATGGGCAAGCCCGGCAGCGTCACCGTCTCGCTGCGCCGCGACGGCGACCGCGCTCACGTCATCATTGCCGACGATGGCATCGGCGTACCGCTGGAAATGCAGGCCAGGATCTTCGAACGCTTCTTCCGGATCGACCCCGGGCACGCCAACGGGACCGGACTGGGACTCGCGATCGTCCAGGAAATTTGCGACGTGCTCGACGGAACGGTCAGTGCATCGACGCCGTCCGATGGCACTGGACTGCAATTCGACCTACTCTTTCCTTTGTCATCGGGACCAGCATGATGGGCAAGACATTTAGCGCAATTGTCATACGCCTGGCCGTTTTCCTCGCGACCGGCGTCGGTGCCATGCCGGCTACCGCGGCCGACAAGATCACGATCATCGTCAGCAGTATCGAGAAACAGATCTACCTGCCGGCCAAGCTCGCCGAACAGCTCGGCTATCTCAAGCAAACCGGTCTGGACATCGAACTTCGCAGCGTCCCGGCAGGCGCTAACGCAGAGAAGGAAATGCTTCTCGGCCTCGCCCAGGGGGTCATCGGGTTTTACGACCACACGATCCATCTGCAGGCCCGAGGAAAACTCGTTCAGTCGGTGATTCAATTCAGCCAGGCTCCGGGCGAAGTCGTCCTGGTTTCCAAGGCATCGGCGAAACGCATCCAGTCACCGGCGGACTTCAAGGGGAAAACGCTCGGCGTCACCGCCCTTGGCTCTTCAACCCACTTCCTCATGCACTTCCTTGCCAACAATGCAGGCGTCAAGAGCAGCGATTTCGCCACCCTGCCCGTCGGCGCCGGTGAGAAATTCATTGCAGCGCTTCGCCAGGGAAAGATCGACGCCGGCATGACCACGGAACCGACCCTGTCGCGCCTCACCGCCTATGGTGACGCCAGCATTCTCGTCGATCTGCGGAGCGTCGCCAGTACCGAAACAGTGCTCGGCGGCACTTATCCCGGCGCCTGCCTCTACATGCCGAAAGCATGGGTCGACAAGAACCGGGACGCGGTGCAGAAGATCGTCACCGCCTTCGTCAAGACCTTGCGCTACATCGACACGCACGAGGCCCGCGAGATCGCCGAAAAAATGCCTCCAGAATATTACGGCGAGGAAAAGCTGCTCTACATCGAAGCGTTGAAAGCAGGCAAATCGATGTTCACCGCCGACGGAATGATGCCGGAAAACGGCCCACCGACAGTGCTTCGCATCCTGCGCGAATTCGACAAGGCCGTTCAGGGAAAACCGATCAATCTGGCCAACACCTACACGAGCGAATTCGTAAAAGCCGCGCGCCAGGCACTGCCAGAATAGCACCGCAAGCGCGGCCCCCGCTGCCGCGACAACCCACCGCCTCCGCACTCCGGCGGAACGTCCCGCCCCATGCCAACGACATCCCCGCCGAAAAGTTCGCACGATCGCCCATAAAAAAACCGCCAGTCCGAAGACTGGCGGTTTTGTTTGTGAAACGCGTGTAAAACCCGATTACTCGTTGATTGCAGCCTGAGCAGCAGCCAGACGAGCGATCGGCACACGGAACGGCGAGCAGCTGACGTAGTCGAGGCCCACCTTGTTGAAGAAGCCGATCGAGGCCGGATCGCCACCGTGCTCACCGCAGACGCCGAGCTTGATGCCCGTGCGGGTCGCACGACCCTTGTCGGCAGCCGCCTGGACGAGTTGGCCGACACCGGTCTGATCGATCGACTGGAACGGATCGACTTCGTAGACGCCTTCGTCGAGGTAGCACGGCAGGAACTTGCCGATGTCATCACGCGAGAAGCCCAGCGTCATCTGCGTCAGGTCGTTGGTACCGAACGAGAAGAACTCGGCTTCCTTGGCGATGGCATCCGCCACCAGCGCGCCGCGCGGCGTTTCGATCATCGTACCGAGCAGGTAATCGATGGTCGCGTTGCGCTCGGCGAACACAGCCTCGGCCGTCGCACGGATGAGCTTGGCCTGCAGGTTGAATTCACGCAGCGTGCCGACCAGCGGAACCATGATCTCGACCTTCGGCGTAATGCCCTGGGCCTTGGCGTTGAGCGCCGCTTCAATGATCGCGCGCGCCTGCATTTCGGTGATTTCCGGATAGGTAATACCGAGGCGGCAGCCGCGGTGGCCCATCATCGGGTTGGCTTCGTGCAGGTCATCGACGCGATGCTTGATCTCTTCGTAGCTGAGGCCCATTTCCTTGGCCATCTCGCGCTGAGCGGCTTCGTCGTGCGGCAGGAACTCGTGCAGCGGCGGATCGAGCAGACGAACCGTAACAGGCAGGCCGTCCATCGCTTTGTAAATGCCTTCGAAGTCGCCACGCTGCATCGGCAGCAGCTTCTCGAGGGCCTTGCGACGACCGGCGACATCGTGCGCCAGAATCATTTCGCGGACAGCCTTGATGCGGTCGCCTTCGAAGAACATGTGCTCGGTACGGCACAGGCCGATACCGACGGCACCGAAGTTGCGTGCCACACGGGCATCTTCCGGCGTATCGGCGTTGGCACGAATGGCCAGGCGCTTGTACTTGTCGGCGAGTTCCATCAGCTTGCCGAAGTCACCCGACAGATCGGCGTCCTTGGTGTCGATCTTGCCGGCGTAGACCTGGCCCTTCGAACCGTCGAGGGAGATCCAGTCGCCTTCCTTGTAGACCACGCCACCGACCGTCATCGTACGAGCCTTCGGATCGACGCGAACGGCGCCGGCACCGGAGACGCAGCACTTGCCCATGCCGCGGGCAACCACCGCCGCGTGCGAGGTCATGCCGCCACGGGCGGTCAGGATGCCCTGGGCGACGGCCATGCCGCGCAGGTCTTCCGGCGAGGTTTCCTGGCGGACCAGGATGACGTCCTTGCCTTGCGCGACCCATTCTTCCGCTTCGTCAGCGAAGAACACGATCTGGCCGGTCGCGGCGCCCGGCGAAGCCGGCAGGCCGTTGGCGATCGACTTCGCCTTCTTGATCGCGGCACCGTCGAACACCGGGTGCAGGAGCTCGTTCAGACGATCGGCACCGACGCGTTGCAGCGCGGTCTTTTCGTCGATCATGCCCTGCTGCAGCATTTCGATCGAGGTGCGCACGAGGGCAGCGCCGGTGCGCTTGGCCGAACGTGTCTGCAGCATCCAGAGCTTGTTTTCCTGGATGGTGAACTCGATGTCCTGCATGTCCTTGTAGTGATTTTCCAGCGCGGTCTCGGTTTTGACGAGTTGCTCGTAGATCGCCGGCATCACTTCTTCAAGCGACGGGTACTTGCTCTTGCGCTCTTCTTCGCTGACCTGCGCGAGAACGGCCCAGCGGCGCGAACCTTCGAGCGTGATCTGCTGCGGCGTACGGATGCCGGCAACGACATCTTCGCCCTGCGCATTGATCAGGAATTCACCGTTGAACATGTCTTCGCCGGTCGCCGCATCGCGGGTGAAGGCCACACCGGTGCCGCTGTTGTCGCCGAGGTTGCCGAAGACCATCGACTGGACGTTGACGGCGGTACCCCAGGAATCGGGAATATCGTTCATCTTGCGATAGAGCACGGCACGATCGTTGTTCCAGCTTTGGAAAACGGCCATGACCGATCCCCACAGTTGTTCCCACGGATCGTTCGGGAATTCGCGGCCGAGGCGGTTCTTCACCAGCGCCTTGAATTCGGCAACCATGTGCTTGAGGTCGTCGACGGAAAGCTCCGTGTCAAGCTCGACACCCTTCTTCGCCTTGATCTCGTCGATGATTTCCTCGAACGGGTCGTGGTCTTCCTTCTTCTCGGGCTTGAGGCCCATGACAACGTCACCGTACATCTGGATGAAGCGACGATACGAATCCCAGGCGAAGCGTTCGTTACCCGACTTCTTGGCCAGGCCGACGACGGCTTCGTCGTTCAGGCCCAGGTTCAGGATGGTGTCCATCATGCCCGGCATCGAAGCGCGCGAACCGGAGCGAACCGAAACGAGCAGCGGATCGTTGGCATCACCGAAGGTCTTGCCCATTTCCTTCTCGACAAAAGCCACGCCCTGCTTGACTTCGGCTTCGATGACCTTGCGCACGGCATCCTGACCCTGTTCGGTGTAGATCGTGCAGGCATCGGTCGCGATGGTAAATCCAGGCGGCACCGAAATCCCCAGGCGGCACATCTCGGCGAGGTTCGCACCCTTGCCACCGAGCGTGTTCTTCATGTCCGCGGCACCGTCTGTCTGCGATGCTCCAAAAACGTAAATTAGCTTATTTGCCATGTGTCAACCCATGTTGAAAAAAGGACCTACTCCGATTACCGACCACCTGCGCCGGCAACCCTGCCTACAAAAACGAAAAACCGCCATTTTACCCTAACAAACAGGCTTTTGCATTCAAATTCGGCACAAAGAAACCGGACAAACAATGGGATACTGACGGTCGCGATGCAAAATCGCGTACAATTCCGAATATAAGGAGATTCAAACACTAATCTTCCTTCGCTGCGGAAAATACAGACAACCCTTTCAAAACAAGAGACTTATTTCGACAGCCATGCCAATCGTATCGATCGACAACCGCCGCCTCTATCGCCAAATATCTGACCAAATTTGCCGGCTGATCGACTCAGGCGAATACAAACCCGGCGAGCGCCTGCCGGCCGAACGTATTCTGGCGGAGCAACTCAACGTCAGCCGACCCACCGTGCGTGAAGCGCTGATCGCACTCGAAGTCGAAGGCCGCGTCGAAATCCGCGGCGGCGCCGGCGTGTTCGTGCTCGACAACAAGGAAATCCGCAGCGAGTCGACATCGACAAGCAGCGCTGCCGTCCCGATGCCCGGACCGTTCGAAGTGCTCTTCGCCCGCGACCTGATCGAACCCGACGTCGCCGCCCTGGCTGCGAAGAACGCCACAGCGGGACAGATCGCCGAACTCTCGCAGGCCATGGGAGACATGGTGTGCTGCTCGGCATCGGATCCGCGACGCCTCGAATTCGATCGTAATTTCCACTTCGCGATGGCCGCTGCCTCGGGCAACACCGCACTCCTGCTCGCCATCCAGGCACTGTGGGCGCCGCGGGAACAAGTGGTCTACATTCGCCTTGAAGACCATTTCCATAACGAGCAGGTCTGGCAGCGCTCGATTCTCGAACACCGGGAAATCCTTGAAGCGGTCAAGCGTAACGACCCGAAAGCCGCGCGCACAGCCATGCACCGGCACCTCAAGAACGCCCGTCTGCGTTTCGCCTCCAACTGGCGCCAGGAATAGCCGGAACAATCATTGGCCCGCCCGGCGGGCCAATGATCTTCCTGATCAGGCGTCCACCGCCTGCATGGCGCGCCGCGGCAGCCTGTTCATGACATTCGAGAAAACCTCGCCGGGCGGAACCGGTACGCTGAAATAGTAGCCCTGCAGTTCGTCGCAGCCCGACGCCGCCAGCGCCACGCCCTGCTCGACCTCCTCCACCCCTTCGGCGACGACCCGCAAGCCCAGCGTGTGTCCGAGACCGATGATCGCCTGCGTGATCGCCAGATCCTTGGGATCATCGAGCATGTCACCAACGAACGAGCGATCGATCTTCAGCTTGTCGATCGGAAAGCGGTAGAGATAATTGAGGCTCGAATAGCCCGTGCCGAAATCATCGACCGCCAGAGAGACACCCAAGGCCTTGATCCCGTGCAAGATGCGAATGGTATTTTCCATGTCTTCCATCAGCAAGGTTTCGGTCAGTTCCAGTTCCATGAATGCGGGATCTGCGCCCTGTTCCTCAAGCGCCGAGCGAAGGGATTCAATCAACTGCTGATCACGAAACTGGCACGCGGACAGATTCACCGAAATGAAGATATCGCCGAACCCTTGCTCGCGCCAGCGGACTTGCTGACGACAGGCTTCGGCGAAGACCCAATAGCCGATGGCAATGATGTGCCCGCTTTCCTCGGCGATGGGAATGAACCGCGACGGCGATATCCGCCCGTGGACCGGATGATTCCAGCGTAGCAAGGCCTCCACACCGACCATGCGCGAAGTCCGCGCATCGATCCGCGGCTGATAGACCAACTGAAGTTCGCCACGATCGATGACGTCACGCAGATCCTGTTCGAGCTCACCCCGCTCCCGGGCATGCCGGTTCATCTCCGCAGTAAAGAACTGCGCGTTGTTGCGACCGACGAACTTGGCCTGATACATCGCCGCATCGGCATTGCGCATCAGCGTGTCGACATCGCCACCATCCTCTGGATAAACCGCGACACCGACGCTGCACGACACCACAAGCTCGGCACCATCGACGTCATGCGGCCGGCGAACGGCCGGAATCATCCGCTTATTGACGATATGCTCGATTTCGTCACGACCGGCAATGGCATGGAAGATGATCACGAATTCGTCACCACCGATGCGGCTGACGGTATCGCCAGCACGTACCGCGTCGAGCAGACGTTGCGCCACCGAACGCAGCAAGCCGTCGCCAATATGATGTCCGAGAGAGTCGTTTATATTCTTGAATCGATCGAGATCGATGAACAGGACACCGACATGCTTGCCGCTACGCTCGGCCTGCTGCATCGCCTTGTTCAGGTGATCGAGACAAAGCGCGCGATTGGGCAGATCGGTCAGGGGATCATGGTGCGCGAGATGGCTGATGCGTTTCTCATGCTCCTTGCGTTCCGTGATATCCAGCGCGGCGATGACGAAATGGGTGATTTCCCCGTCCTTGTCGCGGACCGCATTGATGACCGCCCAGACAGGAAAATTTTCGCCGGTCTTGCGCCGCAGCCAGACCTCGCCCTGCCACGACCCCCGGACCATCGCGGTGCTCCACAACTGATCGAAGAAGGCGTCCGAATGATGATCCGACCGCAGGCACTCAGGCGTCTCGCCGAGCACTTCAGTCGAATCGTACGCGGTGCTGCGACAGAAAGCCCGGTTGACGGTGACGATCCGACGCTCGGCATTCGTCACCATGATGCTCTCCGACGATGCCTCGAATACCTTGGCCCACAACTCCAGCCGCGCCTCCATCTGTTTGATCTGACTGATCGGTGTAAACGCGGTCAATACGGCGTCATGATTCTGATAACGCAGGCGCCGCGCCGAGAGTAGCGCCCAGTGCGCCTTCTTGCCGTCGTTCCAGAGCACCTCGAACTCGCTGACGACACCGTGATCCGATAACTGCTGAAAGAAGCGGACACGACGCGACGAATCCAGGCTCTTCAACCACGGATCGCGCGCGCTGTCCTGTAGCCACCCGAGCGCCCACTGGTTGGTATGCAGGATTTCGTGATGCGGAATGGCCGTCACCATCAGCGGGATCGGAATGGCTTCGAGCAACTCACGCTGCGCCTCCGCCGCACGGGCGCTGGCCGCCAGCTCCTGCTCGACACGACGGGAGCGATCGAGTTTTTCCAGCATCAGGTTGAAGGACTTGACCAAGCGCCCCAGTTCATCGCCCGACGTCCAGTGCGCCCGCAAACGGTAATCGCCCGACCCGCTGACATCGTCGGCCACTTCGGACAAGCGCCGGATCGGCACAACGATCATGCGCGCGACGAAATACACCACGCTCAGAATCAGCGCCAGCAAGGCACCGGCCGTCCCGAGATGCCACCACATGCGTGAAAACAGCGAATCGATGCGCGTTTTGAGCAATGTATCGAGCGTATTGCCAACGTCGGTCCACGCCGAAAACAACGTCCTCAACGCAATGTCCCGCGCGCCTGAAAGCGAGGGCAACGATGTGGACGTCAGCGCCAACTGTCGTGTCGATTGTCGCAAGGTCTCGATCGCGCCGAGCAAGGCCGCCTTCGACGGATTCAACGCCTCCGCCAGCATCGGCTGGCCCGCGGCAATGGCTTCTTCATAATCGGAAACAATACCGCGCGTCAGGGCATCGAGTTGCCCCTCGACGATCAGATATTCGACCTGACGTTGCTGCCGCAGCGAAGCCGACGACGCCCGAGCCACCGCTTCGGCCTTGTCGTCAACGCGGAGGATGACGTCGAACAATTCCGGAAAACGGATGATCAGCAAGGACATCGTATAGTAACTGTCGAGATCGGGATCAAGGATCAGGTTCGACTGGTTGCCGATGCGCGTTACCAGCCCCTGCAATGCCGAAGTCATCGCGGTAAGTGCCGCCTTGGCTTCCTGCGAGCCGTTGAGCACCGTCTCGACCCGGCCTGCCAGGCGCTCCGCCACATCAGCCGAGCCCAAGGATCCGCCGAAGCGCGTCTCGGCCGCGCGAATCGCGGGCAGAGCTGCCGCCGTCCCGCCGGGCATACCCTCAATGACAACCGGGATCAACGCATCACGCAAGACACCAACGTAAGCAGTCCCCGCCAACTCCTTGCGGGCAAAATTGATGGCAATGTATTTCTCGTTGATCAGGATCGTCGACACGAACAACACCGCCGACAAATCCAGCACATAGATCAGGACCAGCTTTCGGCTGACGCTCAGGTTCCCGATAAGACGACGTAGAAATTGCATGACGACATGCTCCGTTCTCCCATGCGCAGTCCATAAGCAACAACCGCACCCGAAGAAACGGCGCACACGACGCATTTGTTTGAGAGCGACTGGAAGCGCCCATGCCATATCCGCCCGCGAAGAACACCCCAAAACGGTGCCGGACGAAAGACGTGGAACGACCGCGCACCATCATGGCGCGCCCACGGAGACCCTGGCGATGAACGTCCTACTTCGGCGACGAACGGGAGAAACACCCGCTGGCGTCCGGATTTGTTCCAAGCGCCTTCGGCCAGGCAAGCAGTTGTTCCTCGAAGCCGGACACTGTCCGGACCAGCGCCTCGACGCCACCGCGCGCGTCAGACCTTAGCGCTGCCCGTTCGACGAAAAAGCGCCGCTCGGCGACGGCGCGTCGCTTGCCATCGACCAGCGTCATGCTGCCCTGAAGCACGCCGCGGCTCGCGGCCGGCGCGTCAAAGACGTGCGAGAACTCCTGCACCTCGATGCGCAAGAGACAGGGCGATGCCGCGGCTGCCACGGAGAAGCCCTGAGACTGACGCAATCGCTGCGCGATCAGAATCCCCGGATTGGCGGCCCACCGACTGTCGGCATATTCGCGCGGACGCAGTGGATCGTCATAATTCAGGCGATAGTCGATGCTCAATGCATCGAACCACGGCGGCGTACGAACCTCGAGCGCCACACCGGACCAGGCGCCGCCGCCCGCGCCGGCCGTGCCTGCAAATCCGAAGTCATACACCGTCGAAGGCGGCAACTGACGCGAACCGACAGCACACGCCGACAACAGCAGAACCCATCCCCCAAGCAGCAAGCCCCACCCTCGCCTCATTGCGATTCCTTTCGTTCGGCCGGCGCGACAAACCCGGTTTCACCCGGCCCCGGCACCAACCGCCGTCCGCCGAAGAGCAGACTCTGCGGCGATTCTTCCAGCACCTGCAGCACGCGGTTCAATTGCCGGGACGTCGTCGTCAGTTCGCCGGTCAGTTCATTGACGCCCGGCACGAGCGCGCCTGAGGCACCGGCCACCGGATCGCCAATCAAGCGATCAACCTTTTCACTGACCTCGCGCAGACCGGCCACCAATGCCCGCGTTTCGGTAAACAGCGGCCCGACCTGATCGGCCGCGCGTTCGGCACTCTGCAAGGTCGCCTGCAAATGCCGGATATTCTCGGACGAAAGCAAAACACGCAGTTGCTCCGACATGGCCCGTGTCTGCGCTGTCGCCGCTTCGACATTGGCCAGCGTCCGGGCGATCGACTGGCGGTTGTCAGGACTCAGGAGCTGGTTGATGCCAACCACGATGTCACGGACATTATGCAAGGTCTCGGCACCGGTTTCCGCGAGCTCCTGGACGAAGGAATCGCGCATCGGAATACGTGGCAGGCCGCCGTTGATGCCCGCCAACGCACGCGGCTGCGTACCGGCATCTTCGAGCTGCACATGGGCGATGCCGGTCACGCCCTGGAAGCCAAGCTTGGCGATGGTCCCCTCGGTGACGGGGATGTCGGCCCGGATACGAATGCGGATGAGTGTCGAACGGATGTCCGAACTGTCGAGATCGATCTGCTCGACGCGACCGACGCGGACACCGCGGTAACGCACCTGGGCCTGCGCATTGAGACCGGTCACATTCTTTGTCGCAACGACGAGGTAGCTGCGCGTATCCTCGCTCTTGCCACCGAACCACCAGAGCGCCAATACCGCCGACACACCCAGCAGAAGCGTGAATATTCCGGCAAACAGCGCATGCGCACGATTTTCCATGGTTATTTGTTTCTCAGCGCGGCGAGCGCGTGCTCCGAACAAAAGAAATTACGGATGAACGGGTGGTCGAACGCCAGCACCTCCGCCGGCCGCCCGCAGGCAATGATACGCTGCTCCGCCAACACTGCGACATGACTGGCGAGTCCCGCCAGCGTATCCAGATCGTGCGTGACCATGACAACGGTAAAACCGAGTTGCCGCTGCAGCATCTCGATGAGCCTGACGAAATTGTCGGCGAGATCGGGATCGAGCCCGGCCGTCGGCTCATCCAGCACCAGCAGTTCCGGCTCCAGCGCGAGCGCCCGCGCCAATGCCACACGCTTGACCATACCGCCCGAAAGTTCCGCCGGCATCAGTTTTCCGTGCGCCGGCAGCAACTCGACCATGGCCAGTTTCTGCCGCACGAGATCACCGATCAGGTCTTCGTCCAGACCGCGCAATTCACGCAGGGGAAATGCGATATTGTCATGCACCGACAAGGCCGAAAAGAGCGCGCCATGCTGGAACAACACGCCGAAACGCCGCCGCAAGGCCTTGCGCACAACCGGATCGGCATCGAAAACCGACACGCCGAACAACTCGACGGACCCACGCTCAGGTTTCAACAAGCCGACGATCTCGCGCAACAAGGTCGTCTTGCCGCTGCCGGAACCGCCGACCAGGCCAAGCACCTGGCCCGCCGCCACATCGAGATCGATATCCCGATGCACCGTCGTCGCACCGAAGCGTGTCGACACCCCTCGCACCCGAACCACGGGTACTGACGTCATCACATCGTCGCGTACCATCACCCCGCCCCCGGAATGCCGACCGTGCGGGTGAAGATGGCGATGATCGCATCGACGATGATCACCAGCGTGATGGCCGAAACCACCGACGTTGTCGTGCGTTGCGACAGGCTCTCCGTATTCGGCCGAACCTTGAGTCCGAAATGACACGCAATCAGCGCGATGACAAAGCCAAAAACCCAGCCTTTGCCCAGACCGATCCACAAATTGGACAAGGGCACCACGCGCGGCAATGCATCGATGAAATAGCCGTAAGCGAGTCCCATCTCGAGGTTGGCCGACACCATCCCGCCGACGATCCCCGCCGCCGAACACCACACAACCAGAAGCGGCACGACGAGCGACAAGGCCGCCACCTTGGGCAGGACGAGACGCAGACTGCGCGACACCCCCATCGTCGCCAGCGCATCGATCTCCTCGGTGACGCGCATCACACCGATCTGCGCCGTCATTGCCGATCCCGAACGTCCGGCGACGAGCACCGCGACGATGACCGGACCGAGTTCGCGAATAATGGCGATGCCGAGCAGATTGACGATATAGATGTCGGCGCCGAAGGTCTTCAACTGCAGCGCCGACAAAAAGGACAACACGATGCCGATCAGGAAACCGACAAGCGCAATCACTGGCAGCGCCTGTGTGCCGCTGCGATAGATATTGGCGGAAAACTCGCGCCAGGGAATGTCCTGTGGATGGGCGCACAAATAGCCGATATCGAGCACCAGCTGGCCGAACAAGGTGACGAGGTCGCGCAGGTTCCTTGCAGCAGACAGCATGACCCGGCCCAGGGCGACAACCCCGCGCAGGTAATCGGCCGTAGGCTCCGGCGCATCGATCCGCGGTACAGCGGCGGCACGATCAAAGACGGCGCGCAGCGCATCACCGACGATGACCTGGTCCGGCCACCGCCGCCCCCAGGAGCGCCAGACGAGCAAAGCCGCGGCACTGTCGAGGCGCTCGATGCGACTCAAATCCCAGCACGGCGAACGCGCCAGGAGCGCGACCAGACGCGCTTCCAGCGCTGCCAGCGGCATCGGCAGATTGGCGAGCGTCCAGTCGCCGACCAGGTCGACGCGGGCGACGTTGGCCTCCTCACGAATCAGCGCATCGACGTCGGCCATCTCAGTCCTGTCCCTCCAGAACGCTGCGACGCCGGATGCGGACCCCGCGTCCCACCCGCCCCCAGGTCTGCACTTCGTCGGCAAGGGCGGCGGCGCTGAGCGGATTGGCCTGCAGCCAGGCGATCGGCAAGTCCATCTGGAACTCGCCATCGACCATACGCAAACGGAGCGACGGCAAGGGATGATCGTCGCGTGAGCGGTGCAGCAAGGCGGCGAGCCGGAGGCAGAAGACCGAACGCCAGAGTGCGTCGCTCACCGGGATTGAATTGACGCGTTCGAGCTTGCCGCGCTGACCGAGGATCATGAACGAAAGCCGCTCCTGATCTTTCCTCGAAAACCCCGGCATATCTGCGTTTGCAGCGATATAGGCGCCGTGTTTGTGGTAACCGCTATGCGAAATAGATAAGCCGATTTCATGCAAGGCCGCCGACCATTCGAGCAGCCGCAGTTCGGACAGGTTTTCGGGCTGCGTCACATCGACCATCCGGCGCAGCAGTGTCAGCGCCGTTTCCTGCACGCGCGCCGCCTGGCGCAGATCGACCTGGTAACGCCGCATGAACTGGCGGACCGTCGCGTCCCGCATGTCATGCTGCTGGTAGCGCCCGAGCAGATCGTAGAGCACACCGAGCCGCAGCGCGCCCTCCGAATAGATCATGCGATCGATGCCCAGCGTAGTGAAAATGGCCGACATGATCGCAATGCCACCGGCCAGCACCGGTACGCGATCGGCACGCAGACCGTCGAGACGCAACTGGGCCACCGACCCCGCTCGCAAGAGCAAGCCGCGCAGCGTCATCAAACCGTCCCGGCTGATGCCCGACGCGCCGCCGGGATTCAGCCCGTTCATTTCCAGCAGGTCGGCAATCGCCCGGGCCGTCCCCGACGCCGCCGCCGTTTCCGTCCAGCCGGCCTCACGATACTTCTGGGCGATCAACTGAACCTCGCGGGCCGCCGACACCTCCGCTTCAAGAAGGCGTCGCTTATCGACCTTGCCGTCGGGAAAGAAACGCAAGGAATAGCTGACACACCCCATGTAGAGCGATTCCATCATCAAGGGCTCGACCTTCTTGCCAATGATGAATTCGGTCGAACCGCCGCCGATATCGATGACCAGGCGCTTTGAACGCGTCGGCGGCAAGGCGTGTGCTGCGCCGATGTAGATGAGTCGGGCTTCCTCGCGCCCGGCGATCACCTCGATCGGGAAACCCAGCGCCGCTTCGGCCTGTGGCAGAAAAACGCGGGCGTTTTTCGCGACGCGCAGGGTGTTGGTCGCTACCGCGCGCACCGCGCCGGACTGGAAGCCGCGCAGACGCTCGCCGAATCGACCCAGCGTCGCCAGGGCGCGCTGCTGGGCCGACTCGTCCAGCAACTTGTCCGGCGTCAGCCCCGACGCCAGTCTGACCGGCTCCTTGAGCGTGTCGAGAGAATAGATCTGGTCGTCCAGCACGCGACCGATCTGGAGGTGGAAACTGTTGGACCCCAGATCGACTGCTGCGACCTGCTCGTGCGACATGTGGGCCAGCCTCATAGGAATGCGACCGCTCGATTCTACACGCCCAAGCCCGCAATCATTCGTGCGCCTTCGTCAAAAACAGGCGTGTCGCTTCGCTGTCATACGAATGTCACGGAGATGCAACAAACTCAGCCGAATTGCATGCGCCAACCATTCCTGATTCAATACCGTCATGACCCATCGCATCGACATACTCAAGACCGGCGCCGAAACTTTTCCGCCGGCGCATTACCTCAACCGCGAACGCGGGATATTGGCTTTCAACCGGCGCGTCTTGGCGCAAGCGCGGAATCCTGCGATACCGCTACTGGAACGGCTGCGCTTCCTGTGCATCGTCAGCAGCAACCTCGATGAATTTTTCGAGATCCGCGTCGCCGGACTCAAGGAACAGGTGAAGCTCAACTCGACCGTCATCACCACAGACGGTTTGACGGCGCAACAGGCTCTCACCCTCGTCAGCCAGGACGCCCACGCGCTCGTCGATGAACAATATGTGCTGCTCAACGAGGATGTGCTGCCCAAACTGGCGGAACAGAGCATTCGCTTCCTGCGACGCTCTGACTGGAACGAAGCACAACGCCAATGGGTCTCCAGCTATTTCTTCCGCGAAGTGATGCCGGTGCTGACGCCGATCGGACTCGATCCCTCGCACCCTTTTCCCCGCGTCCTGAACAAAAGCCTCAATTTCGCCGTCGAACTGGAAGGCAAGGACGCGTTCGGCCGCAATTCCGGTGCCGCCATCGTCCAGGCCCCGCGCGTACTGCCGCGCGTCATCCGCTTGCCCGAGGACATCGCCGGCTACGAATACGGGTTCGTGTTCCTCTCTTCGATCCTGCACGCCTTCGTCGGCGAACTCTTCGAAGGCATGAGCGTGCTCGGTTGCTACCAGTTCCGGGTGACACGCAACAGCGACCTCTTCGTCGACGAGGAAGAAGTCAAGAACCTGCGGGCCAAGATTCAGGGCGAACTGCCGCAACGCCATTTCGGCGACGGGGTCCGCCTCGAAGTCGCAGACAACTGCTCGGACACCATGGCGAGCTTCCTGCTTGCCCAGTTTGGCCTTGAAGAGAGCGACCTTTATCGTGTTGCCGGCCCGGTCAACCTCGTGCGTCTGATGCAGGTTCCCGACTGGGTCAATCGGCCGGACCTCAAATTCATCCCCTTCACACCGGGATTTCCGCGCGCCCTGCAGAAAGGCCACAGCATCTTCGATGACATCCGGAAAAATGACATCCTGTTGCATCACCCGTATCAGAGCTTCTCGCCGGTCATTGCCCTGATCGACCAGGCAGCGGCCGACCCACAGGTCGTCGCCATCAAGATGACCGTCTATCGCACCGGCACCGACTCCGTGCTCATGCAATCGCTGCTGCGCGCCGCCCAGAATGGCAAGGAAGTCACCGTCGTCGTCGAACTGATGGCGCGTTTCGACGAGGAGGCCAACATCGGCTGGGCCACCAAGCTCGAGGAAGTGGGCGCCCATGTCGTTTACGGCGTTGTCGGCTACAAGACGCATGCCAAGATGCTGATGATCGTCCGTCGCGAGGAAATCAAGGGGCGTGGCGAACTACGCCGCTACATCCATCTCGGCACCGGCAATTACCACGCGAAGACGGCGCGGCTCTACACCGATTTTGGCCTGCTGACCTGTAACGAGGAACTGGGCGCCGATGTCAATGAAGTCTTCAAGCAACTGACCGGTCTCGGCAAGGCACAAGCGCTCAATCACCTCTGGCAAGCGCCGTTCTCGCTGCACCAGAACATCATCGCCGCCATTCTGGCCGAGGCGGAGGCCGCCCGTAACGGCCACCGCGCGCGCATCATCGCCAAGATGAACTCGCTGCTCGAACCCGGCGTCATCGACGCCCTCTACGTCGCCTCGCAGGCCGGCGTCAAGATTGACCTCATCGTTCGCGGCGTATGCGCGCTGCGCCCGGGAATCCCGGGTCTCTCGGAACATATTCGCGTGCGTTCGATCGTCGGACGCCTGCTCGAACACCACCGGATTTTCTACTTTCACGCCGGTGGTCAGGAAAAGGTCTATCTCTCCAGCGCCGACTGGATGGAGCGCAACTTCTTCCGCCGCATTGAACTCGCTTTCCCGCTACTCGACAAGAAGCTCAAGCGCCGGGTCATCGCCGAAGGCCTGCAGACCTACCTGTCCGACAACGTGCAAGCCTGGGAAATGGACGCCAACGGCGGCTATCACCTGCGCCGCGCTTCGCGCAAGTCACCGCGCTCCGCGCAGAACGAACTGATCGAACAGCTCAAACCCTGAAACGGCAAACCACCGGCGGGTTCTCAGCCGCCGGTGGGGGCTTGTTCGCTGGCGTCGAAGGATTCGCCGGTAACGAAAAAGGCGCCGCCCGCCTGGTAATGCAGCGTTCTTCGGCAATCGTCGGAGAAATGCCAACGTCCTTGCGAAAACACCGCCGGATCGGCCTGTGCGGCCAGGACTTCGGCGATGAAGAGATCATGCCGGTCCTGATTGTCGCGACACGGGATGACACGGCACTCGAGCCAGGCGACGCAGTCGCCGACCAGCGGCGCAGCAACGCATGACGCAGCGAAGAATTCGAGGCCGCAACGCGAAGCTTTTTCGCCATCGCGCCCCGACAGGCTTCCCGCCGCCAGCACCTGCGCCGCCATTTCACGACAGGGAATGCTCAGCGAAAACTCCCCCGATGCCTCGATCAGTTCACGTGTCAGGGTATTCCGGTCGATGACCAGCACGACTTTCGGCGGATCGAAATCGAGCGGCATCACCCAGGAGGCCGCCATGACGTTGGAACGCCCGTCATGGGTGCTGCCGACGAGCGTCACCGGACCGTGATTAAGCAACAAGTAGCTCTTTTCGAGCGGCACAGCCTGTCTGCCGTTCTGCATCGTCATTCTCCGGAAATAGAAGAAGCCGCGTCGGCGGGGTCTGAATTACGCCCGCCGTGCCCCGACCACGCCCTTGACGTCCTGCAGCAAGCCGAGCGTCCGTTTGAGTTGGCCGACGTTGCCGATCTCGGCGGTGAAGCGCATATGCGCGCCACCTTGCGTTGACTGCGTATTGACGGCAATGACGTTGATCTTCTCGCGCGTGAACACTTCCGAGACATCGCGCAGCAAACCTTGACGATCCTGAGCGTCGACAATGATATCGACAGCAAAAACCCCCTCGGTTTCGCTACCCCACTCCGTCTCGACGACGCGTTCCGGCTGCATTGCTTCAAGATGACTGAAATTCGGGCAGTCGGCGCGATGAATCGAAATTCCCTTGCCGCGCGTCACGAAACCAACAATCGGATCGGGCGGCGCCGGCTTGCAGCAGCCGGCCAGTTGCGTCAGCAGCTTATCGACACCGACAATGAGAATCCCCTTGTCGGAAACATTGCTCGCCTTCGGCTTGCGAACCGCGACTTCCTCGACGGGCGAACGTTCGGCCGATGCCTCGTCGCCGCCGCGAATCGCCGTCTGCAGCTGGCGTTGCCCGATGTCAGCGCGAGCCAGCGCAATGAACAGATCGTCGCTCTTGGCAAAACCGAGACGATCGGCCAGATCGTCGGCGCGGACGCCCGTTTCACCCATGCGCTGCAGTTCGCGCGTCAGGATCGCGCGCCCGTCGGCAAGCATCTCCTCAAGCGCCCGTGACGAGAACCATTGCCGCGCCTTGGCGCGTGCGCGATGCGTGAACAAGTACCCGAGCGCCGGATTGAGCCAGTCGCGCGACGGCCCCCCCTGCTTGGCGACGACAATCTCGACGCGCTGCCCCGTTTCGAGCTGCGTGTTGAGCGTTACCAGCGCGCCGTCGACTTTTGCGCCGCGACAACGATGACCGAGATCGGTATGCACCCGGTAAGCGAAGTCGACCGGCGTCGCGCCACGCGGCAAGTCGACCACCCGGCCCTGCGGCGTCATGACGTAAATGGTCTCGTCGAGCGCCGCTTCCTTGTAGTGCTTCACCCAGTCCGACGAATCGACGACCTCGTCCTTCCAGGTCAGCAGCTGACGCAGCCAGGCAATCTTTTCGTCATAACCGCCTTGCGACGACCTGCCGCCCTCCTTGTAGCGCCAGTGCGCCGCCACGCCAAGCTCGGCGTGCTTGTGCATCTCCCAGGTCCGAATCTGCACTTCGAGCGAACGACCGTCCGGACAATGCACGGCGGTGTGCAGCGAGCGGTAGTTATTCCCTTTGGGGTTCGAGATGTAGTCGTCGAACTCTTTGGGAATCGGCGACCACATGTTATGCACGATGCCGAGCGTCGTATAGCAATCCTTGATGCTATCGACGATGACGCGCAAGGCGCGAACGTCATAGACTTCGGAGAAGTCGACGCCCTTCTTGCGCATCTTGTTCCAGATGCTGTAGATGTGTTTCGGACGTCCGTAAATCTCCGCATCGGCAATTCCGGCGCTCTCGAGTTCCTGGCGCAGACGGGCGACCGCATCGGCGATGAACTGCTCGCGCTCGGCGCGTTTCTCGTCGAGCTGCTTGGCGATCTTCTTGTAGGTATCGGGATGCAGGAAACGGAAGGAAAGATCCTCGAGTTCCCACTTCAATTCCCAGACACCGAGTCGATTGGCGAGCGGCGAGTAGAGTTCCAGCGTCTCGCGCGCCACCTGAACGCGCAATTCATCCTTCGACTCCGCGTAATGACGCAGCGTTTGCGTGCGCGAGGCCAGGCGCAGCAGAACGACGCGAATATCCTCGACCATTGCCAGCAGCATCTTGCGCAGGACCTCAATCTGCGCCTTCATTTCGTTCGGATTCTGGTCGCCGCTCTCCGCCGAATGGGCGACGAACCCATGCGTGATCGGGCGCAGGCCGTTAAGACGCGAAATCCCTCCGACAAGATGCGCCGCAGCAGCGCCAAAGCGCTCCTCGATCTTGGTCAGTCCCTGTTCGTCGTAGGTCGGCAGCGCAAACAGCAGCGCCGCCACGCGCGTGTCGGCGTCGAGCTTGAGTCCGACGAGAATCAGGGCCATGCCAAGTGCGTGATGCCAGACCCCCTCGTCGCTTCCGAGCAGGCGATCGCCATACACGGTGCGAGCAAACTCGGCGGCGGCCCGGATCTTCTCGGTCTCCTCGGCGGAGAGACCTTCACTCAGCGTTTGCAGGGAATGTTCGAAGTCGCTCTGTGCGGCGACGGAATGGACAACGGAAACCATGTTGCAATTATAAACGATCGCCGAACCCGATCCCCTATAATGCCGGTTTGATCGGAAGGCCGAGTCTCGGCGCGTCGTCATGTTTCAACGTTTTCACCACCCCTACCTGCTCCTGACGCTGACCACGCTGTTCTGGTCTGGCAACATGGTCGTCGGCCGCGCCATCCGCGACGACGTGCCGCCGCTATCGCTGGCATTCTGGCGCTGGACGATCGCGCTGGCGCTGACCCTGCCCCTCGCCCTACCCCACCTGCGCGCACAATGGCCGGCGCTCCGGCGCCACTGGCAACCGATCGTCGCGCTCGGATTGCTCGGTGTCGGTGGCTACAACACGCTCGCCTACATCGCGCTGCAATACACGGCCGCGACCAATGCGCTGCTGCTCAACTCCTTCATTCCGGTGGCTACCATCGCGCTGTCGTGGCTATTCCTGAAAAAGCCCTTGCGCCCGCTCGAATGGCTGGGCGTGCTGATCTCGCTGGTCGGCGTCATCATCATCGTCGCCCGGGGCGATCTCGCCACGCTGGCGGCGCTCACCATCAATCTCGGCGACCTCTGGATGCTACTCGCGGTGCTCGTCTGGGCGTGCTACACGGTCGGACTGCATTGGCGTCCCAGCGGCATCCACCCCATGCTGATGCTGGCCGCCTTCACCGTCGTCGGCCTGCTCGCGCTCACCCCGGCCTATGCTTGGGAAATCCTGCAGGGCCGCGTTATTCATCTCGGTCCCGGTGCGATCGCCGGCATCGTCTACACCGGCACGCTACCCGGCTTCCTCGGCTATGTGTTCTACAACCGGGCAGTCGGCGAGGTTGGCGCCAACCGGGCCAGCCTCTTCATCCATCTCATGCCGGTCTTCGGCACCCTGCTATCGACGATATTTCTCGGAGAAATTCCACACCTGTATCACGGCATAGGCATCGCGCTGATTTTCTGCGGTATCGGCCTGACGACCTTGCGCAGACCCAGTTGAGCATGGGATTCCGCACTCTGTTTCGCTGGCTGGGCCGGCGCCAGCCTCCGCCAATCCTGCCCGAACCGCTATGGCAGGAAACCGTCGCATCGCTACCCTTTCTCGACCGTCTCGACGACGACGCCAAGCGGCGCCTGCGCACACTCACCGAAGCCTTTCTCGCCGAGAAGGAATTCACCAGCGCCCGAGGCTTGCAACTCACCGACGCCATGTGCGTCTCGATCGCCGCGCAAGGCTGCCTGCCAATCCTCAATCTCGGGCTCGGCTATTATCGGGACTGGGTCGGGATCATCGTCTATCCTGACGAATTCGTCATTCCACGCACGCAGGAAGACGAATACGGCATCGTTCACGAATATGACGAAGTCGCCTCGGGCGAAGCCTGGGAGGGTGGGCCGCTGCTGATATCCTGGAATGACGCGCAGATGGCCGGCGAAGGCTATAACGTCGTCATCCACGAGTTCGCCCACAAGCTCGACATGCTCAACGGCGACGTCGATGGTATCCCGCCACTGCCTGCCGGCATGTCGGCGCAAGCGTGGGAAGACATCCTGACGGCCGCGTACGAGGATTTTTGCAGGGAGGTCGACATCGCCGACGCCAACGACGAAGAGACCGTGCTCGACCCGTATGGCGCCGAAAATCCGGGCGAGTTCTTCGCGGTCATGAGCGAGACCTTCTTTGAAACACCGGAACGCCTGCAGGAAGCGTATCCGGCGCTCTACGAGCAGTTCACGCGCTTCTACCGGCAAACGCCGGTCACAACACCTTGCCCGGATTCATTAACCCCTTCGGATCCAGGGTCCGCTTGATCGCCCGCATCATATCCAGTTCGATCGCACTCTTGTAGCGCTGCAGCTCCTCGCGCTTGAGTTGCCCGATCCCGTGCTCGGCGCTGATGCTGCCGCCCAGCGCGTGGACGATGTCATGGACGATGCGATTGACATCAGGTTGCGACGCCATGAAGGAAGCATTCTCGCCGGCTTCCGGCTTCGACTGGTTGTAGTGCAGATTGCCATCGCCGACATGGCCGAACGCAACGATGCGGATGCCGGGATAGGCGGCATTCAGGGCTTCGCCGGCGAGATCGAGAAATTCGCCGATGCGCGACACCGGCACCGAAATATCGTGCTTGATGCTGAAACCCTCGATTTTCTGGGCCTCGCTGATACGCTCGCGCAAATCCCACAAGCGCGCGGCCTGATCACCGCTCTGCGCGATGACAGCATCGCTGACAAGCTCCGCCCCTATCGCATCGCCGAGAAAATCCTCGAGTTGAACCCGCAAGACATCAGCATCGCCAGCCCCCGCCAGTTCGAGCAGCAGATACCACGGACTGCGCTCCAGCGGCGCCTGTGCTTCCGGAATATGCTTGAGTACCATGCCCAGCGAAACATCGGAAACCAACTCGCACGCCGTCAGTCCGGCACCGAAGCCCGCCTGCAGCTTACCCAGAAGGGTCACGGCATCCTGCGGGGAGTTGATCGCGAGCCAAGCCGTCACGACCGCGCTCGGCTGCGGGAAAAGCTTGATCACTGCCGCGGTGATAATCCCCAGCGTGCCTTCGGCACCAATGAATAGATGCTTGAGATCGTAACCGGTGTTATCCTTGCGCAGCGCGCGCAGCCCATTCCAGATCTCGCCAGACGGAAGCACGACCTCCAAGCCCAGAACCAGTTCGCGCGCATTGCCGTAGCGCAGCACCTGGACGCCGCCGGCATTGGTCGAGAGATTCCCGCCGATCTGGCAACTTCCCTCGGCCGCCAACGACAGCGGAAAGAGACGTCCAACTCGGCTCGCTGTTGCCTGAATCTCCTGCAACACACAACCGGCCTCGACCGTCATTGTATTGTTCGGCACATCAACAGCGCGGATACGGTTCAGGCGCGACAGGCTCAATAGGACGGACTGACCGCTGGTATCGGGGATACTCGCCCCGCAATGGCTGGTATTGCCGCCTTGCGGCACCATCGCCACGCCGGCATCCGAACAGGCACGCACCACTGCTGCCACTTCCGATGTCGTTCCCGGCCGTACGATACAGCGTGCCGCCCCGCGGTAACGTCCGCGCCAGTCCCCGAGAAACGGCGTCATATCGGCTTCAGCCGTCAGCACCTGCTCGCCGCCAACGATCGCGGCCAAACGTTCAATCAACGCATCGCCAGACATTGCTTACTCCAGAGGCTCGGCATAAAGATCGTGTTCATCCGCATCGACAACGCGTACCTGCAGAAAATCGCCAGGCTCGGCCTCGAAAAAATCATTGACGAACACAAGGCCGTCAATCTCGGGCGCATCGGCCGACGACCGCGCTATGACGCCTTCATCATCGACGGCATCGACCAGCACGGTCATCTCGCGACCGATTTTGGCCGCCAGCAATTCAGCCGAAATATCTTCCTGCACATCCATCAGTCGACGACGACGCTCTTCGCGTACGTCATCCGGCACCGCACCCGGCAATGAATTCGCTTCCGCCCCATCGACCGGCGAATAAGCGAAGCAACCAACGCGGTCGAGCCGTGCTTCTTCGATAAAGGCGAGCAACTCTTCGAATTCGGCCTCGGTCTCGCCGGGGAATCCGGAGATAAAGGTGCTGCGAATCGTGATGTCGGGACAAATCGCACGCCAGGCCCGAATCCGCTCGAGATTGTTCTCTGAACTCGCCGGCCGGCGCATGGCCTTGAGGATGCGCGCATTGGCATGCTGGAAAGGAACGTCCAGATACGGCAACAGCTTCCCTTCCGCCATCAGCGGAATCAGTTCGTCAACACTCGGATACGGATAAACATAATGCAAACGAACCCAGATCCCGAATTCGGCCATCGCCTCGCACAATTCCTTGAGCCGCGTCTTGATCGGCCGGCCACCGTGGAAGCCGGTACGATATTTCAGATCAACACCATAGGCGCTGGTATCCTGGGAAATCACCAGCAATTCACGCACACCGGCCGTCGCCAGGTTCTTCGCTTCGAGCAAGACGTCGCCAATCGGACGACTGACGAGCGGACCGCGCAACGAGGGGATGATACAAAACGTGCAACTGTGATTGCACCCTTCGGAAATCTTGAGATAGGCAAAATGCTGCGGCGTCAGCCGGATGCCTTGCGGCGGCACCAGGCTGGTAAATGGATCATGCGGTTGCGGCAGATGCGCATGGACATGCTGCAGCACTTCGTCGGCGGCATGCGGTCCGGTGATCGCGAGAACCTTCGGATGCAGTTCGCGGATCAGTCCTTCGCGGGCGCCAAGGCAGCCGGTAACGATGACCTTGCCATTCTCGGTGAGTGCTTCACCAATCGCGTCGAGCGATTCTTCTACCGCCGCATCGATGAAACCACAGGTATTCACCACGACGAGATCAGCGCCGTCATAGGACGAAGAGATTTCGTAGCCCTCAGCGCGTAAACGGGTCAGGATCTGTTCCGAATCGACCAAAGCCTTGGGACAGCCGAGGGAGACGAAACCGATCGTCGGGGAAGATATAGTGGAATTCACGATGGTCGGCGAAGATGATGAAGAGGATGGACGGGACGACTGCCCGACTAAAGCGCTCTGCAGCCGCCTGAAAACGAAAGTGGCGAGCCTGACCCCGGCACTCGCAATAAATGGCTGTGGCTGCTTCCTTCCGGACCTGACCAGGTTCACCACCTTGCGATGCGGGGAGACCCGCCGAAGCAAATGGTAACACAGACTGGCCCTGGACTTCCGCCCTTCTGCCAAAATTTGCGTTATCAGGACAAATGCAAATGACGGACGAAAAAAAACCCCAATCTTGGGTAGATTGGGGTTTTTTGGTATGGGGAGCCTGGCGGTGACCTACTTTCGCACACGGGAAGTGCACTATCATCGGCGCAACTTTGTTTCACGGTCCTGTTCGGGATGGGAAGGGGTGGGTCCAAAGCGCTATGGCCGCCAAGCATAACTTGTTCGCTCGTCGCTGGTTAAAGCGCCGAACGCAAAATCGGAAGAAGGTAATATTGGTTGTGATTGTATCTTGAACAAACGGTGTTGCTTAAGGTTATAGGATCAAGCCTCACGGGCAATTAGTATCAGTTAGCTTAACGCATTACTGCGCTTCCACACCTGACCTATCAACGTTGTGGTCTTCAACGACCCTTTAGGGGGATTAAATCCCCAGGGAAATCTCATCTTAAGGCGAGTTTCACGCTTAGATGCTTTCAGCGTTTATCTCTTCCAGACTTAGCTACCCGGCGATACGACTGGCGTCATAACCGGTACACCAGAGGTCTGTCCACTCCGGTCCTCTCGTACTAGGAGCAGGTCCCTTCAAATTTCCAGCGCCCACGGCAGATAGGGACCAAACTGTCTCACGACGTTTTAAACCCAGCTCACGTACCACTTTAAATGGCGAACAGCCATACCCTTGGGACCGGCTACAGCCCCAGGATGTGATGAGCCGACATCGAGGTGCCAAACACCGCCGTCGATATGAACTCTTGGGCGGTATCAGCCTGTTATCCCCAGAGTACCTTTTATCCGTTGAGCGATGGCCCTTCCATACAGAACCACCGGATCACTATGACCTACTTTCGTATCTGCTCGACTTGTGGGTCTCGCAGTTAAGCACGCTTATGCCATTGCACTATTAGCACGATGTCCGACCGTACCTAGCGTACCTTCGTACTCCTCCGTTACTCTTTGGGAGGAGACCGCCCCAGTCAAACTGCCCACCATACACGGTCCCAGACCTGGATTCACAGGCCATGGTTAGAACCTCAAACAAACCAGGGTGGTATTTCAAGGTCGGCTCCACCAGAACTAGCGTCCCGGCTTCAAAGCCTCCCACCTATCCTACACAGATCGGTTCAAAGTCCAATGTAAAGCTACAGTAAAGGTTCATGGGGTCTTTCCGTCTAGCCGCGGGGAGATTGCATCTTCACAAACATTTCAACTTCGCTGAGTCTCGGGAGGAGACAGTGTGGCCATCGTTACGCCATTCGTGCAGGTCGGAACTTACCCGACAAGGAATTTCGCTACCTTAGGACCGTTATAGTTACGGCCGCCGTTTACCGGGGCTTCGATCAAGAGCTTGCACCCCATCACTTAACCTTCCGGCACCGGGCAGGCGTCACACCCTATACGTCCACTTTCGTGTTTGCAGAGTGCTGTGTTTTTATTAAACAGTCGCAGCCACCATTTCACTGCAACCCCATCGGCCTTCGAGCGCAAGGCTCTACAACCTACCGGGGCGCACCTTATCCCGAAGTTACGGTGCTAATTTGCCGAGTTCCTTCTCCCGAGTTCTCTCAAGCGCCTTAGAATTCTCATCCTGCCCACCTGTGTCGGTTTGCGGTACGGTCTCTCTGTAACTGAAGCTTAGAGGCTTTTCTTGGAAGCATGGTATCAATCACTTCGCGGTACAAGACCACTCGTCGTCACGCCTCATCTAAGCCCGGCGGATTTGCCTACCAGGCACGACTACACGCTTAAACCGGGACGTCCAACACCCGGCTGACCTAACCTTCTCCGTCCCCCCATCGCATTACAAAGAGGTACTGGAATATTAACCAGTTTCCCATCGACTACGCTTTTCAGCCTCGCCTTAGGGGCCGACTCACCCTGCGCCGATGAACGTTGCGCAGGAAACCTTGGGCTTTCGGCGAGCGGGCTTTTCACCCGCTTTATCGCTACTCATGTCAGCATTCGCACTTCTGATACCTCCAGCATCCCTCTCGAGACACCTTCAACGGCCTACAGAACGCTCTCCTACCATATGAACAAAGTTCATATCCGCGATTTCGGTGCATAGTTTGAGCCCCGTTACATCTTCCGCGCAGGACGACTCGACCAGTGAGCTATTACGCTTTCTTTAAAGGATGGCTGCTTCTAAGCCAACCTCCTGGCTGTCTGAGCCTTCCCACCTCGTTTCCCACTTAACTATGTCTTGGGGACCTTAATCGGCGGTCTGGGTTGTTTCCCTCTCGACACCGGACGTTAGCACCCGATGTCTGTCTCCCAAGCTCGCACTCAACGGTATTCGGAGTTTGCAATGGTTTGGTAAGTCGCGATGACCCCCTAGCCATAACAGTGCTCTACCCCCGTCGGTGATACTTGAGGCACTACCTAAATAGTTTTCGGAGAGAACCAGCTATCTCCGGATTTGTTTAGCCTTTCACCCCTATCCACAGCTCATCCCCTAACTTTTCAACGTTAGTGGGTTCGGACCTCCAGTGCGTGTTACCGCACCTTCATCCTGGCCATGGATAGATCATCCGGTTTCGGGTCTACGCCCAGCAACTAATCGCCCTTATCAGACTCGGTTTCCCTACGCCTCCCCTATTCGGTTAAGCTCGCTACTGAACGTAAGTCGCTGACCCATTATACAAAAGGTACGCAGTCACCCCTTACGAGGCTCCCACTGTTTGTATGCATGCGGTTTCAGGATCTATTTCACTCCCCTCCCGGGGTTCTTTTCGCCTTTCCCTCACGGTACTAGTTCACTATCGGTCGATGTCGAGTATTTAGCCTTGGAGGATGGTCCCCCCATGTTCAGACAGGGTTTCACGTGCCCCGCCCTACTTTTCGCAAGCTCAGTACCATGACCGGGTTTTCGCGTACGGGACTTTCACCCACTACGGTGCCACTTTCCAGAGGCTTCCGCTAACGCAGTCATTATCACTTGCAGGCTCCTCCCATTTCGCTCGCCACTACTTTGGGAATCTCGGTTGATTTCTTTTCCTCGAGCTACTTAGATGTTTCAGTTCACTCGGTTCGCCTCCTGAACCTATGTATTCAGTTCAGGATACTCCTTGCGGAGTGGGTTTCCCCATTCGGACATCTCTGGATCAAAGCTTCATTGCCAGCTCCCCAGAGCTTTTCGCAGGCTTGCACGTCCTTCTTCGCCTGACATCGCCAAGGCATCCACCACATGCACTTATTCGCTTGATCCTATAACCTTAAGCTCTCTTTCAAGAACCCAACATTACAGGCAACTCGTTTGTGCAAATTCTTGCTAGCTGTAACAAGAATTCGATGCAATCACAACCGTATCGCTGGCTATTGCTTGTCGGCAACCAGCGATACAACCTTCTTCCATTTTGTTAAAGAGCTAACAGACTTACTGACCAAGGGTCAGAAGACAATACTCACCCAGCACTGTCTTATGACTCCTGCACTCAACCAATCTTTTGGTGGAGGATGACGGGATCGAACCGACGACCCCCTGCTTGCAAAGCAGGTGCTCTCCCAGCTGAGCTAATCCCCCGGTAAGCATTCCATACCGCAGAATATCTTATCCATCCCGATCGACCTGGTGGGTCTGGTTGGAATCGAACCAACGACCCCCGCCTTATCAAGACGATGCTCTAACCGACTGAGCTACAGACCCCCGTCTGTTATTACCCAGGACAACTGATAGGTTGTGAGTTCTTGACCTCAATTCGCTCTAGAAAGGAGGTGATCCAGCCGCAGGTTCCCCTACGGCTACCTTGTTACGACTTCACCCCAGTCACGAACCCTGCCGTGGTAATCGCCCCCCTTACGGTTAGGCTAACTACTTCTGGCAGAACCCGCTCCCATGGTGTGACGGGCGGTGTGTACAAGACCCGGGAACGTATTCACCGCGGCATGCTGATCCGCGATTACTAGCGATTCCGACTTCATGCAGTCGAGTTGCAGACTGCAATCCGGACTACGATCGGCTTTCTGAGATTAGCTCCCCCTCGCGGGTTGGCAACCCTCTGAACCGACCATTGTATGACGTGTGAAGCCCTACCCATAAGGGCCATGAGGACTTGACGTCATCCCCACCTTCCTCCGGTTTGTCACCGGCAGTCTCATTAAAGTGCCCAACTTAATGATGGCAATTAACGACAAGGGTTGCGCTCGTTGCGGGACTTAACCCAACATCTCACGACACGAGCTGACGACAGCCATGCAGCACCTGTGTTCAGGCTCCCTTTCGGGCACTCCCAGATCTCTCCAGAATTCCTGACATGTCAAGGGTAGGTAAGGTTTTTCGCGTTGCATCGAATTAATCCACATCATCCACCGCTTGTGCGGGTCCCCGTCAATTCCTTTGAGTTTTAGCCTTGCGGCCGTACTCCCCAGGCGGTCAACTTCACGCGTTAGCTACGACACTAAAAGGTTTAACCCTTCCAACATCCAGTTGACATCGTTTAGGGCGTGGACTACCAGGGTATCTAATCCTGTTTGCTCCCCACGCTTTCGTGCATGAGCGTCAGTAGTAGCCCAGGGGGCTGCCTTCGCCATCGGTATTCCTCCACATCTCTACGCATTTCACTGCTACACGTGGAATTCTACCCCCCTCTGCTACACTCTAGCCTTGCAGTCTCAAATGCAGTTCCCAGGTTGAGCCCGGGGATTTCACATCTGACTTACAAAACCGCCTGCGCACGCTTTACGCCCAGTAATTCCGATTAACGCTCGCACCCTACGTATTACCGCGGCTGCTGGCACGTAGTTAGCCGGTGCTTATTCTTCAGGTACCGTCATCTGCCCAGGGTATTAGCCCAGACCATTTCTTCCCTGACAAAAGAGCTTTACAACCCGAAGGCCTTCTTCACTCACGCGGCATGGCTGGATCAGGGTTGCCCCCATTGTCCAAAATTCCCCACTGCTGCCTCCCGTAGGAGTCTGGGCCGTGTCTCAGTCCCAGTGTGGCGGATCATCCTCTCAGACCCGCTACGGATCGTCGCCTTGGTGAGCCTTTACCTCACCAACTAGCTAATCCGACATCGGCCGCTCCGAAAGCACGAGGTCCGAAGATCCCCCGCTTTCCTGCTCACAGAATATGCGGTATTAGCGTAACTTTCGCTACGTTATCCCCCACTTCCGGGTACGTTCCGATGCATTACTCACCCGTTCGCCACTCGCCACCAGGTGCAAGCACCCGTGCTGCCGTTCGACTTGCATGTGTAAGGCATGCCGCCAGCGTTCAATCTGAGCCAGGATCAAACTCTTCAGTTCAATCTCTGTTTAAACTCTCGCTTGACGTCCTGCAGATCCTCTCAGATCCACAGACTTTTTACATCGTGCGAGTTACTTCATCTTTTTAGCTCAAGCACCTAAATGCTTGCATCAAGACCAAGAACCCACACCTATCAATTGTCCAGTTTTTAAAGAGCTTACTTCTTACCGCTTGCTTTCACTTCACCGCCGAAGCAGCGAAGGCGCGCATTATACAGCCTTCAAACTACTTGTCAATCACTTTCTAAAACAAAAAAAGCAATCAACTAAAATCTCTTGGTTGCGGGGACAGGATTTGAACCTGTGACCTTCGGGTTATGAGCCCGACGAGCTGCCAGACTGCTCCACCCCGCGCCCGTTTCCACCATCCAACAAACTCAAACAGCGCGTTTGTTTCGTCGTGCAGCGGAGAAGCGAGACTATAGCAAGGCGGGCCGACGACGTCAACGCAATTCGCGAAAATTATCCACTCGAATATCATTCGTCTCTCGCAAAAAATGCCAAACGCGTAATGCCGGCACTGGTCCATGTTTAGTATCTGCGGCTCGGATTCCGCGCCTCACACCACGCTGTTCTTTTCCGCTCAGTGACCGCCGCATATAATCTAGCTGCCCGGTACTGATGCCCAGTCTCAACGATACTTCCTCTGCCAAGGGCTCGGGCCCGCTTCGAAGAACTCTTCCGCGCCGCGCCTGAGGCGGCGCAAACCGGTTAGCACACATCACCGATCTGGATCTGCTGGAGGCGCCATGATTCTCGACAAACTCTTCCGACTGATGGCCGACAAACAGGCGTCTGATCTATTCATTTCGGCTGGCGTCCCCATTCATATCAAAATCCAGGGAAATACGACGCCCATCAATCAGCAATCCATGACGCCCGACATGATCGAGCAGATCGCCAGCGAACTGATGTCCCCAGAACAGTCCGAATCGTTTGGCCACGGCAAAGAAATGAATCTTTCGCTGATCATTCCCGACACCGGTAATTTCCGCATCAATCTCTTCCGGCAACGCTCATCAATTGCAATCGTCATTCGCTACATTTCCGCAGAAATCCCGCCGATCGAGAGCCTTTCACTCCCTCATACGCTTTCCGAGCTAGTCATGGAAAAGCGCGGCCTGATTCTCGTTGTCGGATCCACTGGTTCGGGCAAATCGACGACTCTGGCGGCGATGCTGGATTACCGCAACGCCAACAGCAGCGGACATATTCTGACAATCGAAGACCCGATCGAATTTCTTTTCAAGCCAAAGAAATCAGTCGTCAATCAACGGGAAATCGGTATCGACACCCTCGGCTGGGAACACGCCTTGAAAAATGCGATGCGCCAAGCGCCGGACTGCATTCTGATCGGCGAGATCCGCGACAAGGAAACCATGCAAGCCGCCATCGCCTACGCCCAGACAGGTCATCTTTGCCTCGGGACTCTCCACGCCAACAATAGCTACCATGCACTCACCCGCATCATCAATTTCTTCCCGCTGGAGAACAGATCCTCGCTTTATTCCGATCTGTCGGTCAGCCTGAAGGCCATCATTTCTCAACGGCTCGTCAAGAAGCAGGACGGAAAGCGCACACCGGCCGTCGAAGTATTGCTCAATACCCGGCACATCCAGGAACTGATCGAACGAGGTGAAGTTGCCTCCATCAAGGAGGCCATGGAACAGAGTCTCGCGCCCGGCTCGCAAACCTTCGAGCAGGATTTGTTCCGGCTCTATCGCGACGGGACGATCGCGCTGGATGAGGCGTTGGCCAACTCCGATTCGCCGACCAATCTTTCCTGGTTGATCAACAACGCCCAGACGCCGGACACTTCGGACCGAGGCGCCCCGGAAGCAACCGGAACCTCCAAACCTCCGGAAGCAGGCGACAATAGCGCCTTCTTCAAGGATTTTGCACTCAGCCTCCAGGCTGGCGAGAATTCGACGACTTCCCGTTAGCCTCTCACCCACTTTTCAATTTCTGCGATTACCGCCATGTTCGATCAAGCCCAAGAAGAACTCCAAACCCTGCGCGACCTCATGCGATTTGCCGTCAGCCGCCTCAACGAAGCCGATGTTTATTTCGGCCACGGGACCGACAACGCCTGGGACGAAGCCGCCTATCTGCTGCTGCATTCGCTGCATCTTCCGCTCGATCGCCTGGAACCTTTCATGGACGCCCGGCTGACATCGGCAGAACGTGCCGCAGCACTGAACCTGATCCGTCGCCGTATCGACGAGCGTCTTCCGGCCTCCTATCTTACTAATGAAGCCTGGCTGGGAAATTTCCGCTTCTATGTCGATGAACGCGTCATCGTTCCGCGCTCGCACATTGCCGAACTGCTCAGCGACCAACTGAGCCCCTGGCTCGATGACCCCTGGGCGGTCGGGCGCGTACTGGACTTGTGCACCGGTTCCGGCTGCCTCGCCATTCTTGCCGCCCTCGCCTTCCCGGAAGCCGAGGTCGATGCTGTTGATCTCTCTCCCGACGCTCTCGCCGTCGCCCGTCGCAACGTCGACGACTACGAACTCTCAGAACGCGTTCATCTCATTCACTCCGACGCATTCTCTTCGATCAACGGGCGTCTTTACGATGTCATCATTTCGAACCCGCCCTACGTCAATGCTGAATCGATGTCTGCGTTACCGCAGGAATACCGGCGCGAACCCGAACTCGCACTGGCGAGTGGTGACGACGGCCTCGATTTCACCCGCATCATTCTGCGCGAAGCGGCACGCCATCTCACACCAAACGGCGTTCTGGTCGTTGAAATCGGCAATAACCGCGACGCGCTCGAGCAAGCCTTCCCGGATACGGCCTTCACCTGGTTGGACACGGCCGCCGGCGATGATTTCGTCTTCCTGTTGCGGCGCGAGGACCTACCCGCCGGCGCGTAAGGTGGCAAGCGGTGGCGCCGAGGTGAGCCGCGTCACCGCCAGCCAGCCGACGCCGGTCACCAGCAGCGCCCCGCCCACGAAACCGACAGGAAGCAACCAATAGGCGACCGGCACTTCCAGTTGGAACGCCCGTTGGGCGAGAACCTGCCCAACAACGATTGCCCCGAGAGCACCGACCAGGCCAGCAAGCCCGCCAATCGCCGCGAATTCCGCCGACATTGCCATGCGCAACTGGACCCGCCGCGCACCCAGCGCACGCATCACGGCCAATTCGTAGCGCCGTTCCTGTGCCGCCGAGGCCAGCGCCGCATACAAAACGATCACACCAGCCGCCAGCGCAAACAGAAAGACGAATTGGACCGCCTGCGCCACCCGATAGATGATCGCCTGCAACTGGCTGACGATGGCGGCCACGTCGATCACGGAGAGATTCGGGAACGATGACACCAGCGCATTGACCACGCCGGACTGCTCTGGCGCCAGATGGAAGCTGGTAATCCAACTGGCCGGAAAATCATCGAGCACTTTTGGTGGCGTCAGGACAAAGAAGTTGACGCGCATCGAGTCCCAATTGAGCTTACGCAACCCCACCACCTCGACCTCGACACGTTCGCCGGCAATCGTGAACTCAAGGCGATCGCCGACCTTCAACCCCAAGGTCTTTGCCAGCCCTTCCTCCACCGAAGCCAATCCACGACCGTTATCACGCCGGTCAAACCATCGTCCCGCCGTCACACGATTGCCAGCCGGCAGATCGGCTTGATAGGACAGATTGAACTCCCGATCAACGAGGCGCTTTGCCCGCTCGTCCACGTATTTCTCAGGTCCGACAGGCGCGCCATTGAGGCCTGTCAGGCGCCCGCGAATCATAGGAGAAAACACCGGCACCAACTGATGTCGGGCGAACAATTCCCGTACGCCGTCCAGTTGCTCGGGCTGAATGTTGATGACAAAACGATTCGGCGCATCGATCGGAACAGCCCGCTGCCACGCGGCAAGCAAGTCACCGCGAATGGCGGTCAGCAGGAAAAGCGCCATCAGGCCCAAGGCCAGCGCAACGATCTGCACCACGCTGGCCAGCGCATGCCGCTCCAGACTGGCCAGCCCGAAACGCCAGCCAACACGCCCGACCGTTCCTCCACGCATCAGTGAAAGAAGAAAGACACAGAATCGCGCGACCAACGCAAAAACCAGCATCGCGCCAACAAAACCGAAGACGATGGTAAAACCAAGTACGCGGTCGCCGGCAATCCAGACGATCAGACCGGCCAATCCGAGAAAGCCCGCGGCATAACCGGCGAGCAAGCGCGCCGGCGGCAATCCGCGCTCAAGGAATTCGCGACGCAGAACACGCAACGTCGGTACCCGCTTGAGTTGCCACACCGGTGGCAAGGAAAAACCGAAAAGCAGCACGAACCCGACCAGCACGCCTTGTAACGCCGGCATCGCGCCGGGCAAGGGCAAGGTACTTGCCAATAGCTGCGCCAACGCCACATGCAGAACGAAATGTGCGGCATAACCGATCAGGCAACCGATCACCGTCGAGATACTCGCCATCAGCGCAAACTGCGTGACATAGACGCCCAACAGGAATGATTGCGTTGCACCGAGACAGCGCATGATGGCGCACGGATCCAGGTGTCGCTGCACATAGCGTCGCGATGCCAATGCGATAGCCACGGCAGCGAGCACCACACTCAGCATCGCGGCGATACCGAGAAATTTTTGCGCACGCTCAAGCGCCGCGCGGATTTCCGGACGGGCATTCTCCGCATCCTCGATGCGTTCGCCACGCCCCAGATCAGCGCCGACATGGCTGCGCAAGGCCTTGACACGACGCTCCTCACCAGCCACCAGCAAACGATAGTTGATGCGACTTCCTTGCTGCACCAGGCCGGTCGCCTCAAGGTCGTCGAGCGATATCAGCAGTCGCGGCGCAACGCTGAAAAAATTGACGCCCCTGTCCGGCTCGAAAGTCAGAATCGCTGCAACGATCAATCGCCGCTCACCGACGTCAACGGAATCGCCGACACCGACAGACAGCGCCGACGCCAGCCGTTCGTCAACCCAGGCCGTCCCGGGCTCGGGTGTGCCATCTGCCGGCGCATCGGCCCGATGCACCCCGGATGCCGTCCGCAAGCGTCCCCGCAAGGGATATGCAGACGACACTGCCTTGACCTCGGCCAATTGCGTTCGCACGCTTTCGCGACGCTCAGCCATGACCATACTGGGGAAGGTCTGTGTTTCGGCCATCTGCAAACCGGACGACTCGATCACAGCCCGCGTCGCTCCTGACCAGGGATGATCCGAAATCAAAAGAAGGTCGGCGCCAAGCAACTGGTTGGCGTCGCGCGCAAGTGCCTGCCGGACGCGATCAGTGAAAAAGCCGACCGCCGTTATCGCCGCCACAGAAACAATCAGCGCGGCAACAAGCAAGCGCAATTCCCCGGCATGAAAATCCCGCCGGAGCATTTGCAAGGCAAAACCGAAAAAGCGAAAGCCCATGAAGCGACGAGACTTCATGGGCTCTCTCATTGATACGCTACGCCGGGCTTATTACTTGAACGGCGTAAACAGAACGGGATCCACCAGGCGGCGGCAAGCCTCTTCGATGTTGGCACGGCTGTTGAAAGCCGACAGGCGGAAATAGCCTTCGCCGGCGGCACCGAAACCACTGCCCGGCGTCGTCACGATGTTGGCATGTTGCAGGATACGGTCGAAGAGATCCCAGCTCGTCGCGCCGCTCGGACCACGCACCCACAGATACGACGCATCCGCATAGCCGTTCACCAGCAGTCCGACCGAGCTCAGCGCCTCCTTGAGCAGACGCGCATTTTCCTTGTAGAACGCGATGAGTTGCTTCACCTGGGCCTTGCCTTCGGGCGAGTACAGCGCCTCGGCCGCACGTTGCACCGGATAGGCGACACCGTTGAACTTGGTCGTGTGGTTGCGCAGCCAGAGCGCGTGGAACGGATAGGTTTCACCGTTGCGACGATAGCCCTTGAGCGTCTTCGGGATGACCGCGAAGCCGCAGCGCAGGCCGGTGAAGCCGCCATTCTTCGAGAAGCTGCGCAGTTCGATCGCGCATTCGCGCGCACCGGGGATTTCGAAGATCGAATGCGGAATCTCCGGCGAACTGATGAACGCTTCATACGCTGCGTCATAAACGATGACGGCATGGCAGGACAGGGCGAAATCGACCCACTTCTGCAATTGCTCGCGCGTCGCGACGGCACCGGTCGGGTTGTTCGGATAGCACAGATAGATCAGGTCGACCGGCTCTTTCGGCAGTTCCGGAACGAAGCCATTCTCGGCCGTACACGGCAGATACGTGAGCTTGTCAAAACCGCCCTTGCCATCGGGATCGCCCGCGTTGCCAAGCATCACGTTAGTATCGACATAGACCGGATAGACCGGGTCCATCATCGCCACACGGTTGCCCGGTCCGAAGATGTCGAGCAGATTGCCGCAGTCGCACTTCGAGCCGTCCGACACGAAAATTTCGTCGGGATCGATATCGACGCCGCGTGCCTTGTAATCGTTATCGGCAATCGCGTTGCGCAGGAAATCATAACCTTGCTCCGGGCCGTAACCGCGGAAGGTTTCGCGCACACCCATCTCGTCGACCGCTTTGTGCAGCGCCGCGATACAGGCAGCCGGCAAAGGCTCCGTCACATCGCCGATACCGCAACGGATGATGCGCGAAGCCACATCCGGACGCGCGTCGGCAAACGCTTTGACGCGGCGGGCGATCTCCGGAAAGAGATAGCCGGCCTGGAGTTTCAGATAGTTCTCATTGATGAATGCCACGATGATTGATCCTTGAAAGAATGACGAAACGACCAAGAGCCGTATTTTCCAACGTGTCGAAGGACAGAGCAAGTCGACGGGCAGGACAAATGAAACATGCCCCCTCAATAAATGGGGATGTGACCAGGTTTAAAGAAGTGCCTATTCCAGACTGCGGAGGCGCTCGACCGCTTCGTCGACGCGCTTGACGGCGATGATTTCCATCCCGGCGATCGCCTGCTTGGGACGATTTCCCTCGGGAATCAGCGCCACCTTGAATCCGAGCTTGGCCGCCTCGCGCAGGCGCTCCTGCCCGCGCGGCGCCGGCCGGATCTCGCCGGCCAGACCCACTTCGCCGAAAACAATCAGCTTGGCCGGCAAAGGCCGGTTCTTCAGCGAAGACATGATCGCCAGCAATACGGCCAGGTCCGCCGCCGGCTCGCCAATCTTGACGCCACCGACGGCATTGACAAAAACGTCCTGATCGAAGCAGACGATGCCCGCATGCCGATGCAACACCGCCAGCAGCATCGCCAGACGCTGCGCATCGAGCCCGACGGTCAGACGCCGAGGATTGCCGTGCGACTGATCGACCAGGGCCTGGATTTCCACCAGCAGCGGCCGCGTCCCCTCCTGCGTCACGAGCACGCAGGATCCCGCCACATCCTGCCCATGCGGCGACAGGAACATCGCCGACGGATTGTTGACGCCCTTCAGGCCCTTGTCGGTCATGGCGAACACGCCGATTTCGTTAACCGCCCCGTAGCGGTTCTTGACGGCACGGATCAGGCGAAAACTCGAATGCGTATCGCCTTCGAAATACAGCACTGTGTCGACGATATGTTCGAGCACACGCGGCCCCGCCAGCGCGCCCTCCTTGGTAACGTGGCCGATCAGGATGATCGTCACGCCAAGTTGCTTGGCCAGACGCGTCAATTGCGCAGCGCATTCGCGCACCTGGGCCACCGAACCGGGCGCCGAACTCAGTTGCTCGGACCACAGTGTCTGAATCGAATCGATGACCGCCACCGCGGGCTGCTCGGTCTGTAACGTCGCGAGGATTTTTTCCAGATTGATCTCGGCCAGCAACTTGAGCCGCGTCACATCCAGCACCAGACGCTTTGCGCGCAAGGCCACCTGCTGTGCCGACTCCTCACCACTGACATAGAGGACATTGCTATTGAGCGAGAGAACGGAGAGTGCCTGCAGCAGCAGTGTGCTCTTGCCGATACCCGGATCTCCGCCGATCAACACGACACCGCCGGCAACCAGACCGCCACCGAGCGCCCGGTCAAACTCGCCCAAACCGGTCGGCAGCCGGTCTTCTTCGCGCGCATCGACTTCCGACAGTGTCTGCAAGCGCGTCGTCCCGCCCAGCGCCGCAAACCGGTGTCCAGCCGACACGGTTTCGGCAATCGTTTCCGTCATCGTGTTCCAGGCATTACACCCGGGACACTGCCCCTGCCATTTGGTCGCCGTGGCGCCGCATTCGGAACACGAATAAATCGTCTTTGCTTTCGCCACGTCAGACCTCGACCACCGGCACGCGACGCGCCAGGGCACAGAACAACTCGTAACAGATCGTTCCCGCCGCACGCGCCACATCCTCCGCAGGAAGTCCACGCCCCCAGAGCACGACGGGACTGCCGACATTGGCGTCCGGCACCTCGGTCAGATCGCAGACCAGCATGTCCATCGACACACGTCCCAGCGTCCGTGTTCGCACACCGTTCACGAGAATTGGCGTGCCGGTGGGCGCATGCCTCGGATAGCCGTCGGCATAACCACAGGCAACGACGCCGATACGCATCGGACGATCGGCGACGAATGTCCCGCCATAACCGACACGCTCGCCTGCGGCGATCTCGTGGACCGCCAGCACTTCGCTGCAAAGTGTCATGACGGGCTCAAGACCGAGATCCTCGGCGGAAACGTCATCGAATGGACTGCCGCCATAGAGCATGATCCCGGGTCTCGCGACATCCGAGATTGTTTCCGGATAACGCAGCAGCGCCGCCGAGTTTGCCATGGAAACGGCATAATCGCGCGACTCCGGCCAGACCGCCCGGATGGCATCGAAGCGCGCGACCTGCCAGTCAACTCCGAGCCCTCCGTCCGCTTCGGCGAAATGCGTCATCAAGGTCACGTCGCTCACTGTCGTCGTCAAGGCCAATGCCTCGCGCAGATCGGCGACATCATCGAGCGTAAACCCGAGCCGATTCATTCCGGTATTGAGTTTGAGGAAGACCGGCAAGCGATCTGTCGCCGCCAGCCTGCGCAACATCGCGAATTGTTCGATCCGATGGACGGCCGGAATCAGTTGATGCTTGATGCATGCCGCCAGATCGACCTCGTCAAAGAAACCTTCAAGCAACAGAATCGGCTGGCGAAACCCGGCTTCGCGCAAGGAAAGCGCATCGGCCACATCGAGCAGCGCAAAACCGTCGGCGACATCGCGCAGCGCATTCGCCACACGCATCAATCCATGACCGTAGGCATTGGCCTTGACGACCGGGAGGACCTTCGAAGATTTTCCGGAACAACGCGCACGCGCTTTGGCGACTTCATAATTATGGCGCAACGATGCCAGATCAATGTTTGCCTGGATGGGACGGGACATGAAACGCGAATCCTTTGTGCTGATCAGCCGACGAAAACAGCCACATTGTGCCTCATTCAAGTCCGCTTCGGTATCCTTGAGCACAGCCAACTATTTGCATGTGCATACAACTTTCGTGGTATAAATCCGCCACTTCTCGTCAGAGTAAACGTCTTTTTTAGATGCCTTTCGGCTTTTACATCATTATGGCGGCGCAGTTTTTTTCAGCGCTTGCCGACAATTCACTGCTCATCGTCGCTATCGCCGTCCTGCGCGAAATGCAGGCACCGGCAGGGTATGAGCCATTGCTCAAGACGTTCTTCACGGTCTCCTACGTCGTCCTCGCCGGATTCGTCGGCGCCTTTGCCGACTCGATGCCCAAATGGCGCGTCATGTTCATCAGCAACACGATCAAGATCATCGGTTGCAGCATGATGTTCTTCAACATCCACCCGCTGATCGCCTACGCCATCGTTGGACTCGGCGCAGCCGCGTATTCTCCGGCCAAGTACGGGATCCTGACCGAATATCTGCCGCACCGACTGCTGGTTGTCGCCAACGGCTGGATAGAAGGACTCACCGTCGGTGCCATCATTCTCGGCGTCGTCATTGGCGGAACGCTGATCCAGCCGACCATCGCCTATCGGCTGCTCAGCCTCGACTTCCCGATCATCGAAACCGGCATCGACACGGTCAGCGAGATGGCGATCATCTTCGTCGCTGCGTTCTACATCCTGGCCGCCATCTTCAACCTCTACATCCCCGAGACCGGCGTCGACCACAAGACACTGCACAAGAACCCCTGGTATCTCATTCGTGAGTTCAACCACTGCATGCTGCTGCTGTGGCGCGACCGGCTTGGGCAAGTGTCGCTCGCCGTCACCACGCTGTTCTGGGGCGCCGGCGCCACACTTCAGTTCATCGTCATTAAATGGGCCGAGGCCGCGCTCCATCTCGACCTTTCCAAATCGAGCATGCTGCAGGGCGTCGTCGCCATCGGCGTGGCACTCGGTGCGGTCGCCGCCGCAAAGATGGTCACGCTGCGCAAATCGGTGCGTGTCATCCCGCTCGGCATCGCCATGGGTATCATCGTGCTGGTCATGAACTTCGTTCGCGACATGTGGCTTGCCGTCCCGCTGCTGATCATCATCGGCGGACTGTCCGGATTCTTCGTCGTGCCGATGAATGCACTCCTGCAGCATCGCGGCCATATCCTGATGGGTGCCGGTCACTCGATCGCGGTGCAGAACTTCAATGAGAACCTGTCGATCCTGATAATGACATGCCTGTATTACCTGATGGTACGCATGGATCTTTCGATTTATGCCGTCATCACGTTATTCGGGCTGTTCGTCAGCGCCAGCATGTTCTTCGTCAAACGGCTGCACGAAAAGAATCAGCGCGACAGGGACGACGTTATTCACCTTGACGACAGTTGTTGCCACTGACGCCTGGCGCAGGCCGAAAGAACTAGGTCGCGCCCGACACGCGCCGCATCATCGCCCGCGCACGGCAAAGATCTTCCCAAGCCTTCGCCTTGTCCGGCAAGTTACGCAGCAGATACGCCGGGTGATAGCTGACCACCACCGGAATTTCGCCCGACTCGTCTTTGTATGACAAGGTCTTGCCACGAAGACTGGCCAGCGATTTGTCCTCGCGGAGCACGGAAAAGACCGCTGCGCGGCCAAGCAGGACAATCAGTTTCGGACGAATCAGCGCGATCTGACGCTGCAGGTAAGGCCAGCACGCTGTCATTTCATCGGGTTCCGGCGTACGGTTGTTCGGCGGCCGGCATTTCACGGCATTGGCGATATAAACGTTCTGGCCGCGCTCAAGATCGATCGCAGCAAGCATCGCGTCCAGCAGTTTCCCCGCCTGTCCGACAAAAGGCTCTCCGCGCGCATCCTCCTCGGCACCGGGACCTTCGCCGATAAAGAGCCAATCGGCACGCTCGTCTCCAACACCGGGCACGGTCTGCTTGCGCGCATCGCACAATCCGCACGCCCGACATTCCGCGATGCGTTGACGCAAGGCATCCCAGCCGAGCGATTCGACGGGTGCCGAGGCGTCATCCGCGACACGGCCAATTTCAACTGGCGCCGCTGCAGCCCTCTCCACGGGTGTTGCAACAGCCGCTTCAACAACGACCTGAGAAGCCGGTACAGTATCAAACGCAGGTTGCTCTCTAAGCACCCATGTCGGAGACATTCCCATTTCTTCGAAAAGCGCTTTGCGGGAGAGCTTCATGCACATACCTCGTTCATCAACGCCCGCCGCAAGACCAACGCGTCTTCACGACCGAAGCCCGCCGGATAATAGCCACGCCGGACCCCAATTTTTTCGAAGCCGAAGTGGCGATACAGAGAAAATGCCTTTTCATTCGACACCCGCACCTCAAGCAACATGGAGCGCCCGCCCTGCTGACAGGCTGAATCCATCGCAGCACGCAGGAGACGCGAGCCATACCCCTTGCCCTGAACGGCATCTGCAAGGCTGATATTGAGCAGATGGGCCTCATCAAGGGCAAGCATCACGACGAAATAGCCGACAAGCTCGCCACCGATGCGCGCGACACGGCACAAATAACCGCTGTCGAGCGAATCGGAAAAATTGGCGCGACTCCATGGATGCGAATAAAGCGAATACTCGATCCGCAAGATGTCGTCCAAATCACATGGCATCATGGGCAGGACTTCGAACCCGGCGCCGGCCAACTCGTTCGTCATGCCCGCCCACCCTCCGCCAGGCGCTCGGCCACCGTTTTCGCAACCTTGTCGCGCACATAGATGGGCAAGGCAGTCTCCGGATCGAAACAGACACCGCTCGACAGCCGCCGCGCAGCCAATCGCGCGACCGACTGTGCGCATGGCATGATTTCTGGCAACCAGACGTCGACACAAGGCGAGAGCCTTTCACGCAACTCGGGATAGGCCTTGAGCCCATTGCCGCAGGCAAGCCATCCTTCGCCAATCGGTAGCGGAACCGATTGCGGTGGATAGACCCCCAAGGCCCCGATTTGCTCACCCGCCTCGAACGCGCCGACATACACCTCACCCATCCGGGCGTCGAGCGCCACCAGCACTCTTGAACCACCGGACGCCAAGGCCATGGCTTCCAGCGTATTTACCGCGACAAGTGGCAGGCCGCGCGACTCGGCAAGTCCTTGCGCGACACCGCACGCAACGCGCAAACCGGTAAATGATCCGGGTCCCGATCCAAAGGCAACGCCACTCAGATCGCTGAAGGCAAGGTCACGCGAACGTAACAGATCAATCGCGAGCGGCAACAAACCTGCCGAGTTCGAGGCATCGGAAGGACATGTGCGGGAGACGACCTCTCCATCCAGCCAGAGCGCAACCGATCCGGGATCGGCGGCCGATTCGAGTGCAATTATCTTCATCCCGCTATTCTACTGGATGCACATAAAGACACGTCATGATAAAAATCGACTTGCGCCTCGTCGAAACACAGAGCTTGGCGTGCGCGCCCTTTACCTGGCGAGTTTTACAGACCGGCAACACCGGACGCCGCCAAACCATTTTTCACGTCTTGATCAAAATCATGCAAAAAAGGCTTGTACAAATCGAAACAGGCCTGTAGAATTCGCGGCTTCAAAAAACGCGTAGCGCCCGTAGCTCAGTTGGATAGAGTACTTGGCTACGAACCAAGGGGTCGGGCGTTCGAATCGCTCCGGGCGCGCCACGCGAACATGGAACTGGGCACTTCTTCTGAAGTGCCCTTTTTCTTTTCTGAGATCACCTGCGCAAGCACGGCATAGCTGCCCTTCATGGTTGCCGTATCGCCTGACACGACAATCTCATCGACCAAGGTATGCAGGTAACGCTTCGCAAAGGCCTTGTCCTGTAGCTTGGCCCTGATCGCCTTACTGAAAGCAGCAATATCGCTCGGCAGGATGCGTTCAACCGGTACTGCATGGCTTCGCCGAACCCCCGCTTGCTCGATCAGCAACGCTTCACGCGTTCCTTTTAGTTCCTGCATTCTATTTCTCAGAGTCTCATCAACCGGCATACCGTTTTCAATCCCTGTGATGATGTTGCGCTGAGCCTGTTCCGTCCGTTTCAGTTGCCGGGAAATTTCGTTGATCTTCTCCTGTTCGGCCACTCGGCTATTTTTTGTGCGCTTGCGCAACTCGCTGATAAGTTGATTCAGCCGCTCCGGTTGGCAGATCACATTGGCGAACTGCTCAACGATCAACGCGTCAAGGGCATCCATCGATAGATTTCGGCTCTCGCAGGCGTGATTCCCCTTGCTCTGGCGGTTCGCACACTTGTAGTAGTGGTATCGGCCACTCTTGCCCGTTACGGCGGTCATACGGTGACCGCACGCGCACTTCAGGAGGCCGGTCAGAAGATTCGGTGAGGAAACGAGTCGGGGCGGTGTCTTTTGGGGAGAACGTGCCTCCAGCAACTCGGCAACCTTGGCGAACTGCTCCGGGCTCACGATAGGATCGGATTGGTACAACACCCAATCTTCCTGCGGGCGCTTCTCGCCGGTCTTCGAGCAACGCACGTTGAAATAGTGCTCACCGACATAGACACGGCTGCTGAGGATTTTGTGCATCTTTTGGATGCTCCAAGGATTCCCGCGCATGGTGTGGCCGCGTTGTGTCAGATGTTTGACGATTTCCTTGATGCCAAGCATCCGGCCTTGGTAGCCGTATAGATAAAGGTCGTAGATCATGCGGACGATCATCGCTTCGGCTGACTCGATCTCCAGGCGCTTCTTCTTACGCCCACGACTACCCGAAACATCGGTTGATACCGATTTAAAGCCAAACGGCGCTCTGGAGCCGCTGTAGTAGCCTTGCCGGACGTTCTCACACATGGCCCGATGGGTGTGCTTCGAATTCTCCCTACTTTGGTGCTCGTCAAAAAGGTTAATGATCCGCCGCATCATTTCGCCGCCAGCATCGTCCCCGGTCGGTTGCGTGATCGAAATGACCTTGACCCCATTCTTTGCCAGCTTGCGCTCGTAGAGTCCGAATTCGATGCCGTCGCGGAAGAAGCGTGAAAAACTGTGAATGATGATGGCGGAGAATGCCGGCGGTTTCTGCAGACCATCCGCGATCATGCGCTGGAACACTGGCCGCTTGTCGTCGGTAGCCGAAGCGCCGGGTTCGATATATTCCAGAGATGGGATGCAAGCATTGGCGCGGCACCAATCTTTCATCTGGCGAAGCTGGTCAGGGATCGAGAGATCGTTCTCAGCTTGGCGTGTTGTCGAAACGCGAGCATAGAGGGCAACGTGCATGGTTCTCACTCCGTATTAACCGGCTCCCCATTCACCGCATGGCTTGATCGTGGCTCAACCGCTAGCCTGTCAAGGTCAGGCTCCGTGCTCAATAAGCAACCTTGACAGGCTATCGGTCTTCGCCCTCTGGTCGCCATGCGGCAAATGGGGCGCTGTGCAAATTTTCAGTCTTCGTCTTCGATTTGCCGCTGCATTAACAGCACCAGTTCCGGCAGCACCGAAGCCAATAATTCAATTTCTGCTTCGAGAGGCTTGTCGAGGGCATGCGGCTTGACGCCGACTTCGATCAGGATAGTGTCGCTCACTCATCGTGGCACCTCCTTTCCTGCGGTATCGGCCTGCCCTTTCCTTGCCTGTCCGTGTTGCTTCAACAGGGAATCCAATTCCGGTAGGAGTCCCTGATTGCCAAATTCATCGAGTGCAATTTTGCGTAACGCCCGAAATTGGTAGTCGCTCGGCATTCCAATCGCCGCCGCGTCAAGAACGCGACTCAAGCGCCCGTGCACCGCTTTCAGGATATCGTCTCGCAATTGGCTCACCATTGCCCGAGCCTCATTTCGTTATAGCGCCGTTCGACGTCGTGTTCCCATGTCAAAGGATCGTGAACGTTCTCCAACTTGCGGCAGAGATATTTGAGCGTTTCCTCGAATCCGATCTCCGACGTGTTGAGCTTGATGCCGCGCACCGCCGCCAATCGCTTGGCATACCCATAAACAGAAACCGCAAGGCGGATTTCCCGTGCGTTGAGCAAGGCTTCAGGATCAAGTTCACGGATGATGCCCAAGCCGGGCATCTGATTCACTTGCTCCTGAAGGCCCTGCCAGAGAGGATGCATCGGCCAGCGCGAACGATTGCTGTCCTCGGTTTTGAGGCGCAAGGTGGTGTGATCGTTGGCGAGGAAACGCAGCAGATCGCCCTGACGCTCTTCCAAATCGGCAAAGGTGCGAATGCCAAACCGGCGCAGCCATTCCTTCCTCACTTGCCATTCAATGCGCCAGACATTCTCGCTCACGCCCCACAGATCGAAGAACCACGTTTTGGCGCTCTTCTCCTCGATCTCATCCACCTTGTTATAAACGCGGAGCACCAAGCCGCCCTCACCGAAGCGGAAGGTTTGGACTTTGCGATTTTTTCGGTGCTGATTATCCTTTGCCGCCATCGTGACGAAACTGTCTTCGTCAAAGTCGATCACATCGACCCGATAGTCAAAGGTCAGATCAACGCGCGAGAGGCTTTCCGATTGGTACGGCACCAACCCAAGAGATTCCGCCCAATCGAGGAACCGGCGGTGCAGCTTGGCCGCACCGTACTGCCAGAGTGCGAAGCTGCGGTAAGTGACAAAGAAGTTCGGTTTATTGAATTCGCCGAACTGGATGCTGAAAACCTCATTCTCGATCAGGAACGGATATCCGCTTGCTGTTCCGTGCCCCGCCAACAAAAATTCCTCACTCCCAAGCCGAATCGCTTTAGGCCGGCGAACTTTGGAGAGGCGCAACGCTTCCTTTTCAGCCGCGAGCAGTTCGTAATCCAGCGCACAATTCTTTGATGGAGCAAGGCTGTACGCCGCCTCGATGGTGTCGTGACCAGAGAGGAGCAACGGGAAGAAAGAAGAAAGAACGGTATCCATGACCGTTCATGCTAGACCTCACGAAAGCGGTATGTCAAGCCCCTCCGTCAGCAGCCTCGTCGATTGAGCGCCGATGCGGAATTTTGATTGCTCCGCTAACAGCCTTCCAAAAATTGCTGATTTTCTTGGTAGCCATATAGCCGAGGGAACGCTCATGGCTTGGTCCCTCATCACGGAAAAAGCTACGAATTTCGATGTTCAGGATTTGTTCGTATTTCCGCAGCGTTCGCTTATTGTGGATCAGCACCAGCACACGCCAACCGAAGTGGTGGCCGATTCGGAGCATGCCTAATGCTGCCTCCAGATCCTCCAATTGCCCTGAAAAATTGGCAATCGCTTGTCGTTCAACCCGCACCAGTTCAGCCTCTTCTTCGAAAGACCTGTCATAGAGAAGCGTCAAATTGCGCTCGTAGCGTTCGTTCTGTGTGGCCATAGCTATCCTTCGCATGGGACTACAGCAACATCCTAGCACAACAAAACGCGCACCAATACCCCTCTTTCCCTATCGCAAGATAGCCAAGGACATTGGGGCACGCCCGCTCACCCGCGCTGCGCACAGGTGTGCGGACGTGCCCCAACGTCATATGCTATGTTGATTTTGAGATTTCGGAAGCGTAGGCTGTACCGTTATTTTTATCTTCTATGTATCCATAGCCCCCCGTGTTACTTCAACGGGGAAAGCGCGCAAACAGGGGGAGGTGACAATGGCATCACGTGACTGCAATTCGACGCTTGGCATCCATTTCTTTTATGTAACGACGATCTTGGTAGCTGTGATTATCTTGGTTGCAACAACAAAGTGGACTGAGCTACCAAAATTTACCGATTACTTAAGCACTGCAGCAACAATCACATCGCTAATGCTCGGGCTTCTAGCCATTATTTACGCATATATTTCTAATGACTCGTTATCAAAATCGACTGGTGTGGTATCTGAAGCGGCGGCCGACGCGCACGATGCGACAACGAAAATTAGCGCATTGCTCCAATCGGTTGGATCTCTGACCAATGAGTCGAATGAGAGCAATTCCAAACTCGAAAAAATCATCGACGATCTCAGGTTCCAACTTGCAGCATTAGGTAGCACAGCCAAGACCCTTGATGGTCAAGCAAATGCAATTGCAAGTGTGCTGCCTGAAATTCCAAAAGGCCTTGATTTGCTCGGGCGCAAGTTTGATGAATTTATGCAGACTGAACCGCAGATAGAAATAAATGGAAAAACAACTGAAAAATCTACGATTCAATCAAACGATTCATCAGATGAGATTATTGTTCGCTCGTCAAAACTAGGATTGCTACTTATTTATGGATGCTATCTCAGTCACTCAAATGGTAAGCCATTTAATGTAAAAACATTCTCTGGAGAGCCGAATTCGGAGGACTACATGTATGGATACTTCGTGGCTTTATTTGCTGCTGGACGTCTAAAATACGAAGCTGTCGACAAATCAAACTCGAGCATAGTCAAAGTTACGGAATACATTGGCGACTTCGCAAAAGCAAAAGACTTCTACATTAAGAGAGCTGAAAACGAGAACAAAGTCGAGGTTCTTGCCGAGGCGCAATCAAAAATCAAACACGTACAGTCATATTTTGAAATTAGCAACCTAGAAATTGCGTAACAGAGACTCTTTTTTATCGTCAAGGATAGACTTAGGCTTGTTTTTTTGACTAGAAATCAATCCGTCAATAAGACGAGAAGTACCCAGTTCCACTCTTTGTCATCTCTGGCGCGCCACGTAACTTTTTGAATAAACAGATCAGCCACTCCTCCGCGAGTGGCTTTTTTGTTTTCTGCGAAGGCATCTTCGCCCCCCCCGATCACTTCCAGGCAACGGCTCTCTGCAGACAAAGTGTGACGTCATACGAACCGTGACGCCCCACGTATCGATCGTGCATAATCGCGCCATGTGCAAAAGCACGAACCGCGAGTGATGAGGACAAAATGATTTTCAAGGTAACCCCAAAAAGAAGCGGCCTTCACGGGAAGGGGCTATTCGCCGCGAAAGACCTCAGCGCTGGCGAAAGACTGATCGAGTACAAAGGCATACGCTACGAAAAGGGCGTCGTTCCGAACATGGATATCGACGGCCTCACCAAATTCCTGGGGCTGTCGGACGGTTCCGGAATCGACGGTACCGGCTGGGCAGCATTGGCCAATCACGGATGCAATCCGAACAGCGAACTCAGGGAAAGCGAAAGCCGCGGAAGACTTCGTGCATGGCTCTATGCACTGAGAGACATCAAACAGGGCGAGGAAATCCTTTGGGACTATCGCCTGGAAGTCACCTCGACAAAGGAAGCGTATTCCCTCTGGTCATGCGCGTGCGGCGCCGACGATTGTCGCGGCACCATGGCAAATCCTGAGCGACTCAGGAAACGCAAGCGCTGAATCCAGTCGCCAACGCGGTTACTCCTCCGGAAATTTGTCATAAATCGGCCGATCGAAGAAAAGCTGCAGGGCCCGCAGCCAGAAAATTTCAGCACAGCCTCAACAGCCCTTGCTGTTGACACCTACCCCCAGCCCCCCAAGACAGGCGACCGATCGCACGAGCCCGACCTATTACTTTAGTAAATAAGGTATTGTTCTCGCGAAAAAAACTCGTCTTGTGTGACGTCATTTGTATTAACATCTCGCGCCGTTTAGACCAACAAAGACGTCAATCATGAGTTCCCTGCCCCTTCGCGCATCCTGGTTCGAAGATCGCTCGATCGCAACCAAGATCAACATCGTCACGATTGCCTTGTTCCTGGTGGTATTCGGCATCTGTGGCGCCCTGCTTTCCGGTTTTCTATCCAAGAGACTTGAGCAATCGGCAACTGAAAATCTGAAGGCGTCGAATATTCAGATCATCAGGATGATCGAAGCCTTTTCGACCGAACTTGAGAAATCGGCACAAATGCTGGGCGGTGCATTTTCTATTGAGGTTGCGGATGCCCTGGTCCGGAACGACAACACAGCGATGGACAGGGCCGTTGAATCTTTTTCCACCGCAACCGGCAGCATCGCCACGATCTTTGTCCGCGAAGGCGAGGACTTCATTCGCAAAAGCACGAGCTTGCGCAACACGGAAGGCAAACGTGTACTCGGAACAACCCTTGATCGAGAGTCGCCGGCGTTCAAGGCCATCGCGAGCGGTCAACCCTATACCGGCCGTGCCACGCTGTTTTCCAAGAACTACATGACGCGCTACATACCGATCCGGAACAGTGCAAACACGATCGTTGGCGCAGCATTCATTGGTATCGACTTTACCGAAGCGCTGAACGCGCTCAAGAAGCAGATCCGGGAAACCAAAGTCGGCGACACCGGATATGTCTTCGTCGTCGAAAGGAAAGGCGATGTTGGTCGGGCCATCGTTCACCCATCGCTCGAAGGGCAGTCGATCCTCGACGTCAAAGCCGACGGCGGCCGTTTCATCGTGCGTGAGATGCTTGAACAAGGACAAGGCGTCATCCGCTACCGGCCAAGCGATACGAACCTGAGACAGCAGGACAAAGTGGCAGTATTCAACGCCTTCGATCATTGGAACTGGGTCGTGGTCTCCGGCAGCTTTCTTGACGAATTCACGGCCGACGCCAGCGCCGTCATCAAGGCCCTGATCCTCAGTTGCCTCGGGACCGTGCTGGTCATTGCCATCGCCATCCAAATGATCACCGGCATCTGGTTACGCAAGCCGCTCAGCGAACTTGGCAGCATCTTCTCGAAAATATCGGGCGGCGATCTGAGGGTAGCAATCTTGGTGCGCAACAACGACGAAGTTGGGCAACTGCTCTCCGCATGCCGATCGATGTGCGAACAACTGCGCACGATGGTCGCGGGGATCCAGAGCGGAATGCACGAACTCTCGACGAATGCCGAATCCCTGTCGAAAACAGCGGAAGAAGTCGCCATCGGATCGCACGACCAAAGCAACGAATCGATGTCCCTGGCTTCCGCCATCGAAGAACTTGCAACCAGCATCGAGCAGATGTCGAGCCACTCGGAAAAAACGCAGGAAATCGTTCGAAAATCCGACGCTGTTTCCCGTAACGGCGCTGCCGTCATTTCCGATGCTGTCGAATCGATGAACTCGATCGCCGGGGCCGTGCGCGAAGCCGCCGAAGTGGTTTCTCGACTCGGTACCGAAGCGGAAAAAATCACGCAGGTCGTCGCGGTGATCCGCGAAATCGCCGAACAAACCAATCTGCTGGCGCTCAACGCGGCCATCGAAGCCGCGCGTGCCGGAGAATCCGGCCGCGGGTTCGCGGTCGTTGCCGATGAAGTCAGGAAACTGGCCGAGCGCACGACCATCGCCACAACGGAGATCGGGGCGACCATTCAGCATATTCAGAGCGGAACGAACGAAGCGGTCGCCAGCATGCGGGCCGGCGTCGCCCAGGTCGACACCGGCGTCGCGCTCGCCGGCAAGGCGGGCGCCTGCATCGGCGAAATGCAGGACGGCGCTGCGCAGGTCGGACGGGCTGTCGTCGGTATTTCGGACGGGTTGCGCGAGCAAACGACGGTCAGCGAGAACGTCGCACGCAACGTCGAAGAAATTGCCCAGCAAGCCGAAAGCAACCTGGCGCGTGCTAGACAACTGGCGGATTCCTCTGCCCATATGCAGAAAATCGCCGCCGATACCTTGCACAGCGTGAAACGATTCGAGATCTGATCGTTCCTGCCACTGCCTTCCACACCAGTCGCCCTGATCGATATTCGATAGGCGACTGGCCCTGCCGGCCATCGCCGGAGCAGCCCCTGGCCGCTCCTTGAAACGGACATCGGCCCGCAGCGACGGGAAGCCCGTACAATTCCGACAACATAATCTCTTTGTCCGAGGCAATGAATCACAGACGCACTGCGACCGGCACCGGAATAGCGCCATTGGCAAGGTGGCTCGCATTCTCGATGCTCGCTTTATGCCCCCTGGTTGCGGCACAGACCCTTCGCGACCAGGAGATTGCCGAATGCCGTAGCGGGGAAATGGTCGTCTGGAACGACGGCACCGATCGTGCCATCGCCGACAAGACACTCGTCGTCTCGTATCGCCACGACAACGCGCCGGTCTGGTTTAACCATTCCGATGTCGAACAATTGATCGCAAACGCGGCCAAAGCCTGGAACGCCTGCGGCATACCCATCTCTGTCGTTCCCGCAGCCTCGCAGCGGGACGACAAGATAGCGCCCGGCTCGCTGCGCGTGCAGTGGAGCGAAGCCGGCAGCCGCGGCAACTTCGGATTGACGAACCTCGCCGACAGAACGCTTTCGCTCGGACCGGCGGCATTCACGATGCTGCACTCGCGCAATCCGAACCATGACGCACGACAGACCCTGCAGATGGTGCTGTCGCATGAGATGGGGCACTTCCTCGGGCTGATGGCACACTCGCGCCGCTGCATCGACACGCTCTCCTATTATCAGGATGCCAATGGCGCGAAATGCCAGACACGGGATGGAAAAGGGATCTCCTCGGTTCCGGAATATCGGAGCATTTTGCCGACGGCATGCGACATTCAGCGCTGCCGCATCATCAACGGGCGATAGCGCTAACCGCCTCTGCGGGATACAGCTAACCGGGGTTAAAGCATCCGATGCGCGTGCCCTCCCCGACAGGACAATGCCAGTGCCCGCAAGTGGCCGCACCGTCGGTGAGCATCCCGGCGCCGCTCGGTATTGCAACGCAATTCCGCGCAGTCTTCTCGTTCCAATCGCCATTGCGCCGGATTTGCTCAGCAAGATTATTCGCACTTCCGCGAAAACCCAGATCAGAAGCGGGTAACGCAAGGAAAATTCTGTTGCATCCAAGCCAACAAATCTGACCGCCGCGGGGCTTAAAGCCCCTTCCCCACGTCGGGATTTCGTCACGGGAGCGCCGAAGTGATACGCTTGTGTCCTCAGTTCGGGAGACGAAATATGCAACGATATTTTCGCCATGCGATTGGTCTGACGTCGGTCATGGTCGCCATTGCCGCGGGAGGGTGCGCCAGCGACAAGGCCTTCGTCAACGCAAACGCCAGTGCCCAGGACCGCAAGACCGCGCCGACCGAGACCCAGGCAGCACTACAGATTTCCGATATTTCAATTCCATCCGGGGCGAAATTCGACGCTGAAAAATCACTGGTCATCGGCACCGGCGACCGCTGGCTCGGACGCCTTGTCATCAAGACCGACATTTCTTCCGTACAGGCATACAACCACATTTTCAACGGCATGCCCCCCATCGGATGGAGCCTGATCACCGCCATCCAGAGCAATGTCAGCTACCTGACCTATCTGCGCGGCGAGCGGGTCGTGATCGTTCAAATAGAACCATCCTGGAGTGGCGGCACAACAATCACGATCTCGGCATCGCCCCGACAGTCTTCGGGAACCGAGCCGAAGGCGGCACGCTGAACCTCTGCAAATACGCGCATGTCCTGCCAGCCTTTCGTCGGCCACATCCCGGACAATTGTCTGTATTGTCGCGAGACGGACATGTGGGTCCGCGATGACCATGGGCAACTGCTGATCGGCGCAACGGCCTTCGGACTGCACCGCGCTGGCGAAGTCATCGCCTTCACGGCAAAACCCAAAGGTGCCGAAATCCTGCGAGGCAGAGGCATGGCGACGATCGAATGCCACAAGACAGTGCTTGCGGTCCATGCACCGATCTCCTTTCGCCTGATTGCCGGCAACGAAGATGCCGAAGCGCACCCTTCGCTGATCGGGGCTTCACCCTACGCCGAGGGATGGATGGCGCGGGGCCTGCCGCTCGATTGGGCAAACGAACGCACCTGCCTGTGCGGTGCAAATGACTACCGGCAATACATCCTTGGCATCGATCCGGAGGCACGCTTTGAGCCCTGAGTCTCACAGCCTTGCCCTCCTGATATGTTCGCCCGGCATCGACCGGCCCGAGGGCTTTGTCACCCCGTTGATCCACGCCATCGCCGCCCGCGCGCTCGACATTCGCGTCGAGATCCACTTCGCGGGCCCCGCCGTCAGACTGCTCGCGGAAGGCGCCGCTGACGCACTGTATCCCACGCCGGCAAGGGAAAAATCCCTGGGCGATTTCCTGCGCGAAGCATCCGGCTCAGGCGCCAGTCTTCTGGCATGTAGCATGGCCCGGGCAAACTGGCTCGCCGCGGACGCGACGCTGATCCCGGAGTGCGATGGAATGGTCGGCGCCACGGCCTTTGTCGTACGCAGCTTCGAACCCGGCTGGAAAACGATGGTCTTCTGACCACCGCCCCCGAAAGCGCTGCAAGCGATTGATTTTTCTCCAACTCGGACTATTCTGTTGGTATGTGAGGTGGAATCATGAATATTACCGCAATGACCAATCAGTACCTCGGACTGTCGTCCCTGCAGTCCGGGACGAGTACGACGGCAACGACTGCCTCGACCGCCGTCAGCAAGGCGCAAACGCAAGCCGCGAAACGGCTTGAGCAGGAACGCCAGACGACCACCGCCCAGATTTCCACCTATGGCCAGGTCAAGTCCAACTTCGCGCGTGTTCAGGACAGCAGCAAGGCGCTGGCCGCCACCCAATCGACGACAAGCGCCACAACGCTTCAGAAAAATCTGGAAACCTTCGTCTCCGCCTACAACAGCGCCCGGAGTTCAGCCGCCAGTACGACGACGGGAACCGCATCGCTGGCGGCAAACGATCTGCGGCGCACGCTGTCGTCCGACACCGCCCGCAGCGATCTCACATCGCTCGGCATCAGCCAGAACACCGATGGCTCGCTGACGTTCGATGCGAAGGCGCTTGCTTCATCGCTGCAATCGAATGCCACCACAGTAAGCAACGCCGCCAGCCGCATCGGCAACATAACCGCGCAGAGCGCGACGCGAGCGCTCTCCGATACCGGCAGCATCGGCACGTCCCTGAACCGGCTCAACGCACGCGAAACGGCGATCGAATCGCGTCAGGCGGAACAACAACAGTTGCTGGCCGCGGCGCAACAGCAGGTGTCGAACACGAGCACGCAACTGACCAACGCCCTGTCGGGCATCAGCAGCTATAACCGCATCTTCTCGATGTAAGCGCGCTCAGCGACGACGGCGCGCCTCATACAGGCAGACGCCGGTCGCGACCGAAACGTTAAGGCTCTGCACCGACCCCAGCATCGGGATCGTTACGAGCTGGTCACAGGTCTCGCGCGTCAGCCGCCGCATGCCATCGCCTTCGGCGCCAAGCACCCAGGCGGTCGCCACCGGCCATTGCGCCGTATAGAGGTCATCCTTGCCTTCTGCATCGGTGCCGATCACCCAGATGTCGCGTTCCTTGAGTTCGCGCAGCGTGCGGGCAAGATTGGTGACGGTGATGTACGGCACGCTCTCGGCTGCGCCGCTCGCCACCTTGATCGCCGTCTGTGTCAATCCGACCGCGCGATCCTTCGGCGCAATCACCGCGTGCGCGCCGACCGCATCGGCAACCCGCAGACAGGCGCCAAGATTATGCGGATCCTGAATACCGTCGAGCACCAGCAGGAACGCCGGCTCTTCGAGTGTATCGAGCACATCGTCGAGCGTGACATGGCGAACCTCGCCGGTCACACGCGCAACGACACCCTGATGGCGCATATCGCCACCGGACATGCCGGCCAGCCGCTTGGCATCGACCGGCATGACACGCACCCCCTGCAACTCGGCATGCTTCAGCAAATCGCGAGCGCGTGCATCGTTGCGACCGGCATCGATGAAGATTTCGATGATTGCCCCGGGTTGGTGGCGCAACTTGGCGGTGATGGCGTGGAAGCCATGAATGAAGCTCGAACTGGACATGAAAGGCTCAATAGAAAATAACCGGGGCGTATTTTAACCCGCCCCCACGCCAAGCGCCTGTCCTATCCGGCACCGCCTGCCCTCGACTCAAGCGCTACGCTTGCGCCTCGCCTTGCGCGGCGCCTCATCTGCTGCCACTGCCCTCCCCGGCACAGACTGCTCCGGCGGCGGTTCGGCGAGAACAAAGTCGATGCGCCCGGTCTCCAGATCGGCGCGCACCAAGCGGACGAACAGGCGATCTCCGAGCCGATAACGTTGACCGGTACGTTCGCCGAGCATTTCATGCTTGACGCCGTCGAAGCGGAAATAATCCTCGCCGAGCTCGGAGACATGCACCAATCCCTCGACATAGACCGAATCGAGCGCGATAAAGACGCCAAAGGGCACGACCGATGCAATCGTTCCGGAGAATTCCTCGCCGATCCGATCGCGCATGTAGTAGCACTTGAGCCAATGCGTCACGTCTCGGGTGGCCTCGTCAGCACGTCGCTCGGTCATTGAGCAATGCAGGCCGATGTCATCCCATTTTCCGGGCGCGTATTGTTTGCCCTCGAGAGCCGCCTTGATCGCCCGATGCACCAACAGATCAGGATAGCGCCGGATAGGCGACGTAAAGTGCGTGTAATGCTCGTATGACAGACCGAAATGCCCGACGTTGTCGGGGCTGTACATTGCTTGCCGCAGGGAACGCAACATGACCGTCTGCAACAACTGGACGTCCGGCCGGCCCTGGATGCTCTCCATCAACTTGGCATAATCCTTGGCGCTCGGACTCTCTCCGCCCGACAACGACAGTCCGAACTCCTTGAGAAAAGTGCGCAGTCCCTCGAGCTTTTCCGGCGTCGGCCCCTCGTGAATGCGATACAGACACGGATGCTCGTGGCTTTCGAGAAACTCGGACGCACAGACGTTGGCCGCCAGCATGCACTCCTCGATCAAGCGGTGCGCGTCATTGCGCTTCACAGGCACGATATTGGCGATCTTGCCCTGATCGTCGAAAAGCATCATCGTCTCGACCGTCTCGAAATCGATGGCCCCGCGCTTGTGGCGCGCCTTGAGCAGAATCCTGAAGACGGACTCCAGCGCCTGCAGGCGCGGCAGCAAGCTCTGGTACAGTGCAGTGTCAGGTTGCAGTTCGCCTGACAGCCAACCCCATACCTGCGTGTAGGTCAGACGCGCCGCTGAACGGAAAACCGCCGGATAGAATTCGTACGCCTTTATCACGCCATTGGCATTGATATCCATGTCGCAGACCATGGCCAATCGCTCGACATCGGGATTGAGCGAACACAGCCCGTTCGACAGCTTCTCCGGCAGCATCGGAATGACGCGGCGCGGAAAATAAACCGAATTGCCGCGTTCCATGGCGTCGCGATCGAGCGCCATGCCGGGCTTCACATAATGACTCACGTCGGCGATCGCGACGATAAGGCGCCAACCTCGCCCTTTCTTTTCGGCGAACACGGCGTCGTCAAAATCGCGCGCCGTTTCCCCATCGATCGTTACCAGCGGCAGATCGCGCAAGTCCCGCCGCCCTTTCCATTCCGACGACTTGACCTTGACCGGCAAGGCTTTGACTTCCTCGATCGCCTGTGGCGAGAACTCGAAAGGCAAGTCGTGTTTGCGCAGCGCAATCTCGATCTCCATTCCCGGATCGGCATAGTTGCCGAGCACTTCGACGATGCGCCCGATCGGCTGAGAATGGCGGCTCGGTTGCTCGATGATGTCGACCATCACCACCTGACCGGCCTTGTATTTGATCTTCTTTTCGGTTTTCTTGTCGGGAACGACCAGAATATCCTGGCTGATCCGTTTGTTCTCCGGCGCCACCAGTGTGATGCCGTGCTCGATAACAACCCGGCCGACGACACGACTGTTGGCGCGCTCCAACACCTCGACGATCGCCGCCTCGCGCCGACCCCGGCTGTCGGTACCGGTAATGCGCACCAGCGCACGGTCGCGGTGCAGCACCTTCGTCATCTGTTTGGCATCGAGAAAGAGATCATCGCCACCGTCGTCCGGAACGAGGAAGCCATAACCATCGGCATGCCCCTCGACACGACCGGCAATGAGGCTCGCCCGCTCGGGAAGGATGTAGGCGCCTTTGCGGTTGCGCATCAGTTGCGCCTCACGCTCCATGGCTGCCAGGCGGCGCACAAAGGACTCGCGCTCGGCCTTGTGCACATCGAGCAAATCGCAAAGAAAATCAAAGCTTACCGGCCGGCCCTGATCGGCCAGTACCTGAACGACATACTCGCGAGACGGCAGTGGCAGCGGATAACGCGCAGCCTCGCGACTGAAATGGGGATCATTTTTTCGTACTTTCGACAGTTTTTTTATTGACATTTATTTTTCTTCCATTAGAATCTCGCCTTCGTTGCAGATGCCCAGGTGGCGAAATTGGTAGACGCGCTAGGTTCAGGTCCTAGTGGTGGCAACACTGTGGGGGTTCGAGTCCCTTCCTGGGCACCACGCAAATGCAACACAGAAGCCGCACAACCGACAGGTTTGCGGCTTTTTTGTTTGCAAAATCTCGTCAATCGCAACGACATAAAACCTGGACGACAGGCCGCATGCTATCCCAGAACGGATTCGAAGCCAAATGAGACAGATCACCCGCGATGATCTCGCTGCGCTGAGCGCCGCAGCCACCGCCTCGCCGCGTCGGCGCGCCAATCTCAACATCCACGAGCACCTCGACGACCCCGTCCAGCGCCTGGCGATCGCGATGGAGCCCGACACCCTTGTCCTCCCCCATCGCCATCCGCACACCTGGGAGTTGCTCTTTCCCTTGCAAGGGCGCTTTGTCGTACTGAGCTTCGACGACGCAGGCCAGGTCACCGAGCGCCGGACATTGGGCGAGCAAACCGCGCTCATCGAAACACCGCCTGGACAATGGCACGCCGTCCTGTCGCTCGATGCCGGTGGCGTCATTTTCGAAGTGAAGCGCGGCGCCTACACACCGCTCACCGCGGCTGACGTCCGCGACTGGCGCCAGGAGGACACACCGTCGCAGACACGGGAGCTGCTCGACTGGTACGCCCGGGCGCGTGCCGGCGACCGCTTCCGGGACTGATCACACCCGCGTATTCGCTTCGTATTTGGCGACGCAGCACGTATACTTGCCGTTTTCCTCAATCGCTCCGGAAGCCGACCCATCGTGCAATTCACCCAGGACACGCCTTCGAAAACCGCCCAGACCGCTTTCTGGCTGGCCTTCGTGCTGGCATGGCTGATCCTGCTCGGCACCCGCGCGCTGATCCACCCCGACGAGGGACGCTATGCGATGCTGTCGCTCGGCATGCTGCAAAGCGGCGACTGGGTCACGCCGCGCCTCAACGGCCAGCTCTACTTCGAAAAACCCGCCCTGCAGTACTGGGCCGGTGCCATCGCCTTCAAACTCTTCGGCATCAACGAATTCGCCGCGCGCTTCTGGCCGGGGCTGACCGGACTGCTGTCGATCCTGGCCGTCGGCGTGACGGCACGACGCCTCTGGAGTAACGGTCACTTCGCGGCGCTGGTGATGGCAGGCACAACCTGGATCGCAGCCAACAGTCATTTCCTCAACCTTGATACCGGCCTCAGCTTTTTCCTGACCGTCGCACTCTGCGCCTTCGTCCTCGCGCAGCAGGACGACGCGCGCCCACCGGCAATCCGGAACGCCATGTGGCTGGCCTGGGCTGCGATGGCCGGCGCAACCCTGTCCAAGGGCCTGATCGGCCTCGTCATCCCGGCCGGATCATTGTTCTGCTACAGCCTCGTCTGCTGGGACTGGCGCCCTTGGCGCCGCATGCACTGGCTGTCGGGACTGCTGATTCTGCTGCTTCTCTGCGCACCGTGGTTCGCGCTGGTCTCCTTGCGAAACCCGGAGTTCGCGCGCTTCTTCTTCATCCACGAGCATTTCGAGCGTTTCCTCACGACCGTCCACGGCCGCGAGGCACCCTTCTGGTTTTTCGTACCGGTACTGCTGATCGGTTTCATGCCCTGGACCTCGCTACTGCCGCGTCTTGTCATCGACGGCCTGCGCCGGTCCTCGGGCGACGGTTTCCAGACAGGACGATTCCTGCTGATCTGGGCGCTGTTCGTCTTCGCCTTCTTCACCAAGTCGAGTTCCAAACTGCCGTCCTACATCCTGCCGATGTTCCCGGCGCTCGCGCTGCTGCTCGGCCAGTCGCTCGCCAACACGCGCGCTGCCGTGCTCAAGAAACACCTGTGGCTGCCGCTCCTGCTCTGGGGAATCCTGGCCTGCGCCCTGCCGCTCACCCACTTCCTGCCGGAAGACCCGGGAACGCCGCCGACGGCCTACGCCTTCCTCGCGACCTGGCTCTCCATCGGCGGCATTGTCTTCCTGCTGTGCGGCGCCCTGGCCTGGCGAGCGCTGTCGCGTGAAAAAGCACAGGCAGCGATCATGCTTTTGTGCGCCGGCAGCCTCGGCGGTGTGCTCTGTGCCAGCCAGGGACACGACGCGATCGGCCGTCTCAAGAGCAGCAAGGATCTCGTCGCACAGATCCAGCCTTATGTCCATCCCGATACCGAAATATTCTCGGTCAACGTGTACGAACAGACCTTCCCCTTCTATCTGCAACGGCCCGTAATTCTGGTCAATTACGAGGACGAATTCGCCTTCGGTCAACGTGTCGAACCAACCCGGTCGATCGCCTCCACGGAGGCCTTCGTCTCTCGCTGGAAAGCCGCCCCGGACGCCATGGCGATGATGCAGGAAGACACCTTCAACACGCTGTCACAGCGCGGCCTGCCGATGAAAGCGGTATATCGCGACATTCGCCGGATCGTGGTGGTCAAACAATGAAAATCCTCGAGTTTTCCCTGATCCTTCTCGGTGTGCTGCTCAACGCCTTCGCCCAACTGCTGCTCAAGGCAGGCGTCCGCCAGATCGGCCATTTCGATTTCTCGGTAGCCAACATCTGGCCGATTTCGACCTCGCTTGCCACCAACCTGCCGATCATCGGCGGATTGAGCTGCTACGTCGTCAGCGTCGTCGTCTGGATCATGGCCCTGTCCCGCGTCGAAGTCAGCATCGCCTATCCGATGTTGTCGATCGGCTATGTCGTCAACGCTGTCCTCGCCTACCTGCTCTTCGGTGAAGCCGTCGGCCCGCAACGCCTGGCCGGCATCGCTGTCATCATCGTCGGCGTCGTCATTGTCGCGAAAAGTTAAGTCATGGATATCCTGCCCTTTACCCGACCCAATATCGATGAAGAGACCATCGCCGCCGTCGCTGACGTGCTGCGCTCAGGCTGGCTGACCACCGGCCCCAAATGCCGCGAGCTTGAGAGCGCGCTCTCCGCACGAGCCGGTGGCCGCCCCGTGCGCGTCGTCAATTCGGCCACCGCCGCGCTCGAGTTCGGCTTGCGTATCGGCGGCGTCGGTCCCGGCGACGAGGTCATCACAACGTCGCTCTCGTGGGTCGCAACCTCGAACGTCATTCTGGCTGTCGGCGCCACGCCGGTCTTCGTCGACATCGATCCGACGACCCGCCTGATCGACCCCGACCTGATCGAGGCGGCGATCACCCAACGCACGCGCGCGATCATTCCTGTCGACCTGGCCGGCCTGCCGGTCGACCGTGACCGGCTCTATGCCATCGCCAACAAGCACAAGCTGCGCGTTATCGAAGACGCCGCACAATCGCAAGGAACGTACTGGAACGGACGCGAACTTGGCACCTTCGGCGACCTCGTCGCTTTCAGTTTCCACCCGAACAAGAACATGACGACCGGCGAAGGCGGCTGCCTCGTCATGAACAACGATGAAGAGGCACGCCTGTTCGAGAAGCTCCGCCTGCAGGGCGTCACCCGCGACAACGACGGCACCTACGACTGCGACGTGCTCGGCGGCAAGGCCAACCTGACCGACATTGCAGCAGCAATCGGACTCGGACAGATCAGGCAACTCGATCGCCTCAACGCGCGCCGCCGCGAACTGGCGCGCCACTACTTCAAGGCATTCGAGCGATTGCCGGTGACGCTGCCGCCTGCCGATTTCTCGAACAGCAACTGGCATATGTTCCAGATCCTGCTGTCCGAAAAGGCTGCGGCCCAGCGCGGCGAAATCATCCGCCGCCTGCGCGACGCCGGCATCGCCACCGGCGTGCACTACCCGGCGATCCATCTGACCACGCTCTATCGCCGTCAGGGACTCGCCACGCAGCCGCTGCCGCATACTGAATCCGTGGCCGCGCGCATCCTGACGCTGCCACTCTTCCCGGCAATGCAGGACAGCGACATCGAACGCGTCGCCACGGCTTTGCGCACAGTGTTGCGCCAACTCGACCCGGAGAGCATGCAGGCATGAGTACCGCATCCCCCAAGCTGAGCGTCGTCATTCCCGTCTATAACGAGGAAGCCACGCTGCCGGCGCTGTTCGGCCGGCTGTATCCGGCGCTCGACCAACTCGGCATTTCGTACGAGATCCTGTTCACCAACGACGGCAGCCGCGACAAATCGGCGGCGCTCCTGGCCGACCAGTTTCGCGCCCGGCCGGACGTCACCCGCGTGATCCTTTTCAACGGCAATTTCGGCCAGCACCGCGCGATCCTTGCCGGCTTCGCGCACGCCCGAGGCGACTGCATCGTCACGCTCGACGCCGATCTGCAAAACCCGCCGGAAGACATCGGCGTGCTGCTCGCCGAATTCGACAAGGGACACGACTACGTCGGCTCAATCCGCCGCCAGCGTAACGACAGCCTCTGGCGCCATCTCGCCAGCCGGGCGATGAACCGGCTACGCGAGAAGATCACGCGCATCCACATGACCGACCAGGGGTGCATGATGCGCGCCTACAGCCGGCGCATCATCGACACGATCAACCAGTGCAACGAAATGCACACCTTCATTCCGGCGCTGGCCTATTCCTTCGCACAGAACCCGACCGAAGTCGTCGTCGGCCACGAAGAACGCCACGCCGGCGAATCGAAGTATTCGCTCTACAGCCTGATCCGCCTCAACTTCGACCTGATGACCGGCTTCTCGATCGTGCCGCTGCAGTTCTTCTCGATGCTCGGCATGCTGCTCTCCGTCGGGTCCGGCATCCTTGTCGCATACATGCTGCTGCGGCGCCTGCTGCTCGGCCCGGAAGTCGAAGGCGTGTTCACCCTGTTCGCGATCACCTTCTTCCTGATCGGCATCGCGCTGTTCGGCATCGGACTGCTCGGCGAATACATCGGCCGTATCTACCATGAGGTCCGCCAGCGCCCGCGTTACCTGATCGCCGGCATCTTGCAGGCCGAGGACGACAAGCAATGACCCGTGCCGTCGTCTTCGCCTACCATAACGTTGGCGTCCGCTGTCTCAAGGTATTGCTGGCGCAAGGCATCGACGTCGCTCTCGTCGTCACGCATGAAGACAATCCGAACGAGAACATCTGGTTCGGCTCGGTTCGCCAGGTCTGCGAGGAAAACGGAATTCCGTTCATCACCCCTTCCGATCCGAACACATCGGAAATCGAAACGCGCATCGCCGCGCTGGGTGCCGATTTCCTGTTCAGCTTTTATTACCGCCACATGCTCAAGGCCCCGCTGCTTGCCGCAGTGAGCCGCGGCGCCTACAACATGCACGGCTCGCTGCTACCCAAATACCGAGGCCGCGTACCGATCAACTGGGCGGTCATCCACGGCGAGACAGAGACCGGCGCGACGCTCCATGGGATGACCGAAAAGCCCGACAACGGCGCCATCGTCGATCAGGTTGCGGTGCCGATCCTGCCGGACGACACCGCGCAGGAGGTATTCGAGAAGGTCACGGTCGCCGCGGAGCTTTGCCTTCACCGGGCGCTTCCCGCCCTGATCGACGGCACGGCGCTGCATCGTGTGCAAGACCTGAGTCAGGGCGCCTACTTCGGCGGACGCAAGGCCGAGGACGGCCGCATCGACTGGCGTCAGAACGCACGGCAGATTCACAACCTCGTCCGCGCCGTCACCCGCCCCTATCCCGGCGCTTTCAGTGACCTCGGCGCCGGAAGGCTGGTATTATGGCGGACTCGCGTCGTCGCCGACGACTGCACAGGCCCGCTGACGGGAAACATCATTCACAACAATGGAAGACTCGAGATTCACCCGCATGGCGGTGGCACGCTCCAGATCCTGGATGCCGACTTCGCCGGAACTTCGTTGCCGCTAGGCGGCGACAGCGATCGCCGCATCGCACTTCCATCCTCCGACTCCTGAAACATTTCGCTGATCCCATGAAAAAAGTCCTGATCCTCGGCGTGAACGGCTTCATCGGCCACCACCTGACCAAACGCATTCTTGAAACAACCGACTGGCAAGTCTTCGGCATGGACATGTTCGACGACAAGGTGCGCGAATTCTCCGACCACCCGCGCTTCCATTTCTTCGAGGGTGACATCACGATCAACCAGGAATGGATCGAATACCACGTCAAGAAGTGCGACGTCGTCCTGCCGTTGGTGGCCATTGCCACGCCGGCAACGTACGTTCAGGAACCGCTGAAAGTCTTCCAACTCGACTTTGAAGCCAACCTGCCGATCATCAAATGGTGCGTCAAGTACAAGAAGCACGTGGTCTTCCCCTCGACCTCGGAAGTCTATGGCATGTGCAAGGACGGCGAATTCGATCCCGAGAATTCGGATCTCGTCTATGGCCCGATCAACAAGCCGCGCTGGATCTATGCCTGTTCGAAGCAACTGCTCGACCGCGTGATCGCCGCTTACGGCCAGCAGGAAGGCCTCAAATACACGCTGTTCCGGCCGTTCAACTGGATCGGCGGCGGCCTTGACTCGATCCACACGCCGAAGGAAGGTTCCAGCCGCGTCATCACCCAGTTCTTCGGCCACATCGTGCGCGGCGAGACGATCAAGCTGGTCGATGGCGGCCAGCAGAAGCGCGCCTTCACCTATGTCGATGACGGCATCAACGCGCTGGTGAAGATCATTGAAAACAGGGACGGCAAAGCGACCGGTCAGATTTTCAACATCGGCAATCCGAGCAACAACTATTCGGTGCGCGAACTCGCCACGATGATGCTCGAGCTGGCCAAGGAATATCCGGAATATGCCGAAGGACTGAGCCGCGTGAAGATGGTCGAGACGACCTCGGGCGAATACTACGGCAAAGGCTATCAGGACGTGCAGAACCGCGTGCCGAAGATCGAGAACACCATGCGCGACCTCGACTGGGCGCCGACGGTAACGATGGCCGAAGCACTCCGTCATATTTTCGATTATTACCGCAGCCATGTGGCCAACGCCAAGGATCTGGTCAACTAAATGACAGAGCCATTGCTCGCGCTGAAGGTCGACGTCGACACCTGGCGCGGCACGCGCGAAGGCGTCCCACGCCTGCTCTCGCTGCTTGATCGGCACAACGTGCGAGCGACCTTCCTGTTCAGCCTGGGCCCCGACCACACCGGACGCGCCATCAAGCGCGTCTTTCGCAAGGGGTTCCTGAAAAAGGTGTCACGCACCTCGGTCGTCGAACATTACGGCCTGCGTACCTTGATGTACGGCACGCTCTTGCCGGGCCCCGACATCGGCCGCCGCGAAGCCGACCTGATGCGCGCGGTGCGCGATGCCGGTCATGAAGTCGGCATCCACTGCTGGGATCATATCCGCTGGCAGGACCACGTCGCCGGCCAAACGCCCGAATGGACGCGGCGCGAAATGCAGCGTGCCGCCGACCGTTTTGCCGAGATTTTCGGCACACCGGCCCGAACGCATGGCGCCGCCGGATGGCAAATGAACGAAGCGGCCTACGCCTGCGAACGCACGCTCGGCCTCGATTACGCATCGGATGGCCGCGGCACCCACCCGTTCCAACCGATCGATGTATCCGGAAAGATACTCGGCGTTCCTCAGTTGCCGACAACGCTGCCAACCCTTGACGAGTTAATCGGCATTGACGGACTGACCGGCGACAACGTTGACCAGCACCTGCTACGGCTTACGCAAGGGGCCACGCGCGATCAGGTTTACACGCTCCACGCCGAGCTCGAGGGCATGCGCTTGGGCGCGACCTTCGATCGCCTGCTGAGCGGATGGAAAGCGCAAGGCTACCGGCTCGCCACTTGCCGGGACTGTTTTGAATCGCTGGATTGCAGCGCGCTTCCGCGCCATTACGTCGTCCTGGACGAAATACCTGGCCGCAGCGGCACGCTCGCCCTGCAAGGGCCTGCCGCCCTATAACAGCCTTTCGGCGTTCGCCCAGTCGATACGCGGCGATGGCACATCGGCACGCCGGACGCGGGCAATGACGAACGCGCGCCTGCCGCGAGGGACACCGTCAAGCACCGCCATCGTAAACTCGACATCGGAAGCAACATCGGTTCGCGCCGCATCGAGGATGACATTGAGCGTACTCAAGCGCAGATGCGTCGGTTCGAAGCGGATATAGCGCTCCGGCGCACCAAGGACTTTGCAGAGAGAATCGAGTTCCGTCTCCAGAATCGCCTGGGAATCGCCCAGCTCCGACAACTGCCGCTCGTTCTCAAGCAACTGCGATTCGAGCGCCTGCTGCGCCCCCGAAGCCGCCGGCGCCGAACCGAAGACCGAACCCAGGCCCGGCCCCTGCATCTGCAGCATGCGCAAGCGGGCCCGGATCAATGAACGGCTCTCCTCAAGTTCCTGCCGTTCGGACCGGCGCTCACCAATTTCAAGCAGCGCCTGCGCCACCAGATATTCAAACGACTGATTGCCCAGGAGATGCCTGATCTCGGCCTCGCTATGCCCGCAAATCCGCACATTCGGCGCCGAAAAATCGACGACGCGCTGGGAGATGTCACGCTGCAGCACATCGCCTTGCAGCATCGCGCCTTCGATATGTTGCTCCTGGTAGGTCATGCCAAAGACGATATAAGCCTCTGTGGCTTCGGGAAAGCGACTGAAGAAGGTACGCAAATTATGCGAACGTCCGAGCGCAGCCGGCACTTCGGCAGCGTTGGCAAAGAACGCCCGCAATACCGGCGACGATGACCAGTTCGCTTCAGACACGTCTATCGCCGGCGGCAGTGAGAGGATTCGCGTGCGCAGATAATCGGCGGTCAGACGAACGGCAGGCGCGAGCCGCTCGGGACAGTTGCGCAACAGGCACAAGCGGGGGTTGGTCAGCGACAGCGCCTTATCGACAGCCTTGCGTAACTCGACCTCGGCATCGCTGACCGCCTCGAAATGCGAAGGACGGATCTTGAACCAGTCCAGAATTCCCATGACGGCTCGCCCCGAAAAACTTTGCACTTATCATACGCCTCGATACGCATAAAAAAACCGGCCAGAAGCCGGTTTTTTTGGAGCTCAGCCTGGATCAGGCAAACGGGTGCCGACGCAGGATCGTCTCGTCACGCTCAGGACCGGTCGACACGATGTCGATCGGCACTTCGCACAAGGCCTCAATGCGCGCGAGATAGGCCTGCGCTGCTGCCGGCAGGGCTGCATGCGACTTCACGCCGACCGTCGACTCGCTCCAGCCGGGCATCGTTTCGAACACCGGTTCACAACCAGCGACGTCGTCCGCGCCCATCGGCAACAGATCAACGATTTCGCCGTTCAGGCGGTAACCGGTGCAGATCTTCAGCTCTTTCAGCCCGTCGAGCACGTCGAGCTTGGTGATGCACAGACCGGTGATGCCATTGATCTGGATCGAGCGCTTGAGCGCAGGAACATCGAACCAGCCACAGCGGCGCTTGCGCCCGGTCACCGTACCGAATTCACGGCCGACCTGCGACATCTGGTAGCCCGGCGTGCCGGCGGTCTCGATATCGAGCTCACACGGGAAGGGACCGCCACCGACGCGGGTGCAATACGCCTTGGTGATGCCAAGAATGTAATTGAGCATGCCCGGGCCAATCCCGGCACCGGCGGCCGCCTGGCCAGCGACGCAGTTCGACGAGGTAACAAACGGATAGGTGCCGTGGTCAATGTCGAGCAGTGTGCCCTGTGCGCCCTCAAACAGCATGTTGCGGCCGGCCTTGTAGGCAGCATTGAGTTCCGCCGACACATCGGCAACCATCGGCTTGATCTTTTCCGCGTCGGCGAGCGTCTGTGCCAGCACCGTCTCGTAATCGACCGGGTCTGCCTTGAGATACTGCGTCAGCACGAAATTGTGGTAGTCGAGGTTTTCCTTGAGCTTCTCGGCGAAACGCTCGGGATAGAAGAGGTCATAGACACGCAGCGCACGCCGGGCGACCTTGTCCTCGAAGGTCGGGCCAATGCCTTTGCCGGTCGTGCCGATGCGCTTGTCGGCACACTTGGCGGCCTCGCGCGCGCGATCGACGGCGATATGGTACGGCAGCACCAGCGGGCATCCCGGGCTGATCTTCAGCCGCGAGGCAACCTGCAGGCCACCGGCCTCGAGCTGCTCGATCTCCGACAACAGATGGTGAATATCGAGCACAACACCGTTGCCGATATAACACGTAATCCCGTCACGAACGATACCCGAAGGCACGAGGTTGAGCTTGTACACCTTGTCGCCGACGACCAGCGTATGCCCGGCGTTGTGTCCGCCCTGAAAGCGGACGACGCCACTGGCATGATCCGTCAGCCAATCGACGATCTTGCCCTTGCCCTCGTCGCCCCACTGGGTTCCAACCACCACCACATTCTTAGCCATGTCTATTTCCCGTCAATCACCTGAATAATCCATTCGCCGGACTGTTCGACCAGACGTCGGTCGCACAACAGCCCATCATTTTCTTCTTGTCCCGGCAACAATTCGACAACAACCTCGCCTTGCGCCCGCAGCGCCGCCACCTTGCCGGCCAGTGCGACATTGTCCAGCGCCCAGGGCGACAGGATGGCACCGGTCGTTTCGTTGCTTCCGGCCAGCCGGGCAATTTCGCGCAAATCCATCGAAAAGCCGGTCGCCGGGCGGGCTCGTCCAAAATTTGCACCGACGCCATCGTAACGACCACCTCGCGCAATGGCGCTCGGGTAACCCGGATAGTAAGCAGCAAACACCACCCCGTTGTGATAGTGATATCCGCGCAGATCGGCAAGGTCGAATGACAAGGGCAAACCCGGCAAGGCTGCGCGCAACTGCTTGAGCGTCGCCAACGCGGCCCGAATTTCCGGCAGATCCGGCAAGCGGGTCGCAGCGCTATCAAGCAACTCGTCACCGCCAAACAATTCCGGCAACAGCATCAACGCAGCGCCATACGGTGCAGCAATCCGCCCACAGAAATCGCGCAATCCAGGCACATCCTTCGTCTGAAGCAGTTGCAGAAGACCTTCTTCGTCCGCGCCATTCAATCCCGCGGCATTGGCAAGTGCGCGGAATACGCCAACGTGGCCAACATCGATCCGGGACGCCGGCGTGCCGGCGGCCTTCAATGCCAAGGCCAGGAGGCGCAACGCTTCCAGGTCGGCCTCAATGCCGGCGTAACCATATACTTCGGCGCCCAACTGGATCGGCTCGCGACTGGCCGCCTGCGAGGTCGGCAGGGTATGGAGCACGCTGTCGCAATAGCACAGGCGCGTCACACCGCGACGATTGAGCAGGTGCGCATCGATACGCGCGACCTGCGGGGTCATGTCGGCGCGCACCCCCAACGTACGTCCCGACAACTGATCGACAAGCTTGAAGGTACGCAACTTGAGATCCGAACCGGAGCCCGTCAGAAGGGAGTCGAGAAATTCCAGCAAGGGCGGCTGGACGAGTTCATACCCGTGAGACCGAAAAAGATCCAGCGTGGCACGGCGCAAGCGCTCGATGTTCGCCGCTTCATGCGGCAGGGCATCGGAAATATGATCGGGAAGTAACCAGTTCATTTGAATATCATCAACAGGACAATGCCGGCCAGCATCGATGACAGGCCGATAAAACGAAGTTGCCCGTCCGACATCTGGATCAGGCGACGAAATGTCTCACGCCATGCCGATGGCGCCAGGAAGGGAACCAAACCTTCCAGCACCAGCATCAGGGCAAAGGCAACCAGCAGACCATTGGTCATTTGACGGATTTTTCGCCGCCGCGACCGACACTCTTCATGTACTTGAAGAAATCGGAATTCGGCTCGACCACCATCACGTCATTCTTGCTCTTGAAACTACTGCGATACGCCTCCATGCTGCGATAAAAGGCGTAGAACTCGGGATTCTGATTGAATGCCTGGGCATACGTCGCCGCCGCCTTCGCATCGCCTTCCCCCTTGATCTTCTGCGCGTCGCGATAGGCCTCGGCAACGATCACCTCGCGTTGCTTTTCGGCATCCGCACGGATTTTTTCCGCTTCGGCAGAACCTTCCGAACGCAACTCGTTGGCGACCCGCTTACGCTCGGCTTCCATCCGACGATAGACCGACTCACTCACCTCGGACGGCAAATCGACGCGCTTGACGCGCACATCGACGATCTGAACGCCGATCTTGCGTGCGTCAAGATCCGCTTTGGCTCGCATCTGCTCCATGATCTTGTCACGCTCGCCCGACACCACCTCGTGCACTGTGCGTTTGCCGAATTCCTCACGCAGGCCGGCGTTAACGGTTTGTGACAGCCGCGTCCGCGCACGCGCCTCATCCCCGGCGACCGAAACGTAATACAGCTTCGGATCAACGATACGCCACTTGACGAAGGAATCGACCAGCACGTTCTTCTTTTCCGAGGTAATGAAACGCTCGGGATCCGGCGTATCCAGCGTCAGAATCCGCTTATCGAAATAACGGACGTTCTGGATCATCGGCCATTTCAGATAGAGTCCGGGCTCGGTAATCACTTCGCGCACTTCGCCAAGCTGGAAGATGATCGCCGACTGACGCTGGTCAACCGTGAAGATAGACGTCGCCAATACCGCCAGGCCGGCAGCGACGAGCGCTGCCAGGAAATTGAGTCTCATGCGCATCAACGCACCTCCCGATCACGCGAGCGCAAGGCTTCGCGATCACGCTGTATGGAATAAGCGCCGCCGCGCTCGGCCTGAATCGGCTTCTCAAGCTGCGGCGGTGTTTCGTTCGACACCGGCGGTGTCGCACCGCGCGCCGACACTTGCGCCTCGTTACTTGCGGGCGACTGCGTCGACGCAACGGCACCGGCCGCCTGCATCAGCTTGTCGAGCGGCAGATACAGGAGATTCCCCTGCCCCTTGGCGTCGACCATGACCTTGCTGGTATTGGCATAAACCTGTTGCATGGTTTCGAGATACATGCGGCTGCGCGTCACTTCCGGCGCCTTCGCGTACTCGGCGTTGATCTGGCGGAACCGGCTCGCATCACCTTCCGCCGTCGCAATCAGGCGTTGCTTGTAGCCCTCAGCCTCCTGAATCAGCCGAGCCGCCGTACCGCGCGCCTTCGGAATAACGTCGTTGGCATACGCCTGGCCTTCGTTCTTCTGCCGTTCGCGATCCTGGCCAGCCTTGACGGCGTCATCGAACGCCGCCTGCACCTGCTCCGGCGGCTGCGCATTTTGCATCGTCACCTTGGAAATCAGGATACCGGTCTTGTAACGATCGAGAATTTCCTGCATCAGATTTGATGCCTTGACGGCGATCTGCTCGCGACCTTCATACAGGACGAAGTCCATACGGCTCTTGCCAACGATCTCGCGGATCGCGGTTTCAGCCGCCTGCATCACCGATTCATCGGGATTGCGGTTATTGAAGATGTAATCGACCGGATCCTTGAGAATGTACTGCACGGCGAACTGGATGTTGATGATGTTTTCATCATCGGTAAGCATCAGTGCTTCCTTCAGCACCTTGTTCCGTTCGCTGCCCCGGTAACCGACCTCGATCGTGCGGACACCGGAGATATTCACGATCTCATGCGACTGGATCGGATACGGCAGACGCCAGCGCAAGCCCGACTCGGTGCTTTCCTTGTAACGGCCGAACTGCAGCACCAATGCGCGCTGCGAGGCATCGACGATGTAGAAGCCGCTGGCCAGCCAGACAAGCAGCACCAGCGCCAGCAAAACACCGATGCCGCCACCGAGGAAGCGCGGATTGATGTCCACCGGTGGACGCTCGCTACCGCGATTGCCGCCACCGTTGCCACGCTTGCCGAGCATACCGGACAGACGGCGATTGAGGTCGCGCCACATCTCCTCAAGATCGGGAGGCCCCTGATCCGGGCGCTTGCCGCCGCCATTGTTGCCGCTGTCGTTGCCACGATTTCCCCACTGCGGGTCATTGAGTGACATGAGTACTCCGATACCTGAAATCATAGGAAAAAACCTGGGTTGTGATCCGATTCATCGCCAAGCGCTTCGGCGTCACTGTGTGACGCGACACGATTTGACCTGGCCTTCTCCAGTGCGATCTCGGTCAAGGCTTCGCGCAACAAGGGCAATCCGTCGCCGCACTTGGCGCTGACACGCACCCGATCGATTCTACCATACTCGTCCCGCTCGACCGACGGCGGAAGACCTGTCAAATCAAGCTTGTTCAGCACGATCAACTGGGGCACGTCGCTGGCCCCGATTTCCTTCAGAACCTTGTCAACTTCGCGCATCTGCTCGTCCCTGACCGGGCTTGCCGAATCAACCACATGCAGCAGAACATCGGCGTGCGCGGTCGCCTCGAGCGTCGCGTGGAATGCCGCCACCAGCGAATGCGGCAGATCACGAATGAACCCGACGGTGTCGGAGACGACGATGTTACCCACCTCGCCCAACCAGACCTTGCGCGAGGTGGTATCGAGCGTGGCGAACAACTGGTCGGCGGCATAGGCGCCAGCGTGCGTCAGCGCATTGAACAAGGTCGACTTGCCGGCGTTCGTATAGCCAACCAGCGATACGGTCAACGCTTCCCCCCGTACCCGCGCCTTGCGCTGCACACCGCGCTGCCGCTCCAGACGCGACAGTCGCTCGCGAAGCAGTTTGACGCGTTTGCCAAGCAGACGCCGGTCCGTTTCAAGCTGCGTTTCGCCCGGGCCGCGCAGACCAATGCCGCCCTTTTGCCGTTCAAGGTGCGTCCAACCGCGCACGAGGCGCGTCGCGAGATGATCGAGCTGGGCGAGTTCGACCTGCAACTTACCCTCGGCGCTTTGCGCCCGCAAGGCGAAAATATCGAGAATCAGGCTGGTGCGATCGATGACGCGACACTGCAGGCGCCGTTCCAGATTCCGTTCCTGCGCCGGCGACAATTCGTGATTGAAGATGACGAGATCAGCGTCGTGCGCGCTGATCTCGGCCGCCACCTCCTCCACCTTGCCCTTGCCGGCAAACGTCGCTGCGTCGGGACTTCGGCGTTTGCCGGACACCTCTGCGCACACGGTCGCGCCGGCAGAAGCCGCCAGCAGGCGGATTTCTTCAAGCCGATCAGGAATATCGTCGTAGCCGAGATCTAGCTGAACGATGATGGCACGTTCGCCAGACTCAGGACGATCGAACATTGGATATGATTAGCAAGGTCGCGACATGACGAAGGCTCGCGCCAGCGATACGGTGATGCCGCGAACGCCGGGCGTCTTAGAGTTCTTCGCCGCTATCCTGATGAATATTGACCGGACGGGAGGGAACAACCGTCGAGATGGCATGCTTATAAACCATCTGGGTCACCGTGTTCTTCAAAAGAACCACATACTGGTCAAATGATTCCACCTGACCTTGCAGCTTGATACCGTTGACCAAATAGATCGAAACGGGAACATGCTCGCGGCGCAGCACATTCAGAAACGGGTCTTGTAACAATTGCCCTTTGGTACTCATGGTTCAACTCCATGTGTCGTTGTTGGTATTGGTGAGACCAAGCTTAAAGGATTTCGGCGCGCTTGGCCAGCGAGAAACCCAATTCAGCCTTTGGACGCACGCCCTTTTGCCTTCGCCGGCGCCGACGGACGCCGTTGTGGCGAACGTGCATCGGCTGATTTGACCGCGGCCGTCGATTTTGGTTTCGCGCCACTGCCTTTCGGCGCGGACTGTCGCGCCGGCTTCGCAGGAGAATTCTCCTCGCGCTTCGGCTTTCGACGATTCGTTTCCGGTGCCTTGCGATCGGCAAAGGGATTCTCGGTCACGTTGTACTGGATTCGCAGCGGCGTTCCCTTGAGCTTGAAGACTTCGCGGAACGTGTGCTCCAGATAACGCGTATAGGAATCGGGGATCCGATCCAGCGCGTTGCCGTGAATCACGATGACGGGAGGATTACGCCCCCCCTGATGCGCATAACGAGGCTTCGGACGAAAAGCCCCTGTGCGCGGCGGTGATTGCCGCGCCACCGCATCGATCAAAGCGCGCGTCAGACGCGGTGTCGACAGGTCCGCCGTCGCCGCCTTGTAGGCCGCATCGACCGAGCGGAAGACGGTATTCAACCCTTGTCCCTTGAGCGCCGAGACATAATGGAAATTGGCAAAATCGAGGAACTTGAACTTGGCCTCAAGCGTTCCCTTGATCTGCTCACGCCGATAGGCGTCGAGTCCGTCCCATTTATTGACCGCCACAACAACGGCCCGCCCCGACTCGACGACAAACGCGGCGATATGCGCATCCTGATCGGAAATATCCTGCCGCGCATCGAGCACCATGATCACGACGTTGGCATCCTCGATCGATTGCAGCGTCTTGATGACCGAAAACTTCTCGATGGTTTCGAAGACCTTGCCCTTGCGCCGCAAGCCCGCGGTATCGATCAGCGTGTAGCGCTTGTCCTCGCGCTCGAAATCGACATAAATGGAATCGCGCGTCGTTCCCGGCAAATCAAAGGCGATGACGCGATCTTCGCCAAGCAGCGCGTTAATCATCGTGCTCTTGCCGACGTTGGGGCGACCGACAATCGCAACCTTGAGCGCGTGATCCTCCGCCTCGTCTTCTTCCGGTTCTGCATACGGCTCGAGCACAGCCTCGACCAGGCTGCGCACGCCTTCGCCATGCGTTGCCGATAGCGCGACCGGCTCACCCAGTCCAAGCTCGTGAAAATCGGCGACGACAACACCGCGGTTCAGGCCTTCCGACTTATTGACGGCAACGAAAGTCGGCCGGTTGATCTTGCGCAGCTTGTTGGCGATTTCCTTGTCCAGCGCCGTCACGCCGACGCGCCCATCGACCAGAAAAATGACCGCATCAGCCTCGGCCACCGCCTGCTCGGTCTGGCGCGCCATCTCGTGCATGATGCCGTCTTTGGCCAGGGGCTCGAAGCCACCGGTATCGACGACCAGATAGGCCTTGCTGCCGAGCTTTCCGTGGCCGTAGTGCCGATCGCGGGTCAGCCCCGGCATGTCGGCAACCAGCGCGTCACGGGAACGCGTCAGACGATTGAACAACGTCGATTTGCCCACATTGGGGCGCCCGACCAGAACGATGGTTGGTTTCATTCAGCCTCTATGGCAAAAACACCGCCGTCGGTCGTTTGCACGACAACCGACGATCTCAGCGCACGGATCGGCGCCCGGACCGGTGAGCCGTCTGTCTTCACCCGGGCGGCAAAGGAGCCGTCTTCGCGATTCAGGAAATGGACGACGCCCTCGACGTCGGCGACGACGACAAAACCTCGCAGTACGGTTGGGGCCGACACTTTGCGCGTCACCAGTTTATCCTGCTTCCAGAGGCTTGCGCCGCTGGCCAGATCGAGCGCATGCACCGCGCCCTTGTCGTCGGTCACGAACACGGTCGGCCCGTCGATGGCGAGACCGAGCGCACTCGACATATCGCGAGCCCAAACCTGTTGACCACCGCCCAGTTCAAAACAGGCAACGCGACCTTGATAGGCCACCGCGCAAATATAGCGTCCGGAAATGACAGGCGGGCTCGTGATGTCGGCGACGCGATCAAGTTCTGTCACGCCCTTCGGCAAGGCCACCGCACCTTCCCACACCGCCGCGCCGTTGTTCGGACTGACGGCGATCAGTTTCCCTCCGGGAAATCCGGCCATGACCAGTTTGCCGTCAATCATCGGCGCTCCGGTTGAACGCACCGACAAGGCGGGAACGGGACGTTGATACACCCACTTCCGTTTCCCATCGTCAGCGTCAAATGCCGCAAGCCGGTTGTCGCCACTGCGCACGACGACGAGCCCTTCGCCGATCGCTGGCGGGGCGAGCACTTCGGCCGTCGCCCGGGTCTTCCAGACCAGCTTGCCGTCAGCACTATTGAAGGCCAGCACATCGCCCTTCAACGAGCCGACCACAACCAAGCGATCGTCTGCCCCGACGCCGCCCGACAGCGGCATGCCGGCATCAATTTTCCAGACCAGCTTGCCGTCGTCGATCCGGGCAACCGTGCCACCGACCCCGGCAGCGTACACCGAATTGCCGACAACCGCCGGCGTGAACACATACAGATCGGCCTTGCCGACACGCTCGCGCCAAACCACGCGAGCATCGGCCGTTGGTTTGATCGACGGCAATTCCACCATCTTCGGCGCACTGCTGGAAAACGGGTTGATTGCATCCAGCGCCGAACAGCCGCCAAGCAGCGTCGCAGCACAGGCAATGACGAAGTATTTTTTCATCGTTTACTTGCTTCCCCCAAGGGCATCAAGCTTTTGCTGGATGATTTCGCGATAGACCGCGTTAGATTGCAACTGCCAGCTTTGCGAATTGATGCCCTTGCCTGTCTTGTCCACTTCACCCAGTTTGGCGAATGCCGACTGGTAAGCTTTGACCGCCTCATCCTTCTTGCCCTGCGCGCTCAACAGATCCCCGCGCGTATCGGCGAAACGAGCCTCGAAGGCCGGCGTCACGCTGCCATCGAGTTGCTTCAGCGCTTCGTCATAAGCCTTTTCATCCAGAAGCAACGCGGCCAGACGCAAACGCGCGAGATCGCGGACCTCGTCCTTGCCCTTGTCTGCCGCCCATTGCAACTGCGCCTTGGCCGATTTCTGGTCGCCGCTGTCGATCATCACGCGAGCCGCCGTCAGCGCGCCCAGCGGGGCGTAGCTCGTGCGTCCGAATTTTTCGACCAACTCACCGCTGGCGGCCTTGACGCGCTGGGTATCGTGCTCAGCAACCGCCTGTTGCAACACGTGATAGACCATCGACGCCTGCCCCGACTGGCTGCGCTGGTACCAGTTCCAGCCCTGCCACGCCAGTACAGCGAGCGCTGCCGCAGTCGCGACATTGATCAGCAGATTTCCGTGCTGTTTCCACCAGGCCTTAATTTCGGCAAGTTGTTCCTGCTCTTCAAGATCGTACGCGGCCATCAGCTTTCTTCTCCGTCAATAACTGCATTCATGATTTCTTCGGCGAGCCCGTCGATGCCGACACGCTTCTGCGCCCGCTCGGCGTCGCCATTATCGCGCAAAGGCTTAAGCGTCACTTCCCCGGCATTCGCCTCATCGTCGCCGATGATAACGGCAAACATCGCCCCGGACGCATCAGCCTTCTTCATTTGCGCCTTGAAGCTGCCGCCGCCGCAATTGAAGAGCACATCGATGCCTTGATCGCGCAGACCTTCTGCAACCCGCGGCGCCAGGCGCGACGCGGCTTCGCCCTGATGCACAAGATAGACATCGGCACACTCGGGCGCCGGATCGCCGCCCGATTCGCGAATCAGTGTTACCAGACGCTCGACCCCCATGGCAAAGCCACAGGCAGGCGTCGACTTGCCACCGAGTTGCTCGACAAGACCGTCATAGCGCCCACCGGCGCAGACCGTCCCTTGCGCGCCGAGCAGGTCAGTCACCCACTCGAACACGGTCAGGTTGTAATAGTCGAGACCGCGCACAAGTCGTGTATTGATCTCGTACGGAATGCCGACATCACGCAGCACCTGTTGCACGCCTTCGAAGTGCGCCATCGATTCCGCGCCCAGATGCGCCATGAGCTTCGGCGCACCGGCAATCATTTCCTGCATCGCAGGATTCTTGCTGTCGAGAATTCGCAACGGATTGGTGTAGAGGCGACGGCGTGCGTCCTCGTCGAGCGAATCCTGATATTTCTCGAAGTAACTCACCAATCCAGCCCGATATTCCGCGCGCTCATCCGCCTGACCGAGCGAATTGAGCTGCAGGCGGATGCCGTCCAGCCCCAAATCATCCCAAAGGCGGGCCCCCATGACGATCTGCTCGGCGTCGATGTCGGGACCGGCAAAACCGAAGGATTCCACGCCGACCTGATTGAATTGCCGATAACGCCCCTTTTGCGGGCGCTCGTGCCGGAACATCTGCCCCATATAGTACAGCCGCTGCGGGCGCTGTGCCGCCAGATTGTGCTGAATGACGGCCCGCACGCAACCGGCGGTCCCCTCGGGACGCAGCGTCAGTTGCTCGCCGTTCAGGCTGTCCTCGAAAGAGTACATCTCTTTTTCGACGATATCGGTCACTTCGCCGATGGCGCGCTTGAACAGCGGCGTCGGCTCGACGATCGGTAGACGGATCGGCTTGTATCCATAGCTCTGCAGCCAGGAACGGACTGTTTCCTCGAAGAGCTCCCACAGCTCAGACTCTCCGGGCAGGATGTCATTCATCCCGCGTACGGACTGGATCACCTTGCTCATGATGCGTTTCGGTTCTTTCTCTGATAAGTACGCGCCACATAACGATCAACGATGGCGACAAATTCGGCGGCAATGTTCTCGCCGCGCAGGGTAACCGTCTTCACCCCATCCTCAAACACCGGCGCAGCAGGCGTTTCACCCGTCCCCGGAAGGCTGATGCCGATGTTGGCATGCTTGCTTTCACCTGGCCCATTGACGATACAACCCATCACTGCCAAGGTCATGTTCTCGACGCCGTCGAACTCAAGACGCCACGCCGGCATACGCTCACGCACATGATTCTGGATGGTCTGCGCCAACTCCTGAAACACCGTGCTGGTTGTCCGTCCGCAGCCAGGACAGGCCGTCACCATCGGCGTAAAAGCGCGCAGCCCCATGGTCTGCAGCATTTCCTGAGCAACGACCACTTCCTGCGTGCGCTTGCCGCCCGGCTCCGGCGTCAGCGAAACGCGAATGGTATCGCCGATGCCTTCCTGCAGGAGCACGGCCATGGCCGCCGTCGAGGCGACGATACCCTTGGACCCCATGCCAGCCTCAGTCAGTCCCAGATGCAGCGGATAATCAGCTCGACGCGACAATTCCCGATAAATCGCGATCAGATCCTGCACCCCTGAAACCTTGCACGACAGAATGATGCGATCACCCGGAAGCCCGTACTCCTCGGCCTTTGCCGCCGACTCGAGGGCGGACGCGACCATCGCCTCTCGCATTACGCCGACGGCATCCATCGGTGTCGCGCTGCGCGCGTTGGCGTCCATGATCCGGGCCAGCAATTCCTGATCGAGACTGCCCCAATTCACACCGATCCGCACCGGCTTGCCGTACTTTCCGGCGATCTCGATCATCTGGGCGAACTGCTCGTCACGCTTCCTGCCGCGCCCGACGTTCCCGGGGTTGATACGATACTTGGCGAGAATCTTCGCGCACTCGGGAAAATCCGCAAGCAGCCGGTGTCCGTTGTAGTGGAAATCGCCAATCAGCGGCACATCCACGTCCATGCAATCGAGTTGCTCGCGAATCGCCGGAACAGCTGCTGCGGCCTCCGGCGTATTTACTGTAATGCGCACCAGTTCCGATCCGGCACGTGCAAGTTCGGCACATTGGATCGCGGTCTTCAGCGCGTCCGCCGTATCGGTATTGGTCATCGACTGAATGACCACAGGCGCACCGCCTCCGACCGTGACGGCGGCGACGCTCACTGCGCGCGTCGTCCGACGGGAGGGATTGGTGTTCAAAGTGTCGTCCATCATCATTCAAGCGTTATCCGGGCAACATCATCCTTGCTGCGACGCGCAGAAAGATCGACCGTCTTCCCCTTGTAGTCGAGGGTGACGCCGGCAGCATTGCCAATGATCAGCGAAAACGGCGGCTGCCCACTGATTTCGCGCTGCGCCCCTGCCGGGCTCAACTGCGAAAAGATCACCTGCCCGCTACCGTCCTTGATCTCCACCCAGGATGGCTTGCTGAACGCAAGCTTCATGCCGCCCGTCGCCAACGACGACCTCGCCGGCGCCGGCGACGATGTCGGTGCCGCAGAGGTTTGACCAGGCGTCACCGGCACCGGCGAAGACACGGCAGGCGCGGGAGCGGGTACCGTAGCGCTCGGCGTCGCGACGGGAGCTGCCGGCGCGGCTTCGGTCGAAGCGGAAGGCGCGGTCGCTGCCGGCTCCGCAGAGGACTCGACCACCTTGCGTTCCGGCTCGGCCACAGCTGCCGGCGTTTCACCGCCCGAACTGCCAAAGCGCGCCTTCACCGCCGAATACGTCGATTGCATAAAATCGGCCGGCAAGAAGAAATACACCAGGATCGCGACGACCAGAACCAACAAGCCGCTGACAACCCTCAACGTATCCCGGCGTTCGACACCATGTTCGCTCGGCACTTTGACGTTGATACTGGTCGGCACGGCGAGTTCCTTGGATTGCGGTTTGGCAATCCGGTCGAGCGCCGCCATGAGTTCGGCCGCATCGAGTGCAACCAGACGCGCGTAATTACGGACGAAGCCACGTGTGATCGTCGTGCATTTAAGCCGATCCCAGTCGTCGCTCTCGAGATCCTCGACCTGATGCAGGCTCAGCTTGAGACGTCCGGCCACTTCGATCATCGTCATGCCTTTGGCTTCACGGGCCATACGCAAGCGTTGACCGACAGACGGCTCGGGCGCGACCTCCTGCGCAGCCTCCTCCGCAAACGCTTCGACGCCAGAAGACGAGTCCTGCACGGATTCGTCTTCCTCCGTCCTGACCTGCGGCGAATCGCTTTCCGCGTTCATTCAAAATTTCCTTTCAACAGCATCTGAGTTTCTGGGGAGTCCGGATACTTCCGCCTCAATTGGGTGGCAAGACTGGCTTCAGCCGTCGCGTCGCCAAGTCGTCGCTCGACACGAAGCAGCAGCCACAACACCTCGGCCGAAGGCTCGTTGGAGCGCACGATGTTCATCAACTGAGCGCGAGCCGCATCAACATTGCCGCGCTGGTAGCTGATGTTCGCCAGTTGAAACAATGCCTGCAGGTTATCGGGCGAAAAGCGCAGCGTCTTGCGCACATAAGCTTCCGCCAAATCCAACTCGCCAAGTTTGGCATGACACGCACCGGCATTGAGATGGGCAATCTCCGGCGTCGCATACAGCGGATTACGAATCGCCTTCTCAAAATAGGGAATGGACTCCCGAACCTTGCCGGTATGACAGAGATACCATCCGTAATTGTTGTTGATTTCCGGATCCTTCTCATTCAGAGAAAGTGCGCGCCTGAAATCCTTGTCCGCAGAGTCGAATTCACGAATATGGTAAAGCGCGAGACCACGAGTGCTGTAGGCCGGCGCATAGTCCGGATCGATCGAGATGGCGATGGTCAGTTCCTCAAGCGCCACGATCAGATTACCGCCCTGAAAATAGAGCGAAGCCAACTCCGTATGGAGCTTGGCGCGAGTCCGGTTATCCTTCGGTACAGACGCCTGCGCAGCCTCCGGCTGATACGCCGGCAACGCACCTTGCGCCCAGGCGAACGAGATACCCAGCACTGTCGCCAGGATAAAGCCAACGAGGGGTCGGAAAATCGTCGTCACGAGCGGATCTCCCGAATCGGAACGACGGACTTTGCCGTCCGTCGTGTTTTATCTTTGATCTGCCCCGCCAATTGACCACAGGCGGCATCGATATCGTCACCGCGCGTCTTGCGCGTCGTCGTCACCACGCCTGCCGCCATCAGTATCTCGGCGAACTGGCGGATACGCGGCGCCGGCGAACGCAGGTACGGCGACCCCGGGAACGGATTGAACGGAATCAGATTGAATTTGCAAGACACGTCACGCGTCAGCGCCAGCAGCGCGCGCGCATGCGCGTCGCTATCATTCACCCCGTCCAGCATGACGTATTCAAAGGTAACAAAATCGCGCGGCGCTTTCTCAAGATAGCGCACACACGCCGCCATCAATTCGCGCAGGGGATATTTGCGGTTGATCGGAACAAGATCGTCGCGCAGCGCATCGGTCGGCGCGTGCAGCGACACGGCGAGCGCCACCGGACAAGCATCGCGCAAACGATCCATCATCGGCACCAGGCCCGACGTCGACACGGTTACGCGCCGCCGCGATAACCCATAGGCATTGTCATCGAGCATCAGGCGCAACGCAGCAACGGTATTGTCGAAGTTGGCCAGCGGCTCGCCCATTCCCATCAACACCACATTGCTGATGACGCGCTCGCCCCTGGGGTCCACGCCGAGCGCCCGATTGGCCTGCCATAGCTGTCCGATGATTTCGGCAACCGTCAGGTTCCGGTTGAAACCCTGCTTGCCGGTCGAACAGAACGCGCAATCCAGCGCGCATCCCGCCTGGGTCGACACGCACAGGGTTCCGCGATCGTCCTCGGGGATGAATACCGACTCGACGGCATTGCCATTTCCGACATCAAAGAGGAATTTCCGTGTCCCATCGTCGGAGAGCTTATCGGACACGATGCCTGGCGGCACGACGGCCGCCACCTGGACCAGTTTTTCGCGCAAGGTCTTGGCGATATCGCTCATCTCCATGAAGTCGGTCTGCCCGAAACGATGCATCCAGCGCAACAATTGTTTGGCGCGAAACGGCTTCTCGCCAAGTTCGGCGAAGAAGTCCGTCAGCGCGGCGGCATCGTAATCGAGCAGATTGACTGTCATGAAACGAACGCTTTCTTAACGTCCCGAATAGACGTTCATCGCCGGGAAGAAGAAGGCGATCTCGACCGCCGCGGTTTCCGGCGCGTCGGAGCCATGCACGGCGTTGGCGTCGATCGACTCGGCAAAATCGGCGCGGATCGTTCCGGGCGCAGCTTTCTTCGGGTCGGTAGCCCCCATCAGATCACGGTTCTTGGCGATGGCATCTTCGCCTTCAAGAACCTGAATCATCACCGGACCGGAGGTCATGAACTTGACGAGATCCGCATAGAACGGACGCGCCTTGTGCACCGCATAGAACTCACCGGCTTCCTGGGCGGACAACCAGGCCATCTTTGCCGCAATGACTTTCAGACCATTGGTCTCGAAACGGGAATAAATTTTCCCAATCACATTCTTGGCAACTGCATCGGGCTTGATGATGGAAAGGGTACGTTCGATAGCCATGAGGATTCTCCTTATAAAGACCTACTGTCGTAATGCCGCAATAACGCCACGGATAACCTGCCATTGTACCAAAGAGCCGACGAAGGCTCCATGCCGGTTTCAGCCTGACACGGAACAGATTGGCACGCATGGGGCGCCCCTTCGTTCGTCGGCGATTTTCCAAGCCAGTCCGCCAAAAATCAATACAAAATCACTGATAATCATAATCTTACAAAAAACGACACTTGCATTCGAAAAACAAAGCCAATACCATGCGAACCTCTTCGACCCACAGGAGGCAGCATGCCGTCATTACCGCTTGGCCAGTGCATACTCAGGGCGATAACCTCTTTATTCCTGATCGCGTCGATATCTTTGCCGGTGGTTGCAGCGGAAGGCAGCGAGGGGCAGGCGGCTGTGCCGGCGGTGATGCCGGCGGCGGGTCCGTCGGAGAAGGTGCGCGAGGCGAACGGCGAGTGTTTTGCCTGCCACTCCGAAGCCGGCATCAAGGCGCCGCCCAAGGAAGGCATGGACCTCAAGAAGCTCAAGGACCTGCTCCAGGATCCGGCGCATTTCTATGCCGCCGACCACCAGAAGCTCCTCTGCACCAAGTGTCACAGCGAGGGCTATGACGATTTCCCGCACGAGCCCAACGCCAAGGAATCGACCGGCACCTGTACCGACTGCCATTCCAAGAAGGCCAACCTCATCGAGAAGCAGTTCGACAAGTCCGTCCATGCCGAACTCAGCGACACCATCACCTGCACCACCTGCCACAACCCACATCTCATGCGTGTCGCCGACAAACTCGGCGACACCCGCAAGATCGTCGCTCAGGACAATCGCGTCTGTCTCGACTGTCATGATTCCGAGAAACGTTTCGCCAAGTTCGCGCCCGAGAAGAAGAAGCGTCCGCCGATCGACGACATCCACGACTGGCTGCCCAACACCCGCCTGCACTGGAAGGCCGTCCGCTGTGTCGAATGTCACACCCCGGCCGTCGCCGCCGGCGAGATGCTTTCGCACCAGATCCTCAACAAGGAGAAGGCCGAGAAAAACTGCATCTCCTGCCACAGCGCCAACAGCAGCCTCAAAACCCGGCTCTACCGCCACCTCGCCAAGGAAGAGCAACAGCAGTACGGCTTCGCCCACAGCGTCATCCTGGCCAAGTCATACGTCATCGGCGCCACCCGCCATCCCCTGCTCGACACCCTTGTCCTCTGCGCCTTCGCCGCCATGATCATCGGCCTCCTCGCCCATGGCATCGGCCGCATCGTCGCCCGTAAGCTTCGCCGGAGCAAGCATCATGACTAATCGCGAATACCTGATCGCCCCCTGGATCCGCATCTGGCACTGGACCAACGCCCTGCTCATATCAACCCTCGGCGTCACCGGCCTCAGCCTGCATTTCGCCAGCCCAGACCTGCCCCTCGTCGACTTCGCCCTCGCCGTCCGCATCCACAACACCGCCGGCGTCCTGCTCATCGCCGCCTATGCCTTCTTCGTCGTCGCCAACATCGTCACCGGTAACTGGTGGCAGTTCGTCCCCAAACCGCCCGGCATCTTCCAGCGCATCATCGTCCAGGCCCGCTGGTACGCCATCGGCATCTTCCGCGACGAACCCCATCCGCACGAACCTTCACCCGCCGAGCACTTCAACGCCCTCCAGGCCATCACCTACTGGAAGGTCATGTACCTGCTCATGCCCCTCATCCTCATCACCGGACTCATCTACCTCTATCCCGAGTTCGCCCCCGACAGCCTCTTCGGCTTCGACGGCCTCCTCCCCATCGCCATGCTCCACTATCTGGCCGCCGTCGCCATCCTCCTCTTCATGCTCTCCCACATCTATCTCGGCACCACCGGCAAAACCGTCGGCCAGATGTTCAAGATGATGTTCACCGGATGGCACGAACACTAGTTCTTGCCGCCTTCCTTCAACGCCTCACCGACCTCCGGAGATCCTCCATGAAAACTTCACTCATCGCCGCCTCCATCGGCTTCGCCGCCATCGCCTTCTCGCCCCTCTCTCACGCCGCCGACGCCGCCGCAGCCGAAGCCCTCGCCAAGAAGGAAGGCTGTCTCAAGTGCCACGCCATCGACAAGAAAAAGGATGCCGAATCGCTCAAGGGCATCGCCAAAAAATTCGCCGGCAAGCCCGACGCCGAAGCCAAAATCATGACCCAGATCACCTCCGGCGCCAAAGTCAAACTCGAGGACGGATCCGAAGACGAACACAAAATCGTCAAAACCAAGGACAAGGCAGAACTCTCCAACATGATCCAGTGGATCCTCTCCCTCAAGTAATTCACCCAGCAACATCCCTCTGCGTGCCTAGGGTGTGTTATCGGTTGAGAACACACCCTAACAGCACACAGAGCCTGCGTTCATGACGAACACCATCATTTCCATCAGCGGACTTTCCAAAACCTATCCCAAAGGTTTTGAGGCGCTGCGCAATATCCACCTCGACATCCGCCAGGGCGAACTCTTCGCCCTGCTCGGCCCCAACGGCGCGGGAAAGACGACGCTGATCAACCTGATCTGCGGTATCGTGCGCCCCACCGTCGGCAGCGTCAGCGTCGGCGGATTCGACATCATCACCCGCTACAAGCAAGCGCGCGCGATGATCGGCCTTGTGCCTCAGGAGCTCACCACGGACGCCTTCGAAACCGTCTGGGCGACCGTCTGCTACACGCGCGGACTGTTCGGCAAGCGTCCCGACCCGGCCTACCTTGAAAAACTGTTGCGCGACCTGTCGCTCTGGGACAAGAAGGACAGCCAGATCGTCACCCTTTCGGGCGGGATGAAGCGACGCGTGCTTATCGCCAAGGCGCTCTCGCATCAACCGCAAGTCCTGTTCCTCGACGAACCGACCGCCGGCGTGGACGTCGCCCTGCGGCGCGACATGTGGCAACTCGTGCGCGACTTGCGCAGCGCCGGCGTCACGATCATCCTGACGACGCACTACATCGAGGAAGCAGAGGAAATGGCGGATCGCATTGGCGTCATCCGCAAGGGCGAACTGATCCTCGTCGAAGACAAGGTCGAGTTGATGCGCAAACTCGGCATGAAGCGACTGTCATTGCAACTGGCCGTGCCGATGACGGAGATTCCACCGGCCCTGGCCAGCTACGGACTCGAACTCTCGGCGGACGGTACCGAACTGACCTACTCCTACGACAGCCAGAGCGAACGCGGCATGATCGCCGCCCTGCTCGAAACCCTGAACCGCCTCGGCATCGCCTTTCACGACCTCAACACCTCGCAACGCTCGCTCGAAGACATCTTCGTCAGCCTCGTCCACGAGGAGACCGCCCGATGAATCCCGTCGCTTTTCTCACCATCTACCGTTACCAGATGGCCCGCACCTGGCGGACCCTGTTCCAGAGTGTCTTCTCGCCGGTCATCTCGACCGCGCTGTATTTCGTCGTCTTCGGCTCCGCCATCGGTTCGCGGATAGCCGAGGTCGACGGCATCCATTACGGCGCCTTCATCGTGCCCGGCCTCGTCATGATGTCGCTGCTGACGCAAAGCGTCTCGAACGCCTCGTTCGCCATCTATTTCCCGCGCTTTACCGGCACCATCTACGAGTTGCTGTCGGCGCCGCTATCCTACTTCGAGATCGTGCTCAGCTATACGGCTGCCGCCGTCTCCAAGTCGATCCTGCTGGCCACCATCATTCTGCTGACTGCCAGCGCCTTCGTCCCGCTGCACATCGCTCATCCGGTCTGGATGGTGCTGTTCATGCTGCTGACGGCGACCACCTTCAGCCTGCTCGGTTTCATCATCGGCATCTGGGCCGACAACTTCGAGAAGCTGCAGCTCGTCCCGCTACTGATCGTCACGCCGCTCACCTTTTTGGGCGGCACGTTCTATTCGGTCCAGATGCTGCCCCCCTTCTGGCAGACGGTCTCGCTATTCAATCCGGTCGTCTACCTGATCAGCGGTTTCCGCTGGAGCTTCTACGATATCGCCGACGTGCCGCTCTCGATCAGTCTCCTCGTGACTGCGGCCTTCCTGCTCCTCTGCCTCGCCATCCTCGCCTGGATATTCAAGACCGGCTATCGGCTCAAGCAGTAATAGCCGGCCGGCTCGCCTTTATGGGAGAATGCCCGGCATTCGCATGCTTTCGTCGGAGTCATGAAGATGCTCGATCAACCACTGCCGGATCTCGACTCCTGGGTCGCTTTTTTCAGCGAAGCCGAATTGCCGGTTCTTCGGCAAACAGGCCGTCGCCTCGAAGAAGCGCAGGTCGACATCGACAAGCTCAACGGACGCGACATCGCTGCCATCGTTTTGCAGGACCCCTTGATGGCCGTCCGGGTTCTCTCCTACATTCAACCCTTGAACAGCCAGCGACTGCATTCCGACATCACCAACATCGGCAATGCCATCATGATGCAGGGCGTTTATCCGTTCTTCGCCAATATCGGCACGCCGCCGACGATTGAAACCATGTTGCGTGCCGAACCGCAAGCGCTGCTCGGTGTCATTCAGGTCATCCGCCGCGCCCAGCGCGCGTCGCGCTACGCCCACGACTGGGCTTTCGACCGCCATGACATGAACATCGACGAGGTCACGCTCGCCGCCCTTCTGCACGACCTGCCGGAAATCCTGCTGTGGAGTTTTGCGCCAAAACTGGCGATCGCCATCCGGGATCTGCAGCAGGCAGACCCGAAGCTACGCAGCGCCATGGCCCAGGAAAAGGTGCTTGGCATCCGTCTCGTCGACCTGCTGCTCGCGCTCTGCGACGTCTGGCACCTGCCGAATCTGCTTCGAACGCTGATGGACGACAACAACGCGCACATCCCGCGCGTCCAGAACGTCACGCTGGCCGTCAATCTGGCGCGCCACTCGGTGAACGGCTGGGAAAACCCCGGACTGCACGAAGACTTTGCCGGGATTGAAAAACTCCTGCGACTCGACCGCGAGACCTTGCTCAAACGGCTGGAAGTCCCTGAGGACTCCCGAGCACCCTATCTCGTACCGGCCGAGAGCGGCGGCGAGCCGCCATCGGCCTGATCCGGCGCGAGGGTTAGCCGGCGAAGGCCGGCTTGCGCTTCTCGACGAAAGCCTTGACGCCTTCCAACCCATCGACCGAACGGGAAAGCTCGGCAATCTGTCTCGTCTCCCGCTCCATCTGAGACTCAAGCGAGTCGTTCGCCGACAGCAGCATCAGTTTCTTGGCACCGCCCATGGCGCGCGTTGCGCCGCGTGCCAACTGCACGGCCAAGGCATCGACCGATTCACTCAGTTCAGCCGCAGGAACGACCCGATTCACCAAACCCCAGTCGAGCGCCTCCGACGCCTTCAACACGCGGTTGGTCAAAAACATCTCCATTGCGCGACGACGTCCGATCAGGCGCGGTAAATAGTAGGTGGCGCTACCGTCGGGCGTCAGACCGATCTGCGTATAAGCGCTGGTGAATGCGGCCGTATCGGCGGCAACGGCAAGATCGCAGGCGGCGGCGAGGCTGAGTCCGGCGCCGGCGGCAACCCCATTCACCGCGGCAATGACCGGCGCGTCCATCCACGCCAGACGGGAAATCGCCTGATGCAGGTAACCGGTGATTTCCTTGATCAAGAGATCGACCGTCTCCGGTTCGGCGGCAAAGGAGGCGACATCGCCACCGGCACAGAAAGCCTTGTTGCCGGCGCCGGTGATGATCACCGCTCGCACCGAACGATCCGACCCGCAACGATTGACGATGTCGCACAGCTCCCGGGCACTCTCCAGATCGATCGAGTTGAACGCCTTCTCACGGGAAATCGTGATACGGGCAATCTGCGCGTCGACGCGATAGTCGAAATTTTGGTAATTCACGAAACACTCTCCTCAATAACCGGGGTGGATCGCAGCAACGCTCCCGGCGGGCAATGTGTCGCTGCTTTATTCGCCGACGCCGAGCATTTCCTGGGCGTGCCGGCGCGTGATCTCGGTAATTTCGACGCCACCCAGCATGCGGGCAATCTCCTCGACCCGCGCCGACGCTTCCAGCGTTTCGACGCGACTGCGAATGACGCCATCCTGGGCCAGCTTCGCCACTTGCCATTGCCAGTTGGCCCGCGCAGCCACCTGCGGCAAATGGGTGACGCACAAGACCTGACGTTCCTGTCCCAATTCGCGCAGCAAACGACCGACGACCTCGGCAACGCCACCACCGATACCGACATCGACCTCGTCGAACACCAGCGTAGGAACGCTGGCCGCCTTGGCCGTCACCACCTGGATCGCCAGGCTGATGCGCGACAATTCGCCGCCCGAGGCGACCTTCGCCAAAGGCCGGGCTTCACTGCCGGCAAGGCCGGCAATCCGGAATTCAACCAGTTCGAATCCGCTCGACGCACCGCCTTCGACCGGAACCAGACCGACCTCAAAGCGCCCGCCACCGAGCGCCAATTGCTGCATGACGCGGCTGACCGCGTCGCCGAGTTCCTTTGCCGCTTTTCGACGCGCTTTCGACAAGCGCGTCGCCACCGCGTCAAACTGCTGGCGTGCCGCCGCAACGCGCGCCGCGAGCGACTCGACATCGGCCGCCTCGCCAAGCACCGCCAGGCGTGCCTGCCAGCGATCAAGCAAGCCCGGCAGGGCTTCCGGCGCCACGCGGAACTTGCGCGCACAGGAGAGCACGGCTTCGATCCGGTGCTCGACCTCGCCCAGGCGCTGCGGATCGAGGTCCATCCGATCGGCGTAGCGCCGCAAGGCCGACACCGCTTCGGCAAGTTCCGTCTGCGCCGAGGCCACTTGCGCGGCGATCCCGGCAAGACCGGCGTCGAAGGCGAGCAGATCATCGAGGCGCCGGACGACCGCGTCGATCTGCCCTTCGCAGGCACCTTCCTCCTCGGAAAGGATTCCCAGTGCAAAGCGGGCGCCGTCGGCCAGGCTGGCCGCATGCGCGAGCCGCTTGTGCTCGACGTTCAGCCCGTCCCACTCATCTTCCGAAAAACCGAGGGCCGACAACTCCCGGCATTGCCACTCAAGTTGCTCGCGTTCCTGCGCAATCGCATCCGCGCCCGCCGACGCCGCCTCAAGCTGGCTCTGTGCCTCGCGCCACTGACGCCAGGCCGCGGCGACCTCATCGGACTGCGGCATCAAGCCCGCGTGCTCGTCAAGCAGACTACGCTGCACGTCGCGCCGCAACAGGGACTGGTGCGCGTGCTGGCCGTGGATGTCGACCAGTGCCTCGGCGACTTCGCGCAGTTGCTGCACCGTCACCGGCGAGCCGTTGAGATAGGCGCGGGAACGGCCATTCGTATCGACGACCCGACGCAGGATCAGGACACCGCCGTCGCATTCGAGATCGAGTTCCCGCAGCCAGGCAATGACGGCCGCCAAATCGGCCACCTCGAACTCGGCACTGACCTCGGCGCGCTCGGCTCCCGCCCGAATCCAGCCGGTATCGGCGCGTTCGCCAAGGACAAAAGCCAGCGCATCGACCAGAATCGACTTGCCCGCCCCGGTTTCCCCGGTCAAGGCGCCGAAACCCCGCTGGAATTCGAGTTCAAGCCGATCAACAAGGACAAAATCGCGAATCGTCAGGCGAAGCAACATCGTCAATCGTCCTCTTGGCCGCCGTGCTTGAGAATCTGCGGCAATTCGCTCCAATGGAGTTTTTCGCGAAGCATCGCAAAATAACTGTATCCCGGCGGATGCAGCAGGCAGATCGAAAACTTGGAACGACGAATGCGGACCACGTCCTCGGTGCGCAGATCGAAGGTCACCTGGCCGTCGAAGTGCGCACGGGAATCGATCGCCTGACGGATACGAATCTCGATCTCGTTGCGGTCGCTGACGAGAATCGGCCGGTTGGTCAGCGAATGCGGGCACAAGGGCACCAGCGCGATGCCGGATACCTGCGGATGCTGGATCGGCCCGTTGGCCGACAAGGCGTAAGCGGTCGAACCCGTCGGCGTCGACACGATCAGACCGTCGGAACGCAAGGTGAAGACGAATTCATTGTCGATGTACAACTGGAACTCGATCAGACGCCCGATCGGCCCCTTGTCGACGACGACCTCGTTGAGCGCCAGGCTGGAAGCGACTTTCTCGCCGCCACGGAAGACCTCGGCCTCGAGCAGGAGACGCGTCTCGGGTTTGAATTTTCCGGCCAGCAGGTCGTCCATGGCGCCGAGCATGTCGCTGCGCGCAATGTCCGTCATGAAGCCCAACCGCCCCTGATTGACGCCGACCAGCGGCACACAATAATGGGCTAACTGCCGCGCCGCGTTCAGCATGGTCCCGTCGCCGCCAAGCACGATGGCCACGTCGGCACGCTGGCCGATCCCGGCGAAATCGCAACGTGCCCAGCGGTCGAATTCGGGCGACGACGCGCTCTCCGCAGTCGACTTCTCGACGATCACCGTCAGGCCGCGACGTTCGAGTTCGCAGGCCAGCAAGGACAGGGATTCGGAAATCTCGCGGCTTTGATATTTTCCGATCAGAGCAACCGTTTTCGGGTCGAATCGGTAGGTTGTCGGGTGGTCTTCTTCCATGAGCGGAATTAAACCACAAACGCTGGTATTGCGTCCGCATCCCGACAATGCCAACGTTTTTTTATCCGTCATTTCCGCCGATTTTTTTGTAGAATCGCTCCCATGCTTGATGACCGCGCCCAAACCCTGTTAAAGACCCTGATCGAACGCTACATCGCCGATGGACAGCCGGTCGGATCGCGCGTGCTATCGAAGTACTCGGGGCTCGACCTGTCGGCGGCGACAGTGCGTAACGTCATGGCAGATCTCGAAGACCTCGGGCTCATCGCCAGTCCGCACACCTCAGCCGGGCGCGTGCCGACACCGCGCGGCTACCGCTTCTTTGTCGATCGCCTGCTGACGATGCAACCGCTCGACTCCGACAAGATCCACGCCATTGAAGACCAGTTGCACCCCTCTCAACCGCAACTGCTGATCAGCAGCGCCTCGAACCTCATCTCGGAATTGACCCATTTTGCCGGCGTGGTGCTGACGCAACGACGCAAGGCCCCGAAAATTCGGCAGATCGAATTCGTCAGCCTGTCGGAAAAACGGATCCTGCTGATTCTCGTCACCACCGACGGCGACGTGCAGAACCGGATTCTCTTCGCCGAACGTCCCTATTCGCCAGCCGAACTCGTCACCGCCACGAACTATCTCAACCAGTATTTCGCCGGACAGGACTTTGACCACATCCGCCAGCGCGTCAAGGAAGATCTGCTCAAACTGCGTGGCGACCTGCAGAATCTCATGGCGGCGGCACTCGCTGCCGGCGATGACGCCCTGCATGAGGCTGACAGCCAGTACGTCATTTCCGGCGAGCGCAACCTGCTGGAGATCGAGGAACTGTCGTCGAACATGAAGCGGCTGCGCGAGTTATTCGACCTGTTCGAACAGCGCACGACCATGATGCAACTGCTCGACATGTCACATCGCGCCGACGGTATCCAGATCTTCATCGGCGGGGAATCGGGGCTGGCGCCGCTCGACGAATGCAGCGTCATCGCCGCGCCGTACGAAGTCGACGGACAGATCGTCGGCTCGGTCGGCGTCATCGGCCCGACGCGCATGGCCTATGAGCGCGTCATCCCCATCGTCGATATCACCGCCAAGCTGCTCTCCTCGGCGCTCACTTTCCAGTCGAATTCCTGATGCCCCGCTATCTCGCCGAACCGAAAGCGTGTCCCGACGCACTAGGCGGCACCGCCTGCCTGCTGATCAATCTGGGCACGCCCGACGCGCCGACGGCACCGGCGGTACGCCGCTACCTCAAGGAATTCCTTGGTGATCCGCGCGTTGTCGAACTGCCGCGCCTGCTCTGGTGGCTCATTCTCAACGGCATCATCCTCAACGTCCGGCCGAAACAGTCGGCAAAGAAATACGCCTCGATCTGGACGCCCGAAGGATCGCCACTGAAAGTCAATACGGAGCGCCAGGCAGCGCAGCTCCAGGCCCTCTGGAATGAGGCCGGTCTCAACATCCGGGTCGAAACCGCGATGCGTTACGGGCAGCCGTCGATTTCCTCGGTCCTCTCGCGCCTGAAAGCCGAAGGTTACCAACGCATCCTCTTGCTCCCGCTGTATCCGCAGTACGCGGCCAGCACCACGGCGACCGCCTTCGACGCCGCCTTCGCCTGGGCGATGACCACACGTAATCAGCTCGAATTCCGGACGGTACGCAGCTTCCCAGACGATCCGGGTTACATTGCCGCGCTGGCCGCCAGCGTACGCGACCACTGGACAACCATAGGCGTGCCAGGGGATTCCTACCGGCTACTGATGAGTTTTCACGGCATCCCGAAGGAAACGCAGACACTGGGCGACCCCTATTACGACGAATGCCAGCGAACAGGCCACCTGCTGGCCGACGCGCTGGGCCTGCCACCGGAACGCTATCTCATCACTTTCCAATCGCGATTCGGCCGCGCCGAATGGTTGCAGCCCTACACCGCACCGACGCTGGAAACACTCGGACGGCAAGGCGTTGAACGGGTTGACGTACTGTGTCCGGGATTCGTCGCCGACTGCCTGGAAACCCTCGAGGAAATCGCCCTCGAAGGGAAAGCGAGTTTTCTGCAAGCCGGCGGCGGCACCTACCATTACATCGGTTGCCTGAACGAACGCCCGGACTGGGTCCGCGCACTCGCCGCCCTTGCCAGCCGCCACCTGAGTGGATGGCCGACAGTGCAGGACAATCTGCCGCAACCCTGAGCTGCGTTCCTTCGACCCGATTCAGTCATTCATATTATTAGGGAAAGTCCTCCCTTGAACGACAGAGGGCGCGGTCATCAACGTAAGCCGAAACCGACGCATGGTTCCCTGCCTTCACCTGAAAAACCGCGATCACCGCCGCAACATCGCCGGACGGCTTTGCCACCTCGGCAAACCGGTTCCCTCCGCCAGCAGCTTGACCACCAGACCGAAATCCTGACCTTCCATGACAATGCGCTTGACCAGCAAATAGTCGGGGAATCTGGGAAGCGCCCGCCAATCCCGGAAAGACATGACTGCAACGCATTAACGTTATCGGCCCGGGATTCATTTTCGACTGCGTGAAAACCCCTGAAGAAGTCGCCAATGTCGAGTATTACGCCTGGCGGGGCTTGGCGCTCCCCAAGGGCGTCCCGGCGGAAAATCGGACCAAGATTTTTGGCGCCTGCAGGAAGACATTCGACTCGAAGGAGTTTCAGGATTTTACGGCGCAAGCATCACTCAGACTGACCTATCAGGATAGCGCCGAATTTGCCCGCCTCCTTGACCGCGACTTCAAGGAAGTCACTAACGTCATGCAACAACTTGGCCTCGCCAAGAAATAGCATTCCGCACTGGCAGGGCGGGTAACCGCAGACCTTTCCTGCCGCGACGAACCTGACGCATTTCCATGCAATCTACGGGATACACGCTTGCCGAAAGGGTGACGCCAACGCCCACCGCCGGTGAGTAGAACTACTTAGTCGCAATTCCGCACCCCGCCACATTTGGCCTGACAACCTTACCTCAAATCGTTGACGGCAGCAGCGACCGGGCATAGAGTTCAAGGCAGTGCCTACCGCTCTCAACGCGCACTGCACACCAATAACATTCACATAAACGAGGAGTCATGAACATGAAACGCAGAACCCTGCTCGCGTCCGCTTTGGTTTTGACTGCAGGCCTCTTTGCCGCTCCGGCCTTTGCCGCCTTCCCCGAAAAACCCGTCACCGTCATCTGCCCATGGACGGCCGGCGGCGGAACGGACGTGCTCTTGCGCGCGCTGTCGAAGGAAGCCGAGAAGTTCCTCGGCCAGACGATCAACGTCGTCAACCAGACCGGCGGCGCCGGCGCCATCGGCCATAACGCCATTCGCACCGCGCGTCCGGACGGCTACACCGTCGGCATGATCACCTTCGAGCTCAACTCGCTGCCGCCGCAGGGCCTCGTTCCGTTTACCTGGAAGGACTTCGACCCGCTGATGCGGATCAACTCTGACCCGGCCGCGCTGACCGTCAAGGCTGACGCGCCGTACAGCACCGTTCGCGGCTTCATGGACTACGCCAAGGCGCATCCGGGCGAAATCACCATCGGCAACTCGGCACCGGGATCGGTCTGGCACATCGCCGCCGGCCTCGCCGCTGAAAAGACCGGCGTCACGGTCAAGCACGTTCCCTTCGATGGCGCGCAACCCGCAGTCACCGCGCTCGTCGGCGGTCACATCAAGGCAGTCGCGGTGTCGGTCGCCGAAGTGCGCAGCCAGGTTCAGGCGAAGAACCTGAAGATTCTCGGCGTCATGTCGTCCGAGCGCGACAAGATCTTCCCCGATGTGCCGACCTTCAAGGAACAGGGCGTCGACGTCCAGTTCTACACCTGGCGCGGCCTTGCCCTGCCGAAGGGCGTCCCGGCCGCCAACAAGGCGAAGATCCTCGACGCCTACAAGAAGGCGTTCGAGACAAAAGACTTCCAGGAATTCGCCGCCAAGGCCTCGCTCAACCTGTCGTATCAGGATAGCGCCGAGTTCGCCAAGTTCCTCGACCAGAACTTCAAGGATGTCTCGGCTGTCATGAAGAATCTCGGCATCGCGAAGAAGTAGAACATCGCACCAAACAGGGCGGCCGATGTCTGGCCGCCTTTTTTGTATCGCCTGCAGGCGCACAAGGAAGTACTCCTGACATGAAAAAAGCAGACATCATCGGCGGACTGATCGGCATTCTGATCGGTCTCTATGCCATCTGGGAAGGCGCCAACATGCCTGAAGACGTGGTCATGAAAATCGGCCCGAGCTTTTTCCCGACCATTCTCGCCTCGCTCCTGATCATTTTCAGTCTCGTGCTGATTGTTAATGCCCTGCGCGGCAAGAGCAAGGGCGAGGTCACGCCGCTCAAGCTCTCGGATAAAGGCGTGCAACGCGGACTGATCACGCTGGTCGCGGCGATCGTCTTTTGCATCTCGCTCGATCCGATCGGCTTCATTCCGACCGCCATTGTCTTTCTTGCCGTGATGATGTGGGTGATGGGCAACCGCAAGCCATTGCTGATGATCGTGGTTCCGCCGCTGATCACGCTGTCAATCTGGCTGATCTTTGAAAAAGTGCTCAACCTGTCGATGCCGGCAGGTTTGCTCATCGACATTCTGTAATCGGGAAATATTATGGAATTCAACTGGGAATTGATGTTCACCAGCTACGCGGCGGTATTCACGCCAAGTATTCTGTTCATGATCGTCGTCGGTACAATTGCCGGCATCGTCATCGGCGCATTGCCGGGACTCACCGCCACCATGGGTGTTGCACTCCTGGTACCGCTGACCTTCGGACGCCCACCGCTCGAAAGTCTCTCGATGCTGATGGGTATTTATTGCGGCGCCATGTATGGCGGCGCCATTTCGGCGATCCTGATCCGCACACCGGGCACGCCCGCAGCGGCAGCCACCGTGCTCGAAGGCTACCCGATGGCCAAACGCGGCGAAGCCGGCCGGGCCATGGCGATGGCCTTGTTCGCCTCATTCTTCGGTGGCGTCGTCGGCGCGCTGATCATGACCTTCGCATCGCCGTTCGTTTCCAGCGTTGCCCTTGAATTCGGCCCAATCGAATACTTCGGCCTCGCCATCTTCGGCCTCTCGGTCATCATCTCGATCTCGGGACGCTCGCTGATCAAAGGCATGATGTCGGCGTTCTTCGGCCTGCTCATCTGCACCACCGGATTCGATCCCATCTCAGGCTATCCGCGCTATACCTTCGGCATCGTCGAAATGATGGAAGGCCCTCCTTTCATCCCGACACTGATCGGCCTCTTCGCCGTCTCGGAAGTCTTCAACGAAGTGCAGAAAATCGGTGGCGCCCAGCAGATCATGGCAAAACTCGACCAGTACCTGCCGAGCTGGTCTGACATCAAGTACTGCTTCAAGGAGTTGTGTCGGTCAAGCATCATCGGCACCATCATCGGTGCGATTCCCGGCGCCGGCGGCGACATCGCCGCCTTCATTTCCTACGGTGAAGCCAAGCGGGCCTCGAAAAATCCGGAACGCTACGGCCACGGGGAAATCGAGGGGCTGGCCGCCTCCGAGTGCGCGAACAACTCCTGCTCTGGCGGTGCGATGATTCCGCTGCTGTCGCTCGGCGTCCCCGGCGACGCTGTCACCGCCGTGCTGCTCGGAGCCTTCGTCATTCAGGGGCTGCAACCGGGACCGATGCTGTACAAGGAACATATCGATCTCGTCTACCAGATCTTCGCTTCGATGATGCTCGCGCAATTCGCCATGCAGTTCATCGGCATGGCCGGCATCCAGCTCTTTGCCCGCGTCATCATGGTCGACCGCGCCATCCTGACGCCGGCGATCTTCGTACTTTCCTGCGTCGGCGCGTTCGCCATGCGTGCCAACGTCTTCGACGTCTATTGCACGCTGTTCTTCGGCATCCTCGGCTACATCATGATGCGCTACGACTATCCGCTGTCGCCGATCCTGCTGGCTTTGATCCTCGGTCCAATGGCCGAGTCCAATCTGCGACGCGCGCTGGTCATATCGAGTGGCGATTTCGGCATTCTCTTCAGCCGTCCGATTGCCGTCAGTTTGATGATTCTGGCGGTCATCTCGCTCATCATGGCCATCCGCGGCCACCAGAAGGTCGAGGCCAAGCTCGCCGAACAGGAAAAACTGTTCAACGAAGTCACTCGCGACTGACCCATGCGGCTGGCCGGAAATCGCTTCCGGCCAGCCGTTTCATCTCCTCTCCGAAAAAACCGCCTCAAGTCTCCCGGTCGTCCACCCGTTAATCCGTGTAAAGCACCTACGGAACACGAGGAGACGGCCATGAAAATTGAAGGCGCAGCACTGACGCTGAAAGCCCAACACGCGTCACAGCAAAAGCTGGAACAGCGGGAAAGTCTGAACATACGGAACCGCCAGACCACCAACCCGGCCGAACCCAGCCTCCTGCGCCTGCAAAACCCGCAAGCGTCTTCGCGGGTAGCGATTTCAAACACGGGCAACGCATTGCAGTCGAACGAGACCGACGCCATCAAGCAAGGTCTCGACGCAAGCGGACGTGACCCGATGCTGCAAATGCTACGCGCGCTCATTGTGCTGCTGACCGGTCAGGAAGCCCTTGTCTTCGATGCCAGCGAGCTATCCCCGGCCTCGTCCGCCACCGGCAGCACCCCGACGCCAACACCAGCGCCCAGCGCGTCCGGCACGCCGACGCAACCGGCGCCCGAATTCAGCCTCGACTACGTTCGTACCGAGTCCTATACCGAGACCGAGCAGACGAGTTTCAACGCCAGCGGCAGCATTCGTACATCCGACGGGCAGACTCTCCAGTTTTCCTTAGCCCTCGACATGTCGCGGTATTACCACGAAGAATCGAACACGCGTATTCAGATCGGCAACGCCGCCCGCACGCAAGACCCGCTCGTCATCAATTTCGCGGGAACCGCGGCCCAGCTGAGCAGCCAGCGCTTCCAGTTCGATCTCAATGCCGACGGCCAGAACGAGAGCATCAACTTTGTTGGCCCAGGCAGCGGCTTCCTGGCCATCGATCGCAACGGCGACGGCGTCATCAACAATGGCAACGAACTGTTCGGCACGCAATCGGGCAAGGGATTCGCAGACCTGGCACTCTTCGACGCCGATCACAACGGCTGGATCGACGAAAACGACCCGGCCTACGAACAACTGCGCATATGGACAAAGGACGCAGACGGCAATGACCGCTTGGGCACACTCAAGGATGCGGGCGTCGGGGCCTTGAGTCTGGCCAATACCGCAACACCGTTTGCGCTGAAGGATGCCAACAACGCACTCCTCGGCCAGATCGTGTCATCCGGCGTTTTCCTCAAAGAGAACGGAAGCGTCGGAACGATCCAGCAAGTCGACCTGACTATCTGAAGCCGTATTTTTTCGCTTGCGCTCTTGAACCCCGGAAAACCGCCCTCATATGAGTGCGGTTTTCTGGAGATCAGACACTATGCAAGCGCACGACACCCCCAACAACGAAGCGACCCCGGAAGCTCTTTCCGTACAACCCGACGCGACCCCGACGGAAGCGCCGCAGACCGACGCCACCGCAACGACCGAATCGACGCCCAGCCTGGAAGAAATGATTCGCAAGGCCGAATTGCAGGCGGCCGAGCACCACGACGCCTGGCTGCGCGCCAAGGCTGAGACCGAAAACGTCCGCCGGCGCGCGGCCGAAGATATTGCCAAGGCCTCGAAATTCGCCGTCGAAAAGTTCTCGAAGGAACTGCTGGCGGTCAAGGACAGCCTTGAAGCCGGCCTCGCCACCGAAAACCCGAGCGTGGAAAGCCTCAAGTCGGGCACCGAACTGACGCTCAAGCAACTCGTCGCCGCCTTCGAGAAGGCCAGCATCAAGGAAATCAACCCGACTGGCGAAAAATTCGATCCGCATTTCCATCAGGCGATCAGCATGATCGAGGCCGACCAGGACCCGAACACCGTCGTCACGGTGCTGCAAAAAGGCTACCTGCTGGCGGAACGCGTCCTGCGCCCGGCGCTCGTCGTCGTCGCCAAGGCGAAGGCTTGAAAAGCATCCCCTTATCCCCAAATAGGCACTAGCAATCGATTAACTGCGGGGCGCGTGGCGTGGAAGGAAAGCACCACCCACTCTTCCACCCGTGACCACCCAACTGAAAGGAATTGACATGGGCAAGATTATTGGCATCGACCTCGGCACGACGAACTCCTGCGTCGCCGTCATGGAAAGCGGCAAACCGAAAGTCATCGAAAACTCCGAAGGCGCACGCACGACGCCGTCGATCGTCGCTTACGCCGACGAAGGCGAGATTCTGTGCGGCGCGCCGGCCAAGCGTCAGGCCGTCACCAACCCGCACAACACGCTGTTCGCGGTCAAGCGCCTGATCGGCCGCCGCTTCGAGGAAAAGGAAGTGCAGAAGGACATCAGCCTGATGCCCTACAAGATCCTCAAGGCCGACAACGGCGACGCCTGGGTCGAAGCGCGCGGTAGCAAGATCGCGCCGCCGCAGGTTTCGGCCGAAGTGCTGCGCAAGATGAAGAAGACCGCCGAAGATTACCTTGGCGAAGAAGTCACCGAAGCCGTCATCACCGTGCCGGCCTACTTCAACGACAGCCAGCGCCAGGCAACCAAGGATGCCGGTCGCATCGCCGGCCTCGAAGTCAAGCGCATCATCAACGAGCCGACCGCGGCCGCGCTTGCCTTTGGTATGGACAAGAAACAGGGCGACAAGAAAATCGCCGTCTATGACCTCGGCGGCGGCACCTTCGACATCTCGATCATTGAAATCGCCGAAATCGACGGCGAGCACCAGTTCGAAGTACTGTCGACGAACGGCGACACCTTCCTGGGCGGCGAAGACTTCGACCAGCGCCTGATCGACTACATCATCGACGAATTCAAGAAGGAATCGGGCGTCAACCTGAAGTCCGACGTGCTCGCCCTGCAGCGCCTCAAGGACGCGGCCGAAAAGGCCAAGATCGAGCTGTCGTCGAGCCAGCAGACCGAAATCAACCTGCCCTACATCACCGCCGACGCCAGCGGCCCGAAGCACCTGACGCTCAAGCTCACCCGCGCCAAGTTCGAAGCGCTGGTGGAGGAACTCATCGAGCGCACCATCGAGCCCTGCCGCATCGCCATGAAGGACGCCGGCTGCAAGCTCTCCGACATTGACGACGTCATCCTCGTCGGCGGCATGACGCGGATGCCGAAGGTCCAGGACAAGGTCAAGGAATACTTCGGCCAGGAACCGCGCCGTGACGTCAACCCGGACGAAGCCGTCGCTGTCGGCGCCGCGATCCAGGGCGGCGTACTGCAAGGCGAAGTCAAGGACGTGCTGCTGCTCGACGTCACCCCGCTGTCGCTCGGTATCGAAACGCTCGGCGGTGTCATGACCAAGCTGATCAAGAAAAACACCACGATCCCGACCAAGGCCTCGCAAGTCTTCTCGACCGCCGACGACAACCAGTCGGCCGTGACGATCCACGTCCTCCAGGGCGAACGCGAAATGGCCGGCGGCAACAAGAGCCTCGGCCAGTTCAACCTGACCGACATCCCGCCGGCACCGCGCGGCATGCCGCAGATCGAAGTCACTTTCGACATCGACGCCAACGGCATCCTGCACGTCTCGGCGAAGGACAAGGCGACCGGCAAGGAAAACAAGATCAAGATCCAGGCTTCCAGCGGTCTTTCCGAGGAAGAAGTCCAGCGCATGGTGCAGGACGCCGAGTTGCACGCCGAGGAAGACAAGAAGGCGCACGAACTGGCCGAAGCGCGGAATCAGTGCGACACGATGATCCACATGGTCAAGAAATCGCTCGCCGAGCACGGCAGCGAACTGACCGAAGAGGAAAAGGCAGCGATCGAGAAGGCCATGAAGGACGCCGAGGAAGCCCATCGCGGCAACGACCTCGACGACATCAAGGCCAAGAGCGAAGCGCTCGGCACGGCAGCCCAGAAGCTTGGCGAAAAGGTGTACGCCAAGCAGCAGGCTGAAGCCGGCGCAGCTCAGGGCGCTGACGGCGGCGCCGGCGCAGCCCCGGGCGGCGAGGCCAAGAAGGACGACGGCGATGTGGTCGATGCCGAATACACCGAGGTGAAAGACAAGAAGTAAGCCTGCAACAACGGGGGAGCCGGAAAACACGCCGGCTCCCTTTCTGCCGTACACTGGCGATACTGCTCACCCATTTCCCACGGTTTCCCCATGTCCAAACGCGATTTATATGACATTCTCGGCGTCAACCGCGACGCCAACGAGGATGAAATCAAGAAGGCCTACCGCAAGCTGGCCATGAAATACCATCCGGACCGCAATCCGGACAACCCCAAGGCGGAAGAGCACTTCAAGGAAGCGAAGGAAGCCTACGAAATCCTCTCCGACGCGCAAAAACGCGCTGCCTACGACCAGTACGGCCACGCCGGGATCGACCCGCAGGCCGGCATGGGTGGCGGCTTCGGCGGTTTTGGCGGCGCCGGCGGCTTCTCCGACGCCTTTGGCGGCATCTTCGACGAAATCTTCGGCGGCGGCGCACGCGGCGGCCGCTCGAACGTCTATCGCGGCGCCGACCTGCGCTACAACATCGAGGTCACGCTCGAACAGGCCGCCTTCGGCACCGAGACCAAAATCCGCATCCCGACGATGGAAGCCTGCGAATCCTGCAAAGGAACGGGCGCCAAATCGGGCACGCAGCCAAAGACCTGCCCCACCTGTCAGGGCAGCGGCCAGGTTCGCTTGCAGCAGGGTTTCTTCTCGATCCAGCAAAGCTGTCCGAAGTGCCACGGCACCGGCAAGTTCGTCGCCGATCCGTGCAACGCCTGCCATGGCGCCGGTCGCATCAAGCAACACAAGACGCTGGCCGTCAAGATCCCGGCGGGGGTCGATGAGGGCGATCGCATCCGGCTCTCCGGCGAAGGCGAACACGGTATCAACGGCGGCCCGTCGGGCGATCTGTACGTCCAGATCCACTTGAAGCCCCACGCCGTCTTCCAGCGTGAAGGCAACGATCTCCACTGCGAAATGCCGATCAGTTTTGCGACGGCGGCACTCGGCGGAGAAATCGAGATCCCGACGCTGGACACCGTCGCCAAGATCAAGATTCCGCCGGAAACGCAGTCGGGCAAGATATTCCGCCTGCGCGGCAAAGGCATCAAGGGCGTCCGCAGCAACACGCACGGCGACCTGCTCTGCCATGTCGTCGTCGAAACGCCGGTCAATCTGACCGAACGGCAGAAAGAATTGCTGCGTGAACTCGAAGCCACCAGCCAGGAACAGGACGGGCGGCACAACCCGCGCGCCAAGTCCTGGATGGACCGCGTCAAGGAATTCTTCGCGGCCAGCTGACTCGGCCAGGACCTCGCGCAGCCTCTGCGCGGCGCCGCAGACAAGAAAGCCCCGCATGCGGGGCTTTCGTTCATTCAGACCTTGGCCGGGCGAATCGCCTGTTGGCAATTCAACGCCGGACGGAAACCGGTCACGGCAAAATCAGCGTTGCACCTTCGGTTGCGCGCGCCTCGGCGGCCCGATGCGCGGCAACAATATCCGTGAGCGCAAAACGCGCGCCAATGGCCGACTTGACCGATCCCGCAGCAATCGCCGCAAAAAGCTCGGCGGCATTTTCGCGGAACACACGGGGATCGGCGTTATGCGGGAACACGGAAGGCCGCGTCAGGAACAGGCAGCCCTTCTTGTTGAGGATCTCCGGTTCAATCGCGGGCGCCGGGCCCGATGCCGCTCCGTAGAGCACCACGAGACCGAACGGCGCCGCACACTCGAGCGACTTCAGGAAGGTGTCCTTGCCGACCGAGTCATAGACAACATTCGCCTTCCGACCCCCCGTCGCTTCCAGCAAGGTCTTCGTCCAATCCTCGCGCGAATAGTCAATCGCGACGTCGGCGCCGGCCGCCCGCGCCGTCTCGCACTTGGCCGGCGAACCCGCCGTAGCGATGACATAGGCACCCAGCGCTTTCGCCCAGCGGCAGAGAATCTGACCGACGCCACCGGCCGCCGCATGGACAAGTACCGCTTCCCCGGCCTTGACTGCGTGCGTCTTGCGCAGCAGATACTGAGCCGTCAGGCCCTTGAAAATCAGTGAAGCCGCCTGCTCGTCGCTGACGTCGTCGGGAATACGCACCAGACGGTCAGCCGCGACGTTACGGAAATCGGCATACGCGCCAAGCCCGGCATGCATATACGCGACCCGGTCGCCGACCGCGAACTCGCGCACATCGGCGCCGACCGCTTCAACCACGCCGGCCGCCTCGTGCCCCAGGCCGGTTGGCAGCGGCAGCGGATAGACGCCCTTGCGCTGATAGACATCAATGAAGTTGAAGCCCATCGCGGTTTGCCGGACCCGAACCTGATTCGGTTGCGGATCGGGCAAATCGACCTGGGTCAGTTGCAGAACTTCCGGACCACCGAATTGCGTGATGATGACTTGGCGTGCTGTTGTCACTTTCAATCTCCGAATTACCGGTCAAAACGTCAGTTTAAGGGGCGGCAAACAGGGTTTCCAGCCGCAGAAAAAAGGGGGATTGCCTTGACGGCAAGAGCGCCACAACAGATCACTCCGACCGCTGTCCGGCGCAACAATTCAATTTCCGTGAGCGATACGTTCGAGTCCGACGATATCGGCGGCGAAAAACCGTCCGCCGGATTCGCGTTGCACAATCAGCCGCTCACGCTTGAAGGCCGCGACAATGCGGCTGGCGGTTTCGATCGTTACACCGAGCATCAATCCGAGCTCTTCGCGCGAAAAATTGTAGATACGTGTCGTCTCGCCGTCGCGCAAACGTAGCAGCAGACGCGCCATGCGCGTCCGCGCACTGGCGCCGGGGCTGGCCAGATCGACCAACCATTGTTCTGTCTCGCGCAAGGCGGCCTGCATGCGCTGCATCAGATTCCACTGAAATCCGGGATGCTCGAAACAGAGCGCGCGAACCGCGGCGAGCGGGACGCGGCAAGCATGCACCTCGCTGAACAGCACGGCCGTATGGGAAAACCGTCCCGCCAGCAGCGCTTCAAGCCCGACCACGTCGCCCGCCTTGAGCACGCGGACGATGCGCTGCGAACCATCCCATGCCGTCGCCAGCAATTTGACAGCGCCGGTGCGCAGCACCCAGACGTATTCCGCATCGGACTGCGGCGTATAAAGCGTCGTGCCCTCGGCCAGCGCCGTGTTATCGACATCGACATGCATGCTGGCCACCACGTCGGGGGCCAACCCGGCAAAAAACGCATTCTCGCGACCATCGCAGGCCAGGCATTCGCCCTCTCCGCGCCAGGCAGTGCAAATGCGCAACGGCTCCATATCAGGCACGTCTCCAGGTCGTGCCCTGCGCCGTATCCTCCAGGACGATGCCGGCCGCCAGCAATTCGCTACGAATACGGTCGGCCTCGGCAAAATTCTTCGCTTTCTTGGCCGCCACCCGCTCGGCGATCATCGCATCGATCTGCGCCGGCGTCAGTCCATTCGCGTCGCCCTCTTCGCCGGCCGGCGTCGCCTGCAGGAAGACCTGCGGATCACGTTTGAGCAGCCCCATCAGCCCGCCCAGTGCACGCAACTGGCCGGCAAGCGCCGCCGACTTGCTGCGATTGACTTCGGTCGCCAGATCGAAGAGCACTGCACAGGCTTCCGGCGTATTGAAATCGTCATCCATCGCCGCCTTGAAGCGGAGCGCGTGCGCCTCGTTCCAGTCGACGGCGACTTCCTCCGCCTGCACGGCCTTCAACGCCGTGTAAAGCCGCGCCAGCGCCTGCCGCGCATCGTCAAGATGCTTGTCCGAATAATTGAGCGGACTCCGGTAATGCGCGCGCAGGATGAAGAAGCGGACGACTTCGGCGTCATACTTCTTGAGTACTTCGCGGATCGTGAAGAAATTGCCCAGCGACTTCGACATCTTCTCGTCATCGACGCGCACGAAGCCGTTATGCATCCAGTAATTGACGAACTGGCACTGATGCGCGCCTTCCGACTGGGCGATCTCGTTTTCGTGGTGCGGGAACTGCAGATCCTGGCCACCGCCGTGGATGTCGAAGCGCTGCCCCAGCAAATGTGAACTCATCGCCGAGCATTCGATATGCCATCCAGGACGCCCCTTGCCCCAGGGCGAATCCCAGTGCGGCTCGCCTTCCTTGGCATGCTTCCAGAGGACGAAATCGAGCGGATCATGCTTGGCCTGATCGACATCGACACGCTCACCGGCGCGCAGGTCGTCGAGCGACTTGCCCGAAAGCTTGCCGTAACCGGAAAACTTGCGCACCGCGAAATTGACGTCGCCGTCCGGCGCTTGGTAGGCGAGACCGTTCGCCTCAAGCGAATCGATCAGCGACAGCATCTGCGGCACGTATTCGGTCGCGCGCGGCTCATGGTCCGGGCGTTGGACGCCGAGCGCATCGGAATCCTCGTTCATGAAGGCGATGAAACGGTTGGTCAGTTGGCCGATCGTTTCGCCATTCTCGTTCGCCCGCTTGATGATCTTGTCGTCTATGTCGGTGATGTTGCGCACATAGGTCAGCTCGAAACCGCTCGCCCGCAGCCAGCGCTGAACCATGTCAAAGACCACGAGAACGCGTGCATGACCGAGATGACAGTAGTCATAAACGGTCATCCCGCAGACGTACATGCGGACCTTTCCCGGCTCAATGGGAACAAAATCCTGCTTTTCCCTGGACAGGGTATTATAGATTTTCAGCATTTTCGGGCTCGATCAACGGCGCCCTCTGGGCGCTGGAAAGAAGAACGAAGCGACGTGAAGATTTTGGATTCGCCGCGCTTCTTGATAGAATTCGTCGGTTAAATACCAACCTTGCGCGAAGTATACCATACCGATGTTTCTATTCTCCGAGACGCCTTCGCTGGCACGCCTTACCGCAGTTCTCGCCGGCCTCGTGCTGTGCTTCTCCGCCTCGTGCATCAACGCCCAGCAAAATACTCAGGCGGCCCCGGCCAACACCCAGGCAGTTGCCGAAATCCAGCGCCTGATGAAACAGGGCCAACTGTCCCAGGCGCTCGAAAAGACCGAGCAGCTGATCGCCGCCAAGCCGCGCGACGCGCAGGGCCGCTTCCTGAAGGGCCTGATCCTGACGGAAAGCGGACGCCAGCAGGATGCCATTGCAATATTCACCCGCCTGACCGAGGACTTTCCGGAGCTCCCGGAGCCCTACAACAACCTCGCCGTGCTCTACGCCCAGCAGAAACAGTATGACAAGGCGCGCACGGCCCTCGAAATGGCGATTCGCACGCATCCGAGCTACTCCATCGCCCACGAGAACCTCGGCGACGTCTATGCCAAGCTCGCCAGCCAGGCCTATGACAAGGCGCTGCAACTCGATTCGTCGAACAAGTCGACGCAATCGAAGCTGTCGATGATCAAGGACCTGATCACAACCTCGACGAAGCCCGGCACGAAGCCCGCTGCGCCGACCGAAGCGGCGGCCCCTGCCCCGACCAAGGCTGCCGCCGCAGAACCGGCCAAAACGCCGGCACCGGCCGCCCCGGTTGCGAGCAAGCCGGCCGAAAAGCCCGCCGAGAAGGCGGCAGAACCGGTCGCCGATGCGAAGAAGGCCGAACCGAAGCCCAGCCCCGAACCCAAGGTGGAAAAAGCACCGGCAGTAGTTAGCGGCGTCGAAGCCGACATCACAAAGGCCCTGCAAAGCTGGGCCAGCGCGTGGTCGAACAAGGACGTCAAGGGCTATCTCGGGCACTACGCCAGCGACTTCCAGACGCCGGGCGGCATGCCGCGCAAGGCCTGGGAAAGCGAGCGCGCGCAGCGCATCGACAAACCGGGCAAGATCCAGGTCAGCGTCGACAACTTCAAGATCTCGCTCGCCGGCGACAAGGCGACTGTCAAATTCCGTCAGCATTACACGTCGGCCACGCTCAAGACCTCGGCCGCCAAGACCATCGTGCTGGTAAAGTCGGGTAGCCGCTGGCTGATCCAACAGGAGCGTGTCGGCTGATGCGTCGTACTATTATCGGCCTGCTGCTCGTCGCGTGCGGCATCGCCGGTTCGCTGGTCGTCATCGGTTCGCCGAGCCGGACCACCCCGGCAGCGACGTTTTCGGACTCGGGACCAGAACCGCAACTCGCGCGCATTTTTGCCGAAATCGAGAATAACCGACTCGACCAGGCGCTGACGCAAACCGAAGCCCTGCTCCAGCAATACCCGAAGTTCCGCCTGGGCCATCTGATCAAGGGCGACTTGTTGCTGGCGCGCAGCCGCCCGATCTCGACGCTCGGCAACGCTGGCGGCGCGCCCGAGGAAAAACTCAGCGACCTGCGCGAGGAAGCGATCGCCCGACTCAAGGCCTACCGCGAACGCGGCGCCGTCGCACATAACCTTCCGCGTTACCTGCTGCAGTTGCAGCCCGACCAGAAGTACGCGATCGTCATCGACACGCAAAAGGCGCGGCTCTATCTCTACCAGAACGACAACGGGCGCCCGCGCTTCGTTGCCGATTATTACGTCTCGCACGGCAAATTGGGTGCTGGCAAGATGCTGGAAGGCGACAAGAAGACGCCGACCGGCGTCTACCACGTCACCTCGAGCCTGCCGGCGCAAAAGCTCGGCGACCTCTACGGCGTCGGCGCCTATCCGCTCAACTATCCGAACGAATGGGACAAACGGCAAGGGCGCAAGGGCCACGGCATCTGGCTGCATGGCACGCCGTCCGACACCTATTCGCGCCCGCCGAAGGCATCCGACGGCTGCGTGGTGCTGACCAACACCGATCTCGACGCCGTCGCCAAGAACCTGCAGATTGGCCTGACCCCCGTGATCATCAGCAACTCGGTCGAATTCCTCTCGCTCGACGATTGGCAAAAGGAACGGAGTTCGCTCAACAAGAAGATCGAAGAGTGGCGCGCCGACTGGGAAAGCCGTGACGTCGAACGCTACCTCAAGCACTACTCGAAGAGTTTCCAGACGCGAGACGCAAATTTCGCGCAGTTCGCCGAACAGAAACGCAAGGTCGGCTCGGGCAAGGAGTGGATCAAGGTCAGGATTTCCAACATGTCGGTCTTCCGCAACCCCGGCAAGGAAGAACTCGTCGTCGTCACCTTCGAGCAGGATTACCAGAGCAACAATCTCAGCAACCAGATGAAGAAACGTCAATACTGGATCCGCGAAGACGGCCAGTGGAAGATCGTTTACGAAGGAGCCGCCTGATGCATCGCATGATTCGTTTTCTGTCCGCCGCCTGCGGCCTGATCGCCGCCGTGGCCGTGGCCGCGCCGAGCGTCGAGATGCAGACGAGCGCCGGCAGGATCGTCCTTGAACTCGACGCCGCCAAAGCACCAAAGACCGTCGACAACTTCCTTCAATACGTGCGCAGCGGCCACTATGACGGCACCGTATTCCACCGCGTCATCGACGGCTTCATGATCCAGGGCGGCGGTTTCAGCAAGGACATGGGCGAAAAACAGACCCGCGCGCCGATCCAGAACGAAGCCGCAAACGGCCTCAGGAACCAGCGCGGCACGATCGCCATGGCGCGTACCGGCGACCCGCACTCGGCCACGGCCCAGTTCTTCATCAACCTCAACGACAACGCTTTCCTCAACCACACCGCGCCCTCCGGCAACGGTTGGGGCTACGCCGTCTTCGGCAAGGTCACGCAAGGCATGGAGGTCGTCGACCGGATCGCCAAGGTCGCCACCGGCAACCGCGGATTCCACCAGAACGTGCCGATCGAGCCTGTCACCATTCAAACCGTCAAAGTTCTCTCCGACAAATAGCAAGGAAACTTCATGATCAAGTTGCACACCAATTTCGGCGTCATCGCACTCGAACTCGACGCTGAAAAAGCCCCGGAAACGACGAAGAACTTCATCGCCTACGTCGAGGCCGGCCACTATGACAACACCATCTTCCACCGTGTCATTGCCAAGTTCATGATTCAGGGTGGCGGTTTCGAGCCGGGCATGAAGCAGAAGCCGACACAGGCGCCGATCAAGAACGAAGCCAACAACGGCCTCAAGAATGATCGCTACACGATCGCCATGGCGCGCACCAACGACCCGCATTCGGCGACGGCTCAGTTCTTCATCAACGTCAAGGACAACGACTTTCTCAATCACACGGCGCCGACGTCGAACGGTTGGGGCTACTGCGTTTTCGGCAAGGTCGTCGAAGGCACCGAGATCGTCGACAAGATCGAGGGCGTCGCCACGGGCAATGCCGGCTTCCACCAGGACGTCCCGAAAGAAGACGTGATCATCGAACGTGCTGAGGTCTGCTGACCGCTACTCCAAGAGAGTCCCGTGATCCACTTCATATCGGACCTTCATCTTTCTTCAGATACGCCGGGCATCGCCCGGCGTTTTCTTCATTATCTCGACCATGACGCACGCAATGCGGCGCAGTTGTTCATCCTCGGCGACCTGTTCGAAGCCTGGCCCGGCGACGACTGTCTCGACGACGCGGACGCATCGCTGGAACGCAGCATCGCCGCTGCCTTGCGCCGAGCCAGCGATGCCGGCGTCAAGATTGCCGTCATGCATGGCAACCGCGACTTCATGCTGGGTGACGACTTCGCCGAACGTTGCGGTGCCCGCCTGCTTCCCGACCCCTTCCTGCTGACGATCGACGGCGGCACCATCGCACTGTCGCATGGCGATGCGCTATGCACCGACGATATCGAGTATCAGGCCTTTCGCGCCAAGGTTCGCCATCCCGCTTTTCGCGCTGCAGCGCTTGCGCGGCCGCTGGCCGAACGCAAGGCCACCGCAGCGGCCCTCAGACAGCAAAGCGAATTCGCCAAGAAGGAAAAGAACGCACAAGGCCGCTATTCGGGCGATCTCAACCCCGACGCGACCGACGCCTTCCTGCGCGAACACGGCTGCCTCGCCTTTATCCATGGCCACACCCACCAACCGGCAACGCACACGCACCGGATCGACACGCGTACAGTCGCGCGCTGGGTGCTCGCCGACTGGACCGAAACACAAGGAGAATTCCTCGCCTATGACGGCCGGGACTTCCGCCGCTGCCCCATTCAACTCCCACCCCTATCTTCCAGCGAGAGCGAGCACTGATCATGACTGACACCGCCGCCGTTCCGACCCTCCTTCTCGACGCCGAAATCGAACGCAACGTCGCGGCCGCGCTGGCCGAGGACGTCGCCGGCGGCGATCTCACCGCGCAACTGGTTCCTGCCGGCACCGTTGCCCATGCCAAGGTCATTGCACGGGAGAATGCCGTGCTCTGCGGTACGGCCTGGTTCGATTGCTGTTTTCGCAAACTCGACCCGAGCATCCAGATACGCTGGAAAGCGACCGACGGCGACCGGGTCGTTCCGAACCAACTGCTTTGCGAACTCGACGGACCGGCGCGCGCGCTCCTGACGGGTGAGCGCACCGGGCTCAATTTCCTCCAGATGCTGTCGGGCGTCGCCACCAAGGCAAGACAATATGCCGACATCGTTGCCGGTACCGCGGCCGAGATCGTCGACACGCGCAAGACTCTGCCGGGGCTGCGTCTGGCGCAGAAATTCGCAGTCAAGTGCGGCGGTGGCGGTAATCACCGCCTCGGGCTCTATGACGCGATCCTGATCAAGGAAAACCACATCCATGCGGCTGGCAGCATCGCCGCCGCCATGGCCGAAGCCCAACGCATTGCGGCGGCCAACGGTGACCGCTGCAAGTTCATCCAGGTTGAAGTGGAAAACCTAGACGAACTCGAACAGGCCCTCGCCGCCGGTGCCAGGATGGTCCTGCTCGACAACATGAACAACGACCTGATGCGCCAGGCCGTCGCCCTGACCAACGGAAGGGCGATTCTCGAAGCATCGGGCAATGTCAGCCTCGATACGGTGCGCGGCATCGCCGAGACCGGCGTCAACCGCATCTCGATCGGCGGCCTGACCAAGGATGTACGCGCGCTCGATCTCTCGATGCGCTTTCAATAAAGCGAGGGAATATCGGCCGGCGTAAGGATCGCCGGCCGTAGCAACGCTCAGTTGCAGTGGCGCTCGACGTAGCGCTTGACCGCCTCGACGTCGACGTCCATGACCTCGACACGCTGCGGCAAATTCTCGATGCCGACCATCGACGCCGGCCGCGCCGGCGTCGTGCCGAGCGCCTCGACAATCGTTTCCTCGAACTTGGCCGGCAAGGCCGTCTCCAGCGCCAGCGTGGCGATTCCCGGCAAACGGTGCTCGGCCGCCACCTTGAGACCGTCGGCCGTATGCGTATCGACCATGATGCCGTATTGCGCATGAATGCGCCGGATCGTCGCCAGGCGATCGGCATGGCAGCTCTTGCCCGACGCGAAGCCGAAGCTCGGCAACTTGGCAAAATACGGCGTGCCGGAAAGATCGAAACTGCCACCGGCGTCGACGCTCGCCCATAGTTCGCGCACCACCTTCGGATCGCGCCCGACGAGATCGAAGACAAAACGCTCGAAGTTCGATGCTTTCGAAATATCCATCGACGGACTCGACGTCACCATCGTTTCCGCCGTGCCACGCGGGCGATAGACGCCGGTCCGGAAAAACTCGTCGAGCACGTCGTTCTCGTTGGTCGCCAGCACCAGGCGGGCGATCGGCACGCCCATCATGCGCGCGATGTGGCCGGCGCAGATATTGCCGAAATTGCCAGAGGGCACCGACAGGACAATCTGCTCGTCATTGGAACGGGTACCGGCCAGGTAAGCACGCACGTAATAGACGGTCTGCGCCAGCACGCGCGCCCAGTTGATCGAATTGACCGCACCGATCTTGTAGCGCGACTTGAAGTCATGATCATTCGAGACCGCCTTGACGATGTCCTGCGCGTCGTCGAACATGCCGCGCACGGCGATGTTGAAGATATTGGCATCCTGCAGCGAAAACATCTGCGCACGCTGGAAAGCGCTCATCCGGTTGTGCGGCGAGAGCATGAAGACACGGATACCACGCTTGCCGCGCATTGCGTATTCGGCCGCCGACCCGGTATCACCCGAGGTCGCACCGAGGATGTTGATGGTTTCTCCGCGCTTTTCCAGAACATACTCGAACAGGTTGCCGAGCAACTGCATCGCCATATCCTTGAACGCCAGCGTCGGCCCGTTGGACAATTCAAGCAGCCCGAGCCCCGGCTCCAGCCAGCGTACCGGCGTGATCTCGGCGGCCTGCTCGGGATTGCGGCCATTGCAATAGACCGCCGCCGTATAGGTCTTGTCGATCAGCGCCTTGAGATCGTCTGCAGGGATGTCGTCCACGAATTTCGAAATAACGGCGAAGGCCAGTTCCGCATACGAGAGGCCTCGCCAGGCATCCAGTTCGGCACGCGTAATCTGCGGATATGATTCCGGCAGATACAGACCGCCATCTGGCGCCAATCCGCCCAGCAAAATATCGGTGAAAGTTTTACGGGCGGGCGTCGACGAATCGTCGCGAGTCGAGATATAACGCATGGTGGTCGAAGATCGGCTTGGTTTTCTGAACGCGCAAGTCTACCACGCCGGCCCGATCAGCCGCCATTTGCAACGATTCCAGGCCGAGCAGCGTGCGGATCTTGCGAAAAATCCCTTACGCCGCGACGACGCAGCGCTTGCCCTGACCTTTGGCGACATACATCGCCTGATCCGCACGCTGAATCACGTCGTCGAGATCTTCATTGCCGCAGGTCATTGCCACGCCAGCGCTGAAGCTCATGCGCTGCGAGGTGCCGGGAATAGTCGACGCGGAGAACTCCTGCAGGAAGCGGCGAACGACGCCGAGCGCCGCGTCGATGCCGGTATCCGGCAACATCACGACGAATTCCTCGCCGCCAAAGCGCGCGACGACGTCAGAAGGCCGCAAGGAGCGCTGGAGGCGACTGACCAGATGTTTCAGCGCACGGTCACCGACCGCATGCCCCAGAGAATCGTTGAGCCGCTTGAAATCGTCGAGATCGATCTCGACGACGCAAAACCGAGTCCCAAAGCGAGCGACCCTCGCCATTTCGCGTTCGCAGGCCTGTTCGAAGCCGCGCCGATTCAACGCGCCGGTGAGCGGATCGACCAACGCTGCCTCGCGCGCTTCTTCCAGGGCCTTTTCCAATTCAGCGATCCGCATCTCCGCCGCCAACAACTCCAGCATGCCCGCATCGCGCACGACACTTTCAGGCAAGCCGGTCAGGATACGGGGCGCACGCGGAGAAGAGTGCGCGACAGCAGGCGGCAAATACGACGAAGCCATGAGCACCGGACGACGGTGAAGACGGCGCGAAGCCAGTCGATTCGACAGGAAGATTTGCGGCGTACTGCGGTTCATGCTTCTCACTCCGTGGTCAGCGCATCGGGAATGGTCCCCGAAATACCAGTAACGGAGCAAAACAGAGAAACTTGAACCAATTTTTAGGAAACTAAAATAACAACTTGTTTTTATTATTTTTTAAACCAATCGCCCTTGCTGCTGATCCGCCACCATCCGGCCGGCGACTTATTCTGCCAAGCCTTGCCAAAGGTCGAGCGAACATAGGGCAACCAGAAGACAAGCGAATTATTGCCATGCCCGACGGCGATACACATGCCGTAATAGAACACGTCCCGATCATCATTTTCTTCGCGGACAAGCTGAAACACTTCCGGCGAAACATGCTCCACGTCACGAACGGCGATTCTGCCGTCGTCCGTGAGACCGATCTCGCCGAGTTCAAAATGACGTTGTAGGGCCGGGAAACGCGCCTGCATGCGTGCCAACGGCTCGGAAATATTGATCGCGCCTTGCCGCCCCTGATAAGGCAAGGGCCAGACATCCTCACCGAACATCTGGCCAACCAGTCGTTCCGCCTGGATTTCCGTCCCGGCGGCGGCATAGGTCAGCAGGTGGTTGGGCGTGCTCTCGCACGCCGCCAGGGACAGCACGGCGACAATACCTGCCACGCGAATCAGTGTCCTCATATCCCGATATCCTCTCTCCGCCGCGCCGGACAGGCGATCGACGCCGTTGTTAAAGCAGCTCTTCCATGCGCAGCCGGATCGTCTTGCCGGTCACGACGGACAAGGCATTGATGCGGGAGATCGCCGCATCGATGTTCTTTTCCTTCGTCTGGTGCGTCAGCATGATGATATCAGCCTGGTCTTCGCCTTCCGCCGGTTCCCGCTGGAACATCGCGTCGATCGAAATCTGCTGATCGGCGAGGATGCGGGTGATGTCGGCCAGCACGCCCGGCTTGTCTTCAACGCGCAAACGCAGGTAATAGCTGGTGACGACTTCGGACAACGGCAGAATCGGCAGATCGACCACAGCATCGGGCTGAAACGCCAGATGCGGTACCCGGTTCTCCGGATCGGAAGTATGCATGCGCGTAACATCGACGAGATCGGCGATGACCGCCGACGCGGTCGGCTCGGCACCGGCACCCTTACCATAATAGAGTGTCGCGCCCACCGCATCGCCCTTGGCGAGCACGGCATTCATCGCGCCTTCGACGTTGGCGATTAGACGCTTCGATGGAATCAGCGTCGGATGCACACGCAACTCCACCCCTTCCGGCATCCGCTTGGTGATCCCGAGCAGCTTGATCCGGTAGCCCAGTTGCTCGGCATACTTGATGTCGACGGCTTCGAGCTTGGTGATCCCCTCGACCGAGGCCTGATCGAAGCTGACCCGATTACCGAAAGCGATGGCGCTCATGATCGACAGCTTGTGCGCCGCGTCGATCCCTTCGACATCGAAGGTCGGATCGGCTTCGGCATACCCGAGCCGCTGCGCCTCCTTGAGCACGACGTCGAACGGCAGGCCTTTTTCGCGCATTTCGGTCAGGATGAAATTGGTCGTGCCATTGATGATGCCGGCGATCCATTCGATGCGGTTGGCCGTCAGGCCCTCGCGCAAAGCCTTGATGATCGGGATACCGCCGGCAACGGCGGCCTCGAACGCGACCATCACGCCCTTCTTCTGCGCCGCATCGAAAATCTCGTTGCCATGCTTGGCGAGCAGCGCCTTGTTGGCCGTCACCACATGCTTGCCGTTTTCGATCGCCTTGAGCACGAGTTCGCGGGCGATACCGTAACCGCCGATCAATTCAATGACGATATCAACATCCGGATCCGTCACCACCGAAAAGGCATCGTCGGTAAGGCGACACGAACCGCCCGTCACCTGTCGCGCCAACTCGAGATTCTTGTCGGCAACCACCGTAATCTCGATCGGTCGCCCGGCCCGCCGCGTAATTTCTTCGCTATTGCGCTTGAGAACGGAATAGGTGCCGCCACCGACGGTACCAATGCCCAACAGACCGACGCTCATTGCCTTCATTTCAATGCCTTCCTAAAACAAAATGCGGGAATATGCATTCCCTCGCGAAAATAAAATCGATGGGCGCCCGCCCGTTGCACGCCGGAATCCAGCGCCAGGGCATCGCACCCCAAAGACACCGCCTTCTGTTCCAACCAACCGAGCAAACACTTGCCAACGCCTTGTGAGCGATGCGCATCGTCGCTGACGAGGTCGTCGACATACAGCCGCCGTCCCTCGCTGGTATTTTCGATCATCCGCCAGATCGACACGGCGAGCACTGCCTCGCCATCGACCACCACCGCCATGCGTCCGCCATTGGCGAAGATCGCCGTCATGCGGGCGCAATAATCGTCCGGAAGAGCCGGCCGCAACTGGCGATGTACTGCCTCCGCCCTGGCGAGCCACCCGGCCGACAGGACCGCACCGGCATCGTCGGTCACGGCCACTGCCTGCATCGTCAGGCTCCCGTCCCGTAACGTTTGCGATACCCCTCGAGGAAACGAGCAATGCGCGCGATCGCTTCGCGCAGGTCGTCCTCATAGGGCAGGAAAACCAGGCGGAAGTGATCCGGCTGCGGCCAGTTGAAGCCAGTGCCCTGCACCAGAAGAACACGCTCCTGCTGCAAAAGTTCCTTGATGAATAACTGATCGTCCGTAATCGGATAGACCTTCGGATCGAGACGCGGGAACATGTACAGCGTCGCTTTCGGCTTGACGCAGGAAACGCCAGGAATCGACGTAATCAGATCATGCGCGACCTCGCGCTGGCGGTACAGACGCCCGCCCGGCAACACCAGGTCGTTGATGCTCTGATAGCCGCCGAGTGCCGTCTGAATCCCGTATTGTCCCGGCACGTTGGCGCACAAGCGCATCGAAGCGAGCATATCGAGTCCCTCGATATAGTCGCGCGCCGGGCGCTTGTCGCCGGAGACCACCATCCAGCCGGCCCGATAGCCGCACGAGCGGTAATTCTTCGACAAGCCGTTGAAGCTGATTGTCAGAACATCTTCGGACAGAGAAGCGAGCGCCGTATGCTGCACACCGTCGTACAAGACCTTGTCATAAACCTCGTCGGCATAAATAATCAATCCGTGCTCACGCGCGACAGCCACGATCTCGAGTAGCAGATCGTCCGGGTACACTGCTCCAGTCGGGTTGTTCGGGTTGATGACGACGATAGCGCGCGTATTCGGCGTGATCTTCGCACGGATGTCGTCGACATCCGGCAGCCAGCCGTTGCTCTCGTCGCACAGATAATGGCGCGGCGTCCCGCCCGACAGGCTCACCGCCGCCGTCCACAGCGGGTAATCGGGGGCCGGTACCAACACCTCGTCGCCAGCATTGAGCAACGCATTCATCGACATGACGATCAGTTCGGAAACGCCGTTGCCGATATAGATGTCTTCGAGCGTGACGCCCTTGATCTGCTTCTGCTGGGTGTAGTGCATCACGGCTTTGCGCGCCGCGAAAATGCCCTTTGAATCCGAATAACCTGCCGCGTTCTGCAGATTGCGGATCATGTCGAGCTGGATCTCTTCCGGCGAATCGAAGCCAAAGGCGCCGAGATTGCCGATGTTGAGCTTGATGATCTTGTGACCTTCGTCCTCCATCCGCTTCGCTTCCTGGAGCACGGGTCCGCGAATGTCATAACAGACGTTGGCCAGCTTGTGCGATTTCAATACCGGTTTCATACACTTTCCCTTCGCAGCGCCCGCGTCGCGTACGCCGCCGTTTCAAGCCCGCCAGAAACCGGAGACGTAATCCCGGAAGACGGGCATCGATAAGATCCGCCGAAAAGTTATAATCCTACTTCTAATGACCGCATGCCGCAATTTATGACGCTTCCGCCCGACGGCAACAATCCGCCCTACACGTTCACGGCGTACGGAGACACCCACGTCTGCGTCAACGCGATCCGTCACGACATCAACATCATTGTCATGAAAGACCGGCTGATTCCGGCCTGGACACAAAACAGATTCGCATCGCTGACGATCGAAGACATGGAGATGCTGGCGCCGCTTAATGCTGAAGTCATTCTTTTCGGCACCGGCCGGCAGCTGCGTTTCCCACCCGCCGAATTGATGCGGCCGCTCGCCCTTGCCGGCAAGGTGCTGGACGTCATGGACATCCACGCCGCCTGCCGTACCTATAACCTGCTGAGCTGCGAGGGCCGCAGCGTTGCGGCAGTGCTGCTCTTTGACTGAACCGCCAGAGCCCCACCCCACTTCCACGCAATGAAACGCATCGCACTGAAAATCGACGTCGACACCCTGACCGGAACGCGCATCGGCACGCCGGCGCTCGCCCAATTACTGGCCCGCCATCAAACCAAGGGCACCTTCTTTTTCACTCTCGGACCGGATCGCGCCGGACGCCAGAAAGGCGCCGAATCGCTCAAGCGTTTCTATTCGCTCGCCACGCGCCTGCGCGGCCGCCTGTTGCCGTCGACCGACATCGGCCGGCGCACGCCCGACATCCTGCGCCGGATTCAGTCAGAAGGCCACGAGGTCGCCCTGCACGCGCGCGACCGCGTCGCCTGGGAAACCGGTATCGACAAAGCGGCCACGGTGTGGATCGACGCTGAAATATCCCGTGCGGAAAAACGCTTCGCCGAAATATTCTCGGAAAGGCCCACCGCCTTCGCCGCCCCCGGCTGGAAAAGCCAGCGTCATGCACTGCGCCTGACCCAGCGGCTTGGTTACAGTTACGCCAGCGACACGCGCGGAAGCCACCCTTTCATCCCGGTCATCGACGGGGAAATCGTCGCGTGTCCGCAGCTTCCGACCACGCTGCCGACCATCGACGAAGTACTGGCACTCGACCCGGCGCTGAGCACCGCCGACGCCTACGAACGCATTCTAAAACTGTCGCTCGCCATTCCCGGCGACCATGTATTCACACTGCGCGCCGAAATCGAAGGCATCCGCTTTCTCACCGAGTTCGAAAAGCAGATCGCCGACTGGAAAGACGCAGGCGTCGCTCTCGTGCCGCTGCGCGAACTTCGTGCCGACACGGCCGTCGCACTGCTGCCGCGACATGTCGTCGAATGGGCGGAGATTCCCGGTCGCAGGGGCCTGCGCATGGTGCAAGGCCCGGCCTACCCGCTCGGCGAATGACGGCAAGAAAAAGGGCGGCCGCAGCCGCCCTTTTTGGAGAACGATTCTTCCGACTCAGTCGCGATCGCCGCTGAACGCCATCAGGAGATTGAGCAGGCTGACGAAGACGTTGTAGATGTCGAGATACACCGCCAGCGTCGCCGTGATGTAGTTATCCTCGCCGCCGTTCACGATCCGGCTGATATCGAACAGGATGTAAGCGGAGAAAATCATCACGACCAGCGCCGAGATCGTCAGCGACAGGGCCGGAATCATGAAGAAGATGTTCGCCAGCGAGGCCAGCAGAACAACGATCATGCCGATGAAGAGGAACTTGCCCATGAAGCTGAAGTCCTTCTTGCTCACCGTCGCGACGCCCGCCAGAGCGAAGAAGATCGCCCCGGTACCGCCTGCCGCCGTTGCGATCAGGCTGCCGCCGTTGGAGAAGCCGAGCGCGACCTGCAGGATGCGCGACAGCATCAACCCCATGAAGAAGGTGAAGCCGAGCAGCAGGACGACGCCGGTTGCGCTGTGCTTGGTCCGCTCGATCCCCCACATGAAGGCGAAGGCGATGCCGAGGAACACGATGAAGGAAATGAACGGACTGCCGGCAAAGAACGAGAAGCGCATCTGCACGCCGATCAACGCCCCGAGAACCGTTGGCACCATCGACAGCGCAAGAAGCAGATAGGTATTACGCAGCACTCGGTTCTGCTGCAGCGTATCGACCTGAGTGCCTTGTTGTGTCAAATGATAGGGCTGTTGCATCGATTCATCCTCCGTGGAGAAAACGTTGTGGAACTAGGACTCTACCAGACTATCAATAGTTTCAAAACATCGGGTAACTGCGTGTAACGTGGTATGATGCGCGCCTCGCCCAGACGGGGCGCGCACGGACCACACGGGAAGCGTGGCAGAGTGGTTAAATGCACCGGTCTTGAAAACCGGCAGGGGTTTGCGCCCCTCGTGAGTTCGAATCTCACCGCTTCCGCCAAAACACCATTGCATCCCTCAGCCACAACGCCTTGTGATACGCACGCATGAGCACCTCCGTCCCTCGCCTGGAACTGCTTAACATCACCAAACGTTACCCGACAATCGTCGCCAACGCGGACGTCAGCCTGTCGGTCATGCCCGGTGAAATCCACGCCATTCTCGGCGAAAACGGTGCCGGCAAAAGCACCCTGATGAAAATCATCTACGGCGCCGTCAAGGCCGACGCCGGAACGATCCGGATGAACGGCGAGGACATCGCGATCACCAATCCGGCCCAGGCCCGGCGCCTCGGCATCGGCATGGTCTTCCAGCATTTTTCGCTGTTCGAAACGTTGACGGTCGCCGAAAACATCGCACTGGTGCTCGACGAACCTTTCGACCTGGCGGCGTTGTCGCAGCGCGTCAAACAGATTTCCGAACGCTACGGACTGCCGCTCGACCCGGATCGCCGCGTGCATAGCCTGTCGGTCGGCGAACGCCAACGCGTCGAAATCGTCCGTTGCCTGCTGCAGAATCCGACGCTGCTGATTCTCGACGAACCCACTTCGGTACTGACGCCGCAAGCCGTCGAAAAGCTTTTCGACACGCTGCGCCAACTCGCCGCCGAAGGCGTCTCGATCCTCTATATCAGCCACAAGCTGCACGAGATTCAAGCGCTCTGCGATCGCGCCACGATTCTGCGCAACGGCCGCGTCACCGGCACCGCCAATCCGCGCGAAGAATCACCGGCCAGCCTGGCGCGCATGATGATCGGACGCGAACTGCCGGTCTGCGAAGCGCCCCCCTATCTCGGCGAACGCCGTCCCATGCTGACGGTACAACACCTGAACCTGACCTCCGCCGGCCCGTTCGGCTCCTCGCTGCATGACGTCTCTCTGACCGTGCATAGCGGCGAAATCCTCGGCATCGCTGGCATCTCGGGCAACGGCCAAGCGGAACTGATGGCTGCGATTTCCGGCGAGCATCCAGTCCATAAGGACGCGGTCCGACTCGACGGCAAGCCGATCGGCCATCTCAACGCCGGCAACCGCCGCGCCAAAGGCCTCGTCTACGTTCCCGAAGAACGCCTCGGCCGCGGCACCGTACCGCCGCTGAGCCTGAGTCGCAATGCCCTGCTCACGGCGCACCGCCATGGCATGAAACACTGGGGACTCGTCCGCTACGGCAAGGCGCGCGATTATGCCGAAGAATGCGTCGCGCGCTTTGACGTCCGCGGCGGCGGCGCCGGCACCAACGCCCGAGCGCTTTCCGGCGGCAACCTGCAAAAATTCATTGTCGGTCGCGAGATCATGCTCAAACCCAAGGTCATGATCGTCGCCCAGCCCACCTGGGGCGTCGATGTCGGCGCGGCCGCAGTACTGCGTCAGGCGCTACTCGACCTTTCGCGTACCGGCGTTGCGATCCTCGTCGTTTCGGAAGAACTCGAAGAACTCTTTGAAATCTGCGACAGCATCGCCGTCCTCGCCCAGGGACGGCTGTCGCCGGCGCAACCGAAAACCAGCCTCAACGCCGAATCGGTCGGCCTGCAAATGGCCGGACTCTTTCCCAAAACACCCCTGACCGTGCACGCCGAATTTGATCATGCATCTGCTTGAACCCCGTCCCTATCCCTCGCGCGTCATGCGCTGGACGGCGCCGCTGATCGCCGTCGTCGCCACGCTGATCGTCGGTTCGCTGCTCTTCCTTGCACTCGGCAAGGATCCGCTCGAATCCTTCCATGTCTTCTTCATCCAACCGCTGGAAAGCAGCTACGGCTGGAGCGAACTGCTGATCAAGGCCTGCCCGCTGATCCTCATCGCCCAAGGCTTGGCGCTCGGCTTCAAGGCGCGCATCTACAACATCGGTGCCGAAGGGCAGTTGATCGTCGGCGCGCTCGCCGGCGGCGGCGTCGCAATCGCCATGGAAGGCAGCGACGCGAGCTGGATCGTCCCGGCCATGGTCGTCGCCGGCGCCCTCGGCGGCGCGCTCTGGGGCGCCATCCCGGCGCTGCTCAAGACGCGCTTCAACGCCGAGGAAACGCTGACGACGCTGATGCTCTCCTATGTCGCCAACCACCTGCTGGCCTACATGGTCAACGGCCCCTGGCGTGACCCGGAAGGCATGAATTTCCCGCAATCGATCATGTTCAGCGACAGCGCGCTGTTCAGCATTCTGCTCGAGGGATCACGCGTCAACACCTCGGTCTTCATCACCCTGTTCGCGGTCCTCGCCTTCTGGATGTTCAACGCGCGTAGCTTCCTGCATTTCCAGATCGAAGTCGGCGGCCACGCACCGGCAGCATCCTTGTACGCCGGTTTTTCGTCGAAGCGCGCCGTCTGGCTGACGCTCGTTCTCTCCGGCATGACCGCCGGCATCGCCGGCGTCGGCGAGATCGCCGGCCCGGTCGGACAGCTGAACCTGAATATTTCGCCCGGTTACGGCTTCGCCGCGATCATCGTCGCCTACCTCGGCCGCCTTCATGCACTTGGCATCGTCCTCGCCGGTTTCCTGATGGCGCTCATCTATCTCGGCGGTGAGGCCGCCCAGGTGGCGCTGCAAACGCCGGCGGCGATCACCGGCATCTTCCAGGGCATGCTGCTGTTTTTCCTGCTCGGCTCCGACGTCTTCATCGACAACCGGCTGCGCCGCCGGATCGCCTGATCTCCCTTTCACTGGCCATGATCGAACATCTCATTCCCATCCTCGCTGGCACCTTCGGCGCCGCCGTCCCGCTGATCTTCGCCGGCCTCGGCGAACTCGTCACCGAGCGAACCGGTGTCATCAATCTCGGTGTCGAGGGCATGATGCTGGTCGGCGCCATCGCCGGTTTCGCCGCCGCAGCCGAAACCGGTGCCGGTGCCGCCATCGGCATCCCCGCCGGCGCGCTCGCCGGTGCCGGCATCGCGCTGGTCTTCGCTTTCTTCGCGCTCTCGCTCGCCGCCAACCAGGCCGCCTGCGGGCTGGCGCTGACGATTTTCGGCATCGGGCTCTCCGCCTTCATCGGCCAGCATTACATCAGCTACAGCTTGCCCGGGCTCAAGCCGATCATCATCCCGCTGCTCTCGGACATCCCGGTAGTCGGCCCGATCGTCTTCAAGCAGGACGCCGTCGTTTACCTTTCGTTGCTGACCTTCGCCGCCATCGCCTGGACACTCGCCAAGACCCGCCTCGGTCTGCTGCTCAAGGCGATCGGCGAATCGCCCGAAGCCGCCCATGCGATCGGCTACCCGGTCATCAGCATCCGCTTCGCTGCCGTCGCCTTCGGCGGCGCCATGTCCGGCATCGCCGGCGCCTATCTCTCGACCGTCTATACGCCGCTGTGGGTGCAGAACATGAGCGCCGGACGCGGCTGGATCGCCGTCGCGCTGGTGGTCTTCGCGTCTTGGAAACCGGCTCGGCTGATGCTCGGCGCTTATCTCTTCGGCGCCGTCACCATCCTGCAGTTTCACGCGCAAGGGCTCGGCATCGTCGTTCCGGTGCAGTTTCTTGCGGCCCTTCCCTACGTCGCGACGATCATCGTGCTGGTAATCATCTCGCGCGATCGCCGCGTCCTCCAGAACAACCTGCCGGCCTCGCTCGGCAAGCCTTTCCTGCCCTGACCGCCCGCCGCCCATGACCACGCTCCTTCTCAAGAATGCCGACGTTCTCGTCACCATGGATGCCGAACGCCGGGAAATACCCGACGGCGGCGTCTTCATCCGTGACGGCGTGATCGAAGCCGTCGGCCCGAGCGACAGCCTGCCGCCCGGCGCCGACGAAGTCGTCTCGCTCGCCGGTTGCGTGGCCATGCCGGGACTCGTCAACACGCACCATCACATGTACCAGAGCCTGACGCGCGCGATCCCCGGTGCGCAGGACGCCGAACTCTTCGCCTGGCTGCGCCGCCTGTATCCGATCTGGGCCGGCATCACGCCGGAAATGATCCGGGTATCGACGCAAACGGCGATGGCCGAACTGATCCTGTCTGGTTGCACGACCAGCAGCGATCACCTCTATCTTTATCCGAACGGCGCCCGGCTCGACGACTCGATCGAGGCCGCCGCCGGCATCGGCATGCGCTTTCACGCGGCGCGCGGCAGCATGAGCGTCGGCGAAAGTGCCGGCGGACTGCCGCCGGATCGGCTCGTCGAGGACGAGGCGGCCATTCTCAAGGACACACAGCGCCTGATCGAAACCTGGCACAACCCGGCACGCCACGCCATGCAGCGCATCGTCGTGGCGCCCTGCTCGCCCTTCTCGGTCAGCCGCGACCTGATGCGCGAGGCGGCACAGCTGGCGCGTACCTTCGGCGTCTCGCTCCACACGCACCTTGCCGAAAACGACAACGACATCGCCTACAGCCGCGAGAAATTCGCCATGACGCCGGCACAATACGCGGAGTCGCTCGGCTGGGTCGGCCCGGATGTCTGGCACGCACACTGCGTCAAGCTCGATGCAGAGGGCATTGCCCTCTTCGCCCGTACCGGTACCGGCGTCGCCCACTGCCCGTGCTCAAACATGCGCCTGGCCTCGGGGATCGCCCCGATTCCGGCGATGCGCGCCGCGGGCGTTCCGGTCGGCATCGCCGTCGACGGCAGCGCCTCGAACGATTCCGGCCATCTGCTCGCCGAAACCCGGCAGGCCATGCTGCTCGCCCGTGTCGGTTTCGGCCCGGCGGCGATGAGCGCGCGACAGGCACTTGAAATCGCGACACTGGGTGGCGCCAAGGTGCTCGGCCGTGATGACATCGGCGCATTGGCGCCGGGCATGAGCGCTGACATCGTTGCCTTCGGCCTCGACGGTCTTGACCTGACCGGCGCCGCCGTGCACGACCCGGTTGCCGCCCTGCTCTTCTGCACGCCGCCAAGCGTTCGGCATTCGATCATCAACGGCCGCCGCATCGTCGGTGACGGCGCCCTGCTCTCCGTCGACTTGCCCGTGCTGATCGAGCACCACAACCGCCTCGCTGTCGAGCTTCTCAACGCCCGATAAAAAAACCGGTCGCATGACCGGTTTTTCCTTGAAACCCGAGCTGCGCCGGGCGAATGTACCGCAGGACTACTTGTTCTTCTTGAGCGGCGGAACGAACTTGTAGTCGATGTCCCAGGGGAAATAAATCCACTTGTCCTGGCTGAACTCCTTGACGCAGAGATTGACGACTTCGCGCCCCATCGGTTTGGCATAGAGCGTGGCGAAATAGGCCTTGGGCAGCAACTTGCGGATGACGCGCGCGGTATTGCCGGTATCGACGAGGTCGTCGATCAGCAAATAGCCCTCGCCGTCGTGCTCGATGCCCTTGAGGATTTTCACATCTGAGCGCTTGATTTGCGCGCCGTCGCTGTCTTGCGAACTCTCCTCGTAACTCGACGCGCAGATCGTGTCGATCAGGCGAATCTCCAGTTCGCGCGCCACCAGCGCCGCTGGAATCAGACCGCCGCGGGCGATGGCGATGATGCCCTTGAACGGGCCCTTGTCCATCAACGCGTGGCACAAGACACGGGTGTCGCGATGCAGTTCCGGCCAGGAAATGACGATATCGTCCCGATACGGGCTGACGAACGAAGCTTCCATGAAGATCCTCAGAGGCAAAGATGAAAGGTGCGAATTATATGCCGGTCGGCGCCGGAAGGGAGTGTTGAGATGCTGTAAACGCAAGACGCGGCCCGAAGGCCGCGTCGCTTCGCTACGACTTACTTAGGAATGCTGCCCTCGACACCTTCGACGTAGAAATTCATTTTCTTCAACTCGGCGTCGGTATAGACCTTGCCGGCAGCCAGGAATTCCTTGCCAGACTGATCCTTGAGCGGTCCAGTGAAGGGATGCAGCTTGCCGGCCTTGATACCGTCACGACGCTCCTCGGCCACCTTCTTCACATCGGCGGGAACCGCCGCGCCAAAGTTGTCGATATTGACCGCGCCTTCCTTGACGCCCCACCAGAGATCGCCAGTTTTCCAGGTCCCGGCTTGAACTTCTGCCGCCGTCTTCTTGTAGATCACGCCCCAGTTGAGGATCGACGCAGCCAGATGCGCCTTGCCACCGAACTTGGTCATGTCCGAATCCCAGCCGAAGGCCATGACGCCCTTCTCTTGCGCGGTCTGGACCACCGCCGGCGAATCGGTGTTCTGCATCAGCACATCACAGCCCTGCGAGATCAGCGCCAACGCCGCTTCGCGTTCCTTGCCCGGATCGAACCAGGCGTTCACCCAGATGACGCGGGTCGTCGCCGACGGGTTGACGCTGCGCGCGCCGAGCGTGAAGGCGTTGATATTGCGGATGACTTCCGGAATCGGGATCGACGCGACGATGCCGAGCTTGTTGCCCTTGCTCATCTTGCCGGCAACGACGCCGAGCATGTAGGAGCCTTCATAGGTGCGAACGTCATAGACGCCGAGATTCGGCGCGGTCTTGTAGCCGGTGGCGTGCATGAAGACGGTATTCGGGAAAGCCTTGGCAACCTTGACCATCTGGTTCATGTAGCCGAAGGACGTTCCGAACACGACCTTGTGCCCCTTCTGGGCAAGATCGCGGAACACGCGCTCGGCATCGGCCGTCTCCGGCACGTTCTCGACGAAGGTGGTCTTCACCTTGCCAGCCGACTCCGTTTCAAGCATTTTCCGGCCGACGTCGTGCGAATACGTCCAGCCATGATCACCGGTCGGGCCGATATAGACAAAACCGGCCTTCAAAGGCTCGGCGGCGTGAGCCAGGGAAAAACAGGAAACGGCGGCAAACGCCGTCATCAGTGTTTTTAGACGTGAAAGCGCCATGCTCGAAACTCCTCGTATGCGAAAGGGGAAGAACAAAACCGCATTGTCCGGAAGTTTGACGCGCTTGTACACCTCGGTTTACATCATCCGCCACGCACCACGGAAAATCGTGTCATACACGGCGAAGAACGCCGGACAAAGCCTCGCCGACAGCCAGCAGACGCTCGTCCTCCCCATAACGCGCCACCAGTTGCACACCCAGCGGCAGGCCACGCGGACCGACGCCAAACGGCAGATGCAGACAGGGAACCCCGAGCAGTGTCCATAAGCGTCCGCAGATCGGATCGCCGGTCGCCGTAAGCCCTTCGGGGGCTTCGCCAAGCGCCGAGAGGGTCATCAGCACATCGGCATCACCGAGGAAGGTATCGAACGCCCCCCGGCAGCGCTGAGCCAATTGCAGGTCTGCGTCATAGCGTTCCGGCGCTACCGAATCCGCCGAAGCGATCAGTTGACGGAGCGGCGCGCTCAACTGCGTCGCATGACACGCAACCTCATGGGACAAGGCCACGGCCGCTTCGACCGCCATGATCTCGGTCTGGGCGGCATATAGGCCTCCAAAAGGTTCGGGCAGCGGCCGCTCGACGACGTTCGCACCTTTCCGCGCAAGCAGGGCGGCAGCCGCGTCGAGCGTCGCCAGCGCCGCCGCATCAGCCCGATCGGCCGCCGGCGTCGGACAGAGCAGGATGCGCGGCAGCCCCGTCGCGACGGGAATCGACGGGGCACGCCCGGTCAGAACGCCGGAAAACAGCGCTGCGTCGGCGACGTCGCGAGCGAACACGCCGATCGTGTCGAGCGATTCCGCCAAGGATTTCACCCCGGCCCGAGAAATTCTTCCGAAACTCGGCTTGAAGCCGACCACGCCACAATAGGCGGCAGGCCGGATCACCGACGCGGCCGTCTGCGTTCCATAGGCAAGCGGCACCATGCCATCGGCAACCGCCGCCGCGGAACCGCTCGATGACCCGCCCGGCGTCGCACGGGGATCATGGGGATTCGCGGTCTTTCCCGGAAAATAGGTGGCGAACTCCGTTGTCACCGTCTTGCCCAGCACCAGCGCGCCGGCAGCGCGCGCACGTGCCACACAGGCAGCATCCCAGGCCGGACGGTGACCGGCATAGATGGGCGAACCATAGGCCGTCGGATACTCGACGGTATCGATGAGGTCCTTGACGCCCAGCGGCACGCCCGCCAAGGCACCGCCAATGCCGGCAGCATCGAGCCGTCGCGCCTCGGCGAGGACCGCATCGGCATTCAGAAAGGTCCAGGCGCCCACCGTCGCCTCACGTTCGGCAACGCGCTCCAGACAGGCGCGCACGACCGACTCGACCGTCATGGTCCGCTGGGCAATGCGTTCGACAATCTGCCGCGCGCTCATCGGCGTGAACATCGTCATCAGGTTTTCTCCATCTTCGTTCTGCTCAAAGGGCAAGGCTCAGCGACGCCGCGCCGCGTCGCCCCACTGGTCGCGCAGAATACGCCGCCCGACAGAGTTAATCCGCCCTTCCAGACAGGCTGCACATTGTCCGGCACTATCGTCGAGACAGGGTTTTCCGTCATAAAGCGTGTATTCGCGCCGCACATGCAGCGGCGTCGCCTGCGGCATGATGACGTTGGCACCATGGCGCAAGCCCTGCTCGCGTCCGTCCGGCGCCAGCGTCTGCAAGGCCGTCGTCGCAGCGATGTTGATCGACGGCAACAACAGGCGCGTCGCGGCAATCATGCGCAACGCAAGCGTCATGCGCGCCGGCACATCGCGCACCGATGCCGCGTGCATCGGCGTCTGCTCGTGCGGGATGTACGGCCCCATGCCGATCATGTCGGCGCCGATGTCACGGAAGAAGAAAAGATCATCGACCAGATCGTCGATCGTCTGCTCCGGCAGTCCGATCATGACACCCGTTCCGACGCGGTAACCGATGGCCTTCAGTGTTTTCAGACAATCGACGCGCGAGGCGTAACGCTGTTCAGCCGGATGCAGCGCCGCGAACAATCGCGGTGACGACGTCTCCATGCGCAGGAGATAGCGGTGGGCACCGGCCTCGAACCATTCGGCATAGGTTTCCGGCGATTGCTCGCCCACACACAGCGTAATGCCGACGCCGTCGCGCAGCGCGTCAGAACGCGTCGCTGCCTTGATCGCGCGCACCGCCTCGGCGACGAAAGCCGTGAACTTGTCATCGCGCCGCTCACCCGACTGCAGCACGACCGAACCATAGCCCTGTTCGCCACACCAGCGCGCCGTCTCGACGATCTCGTCGAGGGCGAGCGTATAGCGCGTCGGCGCCCGGTTGCTGCGCCGGATGCCACAGTAATAGCAATCGAGCGTACAGCGATTGGAAAACTCGATCAGCCCGCGCAGCCGCACCGTATCGCCGCAATGCGTGAGCAAGGCCCGTTCGGCCGCCTGCCGGATTACTTCGACTTCGTCGGCGATGTCCGTCGCCAGGATGCGGCGCAAGGTGTCACGATCGGGAACCCCCGCCTGCAGCCGCGCCGCCATCGCCTGCGCCTCGACACCGGGCGCGGTCGCCACCGTCCTGCGCACGAACTGGAGCGTTGCCGTCGTCATCGGGCGTTCCCGGCCATGCCGCGGCGATACGCATCCTGAGCGGCAGGAAAACACTCAAGCGCGCGTTCGATGACGCCCTGCGAAACCGAGATCGCCATGCCGTAATTGGTCATCGGCACGCCCTGTTGCGCCGCGCGATATTGCCGCACGAGGATCTGCTTGCGCGTCACCGTGCAGCCACCGCATTGCACGATCAGCGCATACGAACTCAGGTCCTCGGGGAAATCCTTGCCAGACCGCACCTCGATGTCGAGGTTGCCGCCGGCATATTGACGTAACCAGCGCGGAATTTTGACGCGACCTATGTCATCGGCGAGCGCGTGGTGCGAACAGGCCTCGGCAATCAGCACCTTGTCGCCCGGCTTGAGGCGCGAGATGGCGCCGGCGCCTTCGGCCAGGCCGATCATGTCGCCCTTGAAGCGCGCCATCAGGATCGAGAACGTCGTCATGCGGATGTCGGGCGGCGTATCGGCCGAGACCTTATTTACGACCTGCGAATCGCAGACGACGAGCCGTGGCTTGTCGCTCATGCGCGCCAGCGCCGCCGCCAATTCGCGCTCCTTGACCATCAGGCCGACGGCATCGCTGTCGAGAATGTCGCGCATCGTCTGAACCTGCGGCAGGATCAGCCGACCTTTCGGGGCGCCGAGATCGATCGGCACGACGAGCACGACGAGATCGCCGGGACCGATGAGATCGCCGACCAGGCGCGGGTCCTCGATGCTACTCTCCGGCGCTTGCCGGAACAGCGCCTCCTTGACCCGGTCGATGCCGAGCCCGGTGGCCGCCGAGATCGAAACGGTCTCGATCGCATCGGCGGCGAGTTGCGCCAGTTGTTCGGCCGGCGGCTCGCCCAAATCGCTCTTGTTGAAGACGACGGCAAAGGGCGTATTGGCGGCGCGTAGCGTCGCCATCAAATCGCGTTCGGTCGCGGTCATTCCACCGGCATCGACTACAATCAGCGCGACATCGACGCGTTCCAGCACCTGGCGCGTCTTCTCGATACGCAATGCCCCGAGATCGCCTTCGTCATCGAGCCCGGCCGTATCGATGAAGACGACGGGCCCGAGCGGTGCCAGCTCGAAGGTCTTCTCGACCGGGTCGGTCGTCGTGCCGGGCTGGTCGGAAACGATCGACACCGATTGGCCGATCAGCGCGTTCATCAGCGTCGACTTGCCGCTGTTGCGACGGCCAAAAATACCGATATGCAAACGCAGTCCCTTGGGGGTTTCCAGCATGTTCAATCCTTCAGTTTCTGATTCGGCGGATAGCCCAGCGCCGTCATCGCATCGACCGAAAGCAGACGATCGAGCACCGGCTCACCGAGCAGGCCGCGGGCAAGGACAACGGCACGGATGGTCTGACCCGAACGCTGCGCTTCCTTGGCGACATCAGCAGCAAGATCGTAGCCCAGCGCCGGCACCAGCGCCGTCACCTGCGCATGCGAGTGTTCTAACAACTCGCCGCATCGAGCCGCATCGGCCGTCATGCCGACGACACAACGCTCGCTGAACAGCGTGTTGGCGCGTTCGAGCAGGCTCAGGTTGCCGAGCAAGGCATGCGCCACGAGCGGCAAAAATGCATTGAGTTCGAGCTGCCCGGACTGCGCGGCGGCGGTCACCGCCGAATCCTGCGCGATCACCTGCAGCGCCGCCTGCCCGACGGCCTCGCAAATCACCGGATTGACTTTGCCCGGCATGACGCTCGATCCGACCTGCATCGCCGGCAGGCGCAGTTCGCCGAAGCCGGCATGGGGCCCGGACGCCAGCAGGCGCAGGTCGGAAGAAATCTTGAAGAGATTGACGGCATGCGCCTTGAGTATGCCCGAGACCTCGACGAACGCATCGGCATTCTGCGTCGCATCGACGAGATTCTCGGCGCGGGCGAGATTCATTCGCGTCACCTCGCGCAGCGTCTCGGTCGCCCGGAAGATGTAGTCGCGCGGCGCCGTCAGTCCGGTGCCGATTGCCGTGCCGCCGAGATTGACCACACGGATGCGTTCCTCGCACTTGAACACGCGCCAACGGTCGCGGCCGAAGGCTTCGGCCCAGGCCGAACACTCGGCGCCGAGCGTCATCGGGCAGGCATCCTGCAACTGCGTGCGGCCAACCTTGAGGATCGCGGCGAACTCGCCTTCCTTCGACTGGAAGGCCGTCTGCAAGGCCGCGATTGCCGGCTCCAGCCGCTTCAGTCCGTCGATCGCCGCAATCTTCAATGCCGTCGGAAAGACGTCATTGGTCGACTGGTGCAGATTCACGTGATGCAGCGGATGCACGCGGGCGTAGGTGCCGCGCCGTCCGCCCAGCAGTTCCTCGGCGCGGTTGGCGATCACCTCGTTGACGTTCATGTTCAGCGACGTGCCGGCGCCGCCCTGCAGCGCGTCGACGATCACCGCCTCGCGGTGTTGGCCGTCAGCCAGTTCGTTCGCGGCCTGGGCAATCGCCTGCGCCACTTCGGCATCGAGATAGCCGAGCGCCGCATTGGTGCGGGCGCAGGCGAGTTTAACGAGCGCGACGGCACGGATCAGCCCCGGATGACAAGGCTGTCCGCTCAGACAAAAATTCTCGCGCGCCCGGGCCGTATGAATGCCGTACAGCGCATCCTGAGGCAGTTCGAACGGCCCCAGCGAATCGGTTTCCGTCCGCATGCTCGCCCCCCTGTTCTCAGCAGAAAACGTCCCGCTTGCCGGCCTTGATGTGCGACAGCATCTTCTCGGCATTGCGTCGCGCTTTCGTCCCCATCTTGTCGAGTTCGCAGTCGATCGCTGCCTCACCGGCACAGCGCGTCTCTTCTTTCGCGTAATCGATCAAATATTCCTGAAAGGTCGTCACGGCATTCGGATCGCATTTCAGCTTGATGAGTCCCGGCTTGGCAAGGTCCATGAAATCCTGGCCGGTGCGCCCGAGCCGATAGCAAGCCGTACAGAACGACGGGATAAAACCCGATTCTGCCAGGTCGGCGATAACCTCTTCCAGCGAACGATGGTCGCCGAGCTGAAACTGCCCGGCCGCATGCGCATTCGCATCCTCGCCCTCGCTGTACCCTCCCGGATTGGTACGGCTACCGGCCGAAATCTGCGACACACCAAGCGCATAACACTCGCGTCGGATTTCCGTCGACTCGCGCGTCGACAGGATGATGCCGGTATAGGGAACGGCAAGGCGCAGGATGGCGATGATCTTCTTGAAATCGGCATCGCTGACCGCCGCCGGCGGCGCCATCGAAAGATCGGAACCGTCGGCCGGTTCCATGCGCGGCACGCTGATCGTATGACAGCCGACGCCGAAGACATCTTCGAGATGCTGGATGTGCTGCATCATGCTGAGGATCTCGAAACGCCAATCGTGCAGGCCGAACAGCACGCCCATGCCGACGTCGTCGATCCCGGCCTGCATGGCCCGGTCGAAGGCGGTCACGCGCCAGTCGAAATCGCGCTTCTTGCCGGACAGATGCACCGCAGCATACGTCTCGCGGTGATAGGTTTCCTGGAAGAGCTGGTAGGTGCCGATCGAGGCGTCCTTGAGCAGCTTGAACTCGTCGACCGTCAAGGGTGCCAGATTGACGTTGAGCCGGCGGATGTGGCCGTGTTTCTCGGTCACGTCATAAACGGCACGAATCGCATCAAGCACATAGTTGAACCCGCCATTGGCGGCCGAATAGCCCTCGCCGGCCACCATCAACAGGCGCTTGTGCCCCTGGCGCACCAGTTCGAGCGTCTCGCGGCGGATGCCGTCCATATCGAGCGCCGTCCGCGCCAGCCCCTTGTTGGTCGACCGGAAGGCGCAGTAGGTGCAATCGTTACCGCAAACGTTGGAAATATACAGCGGCGCGAACAGGACCATGCGATGGCCATAAATCTGTTCCTTGACCGTTCGCGCCGTATCGAACAAGGCCTCCGCCAGATCGGGCGAACCGATCTGGCATAGCGCCGCAACATCGGAAGCATCGAGCCCCTTGAGTTCGCGGGCCTTTGCCAGCACCTCGCGAATCTTCCCTTCGTCGCACTTGGCAGTTTGAAGCAGATTCCCGACTTCACTTGCCACCAACCAATCCCGAGCCGGGAACCCCTTCATATCAACTCCTGCCTTGTCTGCTGAGTTCGCTCCAGGCGGCATCGATATCGGCATCGAGGCCACAGAGGCGAGGTGTGTACTTCGTGTGCAGCATGTGATGCGCTTTCTCCGAATGCGGCGCCTCGAGATACTCGGCATACAGCCGCTTGACCTGGCTGTTGTTGTGCGACTGCCGCACCTTGGTCTTGCGGTCGATGTTGAAGATCGTCTCGCGGCGCTTCATTGCATATGGAATATACGCCTTCTTCGACCGCAGCGTTCCGCCGCCATCGACGCAGCCGCCCGGACAGGCCATGATCTCGATGAAATCAAAATCAGCCTTGCCGCTCAGCACCGCCTCGACCAACTCGCGCGTTCCCTTGAGGCCGTGACACATCGCCACCTTGATCTCGCCGTACTGCCCGCCGAGATTGACGTTGGCCGAACGGACGTTCTCGAAGCCGCGCAACTGCGACACTTCAATGTGTTCGAGCTCCTTGCCATTGACGACGTAATACATCGTCCGCACGGCGGCTTCCATGACGCCGCCGGTCGTCCCGAAGATCGCGCCGGCCCCGGAGTACTCGCTCATGAACGGATCGTCATAGAAAGACGGTTCCAGCTGTTTGAGATCGATTCCCTCGCGCCGCAGGAGCCGTGCGAATTCGCGCATGGTCAGCACGACATCGACATCGGGCACGCCGTGTGTCGCCAGCTCGCCGCGCGCCGCCTCGCCCTTCTTCGCCGTGCACGGCATGATCGAGATGACGCGCATCTTGGCCGGATCGATGCCGCGCTTTTCGGCCAGATACGTCTTGATCACCTTGCCCATCACCTGCTGCGGCGAACGCGTGCTCGACAGCAGCGGAAGAACATCGGGATAGTGTTTTTCGGCAAAGTTGATCCAGGCCGGACAGCAGGAGGTGAACACCGGGCGTTTCTTCTCGGCGAGCTTGCCGAGCAGTTCCGTGCCCTCTTCCATGATGACGACGTCGGCAGCGAAGTTGGTGTCGAGAATGATGTCCGCACCCATCTTGCGCATCGCCGCGATGATCTGTCCTTCGACGTTGGTCCCCGGCGGCAGGCCAAATTCCTCGCCGAAGCCGACACGGATGGCCGGCGCGGTCTGGAAGACGGTCACGATATCGGGATCGGCCAGATAATCGAGCACGTCCTGCGTCTGGTCGCGTTCGGCCAGCGCGCCGGTCGGGCAGACCATCACGCACTGACCACAGTTCACACACGGCGACACATCGACCGCGCCGCCTTTCAGCCGTATGCCCGCGGTATTGCCCCAACCGGTCAGTTCGAGCGCATCGACGTTCTGCACCTTGCGGCAGACGGCGACGCAACGCTGGCAGCGGATGCAGCGGCTGCGGTCATAGACGATCGGCTGCTTGCCGTGGTCCGGTTCGAGGTTCTCCCACCCCTCGGTATAGTGGAAACGCACCTGCTTCAGGCCAACGGCGTTGGCTGTCGGCAGCAACTCGCAATTGCCGGTCCGCGGGCAAGAGGCGCAGTCCTGATGGTGATCGGCCATGATCATTTCCATCTGGAGCTGGCGCATTTCCTGCACCTTCGGCGTGCGCGTCCGGACTTTCCAGCCTTCGCCCATCGCAGTATCACAAGCTGTCAGGTGCTTGAGTTCCGTATCGTCGTCCGCCTCGACCTCGACCAGACAGACCCGGCAAGTCCCCGGGGCGTGGTCAATGTCATTCAGTTCGCACAGCGTCGGAATGTAAATGTCGTTGCGTCGCGCCACATCGAGGATGGTCTCATTGGCCTCGAAAGCGACTTCTCTTCCATTGATAAAGGCTTTCATTCGATCACTCCGCGCAGACGGTTTCGTTAATGGAAATCGACGGTTCGCGAGGCAAATGCTTCTCGGTCACTACCGAATAGAGCCGGTAACACCGCAAACACCGACTCGCTTCCTCGTAGGCACTCTGTTTGGAAATGACCTGGTCAACCTCATCAAACCCCTTGACGCGCTCGGTCGCATCGAGCTCCGGCATGACCGCGCGGTCCTTGTGCGGCGGTTGGACGTCGAGGCATTCGTCGGCCAGCAGCTTGTTTTTCGCCAGCAGATTCTGGATTCTCCGTTCGGGGCGTACATAAACATCGCCGCTCAGCAGGAAATCGCGAATGCTCGCCGCCGCCCGTTCGCCCTGATCCAGCGCGTGCACCAGGGTCAAGGGACCGAGCACACAGTCGCCGCCGGCGAACACCCCCTTGCGCGTCGTCTCGAGCGTATCGGGATTGACGACGATGCAGTTCCAGCGATCGAGTTCGATACCCTCGCCGGGCTTCACCACGTTGCGCTCGACCTGCTGGCCGATCGCCGCGATGACGAGATCGCAGGACATCGTATACATCGAATCGGGAACCGGCTCTATATTCCAGCGTCCTTTCTCGTCGCGCCCCCTGGTCTGCATCTCGACCATTTCCAGCGCGGTCACGGTATTGTTTTCGACCATCAGGCCAGTAGGCGTTGTCAGGAAGTGGAAGATGACGCCCTCATGCTGCGCGGCGATCACCTCCTCGCGCTCTGCCGGCATATCCTCTTCGGTCCGCCGATAGACGAGATGGACCGACTTGGCCCCCAGGCGCAAGGCCGAGCGCACACAGTCCATGGCGACGTTGCCGCCACCGACGACAACGACATCGCCTTTGACCTCGAACGGCACGTCATGCTCGACGCGCTGATGGACCTTGAGCAGGAAATCGACGCCAGTGATGTAGCGGTTCAATCCCGGATACTCGTTCTTGATACCGAAGCGCGTCCCCTGACTGGCCCCGTAGGCGAGGAACACCGCATCGTAGCCTTTGCCAAGCAGTTCATCGACAGTGAAGTTCTCACCGAGGACCTTGCTGTAGAAGAAGTTTCCGCCCAACTGGCGGATGATGTCCTCGCTCTCGGCCTTGAGCACGTCCTTGGGCAGGCGGTAGCTGGGAATGCCGACCGAGGCCATGCCGCCGGCCGCGCGCTGCGCATCGAACACGTCGACCTTGATGCCGCCGAGCAGCAGTTTATACGCACAGGTGATGCCGGCCGGCCCGGCGCCAATGATGGCGACGCGCTTGTCATGTTGCACCGGACTCGGCTGGAAATGCAGGCGATTATTGAGAATCGCCTGGTCCGCCGCATAACGCTTCAGCATACGGATGCCGACCGGGCCCTCCGCCTCCTGGCGGCGGCACGCCGATTCGCAGAAACGCACGCAGACACGTCCGCAGGTGGCCGCCATCGGATACTTGTCGAGAATCACCCCAAGCGCATAGTCGAACTTGCCGCCCTTGACCCCGTCAATATACTTGGGCACATCGATTTTCGACGGACAGGCCTCGACACAGGGCGCCGTCGTATAGACGAAACTGTGTTGAAAGACCGCCTGAGCCGGCGTCAGCGGTTTGAATTCTTCGCGAAAATGCTCGATTGCATCAAGCAGGCTGCGCGCACAGGACTGGCCCATACCGCAGAGCGAGGTGTCGGTCACCTGGCGCGCCAACTCGGCAATGTCGTCGAGTACGCCCGGATCGGCCTGATTGGCGGCAACTTCACGCAGCAGGTCGCGCATCCGCTGGGTACCGACCCGACACGGCGTACAGCGCCCGCAGGACTCTTTCGCCGCCTGTGCCATATAGGCGCGAAAAGCTTCGACCAGACTGGTTTCGCGATCGAACACCAGGAATCCCCGGTCAGCGATGAACGCCTTCGTCGGGTTATGCGGCGCAAAAGTTTCCAAACCTTCGAGAACCGGGGGCGGCGTGCCCTGCGGTGAGTTTCGGAAATCGTGCACCTTCCCATCCCAAATGCCATATATAGAAGTACTCACCACGTCCCCCTGAGAACACATCGGCCTAAGCCTGAAAAACAGTCAATCGACCCATTTCCTAATGTATTACCACAGCATCAGCCCGTGAAGCACAACCGCCCTGCCATCATAGACCCGAAAACGATTTTCGAAGCAAGAACGGCAAACCACAAACGACAATTCGGCAGATGTTTATTCCAGAAAAGAACATACCAACCAATGTCGAAAATATCACGATACAAAATTTAATCACTTACGCACTAATTAGGCGCATTTTTTTCCAAAATGAAAACGCGACTTTCATAATTTCAAAATTCAATATACGAAATCATATTGTGCAATAACGGAACAAGAGCCCTTTCCAGCCCAACACACGTCGGTTACGCCTTGAGCATGTCTCAATGTCGAAAAGACAATTGAATTGCCAGCCAAGACAAACGCATTTCCGCGCGCAAACACAAAAAACGCGCAACAAGCGTTGACTTGCCGCCAAAGGCACGTATAATGCGCGCTTCTTCGACGTCGCAAGCAGCTCGGCGACACAGAAGGCGCGTAGCTCAGCTGGTTAGAGCACCACCTTGACATGGTGGGGGTCGTTGGTTCGAGTCCAATCGCGCCTACCAATTTTAAAAAGCCAGAGCCTCGTCTCTGGCTTTTTTCATTTCTGGGGTTGAAACATGCCGGTCATTACACTGCCTGATGGTTCGCAACGGGAATATGCGCAATCGGTGACGATTGCCGAAATCGCACAAAGCATAGGCACCGGCCTGGCCAAAGCCGCCCTCGCCGGCAAGGTCGACGGAAAGCTGGTCGACACTTCCCACCGCATCGACACCGACACCAACGTCGCGATCATCACCGACAAGAGCGAAGAAGGCCTCGACATCATCCGGCACTCGACGGCGCACTTGCTGGCCTATGCGGTGAAGGAACTCTTTCCTGACGCCCAGGTGACGATCGGACCGGTCGTCGAAAACGGCTTCTACTACGACTTCGCCTACAAGCGCCCGTTCACACCGGAAGACCTTCTGGCCATCGAAAAGCGCATGGCAGAACTCGCCAAGCGCGACCTGCCGGTCACGCGCGAAGTCTGGAAACGCGATGACGCCACCGCATTCTTCAAATCGATTGGCGAACATTACAAAGCCGAACTGATCGCCGCGATTCCCGCCGGCGAAGACGTTTCGCTGTACCGCGAAGGCGATTTCGTCGATCTGTGCCGCGGCCCGCACGTCCCGTCGACCGCCAAGCTCAAGGTCTTCAAACTGATGAAAGTCGCCGGCGCCTACTGGCGCGGCGACCACCGCAACGAACAACTGCAGCGCATCTACGGCACTGCCTGGGCAAAGAAGGAAGACCAGGAAGCCTACCTGACGATGCTCGAGGAAGCGGAAAAGCGCGACCACCGCAAGCTCGGCCGCCACCTCGACCTCTTCCACCTGCAGGACGAAGCCCCTGGCATGGTGTTCTGGCACCCGAAGGGCTGGGCGATGTGGCAGCAGATCGAGCAGTACATGCGCCGCGTCTATCAGGACAACGGCTACCTCGAAGTGAAGTGCCCGCAGATCCTTGACCGCACGCTCTGGGAAAAATCCGGCCACTGGGCAAACTACAAGGACAACATGTTCACGACGGAATCGGAAAAGCGCGACTACGCGATCAAGCCGATGAACTGTCCGGGCCATGTCCAGATCTTCAACACCGGCCTGCGCAGCTACCGCGACCTGCCACTGCGCTATGGCGAATTCGGCTCATGCCACCGCAACGAACCCTCCGGTGCGCTGCACGGCATCATGCGGGTGCGCGGCTTCACGCAGGACGACGGCCACATTTTCTGTACCGAAGACCAGATCCAGTCGGAAGTCACCGCTTTCAACGCGCTGGTCCGCAAGGTTTATGCCGATTTTGGCTTCAATGACATCACAGTCAAGTTGGCCCTGCGCCCGGAAAAGCGCGTCGGCGCGGATGACGTCTGGGACAAGGCCGAAGACGGGCTGCGCGAAGCGCTGAAGTCTTCCGGACTCGCGTGGGAAGAACTCCCCGGCGAAGGTGCTTTCTATGGCCCGAAGATCGAATTCCATATCAAGGATGCGATCGGACGCTCCTGGCAGTGCGGAACGATCCAGGTCGATTTCTCGATGCCGCAACGCTTGGGCGCCGAATACGTCGGCGAGGACAACGCCCGCCATACCCCCGTCATGCTGCACCGCGCCATTCTCGGCTCGCTTGAACGCTTCATCGGCATCCTCATTGAGAACTGGTCCGGCGCGCTGCCGCTCTGGCTGGCGCCGACGCAGGCGGTAGTCCTGAACATCTCGGAAAACCAGGCGCAATACGCGGAAAATGTTGCAAAAACGCTACGTGAAGCAGGTTTCAGAACCGAAGCGGATTTGCGCAACGAGAAAATTACCTATAAAATACGAGAACATAGCTTGAACAAACTGCCGTATCAGCTTGTCATCGGTGACAAGGAAATGGCAGCAAACATGGTTGCCGTGCGTACACGCGGCGGTCAGGATCTTGGGCAGATGACGCTCGAGGCGCTGATCGGGCGACTTCAGAACGAAGTCGCCGCGCGAAGTGGCACGGCTTAATTTTTGTCAGATCAAGGAGCTTAGCCATCGCACTGCAAAAGACGCAACGCATCAACGAGGAAATCAACGCACCCGAAATCCGTCTGGTCGGCATCGAGGGTGAAGCGCTCGGAATCGTGAGCGTCCGGCAAGCGCTGTATCTGGCGGAAGAAGCTGGCGTTGATCTGGTGGAAATTGCCCCGATGGCGCAACCGCCAGTTTGCCGGATCATGGATTTCGGCAAATTCAAGTATCAGGAGCAAAAGCGCCAGCACGAGCAGAAGCTCAAGCAAAAACAGATACAGGTCAAGGAAGTCAAACTTCGGCCGGGTACGGACGAAAACGACTACCAGATCAAGCTGCGCAACATGACGCGTTTCTTGCAGGACGAAGACAAGGTAAAAGTGACGCTGCGTTTCCGCGGTCGCGAAATGGCGCACCAGGAAATCGGCATGCGGCAAATCGAACGCATCAAGATCGATTTGCAGGAATATGCAACGGTCGAGCAGATGCCCAAGATGGAAGGCCGCCAGATGGTGATGATTCTGGCGCCGACAAAGAAGAAGTAACGAGCAGTTTGTAGTTGTAGCACCCAAGTGGCATCAGGTTAACAAGCATTCCCGTCGGGAAACACCTGCCGCCATGGATAAAAGAGGAGCATTCAATGCCCAAGATGAAGACCAAGAGTGGCGCCAAAAAGCGCTTCAAGGTCAGTTCCAGCGGCCGCATCAAGCGCGGCCAGGCGTTCAAGCGCCACATCCTGACCAAGAAAACCACCAAAGGCAAGCGCCAGCTGCGTGGTATGACCGGAGTGCATGACTCCGATAAGGCCATGGTTCACGCCATGCTGCCCTACGCGTAAGGAGGAAGAAAGATGCCCCGAGTCAAACGTGGAGTAACGGCGCACGCTCGCCACAAGAAGGTTCTTGCCCAAGCCAAGGGTTACCGCGGTCGCCGCAAGAACGTATACCGCATCGCCAAACAAGCGGTGATGAAGGCCGGTCAGTACCAATACCGTGACCGTCGTCAACGCAAGCGTCAGTTCCGTATTCTGTGGATCGCCCGTATCAACGCAGCGGCCCGCGAACTCGGCATGAAGTACAGCACGCTGATGAACGGCCTGAAGAAAGCACAGATTGAAGTCGACCGCAAGGTTCTGGCCGATCTCGCCGTCTTCGACAAGGCGGCCTTTGCCGCGCTGGCCAGCCAGGCCAAAGCGCAACTCGGTTCCTGATTCATCAGGCGCGGACAAGGGAGGCTCGCGCCTCCCTTTTTTGTTCGAAGACTGGAAACACACTCTCATGCAGAACCTCGACCAGATAGCACAGGAAGCGGCCAACGCATTCGCCGCGACCGACGATCCCGACACACTCGAACAGATCAAGTCACGCTACCTCGGCAAGAGCGGTCAAATCACCGAACTGCTCAAAGGCATGGCCAAACTGACGCCCGAAGAAAAAAAACAAGCCGGCGCCGCCATCAACCGAGCCAAAGTATCCATTGAGAACGCCCTCGCAGACCGACGCGATGCGATTCGCCGCCTGGCGCTGGAAGCGCGACTCGCGGAAGAGTCACTCGACGTCACCCTGCCCGGCCGCGCCGAAATACGCGGCGGCCTTCACCCCGTCACCCGCACCCTCGAACGCATTGAAGCACTGTTCCGTTCGATCGGGTTCGAAGTAGCCGACGGTCCCGAAATCGAGGCCGACTTCCAGAATTTCACGGCATTGAACACGCCCGAGGATCACCCGGCGCGTTCAATGCACGACACGTTTTATCTCCTCGACGAGCAGGGCAAGGTCGCCGAAGACATCCTGCTGCGCACGCACACCAGCCCGATTCAGGTGCGCTACATGCAGGCGCACGTCGCCAAGTACGCCCACCTGGAAACGATGCCGGAAATCCGCATCATCGCGCCGGGCCGCGTCTACCGCGTCGACTCCGATGCCACGCATTCGCCGATGTTCCACCAGGTCGAAGGCCTGTGGATCGGTGAAAACGTCAGCTTCGCCGACCTCAAAGGCGTCGTCGCCGACTTCCTCCGCCGTTTCTTCGAGAGCGACGACCTGCAGGTCCGTTTCCGCCCGTCTTTCTTCCCATTCACCGAGCCCTCTGCCGAGATTGACGTCGCCTTCATGAGCGGCGCGCTCAAAGGCCGCTGGCTGGAGATCGCCGGTTGCGGGATGGTGCACCCGAACGTGCTGCGTCACGTCGGCATCGACCCGGAAAAATATGTCGGCTTCGCCTTCGGCATGGGACCGGATCGACTGACCATGCTCCGCTACGGCGTCAATGACCTGCGTCTCTTCTTCGACGGTGACCTGCGCTTCCTGCGCCAGTTTGTGTAATGGAACGCCCATGAAATTCTCAGAATCCTGGCTTCGCACTTTCGTCAATCCGGCACTTACCGGAACCGAATTCACGCACCTCCTCACCATGGCCGGTCTCGAGGTCGAGGAAGAGGAAAGCGTCGCCCCCCAATTTGACAACGTCATTGTTGCGCAGGTGCTCGAAGTCACCAAGCATCCCGATGCCGATCGACTCAATGTATGTCGCGTGGATATTGGACGCGACACGCCGGCGCAAATCGTCTGCGGCGCACCCAATGTCACTGCCGGAATCAAGGTTCCCTGCGCACTCCCGGGCGCCAATCTGCCGGGCGACTTCAAGATCAAGATCGCCAAGGTACGTGGCATCGAATCGTCGGGCATGCTCTGCTCCGCCAAGGAACTCGGGATTGCCGAAGACGCCTCCGGACTGCTCGTATTGCCGACCGATGCACCGGTCGGCGAAGACATCCGCCGCTATCTCGACCTCGACGATCGTCTGCTGACGCTCAAGCTCACCCCCAATCGCGCCGATTGCCTCTCACTTACGGGCATTGCCCGCGAGGTCGCCGCGCTGACCGGTGCGCCGATGACGGCACCGGCAATTGAAGCGGTTGCCGCAACAATCGATACGCAACGCGCGATCGTTCTCGATGCGCCCGAGGCCTGCCCGCTGTATTGCGGCCGCGTCATCGCCGGCGTCAACGCCAAGGCGCCGACGCCGGAATGGATGAAGCGTTGCCTGGAGCGCTCGGGTATCCGCTCGATCTCGGCACTGGTGGACATCACCAACTACGTCATGCTCGAACTCGGCCAACCGTTGCACGCGTTCGACAACGCCAAGCTCGAAGGCGCGATTCACGCGCGCATGGCGGCGCCGCAAGAAAAAATTCTTCTGCTCAACGAGCAAACCCTCGAACTTCAGGACGATGTCCTGCTCATTGCCGACGACAAGCGCCCGCTTGCCATGGCGGGCATCATGGGTGGCGAAGACAGCGGCATCACGCTCGACACCACCGAGATGTTCCTCGAATCGGCCTTCTTCGCCCCCAAAGCGATTGCCGGCCGCGCTCGGCGCTATGGTTTCGGTTCGGACGCTTCGCACCGCTTCGAACGCGGCGTCGATTTCGGCACCGCCCGTAGTGCACTGGAACGCGCATCTCGGCTGATCCTCGATATCTGCGGAGGCCAGGCCGGCCCCGTGTGCGAGACAGCAGCCACGCTGCCGGCCCGCACGCCGGTGCGACTGCGCCCCTCGCGCGCGACCAAGGTACTTGGCGTCGCCTTCTCCGACACCGAGATCGCCGCGCTCTTCGCGCGTCTCGGCCTGCCCTTCACGCGCGATGGCGCCGACTTCATTGTCACGCCGCCGTCCTATCGATTCGACATCGAGATCGAGGTCGACCTGATCGAGGAAATCGCCCGACTGCACGGCTATGACAACATTCCCGCCCCTGCCCCGCAGGCCGCGCTGGCAATGTTGCCGCAGACAGAAGACAGCCGGCCGCTCTTCCGCGTGCGCCAGATTCTGGCCGATCGCGGCTTCCAGGAAGTCGTCAATTACGCCTTCATCGAAGAATCGTGGGAAGCGGACTTCGCTGCCAATGCGGCACCGATCCGTCTGGCCAATCCGATCGCCAGCCAGATGAGCGTCATGCGTTCGACGCTGATCGGCGGTCTGGTCGCCAACGTAACGACCAACCTGAAGCGCAAGCAGAACCGGATCCGCGTCTTCGAAACCGGCCGCTGTTTCTATCGTGACGCAAACGGCGGCCCGGTGACCGGATTCCGCCAACCGCTGAAGCTCGCGGGGCTCGCCTACGGCACAGCGCAACCCGAGCAATGGGGAACGCCGTCACGCAATGTCGACTTTTTCGACCTCAAGGGCGAAGTCGAACTGCTGCTTGCGCCGAAGACCGCACGCTTTGAAAAAGCGACGCACCCCGCGATGCATCCGGGCCGCTGCGCGCAGATCATCGTCGATGGTCGCGTTGTTGGCCACATCGGCGAACTGCACCCGCAATGGCAGCAAAAGTACGAACTGCCGCTCGCGCCGGTCGTGTTCGAACTCGAACTCGACGTCCTGACGCAATCGCGACTGCCGAAATTCAGTGAAGTCTCGAAATTGCCGCCGGTCATCCGCGATCTCGCCATCGTGGTTGATCAAAAACTCGAATATCGGCAGATTATCGATGGTCTCGCTGACAAGTTGCCATCGCTCATTCAAGACATCCGACTCTTCGACGTTTATACCGGAAAAGGGGTTGAACAGGGCAAAAAAAGTCTTGCTTTTCGCATAGTTATGCAAGATACTCAAAGGACTTTGCAAGACGCGGAAATCGATGTCGCCATGCAGCAGCTGATCACCAGCCTGCAAAACAATTTTGCGGCACAGCTTCGCGTCTGACAGGGAAAAACCAAAATGACGCTGACCAAGGCAGAACTCGCAGACTTGTTGTTTGAAAAAGTCGGCCTCAACAAACGTGAGGCCAAAGACATGGTAGAAGCCTTTTTCGAGGAAATCCGCAACGCGCTGGAACGTGGCGACGGCGTGAAGCTCTCGGGATTCGGCAACTTCCAACTCCGTGACAAGCCGCAACGCCCCGGGCGCAATCCGAAGACTGGGGAAGAAATTCCGATTACGGCGCGGCGCGTGGTTACCTTCCATGCCAGCCAAAAACTGAAGGGCGAAGTGGAGCAATCCTACGATGGAAGCCAGCAGTCCTAAGGACATTGGCAAGGAACCGCTACCTCCGATTCCTGCCAAGCGCTACTTCACCATCGGTGAAGTGAGTGAACTATGCGGCGTCAAGCCGCATGTTCTTCGCTATTGGGAACAGGAATTCACGCAACTCCGGCCGGTAAAGCGCAGAGGCAATCGTCGCTATTACCAGCACCATGAAGTACTTCTCGTCCGCCGCATCAGAGAACTTCTCTACAACCAGGGATTTACGATCAGCGGTGCACGCAACCGGCTCGATGAAGGCAAGACGCCACAACGGCAGGAAGCCTTCACGCCGGAAAAGATCCGGGCCGAGTTGCTGAGCATTGCCGAAATGCTCCGAATCTAAGCCACAAACGCCGAAAATCAGTTATAATCGAAGGCTGTCGGGGCGTAGCGCAGCCTGGTAGCGCACTTGCATGGGGTGCAAGGGGTCGCGAGTTCGAATCCCGCCGCCCCGACCATTTTTCCTGTTCTGGAGTAAACCACTCCAGACCACACAAAACAGGAAAAACAGATACAAATCAGTAGATTAAACGCAAAGCCAGCAATCGAGAGACTGCTGGCTTTTGCGTCTACGGTTGTCTGTATTGGTCACGCTTTGGGGACAGCGTGGGGACAGAAATTTTTCCTACCAAATACCCGGCAGACTGAATAACTCTCAAGGAAGTTCTGAGGTGCCCCCGCTAAACAGTGCCAAGGGTAATTTAGTAAAGTCCGTTTTCGAGAAGGAGAATGGACTTGAAGAAGCGGTTTTCAGAAGAGCAGATCATCGGATTTTTAAAGCAGGCGGAAGCTGGCGTGCCGGTGAAGGAATTGTGTCGTCAGCATGGATTCAGTGACGCATCGTTCTACACGTGGCGCGCCAAGTTCGGAGGGATGACGGTCCCCGACGCCAAGCGCCTGAGGGAATTGGAATCGGAGAATGCCCGGCTAAAGCGGTTACTGGCGGAATCTATTCTGGATGCCGAGGCACTACGGTCAGTTCTCGGCCGAAAACGCTGAGCCCCCAGCAAAAGCGTGAGGCGGTCCGGACAATGCAGAATGACACAAAGATTTCTGAGCGCCGGGCCTGCCAGCTGGTGGGTCTGTCACGCACGGTGCTGCACTACGAATCGAAGGCTCAGCCCGCGAATAGGCAATTGCAGGCAAGGCTGATTGCGCTTGCTGGAGAGCGCAGGCGCTTTGGCTATCGTCGCCTGCATGCATTGGTTCGGCGGGAAGGCGTCTTAGCGAACCACAAACGCATCTACCGGCTTTACCGCGAGGCCGGCCTTGCGGTGCGGCGGCGTAAGCGGCGGCACGGTGTCGCAGTCGAGCGGCAAACACTTGAGTCGTCGCTGGAATTGAACCAGGTCTGGTCGATGGATTTTGTCAGCGATGCATTGGCCAATGGCCGGCGGATCAAGGTGCTGACTATCGTCGATGATTTCAGCAAAGAAGCGATCGATCTGGTGGCTGACTTCGGTATCTCAGGGCAGTATGTCACGCGGGTTCTCGATCAGGCAGCCAGATTTCGAGGCTATCCCAAGGCGATACGCACCGACCAAGGGCCGGAATTTACGGGCAAGGCCCTCGACCAATGGGCTTACAAACACGGTATCCAACTCAAGATGATTCAGGCGGGGAAACCAACTCAGAACGCCTTCATCGAGAGTTTCAACGGGCGCTTCCGGGATGAGTGTCTCAACGACCATTGGTTTACGACCTTGGCCGAAGCCCGTATTCTGATCGCAGCATGGCGTCAGGACTACAACCAATGCCGACCTCATAGCACGTTGGGGTATCAAACGCCGGCAGAGTTTGCAGCAAAACACCGGGAAATTACGTCGGCATTGCCGACCGAAAAAGAGCGTCTTTAGGATGCAACACGAGGACTTTTACTAGAACGCCCTTGGCTCTATTCCCGGGGGCACCTCATTATCAAGCGGATATGCCAGGAAAACGAGGAGGTCTCCTAATGGATCGAATCGCTCACCAGCACGCTTCGGAACGCTCAGCCTTCTTAGCGAAAACCGCCACCATATTATCGGTAGCGAAGGGCTTACCCTACCGACGATTCTATTGGAACCAAAAATCCAAATATGGACTATAATCAACCACAACAATACTATTCACATATCTATTCATAGAACAATTCACAAAGATGTCCGATTACTCGACACCGATTCGTTTGCACCTGGGCACAGGCCCTACCTCTGCACGCCAGTTGGCTGAGGCTCTCGGAACCAGCCAGCCGACTGTCTCACGAGCGCTGAGCGAACTCGGTGATGAAATCGTGAGAATCGGTGCCGCACGATCTATTCAGTACGCACTGCGTGACCCCGCCCGAGGTTTGCCGGACATTCCCATTTACCGAGTCGATCCTGAAGGCCGGATTTACCTAATCGGCACATTGACAGTTGTTCGTCCAGACGGTTTTGTCATGCAAGAAATCGACGGTACGACTCGGCATAGCGACGATTTACCATGGTGGCTAAGCGATATGCGTCCGCAAGGTTATCTTGGCCGTGCGTATGTCCGCCGCCACGCGTCTGAACTGGCACTGCCAGAACGACTGTCGGACTGGACCAGCACTCATACGCTGAAGGCTTTGCTCGCACACGGCCATGATGTGGTTGGCAACTTGTTGTTGGGCGAACGTGCGCGAGAACATTTCCTGGTACATCCGAGCCCCGCCCCCATCGAAGCGGATCAGAAGATCGAGATATATCCCCGAATGGCTCGGGAAGCGGCACAAGGAGACTTGCCCGGTTCTTCCGCGGGCGGGGAACAACCGAAGTTCACCGCGTATGCCATGACACCCAACGGCCCACGCCATGTACTGGTGAAATTCAGCGAACCGGAGGAAAGCCCCGTCAGCGAACGATGGCGCGACCTGCTGCTGGCAGAGCATCTGGCACTGGAGACGCTCAGGACGGGAAACATCCCGGCCGCCACAACCCGGATTATTGACAGCAATCACCAGAGATTTCTGGAGGTCGAACGCTTTGATCGGATCGGCACTTTAGGTCGGCGCGCCGTATTTTCATTGGCAGCCCTCGATGCGGAATTTGTCGGGCAAGGACGAGGCGGATGGCCGTTGATTGCACAACAACTGGCAAATCAGAAAGTCATTCGCAAGAATGCTATTGAGACTATCAACCTGCTGTGGGCCTTCGGAACGTTGATTGGCAATAGCGACATGCATTCCGGCAATCTCTCATTTGTTGCCGATCACGGGCGGCCGTATGAGGTTGCGCCCGCTTACGACATGACACCAATGGCCTTTCAACCGCGAAGTGGCGGTGGCTTGCCCGACACGTTGCCCGCCGCAACAATCGCAGCCCATGTGCCTAACGACACATGGCGACGAGCGCTTACGCTGGCAAATGACTTCCAGCATCAATTGTTGGATTCTGCTGGTTTTAGCCAACGATTTGGACCGTGCATCGCGTCACTTGGCAACCACATCACTGCTGCTGCTTCAATGATTGAACGATTGGGATAATCCTCACGCGCTGTGTCACCCGGGGCGATTCACCTTCCTTCTGCCCGCGTCACACAATACACAATACCGCCAGTTCAACGCCCATAAGCGCCGAATTACCAGGTTCGGGCACTTCTAAGACCGAACTCAATCAATTGGGGTACCTCACTTAACGGTCGGCTTGCCTGCAGTGCTAGGCTTCATCACCCGGCGATTCTTTGTTAGCTAAATGCCTGGGACGGATCCCTGCTGTCCGTCCTGCAAGGTGACAATGACCGTGACCAATTCAAAATGGCTGTGATCGCCATGTTTGGCATCGGACAGGACCTCGGCCAAAGGAACCTTGTAAAGTCGCGCTTCGATGCGCTTGATGTTCTGCACTGACACGAATAACTCTCCAAATCATTCTGTCGGGGACTTTTTAGATTGCCCCCGTATCACGTCCAAGGTATTAACATTTCCCCGCTGGACTCTCAGGTATTGGCCAAGCGCGATTTCAGGAAGGACTCCATCTGCACCGACCATCTCGTTGCAAGCAAGCCTCAATGCCGGCGGACTACGGACACGTCAAGGCCGTATCGTTTCGACATCGATAGAAAATCCGCCTGTGGTATCGGACCGAAAAAGGTCTTGATATCGTCGAACCGCAACCCCGCCTCCAGGGAGGCACCGGCACGGCGACTGTCGAGAACAATTCAAGAGCATGTCCGACACGCACCATCCATCTATCCTGACAAGACCAGTCTCTCGCTCCGACACATCGAAGCATCGGCGTCCCTCCGGATCGATCGTCCGACCGTTTGAAGCACCGAACCGCTGCATCGGCTGCATTCCGAAACGCCGATACGTCGTCATCATGACACGCTGCACGGCAAGAATCGCTTGCCCAAGCAAACTTTCTTGCGCTATTGTAGTAAACATGTAATCGATTACACATTGCCTGTTTCCGTCCCTTGCCCGCATGTCCCCACGCGGTCGTTCAGCGAACGCGATTATTGATTGGGAGGACGCCGAAGTGCGACTTGCCGTCTGCAATGAGCTGTTTGGACACATGCCGCTGCGCGACGCCGCGGCGCTGACCGCGCAATGCGGTTTTCATGGGCTGGAACTGGCGCCCTTCACCATTTTCGGCGATTTCACGGCATCGACGATCAAACTCGGTATCGCGGAAACGAAAGCCGCCTTGCAAGCGTCCGGATTGCGCTTCGCCGGTTTCCACTGGTTGCTGGCCAAGCCCGACGGGCTGCACATCACCACCGCTGACAAGGCGCTCCGACAAAAATCCTGGGATCATCTGCGCCGCCTGCTTGACGCCGCCGCCGAACTGGGGGGCGGCAACCTGATCCTTGGCTCGCCGAAACAGCGCGGCACGCCGCCCGGCCAGACGCACGCCGGAACAATCGGCATCCTGACAGACGAACTGGCGGCGATCGCGCCCTATGCAGCCGAACGGCAGTCGGCCATCCTCCTCGAAGCCCTCTCGTCGGACCAGACCGACGTCGTCAATCTGATGAGCGAAGTCGACGCCATCGTCCGCCACATCAATAACCCGGGCGTCTCCGGCATGTTCGACTTTCACAACTGCGCCGACGAGTCATCGCCGTACGAAACGCTGATTGACCGGCACCTCGACATGATCCGCCACGTGCATCTCAACGACCCCAAGGGCAACGCCCCCTCCTGCGGTGACACGAGCTACCACCCGGCTTTCGCGACATTGCGGCGGCGCAACTATGCTGCCTGGGTGTCGCTGGAAATTTTTTCGGTGCCCGAAAACCCGTTGAAGATCCTGCAGCAAACAATGGCATACCTGAATGAAGTCGAAGCGATGACGAAGTGATTTCTTGCCCTGTCCGGGGCGGGAGACTGAACCGGCGCAGTTCGGCCATCTGCAATCTTGATCAAGTGGAGGAGTTCGACATGAAAGGAAGACAGATTCTGCTAGCATCGGTTGTTGCAATTTCGGCCCTGAGCATCATCCCGCTCACCAGCATCGCCCAGGAGAAATGGAAGCCGACGAAGACCATCTCGGTCGTCGTCCCCTGGCCTGCCGGCGGTGCATCCGACACCGTCGCCCGGATGACCGCCGGCGTCATGGAACAGTCGCTCGGGCAGCGCATGGTCGTCGTCAATACGCCGGGCGGCGCCGGCGCCATCGGCACCAAGGAAGTCTGGGACAAGCCGCACGACGGCTACACCCTCACCGCCAACGCCACCGTCAGCGTCGGCAGCTATCCCATTCTCGGAAAGCTCGAACAGACTCACCGCGACTGGATCTACTACCTGCCGATCTTCACGCCGAACGTCGTCTGCGTCAAAGCCGACTCGCCGATCAAGTCGATCGATGATCTCGTCGCGCTGATGAAGTCGAAGCCCAATGCCACCGTCCTGGCGTCGGCCGGGGTCGGCAGCTCGGGCTATTTCGCCGCCGAACTCTTCAAGGCCGCGGCTGGCGTCACCTACCGGCATGTGCCCTATGCCGGCGGCGTGCCAGCGGTGATGGCGGTCGCTTCCGGCGAGGCGGAAGTCGTCATGCAGTTGTCGGTCGAAGTCGCCGAACTGCTGCGCAGCGGCAAGCTGCGTGCGCTGGCGGTGTCGTCGAAGCAGCCGCTGGCCATCGACGGCTACGGCGAGATTCCGTCCTTGCAGAAGTTCATCCCGAACTTCCCGGATTACGGCTCGTACTTCGGCATCATCGCCCCGGCCGACCTGCCCAAGGACGTCGTCGCCGCCTATGACGATGCCTTCGTCAAGGGAGCAGCGTCGCAAGCGGTCAAGGACTACGCGAAGACCAAGGGCGCCATGCCGATCGCCATCTACGGCAAGGACGCCAAGGAACTCACGGAACGCCTGGCGAGCAAGGAAGCCTGGATCCTGTTCGATTCCGGCACCGCCGCCAAGTCGCCGGCCGACTTCAAGATCGCACGCTGAACGGGCATGACGGACGAATCGCTGAAAGCGCAGGAGGATCCGGTCCTCCTGCCGCCGGATGAAACGACGCGGCGGCCGCGCCGGGAGGTGATCGGCGCGCTGCTGCTGATGTCCGTCGCCGCCGCATTCATCTTCCAGGCGCTGAGAATGCCGTTCAAGGATCCGGCCTGGGAGTGGTACACGGCGCCGAACATCTTCCCGCTCGCCATGGCCGTTTGCCTCGGCCTGTGCGCCGTTTTCGTCGCCGTTCGCGGCATCTTCGAATGGCGCGCCAATCCGGCCGCCGTTGAACCGCTGAACATCGCCGACAGCGCCCGCCGCTGGGGGATGGGACGTTTCCTTGGCGGCGTCGCGATGATCGGCGTCCTGATCTTCCTCCTCGGCAAGCTCAGTTTCTATGTGCTGGCACCGGGTTCGATCCTCGTCTTCGGCCTCGTCTTCCGCAGCGATCCCTGGCCCAAGGCCATCCGCGCCTCGGTGATCGCGGCAATTTTCATCGTCGTCTTCCTGCATTTGATCAGCAGGATCTTCGGCATCGTCTTCCCGTAATGAGAACAGCATGGATATCCTGAGCATCCTGTCGGGCATGTGGAAACTGCTCCTCGATCCGGTGACGATCGCCTATATCTTCGTCGGCGCCCAGGCCGGCATCATCTTCGGCATGATGCCCGGATTGACGACGACGACCGCGCTCAGCCTGCTCACCGGCCTCACCTTCTCGCTCGCACCGGACAAGGCCATCGCCGTGATCCTCGGCGCCTATGTCGGATCGGTAACCGGTGGTAGCCGCTCGGCGATTCTCGTCAACATTCCCGGGACACCGGCACAAGCCGCCGTCTGCCTCGACGGCTATCCCCTGGCGAAACAGGGAAAGGCCGCGCAGGCCATCGGAATGTCGGTCACCGCATCAACCATCGGCACCCTGCTTGGCTTCATCTGCCTCGCCCTCTTCACGCCATTGATCGGCACCGCGGCACTCAGCTTCGGCACCTACGAATTTTTCTGGCTGGCCGTGTTCGGCGTCATCATCGCCGGCAGTCTCTGCGCGCCGAAGGACCCGATCAAGGGATGGATTTCCGGCTTCCTCGGACTGGTCCTGATGACCGTCGGCGACGACAACATCCACGCCGTCGACCGCTTCACCTTCCACCTCAGCGCCCTGTCCGGCGGCTTCGCGCTGATCCCGGTGCTGATCGGCGCCTACGGCATTCCCGAGGTGCTCGACTCGCTGCGCAAGAAGCAGCACATCCAGATCCAGACCGAGGTCGGACGCGTTGTCCCGCGCCTGTTCGAAGTCTTGCAGCACAAATGGGTCATCTTGCGCTCGGCCCTGATCGGCATTGTCATTGGCATTATCCCCGGCGTCGGCAGCGATACGGCGTCGTGGCTGTCATACTTCACCGCCAAGAAGAGCAGCAAGACACCGGAATTGTTCGGACACGGCTCCGTCGAAGGCTTCGTCGCCGCGGAAGCCGGCGACAACGCCTGCATCGGCGGCGACATCATCCCCACCCTCACGCTCGCCATCCCGGGTAGCGCCCCGGCAGCCGTACTCTTGGCCGCGATGACGATCCACAACCTGCGCCCCGGCCCATTGCTCGTCGCCGAGCAGCCCGAAGTCGTCGGCCAGATCATCGCCATCTCGATGGTATCGACGCTCGCCGTCTTCATCCTGAGCCTCGCCTGGACGCGCCAGATGGTCAAGATCCTGCTGATCCCGCGTTACGTACTGATGCCAACGGTCTTCATCATCTGCGTCACCGGCGCCTATGCCCTCTCCGGCCGGCTCTTCGACATCTACGTGCTGTTCGCCTTCGGGCTGATCGGCGTGGTCATGAACGAACTCGACTACCCGGTCGCCCCGCTGGTGCTCGGCTTCATCCTCGGCCCGATGGCCGAGGACAATCTGCGGCGCGGCCTGATGATCACCGGCGGCGATCCTTCGCCCTTCTTCACCCGGCCGGTCTCGATGGTGCTGTGCGTCACGTTGATCATTTCGGTGATCTGGTCGACCCGCGCCGGCCAACGGATCAAGGACGGCGTCATGCGCCGGATTCGCGGCCTGCGGACGACTGGCGCCCGCTAGCGGAGGAAACCTCGATGCAAGCACGCAAAGTCAGATTTGGCATCATCGGCGCCGGCATGATCGCCAACTACCATGCCGAAGCCATCCGCGCCGTGCCACAGGCCGAACTCGTCGCCGTCTGCGGATCGAACCCGGCAAGGACAAAAGCATTCGCCGACAAATACGACATCGCGCCCTACACCGATCTCGACACCTTTCTCGCGCAGGCGCCGATCGATGCGGTAACGATCGCCACACCCACCGGTCTGCACGAGCCCGTTGCGGTGCCAGCGGCGCGCGCCGGAAAGCACATTCTCTGCGAGAAACCGCTCGATGTGACGCCGGAAAAATCGCAGGCGATCATCGACGCCTGTCGGCAGGCCGGCGTCATACTTGCGCCGGTCTTCCAGTACCGCTTCGGCCACGGGGCGATCACCGTCCGGAAAGCGCTCGAGGCGGGTCGCTTCGGCAAGCTCCTGCTCGTCAGCGGCCGCATCAAGTGGTGGCGCAGCCAGGAATACTACGATTCCGGCGCCTGGCGCGGCACCTGGGATCTCGACGGCGGCGGCTGCCTGATGAACCAGTCGATCCACACCATCGACCTGATGCTGCATTTCGGCGGCAAACCGGAACAGGTCTTCGGCTACACGGCGACGCGAACCCACACCGGCATCGAGGTCGAGGACACCGCCTGCGCGGTCCTCCGCTACCAGAACGGCGCGCTCGGCGTCATCGAAGCCAGTACCTCCTGCGCGCCGGGCTTTCCCCTGCGCATCGAGGTTTCCGGCGAACGCGGCACCGCCATCATCGAGGGCGACGCCATCATCGACTGGCGCTTCGCCGACACCGATCCGGGCGACGCTGCCATCCTGGCGCAGATCGGCGGACGCACGCTGGGCAGCGGCGCCAGCGATCCCAAGGCGATCAGCACCGAAGGGCATCGTTTGCAGATCGAAGACATGACACGAGCCATCCTGTCCGGCACGCCTCTGGCCGTCGACGGCGCCGAAGCGAAGACCCCGGTCGAACTGATTTGCGGCATCTATGCATCGATGCAAAGCGGCCGCCCCTATATCTTCAAGGAGTAAGCGATGCGACTCAGCGGCTTTGCCGACGAAGCGGCGAACGGAATCGACGGCCAGATCGAAGCTACGCTGGCGCTGGGATGGCGTCATATCGAAGCGAGAAGCATCGACGGCACCAACATCCACGACCTGCCGGAAGACAGGTTCGATGCCGTCTGCAAGAAGCTCGATCAAGCCGGCATCCGCATCAACTGCTTCGGTTCGACGATCGCGAACTGGAGCAAGAAACTCGACGAACCCTTCGCCGACACCCTGGCCACCGTCGATCGCGCCATCCGGCGCATGCAGGTCCTCGACGTGCCCTTCGTGCGCATCATGAGTTATGCGATCCGCCTGGATGAAAGCGGCCGCGCCCTTGCTGATCAGCACAAGGAGGAGCGCTTCCGCCGCCTGCGCGAAATTTGCGCGCGTTTCCTCGCCGCCGGTATCACCCCGGTTCATGAGAACTGCATGAATTTCGGCGGCATGAGCTGGGAGCATTCGCTCGAAATGCTCGACGCGGTACCGGGCCTGAAACTGGTGTTCGACACCGGCAATCCCGGCATCACACCGGACTTCCGCAAGCCCTTCCCCTATCCCAACCAGGACATCCAGGAAAGCTACCGCCACCTGCGCGACCATATCGTCCATGTGCACATCAAGGACGGCGTCCGCGATCCGCACACCGGCAAGGAGACCTACTTCTTCCCCGACGAAGGCGTCTGCCAGGTCGCATCGATCGTCGAGGATCTCCTGCGCACCGGCTATGACGGTGACTTCAGCATCGAGCCGCATATGGCGGTGGTCTTCCATGACGCCCACGTCTCCGCCTCCGAACGCGCCCGCTTCGACAATTACGTCGACTATGGCAAACGCTTCGAGCGACTGCTCGAACGCGCCCGAAGCAACGCAAAAGCATAAGCCGGAACGGAATCAGACATGAATAAGCCGATCCAGACCGCGCGCATCGATAGTCTGCGCGTCGAGGTTTATGCCGATCGCGACGCCCTCGGCGCGGCGGCCGCGCGCGCCGCCTGCCAGCGCATCGAGGCGGCACTCTCGCGCAAGGGACTATGCCGGGGGATTTTTGCGGCAGCGCCGTCACAGAACGAACTGCTCGCGCACCTGCGCGCGACGCCCGCGTTGCGCTGGGACGCGGTGGAAGCCTTCCACATGGACGAATACATCGGCCTGCCGGCCGGCGCCCCGCAACGCTTCTCCCAATTCCTGCGCATGGCGCTCTTCGACCATGTCCCGCTGAAGGCCGCGCATCTCCTCGATCAGTCCGGACTGCCGATCGCCGACGAAATGGCGCGTTATGCCAACATGCTCGCCAGCGCGCCGATCGACATCGTCTGTCTCGGCGTCGGCGAGAACGGCCACATCGCCTTCAACGACCCGCCGGTCGCCGATTTCAATGACAATCGCCTGGTCAAGGAAGTGCAACTTGACCTCGCCTGCCGACTTCAACAGGTGAACGATGGCGCCTTCGCCACGCTCGCAGCCGTGCCCGAACGCGCCATGACGCTCACCGTTCCCGCGTTGATGCGCGGCGAATCGCTGATCTGCGTCGTCCCCGGCGAGCGCAAGGCTGCCGCGATCCGGTCAATGCTGTGTGGCCCGATCGAGGAAAACTGCCCGGCGAGCATCCTGAGACGGCATGACGACTGCACGCTGTATCTGGACGCCGCCTCGGCGGCACTGTGGCCGGAATCCGCCGGCCGGTGATCGCCGGAAACGCTCAGCTGGCGTGAATCAGGCGGCGGCGATCCGCCTGACCGAATCGCCGGCGAGGACGACACTGTCGAGCACGATCTCCTCGACCGGTGCATCGACATCCCGCAGGCATTTGAGCAACAGCCTGGCCGCGGCTTCACCCATCGGATGTTCCGGCCGCTGGATGCAGGTGATGCGCGGACGCAGCACGCCAATCCAGTCGGGTGTGCCGATCATCACGACGGAAATATCGTCCGGCCAGCGCACCCGCTGGTCCTGGAAATACAGGAGCGATCCCCGCGCCGTATCGTGGTGTCCGAAAACGACGGCGCCGATACGCGCATCGAGCAGTTTCGCTGCCATGCGCTGCCCGCCTGCCTCGTTCAACTCGTCGACGAGGACGCACTCGTTCGAAACGGGAATCCCGAATTCGCGCAGCGCCATGCGATATCCGTCGATGCGGTCGCGGACGTTGGGAATCGGCGAGTCCCAGCCGGAATAGGCGATGCGCCGGTGGCCGGCGTCGAGCAGTTGCCGTGTGGCGAGATAACCGGACTGGAAATTGTCGTGTCCGACGAAATGATGGCGCGTCTGCGATCCCGGAAACGAGCGCTCGAGAATGACATACGGGATACGATGGCGGCGCAGCAGTTCGGTATTTTCCTCGCGCGACAGCGCCGGACTCAATATGCATCCGTCAATGCGCTGGGAAATCAGGCGTTCGATGATCGTGCGTTCCTGCGCAGGATCCTCGTCGCTGTTGCACAAGGTGACGACGAAGCCGGCCTCGCGGGCGATGGCGACGATATCGACGCACATACGGGTGAAAAAGGTATTGCCGAACTGGGCAACGACGACGGCCAGGATGCCACGCTGGTGCCCCCGGATGCTGCCGGCCGCAGCATTCTTGACGTAGCCGATGTCGGCAGCGGCCTTGAGCACGCGCTCGCGCAGTTCCGGCCGGACGTAGCGGTTACGGTTGCTGAGGACATAGGACACGGTGGCCACCGACGTTCCCGCCTGTGCCGCAACATCCTTGATGGTGACCGAGCGCTTCGTCTGATTCACGGAACGGACCTTCGTTATTCTGTTTAGACCGGAGACCGCCAACGACGCGGACAAACACCGAATTCACCGACACGGAGGCCCCTGCCGGGGCACCGCGCCCGCCATTCGACGCGCGTGCTTCGATGCCGGGCGAAAACCTGTGGTGATGCTCGCAACCGCCCATGAATTCTAGCACCGGGCCAGCGTAACGGCGCGCCCGGAACGGACCTTGTTCGCTGCGTCGATCGCAGCTCAGGCGTCCCGGATACGACGATGCAATTTCGCCGGAATCGTGACCGACGCCGGCACCGGTTCGCCGCCGATCATCGCGAACAGACGCTCAAGACTCGCCGCCGCGAGCGCATGACTGTCCTGCTCGATCGAATCGACGCGCAAAGGCAGACAGTCGAGGAGATTATGATCGTCGAATGTCACCAACCGTTGCGGCGCGATGTCGAAATGGTTGTGCTCGCTGATGAAGGCGAGCGCACCTTCAAGCAGGGTGATCGACCCGGTGAACAGGAAACGCGGATAGCGACCCAACTCGTGATAGCACGTCCGCATGAACTCGTAGCCGGTGCTGCGGCGATAGTCGCGCGCCCGGATCCACTCCGGCCGCGGCACGATGCCCTGGCGCGCCAGGGCCGCGCGAAATCCCTTGAGACGGTCGATACTCGGTGAAAAATCGGGCTGACCGCCGAAATAGTAGATTTCGTCGTCCGGCGAACCCAGCGTATCGCCAACGAGTTCGGTCACTGCGGCCTCGGCGTCCGAGACCACATACGGCAGCGCCGGATCGTCAAGACGACGATCGACAAGGAAAAGCGGCAAGCGCGTGGCCCACTTGCGATAGACGTCGGCCGCGATAGCGCACGGCACGATGACGAGGCCATCGACCTGTCGCGCGATCAAATGCTCGATTCCGGCTTTCTCCTGCACGGGATCGTCGTTGCTGGTCACGACCAGCAACTGGTAGCCGGCCTGATGACAAATCGGCTCCATCGCCTGCGCCAGGCTGGCGTGCGCGAAGTTGGTCAACTCCGGCACCACCAGGCCGAGCGTGTTGCTCGACCCGATGCGCAGGGTGCGCGCCGAGTGCGACGGCTGGAAGTTGTTGTCCCGCGCCGTCGCCAGGACGCGCTCCTGCGTCGCCGCCGAAATGCGGTACTGCCCGGCGCGCCCGTTGAGCACCATGCTCGCGGTAGTGCGCGACACGCCCGCCATGCGGGCGATGTCGTCGATAGTGAGGCGGGTATAGGTGCTCATGGGCGGCCTGATGACGCTATTGTGTGACGTACCCCATCGACTTCGGCAGCCAGAGGATGATCTCGGGCACCAAGGTCACGGTCAGTAACAGGATGAGCAACATGACGAGGAACAACCAGCCCTCCTTCATCATGTCCTTGATCGGGATGCCGGTCAGCGCATTGGTGACGAACAGCAACATGCCGAAGGGCGGATGGATCAGACCAATCATCATGTTGAGGACGACGACGACGCCGAAGTGGACGAGATCAATGCCCAGCATCTTGGCGATCGGCAACAGGATCGGCACGAAGACGAGCAGGATCACGGCGATATCCATGAAGCAACCGAGCGCCAGGAACAGCAGGTTCGACAGCAGCAGGAATCCGACCTTGCCGAGATGCATGTCGAAGACCCATGCCGCCAGCATCTGCGGCACACCTTCTGCCGTAAACGCGTAGTTCATCATGTAGGCGCCGGCGATGATCATGGTGATGACCGCGCTTGAACGCGTCGACTCGAGGATGACATCGAAGAACTGCCGCCACGACAAGGCGCGATAGACGATACAGGCGAGGATCAGCGCGTGCAGCGCCGCCACGGCAGCCGCCTCGGTCGGGGTGAAGATGCCGGTGTAGATACCGGTCAGCAACACCACCGGCAATGACAGCGGCAAGGCTCCGCGGAAGAGGATGTTCGGCCATTCGGACAGCGGCACCGGTTCATCGCGCGGCATGTTGCGCCGCGTCGCGATGATGTGCGTCGCGATCATCAGCACCACCGCCATGAGCAGACCGGGGAGTACGCCACCAAGGAACAAAGCGCCGACCGAAGCGCCCGACACCAGACCATAGATCACCAGCGGAATCGATGGCGGAATGATCGGCCCGATGGTCGCGCTGGCGACCACGACGGCACCGGCAAAGCCTGGCGAGTATTCCGGCTTTTTCAGCATCTGCTTGATGCTGACGAGACCCGGACCGGCGGCGTCGGCGATGGCGCTGCCGCTCATGCCGGAAAAGATGACGCTGACCAGGATGTCGACCTGCGCCAGGCCGCCTGGCAAGCGGCCGACCAGAATGCGGCAGAAATCGAAGAGACGATCGCTGACCGTGCCGGCATTCATCAGGTTGGCGGCAAGGATGAAGAGCGGCACCGCCAGCAGCACATAGCTGTTATAGAGACCGTTGAGGATCTGGTCGGCGACGAGGCCGACATCATGCCCCTTGACGGCGAGATAGGCGACGCCGCTGACAATCATCGAAAACCCGATCGGGGCCCGCAAAATAAAGCCGGCCACAATCACTGCAATCAGGGCCAAAAGCGCGCTTGTCATTTATTCACCTCGGCAATCGCTCGCAGGTGCGTCGCAATCGCCCAGATTGCCCTGCAGACCAACGAAACCAAAAACAAAGCAAAGGGCAGGAATACCCACATGAACGGCCATCCGAGCACCGGCGTCCCTTCACGTTCCATGAAACGGATGTAGCTCCACGATGCCGGCAGCCCCCATGCCGCCAGACCACCGACCATGACATGTGCCGCAATGCTCATGACATGCTTCAGCTTCGGCGACGCCATGTGGTAAACGAGATCGAAAACCACATGTTCGCGCTCGGGCACCATGAAGGCGGCCGCCCAGAGGATCACCCAGATGTAGAGGATGACGACCAGCTCGTCGCTCCATGGCAACGGCTTGTTGAAGAAGAAACGGGCGATCACCTGGACGATGAACACCCCGAACAGGGCCAGGTACAAAAAGCCGCCGACAGCGTCGGCGGCTTTCTTACCCAGTTTGCCAAAATCAGCGAACCGCATTGATACGCTCCAGGAGACCCTTCGGCCAGGTCGCGGCCATTTCCGACTTCTGGTACTTTTCCTGCACCGTCTTGCGGAACTCGGCGACGTTCGGCGTAACAACCTTCAGACCCTGCGCCTTGAAGAAATCGACGATTTCCTTTTCGTCCTTGATGCGATTTTCATTGTTGTACTTGGCGGCGGCTTGCGCGGCCTCGACCACCTTCTTCTGCTGGTCCGGCTTCAGCGCATTGAAGGCCTTGGTCGAATAGGCGAGGAAGATCGCGTCGACGAGGTGGCTGGTCAGCACCACGGTTTTGCTCGGCTCATAGAACTTGGCAGCGCGGGCGCTCGGCAGCGGGTTTTCCTGGCCGTCGATGGTGCCGGTCTTGAGCGCGAGATAGACTTCGCCGAAGGCCAGCGGCGTCGGCGTCGCCCCGAGCGCTTCACCGAGGAACAACCATTCCTTGCTGGCCGGCATGCGCAACTTGACGCCCTTGAGGTCGGCCGGGACCATCACATTCTTGTCTTCGCGCAGCATGACCTGGCGCGTGCCGAGGTAGGCCGTCGCGAGCGGCGTCACTTCCATCTTCTGGACGACGGGCTTGAAAACTTCCTGGCCGATCGGGCCGTTGAACACCTTCTGCTGGTGATCCGGATCACGGATGATGTAGCCGGCCGTAAAGATCGAAAACTCGGGCACAATCTTCGAGATATCCTGGGCCGAAATCGGCGCCATTTCGAGATTGCCGCGCGCCATCGCCGCCGGCTCGGTACCCTGCTTGAACAGCGTGGCGTTCAGGTGGATCTGAACCTCAAATTCGCCGGGCGCTGATTTCTCCAGCGAGTCCTTGAACACCGTCCACATCTTGGCATGCCAGTCTTCGGGAACGGCGGCGGTCGAGATGCGGATGACCGTCTTGTTTTGCGCCATGGCGTACGGCGCGGCGAAACCGAGACCGAGTGCGGCGGCCAGGGCCAGCGCCTTGAATGTCGTGCGGCGAAGCGTGCTTGTCATGATTTAACCTCTCCTTCGGTGACGTTTTAATGAATATGGGCGATGAACCGCCCCGGACCTCGTTGCTGCTTGCTTTTATTTAACTTCGTTCTGACAAAAAGGACTCAAGTTGCACACGCGTCGGCATGCCACTCTGGGCGCCGCTACGGGTGACCGACAAGGCGCCCGCCGCACAGGCGAGCCGGGCAATTTCAGCCATCGGCAATCCCCAGAACGCTGCAATTGCACCATTGAACGTATCGCCGGCACCGGTCGTATCGACCGCATCGACGGGAAATGCGGGCTGATGGCGCAGTTGCCCGTCGCCATCGGCGAACCATGCGCCCTCGGCGCCATGCGTCATCAGGATGCGCTGAGGCCGGGCGCGAAGCGTCGCTTTCCAGTCGCCGGAATCACCCGCATAAACCAGCGCCAGCTCATGCTCGTTGGGTGTCAGCAGCGTCACGCGATCGAGAAGCGCATCGGGCAGCACCACCGCTGGTGCCGGGTTAAGCAGGAATGGCTTGCCCAGCGCGGCCGCCATACCGGCCGCAGCCTCGACGATCTGCAGCGGGATTTCCAGCTGGCAGAGTACGACATCGGCATCGGCAAAAGCGCTTTCCGCCGCATTCAGTTGCGCCAGTGTCAGCGCATGATTGGCGCCGGGAACGACGACTATCGAATTCTCGGAAGCACTCAGCGTGATCGTGGCGACGCCGGTCGACACGCCTGGCACACGACAAACGAAACGGGTATCGATACCTTCGTTCGCCAGTTGTTCGGTCAGTTGGGTGCCAAAAGCATCGTCGCCGACGCAGCCGATCATCGTCACCTCGGCGCCGAGTCGTCGGGCGGCCACCGCCTGATTGGCGCCCTTGCCCCCCGGAAACGTCGAAAACGACTGTCCGAGCACGGTTTCTCCCGGTCCGGGAAAACGCGCTGCCTGGACCACGAGGTCCATATTGATGCTGCCGATGACCAGCACACGGGCCATAGCCATCCCACTCCCGAATTTGTTGTTATAGGGTCGGTTTTGGTAAGGATCGCTAACCCTGCCAAAACAGGACCTTCATTGCGAACGACAAGCACTAAATCGTGCACAGCACGGGCAATTTAACCTGATCGGCAACGCTTGTCTAGCCCCCTTGATTGCCTATGAATCCGAGGGCTATCACGTTTTAGCAAATAGCCGCTGACACCTGGCGATACTGCACTTCGTCCATCGCCCCGAACCCCCTTCAGGTATCGATATCGATCAGGCGCGGCGGATCGTCAATCGCGTCATAGGGCGTGGACAGGCGCGGAAACAGGGGCAACTGCTCCGCCGGCGACTCCGGCGCAACGGCCTCTTCCGGCGCGACCTCGCCGACGGGGGTGGGCAACACGAAGTCCCTGATATCCAGCCACTTCACATCGCCGCGCGGCAAGGACGCAAACATTCTCGCCGCCGCCTCGTCGGAAAGCCGCTCGCACCGCTCGCCCTCGACGACGAACACGGCGCACTCGAACCGGCAACCGTGCGCGTCCATGATTTCGCAACGATCGTGCATCGCCAGCAAGGCGTTATGCAACCCGATCTTGCTGCCGGGATGAATCGAATAGTCCACCCAGCGCGGCGCGTTACGCCGATCGACAAAGTCGCGCGGAAGCAAGGACGACCAATAGCGAACAACGAATTGCATGATCGAATCATCCGTGGCCTGCCCCGACTCACAATGCGAATGACATTTACGCCATCCCGCTCCGCTTCCCGGTACTCGCCAACCGCCGCCAACACCGCTCGGCGTGCGGGCCCATCCTAGCACACGACCCTGCCGCCGGATCAAGCACCGGCGCGCCCTCCGTATTTCACTCCACGGTACAACGCGTCTCGCTGAGCTGGACCAGAAGATAACTGAGTTCGCGACGCTTGACCTGGCCGGCCTCCTGATCCGCCGGCAACCGGCGGATCTCCTCGCGCAAGCGCGCCACCGCCTGCCGCATCGAAACCTCCGACGGCACCATGCCTGCGCGTTTCAGGATGTGATTGACCATGCGCTGCTCCGGCGTGACGAAGGGCTCGTCAACCAGTTCAAGCGGCTTTCCGGCGCCCGGCAGATTGTCGGCGTCGCCGTTCGCGATCGCGTCGCGAATCTTCCGTTCGGCAAGAATTTCGAAAAACAGCATGACGTCATTGTGCCTGCGGCAGCCGGAAAACGCATCCGGCATGCCGGCGCGGCGCGCCGCAAACGCTCGTCAGCGTACCGCCGAAAACTCGGGGTTCTTGTTATAGAACTCGAAGCACTGCTTCATCAACGCCGTCTGGGCAGCATCGAGCGCGCCGAACTCAATGCCGCACTGGAAGCTGTCCCCGACCTTTCTCTGCCACGCGATCTTGCCTTCGACATTGAGCGGCGCCTGGGTCTCATAAACCGCCAGATCGTCGTGGGGGAGATACAGAGCCAGGTCGACGCGATCCGGCCCTGCAATCGGTTGCGTCAGCCTGAGCCGCAGGCCTTTCAGCGAAAAATCGCTCGCCACCGACTCGAAGGTACTGCCTTCCTGGCTGATCTTGACGCGCAGGCTGTTACTGGCGCGCGGCACATCGCGCTTCTCGTGCTGGACCGGTTCGATCTCGAGGCCACCAATGAAGGTGAAGCCAGCCATGATGTCGTTGAGCCGTCCGGTGACCGCGCGCAAGTCCTCGCCGATCGTTGCCGTCGTCTTGACCTTGAGACCGCTCTCGTGCAGTACGGCGAACAACGTGTCGAGCGTCGTCCGCAGCACTTCGAACTGCGCCACCTGCTCCTGGCTGACGGTCGAAATCGTCCGGTTGGCCTTGGCTGTCTCGACCGATGTGCCAGCGATCCCGGCCATGGCGTCGGCGGTCTTGCGCGCCTCCTGCTGGGTCGCGTCGACTTTCTGGACGACGACATCCATCGTCGACACGACCTGGGTCACCTTGCCCGACAACTGACCGATGATGTCATTGACCTCGGTAGCCGAACGCGTCGTCCGCTCCGCAAGCTTCCTCACCTCGTCGGCGACGACGGCGAATCCGCGCCCGGCCTCGCCGGCTCGCGCCGCTTCGATCGCCGCGTTCAGGGCCAGGAGATTGGTCTGCTCGGCGATCTCCTTGATGACATTGACAATGCGGTGGATCAATTGGGCGAATTCCTCGAGTTCCTGCGTTTGCGTCGACGCACGGCTCACATGATCGGAAGTCTCCTCCATCGAACGGATGTTCTGGCGGACATTCTCGATCCCGTCGCGCGCCAGTCGCTCGACCTGATCCGACTGCGCCAGGGCTTCCAGCGCCTGGGCCTGCACATCGGACGAAATCCGGTAAACCTGCTGCATCACGCTCGTCACTTCGCCGGACTGCCCCTCCTGCTGCCGGCTGACATCGGCAATTTCATTCGAAATCATCGCCACCTGGAAGGCCGACTGCCCCATGTTCCGACCGCAATCGCCGATTTCCTTAAGCACGCCGTGCAGTTTCTCCTGCATCTGCTCCAGCGCGGTCAGCAAAGCACCGGGCTCGTCCTGCGCGACCACATGAATGTCATTGTCGAGACGGCCGGCGGCCACCCGTTCGGCGACAGCGACCGCGTTGGCCAGCGGACGGCTGACAAAACGGCGGACGAAGAGAAAGACGACGATAAGGAAGGGAATGCTCAACAGCACCGCCAGACCGGCAAACATCGACACAAAGCGCGTGGTCTGATGATTCACCTTTTCGAGCGAGATCTTCATGCTGACCGCACCAAGCACCGAACCTTCCGGAACCTGGTGGCATAGCAGGCAATCCTTGCCCAGATAGTTCTTCGACGCCAGCGCAGGAATGGTCGCCTTGAGGAAGCCCTTGTCGGCATCGACACGGAAAAACGCCTTGCCCGTTGCCAGCACTTCCTTGTCTTCAGCCTCGGTCGCCACCTCGTCCGCGGCCCCGGGGCCGAACTGGCCGACGACGTGCTCGCTGCGGAAGACCTCGAGTTTCTCGATACTGCCGGCATTGCGAACCTGATCGAGATAGAGCGCACGCTGCCCGATCGACCCGGTCATCATCATGCCGGTCAGCGACGCCAGCGTCATCTGATGCACGCTGCCGGCGAACTCCTTCGCCTGGGCTTCCGCGCTGTCCTTCTGTTCGACATAGGTCCATACGATCATGCTGCTGAGCAAGAGCACCAGCATCGCCCAGATCGTGACGACCAGACGCACCCAAATCTTCTGATTCCGAAACCAATTGCCGATCATAGCCATCCCAACGGATTTTTGCCTTGTTCCCGAGCGAGAACCTTACTACTTCGTTCTGCCATTGTCATGTTCTCATGACAAATTATTTTTTTGATGGCAGGTTCCGGCCCCGGTTCGCCGAGGATCGAACGTTCCCGCGCGGGCATCGGGAACAGCACTGCGCCGGCAGCAATCGACGCGCGTGGTGTGCTAGCGCCCCGTTTTCGCCCCGCTTACATGCGCCCCGGCATCAGGTGGAAGCCGGACGAAATCGAGGATCGCCAGGGCCGAAAAGAGTGCCATCGCGAAAAAAGCGACCTGAAAGTTGAAGAGACCCAACCCGGCGGCGCCGCCGTTGAGGAGCGTACTGGCCTGAAGTGCCGCGGCGCCGAGGGCGACCCCCAGCGCAATCCCCATCTGGAAGAAGATGCTACTCAAGGTCGAGGCGCCATTCATCCGGTCCTTGGCGATATCGCAAAAGCTCAGGGTATTCAGGCAGGTAAACTGCATCGAGCGACACAGGCCGCCGAAAAACAGCACCGCCATGATCACGGCCTTGGGCGTCCCCGGCACAAGCAGTGCACAACCGACGAAACCGAGGACCACCAGCCAGCCGTTGACAATCAGCACGCGCCGGAATCCCCAGCGTTGCATCACCCAGGTCGTTCCCGGCTTCATGCACAGGTTACCGGCGAACAAGGCCAGCAGCAGCATGCCCGACATCGACGGAGAAAAGCCGAAAACGAGCTGAAACAGCAGCGGCAGAAGGAAGGGGGCGCTGTTGATCGCAATCCGGAAGATCGATCCGCCCCACATCGCCACGGCAAAGGTCGGAATCGAAAGCGCCTGCAGGTCGACGAGCGGGTGCGGCGTCCGACGGAGGTGCCGCACTGCCCAGACGGTCGCGACCAGCCCAAGCCCCCCCAGCCCGGCAACCTCGCTCAGGACGAAAGGCGTGTGGCTGGCCAGATCACAGGCCAGCATCAGTGCCGAACAACCAACACCCGACAGCAGGAAGCCCGGCCAATCGAACGGCCGCACCTCACCCTGCGACGCGGCGATCCAGCGCAAGGCCAGGACAAAACCGATCACCCCGAGCGGCACATTGATCCAGAATATCCACTGCCAGCCCCAATGCTCGGTAATGAAGCCGCCCAGCGGCGGCCCCAGCACCGGTGCCGTCAGCGCCGGCCAGGTCAGCATGGCGATGGCGCGAATCAAGCCTTCCTTCGGCGTTCCCCGGAGCACCGCGACACGCCCGACCGGTACCATCATCGCCCCGCCGATACCCTGCAGTATCCGGGCACCGGTGAACAACCAGAGTCCGGTACTGAGACTGCAGAGCGCGGAAGCAAGTGTAAACACGAAGACCGCCCCGCCAAAAACGCGTCGGGGACCGAAACGTTCGGAAATCCAGCCGCTCAGGGGAATGAAGACTGCCATGGCGAGCATGTAGGCGCTCATGCCGGTCGACATCTCGACGGTCTGCGCGCCAAAGCTTCGAGCCATTTCCGGCAAGGCGGTCGTAATGACCGTCGCATCGAGAAATTCCATGAAATAGGCGCCGGCAACGAGCCACACGACTCCGGGATGATCGACGCAGGAAGACTCTGTAGCTTTTTCAGACACGGACGGAATCACTCGACAAGAAGCACCCAACGAGCCCAGCGATCTGGTCTCGATGCATGTACGGTGCGGGGCCAACAGACGTGCGACGGAAAGCCCGTCGATTATATGACGCTCACGTGCCACCCGACGAGCGTCAATCTGCTGATTGAGCGATCCGGCACGGGATATACCGGCATCGATGCAACAGACACGCTTCCCGGATCGAAGCATCCGGTAAAAGCGCATCGCCTCCGTGGCGGCATCGCGGTTGCGATGATGCCTGATACCGCCAACCGGTGAAAAAAGGGCGAGACACCCCGAAAGTCCGGTTTGTTTCGCCCGAGGCGGCGGTTGCCGCACAACCGTTCACGAGGCGCCTGTTCGCGGCGCCCCCTCCGGAAACCCTGCGAGTATTGGCTGGATGATGGTCAGACGCGGACAATCATGGTCAGATACGGATAACCGACGCCAAGCAACACGCAAAGATAGATCGCGCCGAAGATGAGACCCAGGCGCCAGAAATCCTTGCTCGGCAGATAACCACTGCCGAAGAAGATCGGCGACTGCCCGGCAGCATAAGGCGAGATCACGCCCATGATGCCAAGGCTGAAACAGAACATCATGGCGATAATCTTGACCGGCATGCCAGGCACGGCAATGGCTGCCGCCATGAATACCGGCAGCAACGCCGTCGTATGTGCCGTCAGGCTGGCGAACATGTAATGCACAAGGAAGAAGATCACCACCAGCGACAACAGAATGGCGGCGATCGGCAGCCCCTGCATCGCACCGGCAGCCGATGTAGCGAACCAGTCGAGAAACTTGACGAGTTTCAGGCCATCGGCCAGCGTCACCAGCGTACCGAACCAGACCAGCACGTTCCAAGCGGCCTTATTGGTGACAACGTCATCCCAGCTGATCACGTGCAGCAGGATCATGGCGCAAAACACCATCAGCGCCACCACCGTCGCATCAAGCTTGAACAACTCGGCGCCGAAGATCCAGAGGATCAGGGCGAGCACCGCCAGCACCGCCATGGTGATTTCTTTGCGGCCCATGGGGCCCATCTTGGCGAGTTCGGCCGACGCCCAGGCCGGGACATCGTCGCTGGTGCGAATCTGCGGCGGATAGATCTTGTAGCTGAGATAGGGATTCAGCAGGAACAGGATCAGGCCGACCGGCAGGACGCCGAGGAACCAGTCCATCCAACTGAGATTGATCTTGGCCACCTTGGCCAGCAGATCGATCGCGAGAAGATTCGGCGCCAAGGCCGTCAGGAACATCGAACTCGTAATGCAGGCCGTGGACACCGCAACCCACATCAGATAGGAACCGATCTTGCGCCCCGACTCGCCCGGATAGGAATCATAGAGCGGCGGGATGTTCTTGATGATCGGGTAGATGGTGCCGCCGCTGCGCGCCGTGACCGATGGCGTGAATGGGGCGATGACGAGATCGGCCAAGGCGATCGCATAGCCAAGCCCGAGCGTGTCTTTCCCCAACAAGCGGACCAGATGCAGTCCGATCCGGCGCCCCAGCCCCGTATTCTCGTACCCCTTGGCAAACATGAAGGCGATGAAGATCAGCCAGACAATGCTGTTGCTGAAGCCAGAAAGCGCCCAGCGCAGCGAACCTGCCGGCTTCGGATCGACCAGCAGCAGGACCGCCGACAGCGTCACGCCGATAATACCGATCGCGGCGGCCGGGATCGGCTCAAGAACGAGGCCTGTCACCACCGCCGCAAACACCGCAAAATAAAACCACGCCGCGGGTTGCAAGCCTTGCGGTACGGGCATGAGACACAGGCCGACACCGATCGCCAGCGGCACAATAAACTTCCACAATACCGGTTTGTTCATTCTCTCCCTCCATCTCGGAAAAACCGCGTGATATCGCGCCACATCGAGCGCACATAGCCGTCATCATGAAACTGACATTTCGTCCACATGTGCAACATGTCGACACTCATGCCGCCCGACGACATCGACCAGGGATTTCAGCGTTTTTCTTTGATTCAGCCCCGGGAGAAAGGCATCCGGAAATCCGGACACCACGGAGTTATACACCGAGATGAAACAAGGCAATGTGCCATTTTTACTTGACACAAGACCACCGTAAATGTAGATGACGCCATCAAATGAAATCAGTCGTGGCGGAGCAGAAGCGCTCGCCTGCCATCCATGCACACGGAATACTGGCTATCGGATACGCCTGTTTTTCACAGACATCACAGGCAATTCACATCGCCGGGCTCACAGCCCGCGCCCTCGTTCAATAGGCCATTGGAATAGACGCAACATTCGGATCGACATGCGCAACTGATCGCAGCTCTGTGCCGCAGTCGAGAAAGGCTGTGCCGATGCATCGACATCTCGGCACGGAAGCCCGCACAACCACTCGCTAGTCATGCCGACAATGCCGCAGCGCCAACACCACCGGCACCGTGCCGGCAAAGGAAACGTCGTGCGGAGGCACGCACCATGCTGTTGTATTTGCCGGAATGGAGAACAGCTCGCTGCGGCCGACGTCGGCCGCAGCGAGAAAAAGTCGACGCTATGCCATCCGCCTCAGCGCTGAGGCATCGCTTCAACGGTCAACAATGCGGCGCGCAAGCGCTCTGCGTCGACAACCCCGGGAAGGAAATGAATCGATTCCTGCCCCCGCAGCGTATGCGCAACGAACGCGGCGATGCCATTTTCATCGCGTGGATCGACACCGAGATCGGAAAGCCGACGCGGCAAGCCGAGCGCGCCGAGCGCGCCATGCAAATTAAATAGCTCGTCCTGCCGCTTCTCGAGTGCCAACTGAACAAGAATGCCATAGGCCACCTTGGCACCGTGCAGGAAGCGCTCCGTGCCGGCTACCACGGTAAGGCCGTTGTGAATAGAATGGGCTGCGGCCAACCGCGTGAAGCGCTCGCCAAGCCCGCCGACGAGGCCGCCACCGGCGATCACGGCATCGATAACGCGAACAAGCGCGGGCGTAACCAGACCATCGGCATTGGCCGACACGGCCAATGCCCCATCGGCCAGCAGCACGTCGCGAATCTGCGCAGCCACCGACAGCCCGATGCTGGCGGTCAGCGGCAAGGCGCTCTCGGCGTCGCAGAGAACGCGCGCTTCGTACCATTTGGCCAAGGTATCGCCAATGCCGGCGCGCAGATAGTCGGGCGGCGCCGCCGCCAGGATGCGCGGCTCGACCAGCACCAACTGGCTGGCAAGCGGGAAGAGTTCATAGCCGAGCGCACGCCCGTCATCGTCATACCAGACCGATAACGGCGTCCAGGCCGCACAGGTGGCGGCGATCGTCGGCACGGCGACGAAGGGCCGTTGCAGGCGATGCGCCACGGCCTTGGCCGTATCCAGCACCGAACCGCCGCCGACACCGATCACCAGATCGGCTTGCGCGCCCTCGGCAACATAGCCCGCCACCACGCTTTCGCTGCAATGACCGGACAATACCCGGCGCAGCGAGCGCGCCTCATCGCGATACAGAGCCGGCAGATAAGGGGCGGCGGCTTCCAGCGCACGCCGACCGCCGATCCAGAGGACCTGCCGGAGCCGCTCGGCGGGAAAGAAGCGCTCAATCTCGCCGAGCACGCCTTCGTAGGAAAAGTAATTAGCTGCCCCGGGCTGAACCCGGATTCCCGCACTTTCGTTCATCGCCGCGCTCACCCTTCGTTTACCACGCCGGGAAAACGGAATCCTTGAATTCCTTCTTGATGAACTGCTTGACCTCGTCATTCTGGTAGGCCTTGAGCAGCTTCCTGAGCACCGGGCTGTCCTTGTCGGCGGCACGGACGACAATCACGTTCGCATACGGCGACTTGAGGCTTTCCATGGCGATGGCATCGCGCGACGGCACCAGCCCGGCCTGGATCGCATAATTGGTATTGACCGCCGCCACGTCGGCGTCATCGAGTGCGCGCGGCAACTGGGCGGCGTCGAGTTCAATGAACTTGAGTTTCTTCGGATTCTCGATCACATCGAGCGGCGTCGCCTTGAGACCGGCTTCCGGCTTCAGCTTGATCAGCCCCTTGGTCTGCAGCAGCAGAAGCACGCGCCCGCCGTTGGTCGGATCGTTCGGCAGGGCCAGACGAGCGCCGGACGGAATCTGGTCGAGCGACTTGAACTTCTTCGAATACAGGCCGATCGGGAAGATGATCGTCTGGCCGATCGAGACGAGCTTGTAGCCACGATCCTTGTTGGCGTTGTCGAGATACGGCTGATGCTGATAGCTATTCACGTCGAGATCGCCGGCCGCCAGTGCCGCGTTCGGCTGCACATAGTCGGAGAACTCGACGATCTGAAGTTTCAGGCCGTCTTTCTCGGCGATCTTCTTGACGAATTCGAAGATCTGCGCGTGCGGGCCGGCCGTAACGCCGATCTTCAGGGGTTTGTCATCGGAAAGGGCCGCGTGGGCGGCGACGGACACCAGGGCCAGAGCGGCCACCAGGCCTCGAACGAGTTTTGCGATCTGCATGGGAATATCTCCTTTGAACATCTGCGAAAAAATGGGCGGTACCGGATCAGCGGTGGCTGAGACGCTGCGCGAAACGGTCACCGACGGATTGAATGAACTGCACGAGGCCGATCAGCACGACGACGACCAGCGCCATGACTTCGGGCAGGAAGCGCTGATAGCCATAACGGATGCCGAGATCGCCCAGCCCGCCGCCGCCGACGGCGCCGGCCATCGCCGAGTGGCCGATCAGGCTGACGAGAGTGATGGTGAGACCGGCGACGATACCCGGCAATGCTTCCGGTATCAGCACGGTGCGAATGATCTGCCAGGGCGTCGCACCCATCGACTGCAGGGCTTCGACCAGGCCGCGATCAACCTCGCGCAGCGCCGATTCGACCAGACGGGCGACGAAGGGAATCGCCGCGATCGACAGCGGCACGATCGCCGCGCCGGTGCCGATTGAGGTACCGACGATCCAGCGCGTCAGCGGAATCACCGCCACCAGCAGGATGATGAAGGGCGTCGAGCGCACGGCATTGGCAAGCACGCCGAGCACGCGGTTGAGCGGCCGGTTCTGCAGCAGGCCGTACTGATCGGTGATGACCAGCAGCACACCGAGCGGCAGACCAAGCGCGGTGCCGATCGCGCCTGACACGCCGACCATCCACAGCGTCTCCAGCAGCGAGGTCTGAAACAACGCCAATAATTCTGGACTCATAACACCACCTCCTCAATGCGGATGTCTTGCGATTCGATAAATACCGCCGCCGCATCGAGCACAACGTCATCGCCGGCGGCAGCAACGACCAGCGACCCGAACGGCATGCCCTGGATGTCGTCGATATAGCCGTGCAGCAGATTGATCTTGAGGCCGAAGCGTTCGGCCGCCTCGGTCAGCGCCGGCCGGTCGACGCTTTCGCCACGGAAAGACAGGCGCCAGATCCGCCCCTCGCCGCTTTCGAGCAGGCGCGCGGCGCGATCGCGAACGCCGGCAGGAATGTCATTGCCGATCACTTCGCGCAGCAAGGTGCGGGTAATCTCCTGCGTCGGCGCCGTGAAGATGTCGCCGACGCTGCCCTGCTCTGCCAGGCGCCCTGCATCAAGAACGGCGACCCGATGCGCAATCGCCTTGATCACCTGCATCTGGTGCGTGATCAGCACGATCGTCAGACCGAGCCGGCGGTTGATGTCGGCCAGCAGCGCCAGAATCGACTGGGTCGTTTCCGGATCGAGCGCCGAAGTCGCCTCGTCGCACAGCAGCACGCGCGGCTCGGTCGCCAGCGCGCGGGCGATACCGACACGCTGCTTTTGGCCGCCGCTGATCTGATTTGGATAACGGTCGCGCTGTTCGCGCAGGCCGACGAGATCGAGGAGTTCGTCAACGCGCGTCGCGATGCGTGCGGCGGGAACGCCGGCGAGTTCGAGCGGCAAGGCGATGTTGCCGGCGACGGTACGCGAGGACAACAGGTTGAAGTGCTGAAAGATCATGCCGATGCGCCGGCGCAACTGCCGCAGTTCGGCGGCATCGAGCGTCAGCAGATCGCGGCCTTCGAATTCGATCGTGCCGGCGCTCGGCCGCTCGAGCAGGTTGAGCGTGCGCAGCAAGGTGCTCTTGCCGGCGCCGCTGCGCCCGATGATGCCGAAGATCTCGCCTTCGCGGATGTCGAGGCTGATGTCATCAAGCGCCTGCACGCCGCCATCGAAGCGCTTGCCGATCGCACGCAGCGAAAACAGGCGGCTCGCCGCTGCAGCGTCCGTCCCTTGCGTCGCCGCGGTCGCTGCCACGGCATTTCCGACCGATGGCGGCAGCGCCGTCGAGCGGTCTCCGCCCCGGTTCCCGGCATCACGCCAGGCCGTCAGCCAGCGGGAAAGAACACCGCCTTGCGCCGCCGCGAGCGGCAAAGTTCGAGTCAACTCCGTCATGTTTCATCACCTCATCAGGACACGCTGTGCGAGGCCCGATCGATAAAACATCCGGAGTTTTCCCGACGACTTTCCGTCCGTGCCTTGCAGTCAAGGCCACACCTTATAACCAGAGGAAGACGCCGTGAACGAATTAATAATTATTTGAATATATCAAAATGGAATTGAAGGCCATCACCGGGAACATCGAACCCACGAAAAACCTGCGACGAAACCCGAGGCGGCGCCGCGCCGCGCTCGCGACGACCGGCGCTCCCGGCCTATTTTCCCGGGGCGGGAGCAGCCTCGGCCGCCTTCGGCGCCGGCGTCTTTGGCAGCGTATTCACCACCATGAAGGTGACGAAGGACGTCGCGACCATCACCCATATCAGCGCGCCGAAGCCCGCCTGCTTGACGACCGGCCCGATCAGCCAGACCGCCAGCGAACTGGCGCCGAGCGCGACGGTGAGCCGCATGCCGGAGACGCGCGAGCGCATGGCATCGTCGACAAAACGCACGACCATGGCATCGGTAAAGGGGATCGCGCCGAAAATCGCCGCCATGAAGACGATCTGTGCGACATAGAACAGCCACCCCTCCGCACCGCTGGCAACGATCAGACCGAATAGCTGCAGGGCAACGACGCTGACATACAGCGGCTTGAGCGCGACGGTATCGATCAGGCGGCCGATCACCAACTGGTTCAGCGAGGCAATCGTATAGACAATCGCGAGCAAGAGGCCGATCTGCGCGGGATCGGACGCGAGATCGGTGAACTTGCTGCTGAGCAACTCGAAATTGCTGCTCGTCGAGAAATTGAACAGCGTGCTGCCGCTGGTCGCCGCCACGGTCATGATGAACAGGACTTTGGCCATCGACATGCCCTGATGCTCGCCCGCCGCCTTCTTCTTGGCCGGGGCCGAATGCTCGCGCGTCGCGGCCAGCGCGAAGACGATACCGGCAAGCACGCTGATCACGCCGGGCACGACAAAGGCCATGCGCCAGCCGAAATACTTGATAAGCAGACCGGTCACCCCGGCCGCCGCGGCCACGCCGAGATTGCCGGCCAGGCCGTTGAGGCCGATCACCCAGCCCGGCCGCAGTTCGCCCTGCACCAGCATCGGAATGCCGACGGGATGGTAGATCGAGGCCGCGCAACCGATCAGCGCCATGGCGATCGAGAGCTGGAGTGGCGACGAGGTCAGACTGACGGCGATCGAGGCGAGGCCGATACCGACGAAAAAGACCACCATCATCGGGCGCCGCCCCCAGAGATCGCCGAAACGCCCGGCCGGCAACGAGCCGAGACCGAAGCAGAAGAAGGCCGGGACGCTGTAGGGCATCAGGTCTTCCCAGCGGGCCAGGCCGAAATCGCGGGCGATCGAGGTCACCGCCGTGGCGAAAATCAGCAGGAACATGTGATCCAGCGCGTGGCCGAGATTCAGCAGGAGTCGTGTCGTCAGATTGTGCATGCCGTGATTATCGACTACGATCCTGTGTCGGATTTGTTATAAAACGCAAAGATTGAGTCCAAAACCGCCAACCCCGACCGTCGCCCGCCCGCACAAGGCACCGCATGCCGATGCGCTGGCGGCCAACCGGGTGCCGCGCCCGGTCTCGGCTTTTTCACGCCGTGACAAGGCCGGCCATCAGATCCGTCCGCACACGCACGAACGCGACCAGCTGATCACCGCCATCCGCGGCGTCATGACGGTCGAGGCGCATGACACCTTGTGGACGATCCCGACCAGCCACGGCCTGTGGATGCCGGCCGAGGTTTCGCATTCGGTGCGCATGGACACCGACGTCGAGATGCACACCTTGTATTTCGCCGCCGGCAGCGTCGCCGGCGCACCCGACGACTGCCGCCTGCTGGCGGTGTCGCCCTTGCTGCGCGAGCTGATCGTCCGGGCCATGGATATTCCCCCTGTCTATGACATCGAAGGGCCGGACGGACGGTTGATGCGTGTCATTGTCGACGAGGTCGGACGGCTCGAAAGCGCGCCACTCAGTCTGCGCCTGCCCGCCGACCGCCGCCTCGCCCGCCTCTGCCGGCACCTGCTCGAGACGCCCGACAACACCGAACCGATCGCCCGACTCGGCGCCCGTGTCGGCCTCTCCGAGCGCAGCGTCATCCGCCTCTTCCCGCTCGAAACCGGCCTGAGCCTGCATCGCTGGCGGCAGCAGGCCAAGCTCATGCGTGCCTTCGCACTGGCCGAACAGACACCGTCGATCGGCGCCATCGCCGCCGACCTCGGCTACAGCAGCCCGTCGGCCTTCGCCAAGATGTTCCGCAAGTGCTACGGGCACCCGCCGACGGCGATCCTGGGGCCACGGCGCTGACGAGGCCGACGGACGGCGCAATCCGCGCTAAGATTCGTATTCAAACAAATGGAATAAACCCGATCAAGCGACCAGAGAACGACCATGTGCGAACTGCTCGGCATGAACTGCAACGTCCCCACCGACATCTGCTTCTCCTTCAGCGGATTCCAGGCACGCGGCGGCGCCACCGATGTGCACCGCGACGGCTGGGGCATCGCCTTCTTCGAGGGCAAGGGCGCCCGCGTCTTCCTCGATCCGCAGCCGTCGTGCGACTCGCCAGTCGCCGAACTCGTGCGCCGCTATCCGATCCGCTCGCTCAACACGATCGCGCATATCCGCAAGGCGACGCAGGGCGCGACCGGACTTGAGAACACGCACCCGTTCATGCGCGAGCTATGGGGCCGCTACTGGATTTTCGCGCACAACGGCAACCTGATCGATTATGCCCCCGCCCTGGACGGCAGTTTCCTGCCGGTAGGACAGACCGACAGCGAACGCGCTTTCTGCCATCTGCTGCAGCGCCTGCGCCAGCGCTTCCCGCAGACGATGCCGGCCGCCGACGCGCTGCTCGCGGCGCTTGAGGAATTCTCCGCGGAAACGCGCCGTTTCGGCAGCTTCAACTTCCTCTTGTCGAACGGCGAGCGGCTCTTCGCCCACCGCGCGACCGAACTCCATTACCTGGTCCGGCAGGCCCCCTTCTCGGTCGCCCACCTCAAGGACGAGGACCTCAGCATCGACTTCAACGAGGTGACGACGCCGAACGACCGCGTCGCGCTGATCGCGACACAGCCGCTGACCGACAACGAATGCTGGCAGCCGCTGCCGACCGACCGCGTCTCGATGTTCTGCGACGGCACGCTCGTGTCATAAGCAGGCGAAGCCGCCCCGCCGCTAGACCGCGACGATCTCGACGTCGTGCGTGATCTCGGCCGTCTTGCCCAGCATGATCGACGCCGAACAGTATTTTTCCTTCGACAGGGCAATCGCCCGCTCGACGACTTCCGGCTTCAGTCCCGTACCGCTGACGCGGAAATGAAAATGAATCCGGGTGAACACCTTGGGATCGGTCTCGGCGCGCTCGGCCTGCAGGCTGACTTCGCAGCCCTGCACCGCATGCCGGCCCTTCTTGAGAATCGACACCACATCGAAGGCCGTACAGCCGCCGGTACCGGCCAGCAGCAATTCCATCGGCCGCGGCGCCAGGTTGCGCCCACCGGCCTCGGGCGGCCCGTCCATCATGACGACGTGATTGCTGCCGGTCTCGGCCAGAAACGACATCCCACCTTCAATCCATTTCACACGACATTCCATGGTTTTTTCCTGTCTTCGCAAACAAATAAAAAACACGGCGAGACATTGTCTCGCCGCGCCTGGCCGTGCCCGGCCGCGTTTTCTCGGACTAAGACGCCGCCAGCGCGCTCGTAGTTCCACGCGCTACCCGACGATCGTTCCGACGATCACTTCACCAGCACGTACTTGCCCTGCCGGATCTGCAGCTTGGCCAGCGTCTTCGACGGTTCGCGCGTCTTCGGATCGAAGGACGTCGCGCCGGTCACGCCCGGAAAATCACGGGTTGCCGCCAGCGCGTCGCGAACCTTGGCGCGCGTCGCAGTGGCGCCGCCGGCGGCGACAACCGCGTTGAGGACAATGTTGGTGGCATCGAAAGCCTGTGCCGCGAACATCAGCGGCTTGCTGCCGTAACGCGCCTCATAGGCCTTGACGAAGGCACGCACGTGCGGTTCGGGACTATCGACGACGAAAGAGGTCGACAGGTACAGCCCCTCGGTCGCGGCACCGGCGAGTTCGATCAGTTTCTGCTCGTACAGCGACGAGGTACCGTAAATCGCCTGCTTCAGGCCGAGTTGCGCCTTTTGCTGCAGGAAGGCCGAGCCGTCCTCATAGAACGCGCCGAGGTAGATGGCATCCGGATTGCTGCGCGCGATCTTGGTCAGGATCGAGCGGAAATCGCGCGTGCCCGGATTGAACATCTCGGTCTCGGTAACGACGCCGCCACCGGCCTTGACGGCATCGACGAAGTTCGACACGACTGACTGGCCCCAGTCGTTCTGGATCGCCACGACGGCAATGCGCTTGACGCCGTTGGACAGCGCCCAGCGCGCCACGAGCGGCCCCTCGTAGGCCTGTGTCGTGATATTGCGGAACTGGTATTCGCTGATCTTGGTGAAGTCGGGATGCGACGCGGTCTGCGACAACTGCGGCAGCTTCGTCTGGGCATAGACTTGCCCGGCCGCCATCGAGACCGTCGAGCTGAAATCGCCGAGCGCCGCGACAATGCTTGCATCATCGGAGAACTTGCGCGCGATATTGACACCCTCTTTGGCGTCGCCCTTGCTGTCCTCGAATTTCAGCTGAACGGTAACGCCCGGCAATTTTCCGGACTTGTTGAACTCATCGACGGCCAGCGTCGCCGAGTTGCGGAACAGCACACCGTACTGGGCGTTCTCGCCGCTGAGCGGCGCCTGATAGCCGATGGCGACGGTCTTGTTCTGCGCCAGCGCACTGCCGGCCAGCAGCAGGGCGGACACCGCCGACAACAGGAAACGGTTTTTCTTCTTGATGCTCATCATGCACTCTCCATGGCAGGGAATCGAAAACGCCGCTCATGGTAGCGACCGGCTTGCGGCCGGCAAAAGAAGAAATATCTCTATCGATATAATCGCTCGGCAACGATGCTTTTCGCATAAAAAAAGCTCACCGTATCAATGGCGCGCGACGCATCGAGCTTAGCGGGCACCTCCGTGACGCCGGACTTCGGCGGCGATTTCCAGCGCCGCGCGCCCCAAGGCGCGGCGTTGCGCGGCGACGCGCTCGCTCACCGTCACTGGTGTGGACGTAACTCCGGCCGTAACTTCGGCCGCTTTTTCGTGAATCCGGCTGCGCCCGACAATCGCCTTGCCGTTGTGCGGCTTGAGCACCCAGGATAGGTCGAGATCAACGGCCCCGTCGGACTGCACGTCGAACTGCTGGACATGCAGGGCGAGACGGAAATCGGCATCGAACTGCGGCGCCCCCGCCGGCACGGCGAGAACCCCCGACGAATCAAGCGCCTCGCCAAGCCGCGCAGCCACCAACCGGGGAATCGCGGCGCGCAAGGGTTCCGCCCAGCGCTGCTGCTCGCTCAGGACGAGACGCGAATCGGCAGCGCGGACCACCATCTGCGGCCGGTCCAGTGCTTCCGGCACGCTCGCCGACGTCACCAGCACGGTCGGACTGGCGCCGCGCGCGGCAGCGATGACGCCATCATCGAGCGCGTAGTAATTGACGACCGGCGACGAACCGCAGGCGCCCAGCGCGACCAATCCCATCAACATCAGATATCGGCTTAGCATCATTCACTGATCCTTTTTTCCCTTGAGCAGCGCTTCGGGCTGCCGTTCCAGCAAATCGGCCAAATCATGCACCGACCGCGCCGCCCGTGCGACTTCGCGCAATGCATCGCGAATCTCCTGCTGCATCGGCGCATCGTTCGCCATCAGCGTACGGGCGTGTTCGAGCGTTTCACGCGCCGACCGCATTGTCTCGTTGAGTTCCGGCGCAACCTCCTTGTCGAGCCGGGCGATCAATCCATCGGCATGCTGCAGCGTCTGTTGCAGCATGGTCGCGATATTCATCAGCTGATCCTGCAATGAATCGAGGCTGCCCGGCTGCGTCGGCAATTCCGGGATACGCTTGTCCCAGCGAATCTTCGCCGCCTGGGTCCGCGGAAAATAGTCGAGGGCGACATAACGCTGGCCGCTGATCACGTTGCCGGTACGCAATTGCGCCCGGAACCCGCGCGCGACCATCGCATCGAGCACCTCGCGCATTTCTTTCTTCGAGCCGTCGCGCGCCGACAGGTTGCGCGTGCGCCGGGTCAGGCGTTCCGGATACAGCTTGACCTCGACCGCCAGCGAAAAATCGGTCGTGCTCTTGTCAAAATCGAGTTCGATGCGCGAGACCTCGCCAGCGACAATGCCGCGAAAATCGACCGGTGCGCCTTCCGACAAACCGCGCACCGATTCCTTGAAGACCAGGACGTACCTGAGGAATTCGGCATCGCGCACGCGCTGCGCAGAGGCCTGGTCGGCATGCAGCGTGAAGACCGTCGCCGCCGGCACGGATTCGGGGGGATCGTTGCCATCGCGCTCCGGTGAGGAAAAGGCGATGCCGCCGACGACCAGGCTGGCCACCGACTGCATGTTGAACTTGATGCCGTCAGCATCCATCGCGACATCGACGCCGCTGGCATGCCAGAAGCGCGACTGGGGAACGACGAAGCGGTCATACGGCGCATCGATGAAGACCTGCACATCGACGCCACGCCCGTCTTCCTGCATGCCGTACCCGATCACGCGCCCGACCTGGATGCGCCGGTAATAGACGGGTGCGCCGATATCGAGCGAGCCGAGGGTGTCGCTGCTCAGCCGGAACGCCCGGCCGCGCGTCTCGTTGGTAATTGTCGGCGGCTCCTCGAGGCCGACGAACTTGCGGGCATGCGTCTCCGACTGCCCGGGATCGATAGCGATATGCACGCCGGAAAGCAGCGTCGCCAGTCCGGTCACGCCGGCCACCGTCACGCGCGGGCGAACGACCCAGAAGCGGCTGTCCTCGGCGAGCAGGTCGCTGGCATCGCGATTGAGTTGAATCCGCACCAGCACCGCCTGGCGGTTCTCGCTCAGCATGATTTCCTTGACCGTGCCGATATCGACATCCTTGTACTTCACGCGCGTCTTGTTGGCTTCAAGCCCTTCCGCCCGCACGAACTGGACCAGCACCTCGGGACCGCGTTCGAGCAGCGCCTTGATGCCAAGCCCCAGGCTCAGGCAGATGGCGAGTATGGGGACGATCCATACGAGGCCAATGCGAAAGCGCGGCGCGCTCACGCGCACGCCGGGAATGGATGCGTCATCGTCAGAGTGTTTCATTCAGTTTTTTCCGGAAAAGGCGCCGGCGACCCGGCATCCCAGATCAGCCGCGGATCGAAGGCCATGGTCGCGAGCATGCTGAGGACCACGACCGCGCCAAAGGCGACGATGCCGGGCCCCGGAACGATGACGGCCAGGGACTGCACCTGAACCAGCGCGACCAGCAAAGTCACCACATAGACATCGAGCATCGACCAGCGCCCGATCAGTTCGAGCATGCGGAAGAGACGACCGCGTGCACGGCGGTGGCGGACCGAGCGCCGCCCGACCGAGAGCAGCAGGTAGGTCAGCGAAAACAACTTCAGCATCGGCACCACGACACTGGCCGCGAACACCACGACGGCCAGCGACCAGGACCCCGAATTCCACAAATACGCCACGCCGCTCAGGATCGTGCTGTCCTCGGCACCGAAGGGCGAGCGCGTCTGCATCACGACGAGCAGGTTGGCCGGCAGGTAGAGCACATAGGCGGAGAGGAGCAGCGCCCAGCAGCGCCCGAGACTGTCGGGCTTGCGCAGATGCAACGGCGCCCCGCACCGTGGGCAGTGCGACGCCTCGGCCAGCGGCGTCAGGCGTCCGCAGACCTCGCAGACGGCGAGGCCGCGACTGGCGGCAGTGACCGTCGCCATCAACCGCGCGCCCTCCCGAAACGTCCCGACACAGCGCCACGGACGGACGGCAATGGTCGTGCGTCATCCCAGGCCTGCCACAGCGCCGGCGGGTCGATCAGCGCCGACAAGGCGGCGAGCAGCGCCATCAAACCACCGAAACAGGCCATCGCCGGCCCCGGCAGCACGTCGGCCAGATGCGAGAGTTTGACCAGCGACACCAGCACGCCGAGCACGAACACCTCAACCATCGCCCAGGGATGCGCCAGACGGAGCAAACGGAACACCCGCGCGAACCCCCACGGCCGCCACCCGCGCCATAGCGGCAGCGCCAGCCACAGGATGGCGCCCAATTCAAAAAGCGGCATCAACACGGTAGTCAGCAACACCAGGCCGGCAAGCAGTCCGCGCTCCTCGCGCCAGAGCGCCAGCGCGGCATCGAGCACCGTCGTTTCGGCATAATGGCCCTGGATGTCGAGACCGACGATCGGAAAACTGATTGCCGTCAGCAGCAGGGTCAATGCCGCCACCGTCAGCGCCAGGATCTTTTCCAGGCGATCGTGATGACAGGCATACAGCCGCGCGCCGCAACGCGGGCAGAACGCCTGACTGCGCGACGCACGCAATTCCAGCGGCATCAGCAGGAGATCACATTCATGACAGGCGATCGGAGTCATCACAGCGCTTCGCGGTTCATCGCAGGGCAAACTGTTATGATACCGGCCTCGTCGGACGCTGCGACAAGAAACTTCGCCACGGCAATGCCCGGACGCCCATCCGCCACCACGCGGCACGCGATCCGGATCGGCATCCGCTCCTCGGTTCAAGGCAATCAAAATTGCGCCGCGCCGCCCCCGAAGACGAAAAACAATACTAGAATAGCACCTTCACTCATCGACACCCCGCTGATGCATTCTCGCAAGGCAGTTTCCGCGTGCGCGCGATGCGCACTTTCCGCCGGCTCAGGCCGCGCCGTGGAGGCGCGATGAGCAGGTTGCCGGCCGGAACCCCCAAAGGCATCCTTCTCGTCATGACTGCGGTCGTCTTCTTCTCGGTCGGCGACCTCCTGGCCAAGCAACTGACCCGCGACTACCCGATTCCATTGATCGTCTGGGCGCGCTTCACCTTTCACCTGCTCTTCGTCATCGTCGCCCTCGGCCCGCGTCATCGCCTGGCGCTCTTCCGCACCCGCTTTCCCGGCATCCAGTTTCTGCGCGGCTTGATGCTGCTGTTCGGGTCGATCTTCTTCATCACGGCACTCAAGTACATGCCGCTCGCCGAGACCACGGCAATCGCCTATCTGGCGCCGATCCTCGTCACCCTGATGTCGGTCGTCTTCCTCAAGGAGAAGGTCGACCTCGGCCGCTGGATCGCGATTCTCTGCAGTTTCGTCGGTGTCCTGACGATCATCCGTCCGGGCAGCAGCGTATTCACCTGGGCCGTGTTGCTGCCGATCGCCAACGCGCTCGCCTTCGCCACCTACCAGATCCTGACGCGCCGCATCGCCGGCCTCGAAAGCCCCTACACCTCGATCCTCTACGCCGGTCTCGTCGGCTCGCTGCTCTCGCTCGCGACGCTGCCGGAGGCCTGGACATTGCCGAAATCGCCGGTGCACCTGCTGCTCTTTCTCGGCATCGGCATCCTCGGCAGCGCCGGCCACCTGATCCTGATCAAGGCCTACAACCACGCACCGCTCTCACGACTCGCCCCCTTCAGCTATTCGCAACTGATCTGGGTGGCGATCATCGGTTACGTCGTCTTTGACGACTTCCCCGATGCCTGGTCGCTGACCGGCATCGCCATCCTGCTGGCCAGCGGTATCTACATCGCCGGCCGCGCCCGCCAGGGCGACCCGGTCCAGACATCCTGACCCCCCGGCACCGACCCTGGCCCGGCCATCCGAAAGCCACCCGCCGCAGCCGGCCGGAATGCGCTTGACCGAGAATGCGCCCGGAATAAGCACGACGCATCGCCGGCCACACCGGAAAAACCATCAATGCCGAATTTCCGTCGAATTATCAATTCATAACCTATTTATCAATTCTGACTCGATTTATCGATTTGGAATAAAAATGTGTCGTTGATCCGCCCGTATGGTCCTATAATTCGCCGGCAATTTTCGGAAAAGAGCGTGTGTGACGAAAGAGCTTAACGCCAAGCGCGTCATCTCCTGGACGATAGGAACCGTGGTTATCGTGATCATCGCGATATCGACGGCTTTCGTATTCATCCTTCGGGAACGGGAAATCGATACGTGGCACCGCCAGGTTGAAAACCTGTCCCTGGCAATGGAGGTGCAAACTGTGCAATCGATGTCGTCGGCGCGCATTGCGATGGACAGCATTGCCGAACGCATCGCCATCATGGGCATTCGCAACGCAGCGGAGTTGCGTTCCCGGGCAAAGACCGAAGCCCTGCACCGGATCATGCGCGACACGATCGCCGGCCTGACCCAAATCGATGTCGCCACCGTCGTCGCCGCCGATGGCGATGTCATCAATTTCACCCGCTCGTTTCCCGCGCCGGCCATCAACCTGTCGGATCGCGATTACTTCCGCGCCCATCGCGACACTGCGGCGCTCGACATGTTCATCAGCCAACCCGTAAGAAACAAAGCCAATGACAAATGGCTTTTTTACCTGAGTCGGCGACTGAACGATTCGAACGGAAAATTCATGGGGCTGGTTCTTGTCGGAATTTCCGTGGACCAGCTCACCAGCCTGTACGAACGTCTGGGCAGGAATCTCGGCGAGGGGGCCGTCATCACGCTCTATCGCGATGACGCAACCGTCCTGGCGCGTTGGCCGCGCGAGGAACCCGCTGGCAACGACTTCCCGCGCATCACCCCACGCCATCCACCTGGCGAGACACCGGGAGACCCCCCGGCGGTCATTTACACAAGCGCTTCCAGACTCACGGGGGCTGGCGCATCAACGCCCCGACTGAGCGCCGTGAGGATGTTCGACCGGCTGCCGATGATGATCAGCGTGACGGTCACCGAGAAATTCATTCTGGCAAACTGGCGACTTGCGATCGCATCGATAACCTCTGTTGCCATCGGAAGCACAGCCGCACTGATTCTGGTGATGTTCATTCTGCTGCGCCTGGCGCGACAACGTGAACAGGCGGCCAATCTTCTGCGGGAACTGACGGATCAGGTGCCGGGGATGCTGTTTCAATTCCGCTTGTTCCCCGATGGACGGACGTCCTTTTCCTATGTCAATCAGGTCGGGCTGTCGATGCACAACCTGAAGAGCGATGACTTCCCCCTGGACGCCGAGCGACTCTTTGCCCAGGTGCATCCGGATGACAAGGATGGCTTCCGCGCATCGATACAGGAATCTGCCCGCAACCTCCAGCATTGGCGGCAAGACTATCGCCTGCTGCTTCCGGACAGACGCGTCGTCTGGCGAAACGGAAGCTCGCGCCCCCAGAAGCTCGAGGACGGCACAATCCTCTGGCATGGTTACATCGCCGACATCACCGAAGCCAAGCATGCGGAAGAAGCGCTGAGATTGAGCGAAGACCGACTGTCTCACGCCGAACTCATCGCCAGATCCGGGAACTGGGAACTCCATCTCGACACCGGGACGATGATCCCGTCAAAGGGCGCCGCTCGGATTTATGGCGTCGACGAAGCTCACTATGCATTGCCAATCGCGCAGGCAGCGTCTCTTCCGGAATATCGCTCGCTGCTCGATGCCGCCCTGAGAGACCTGATCGATCTCGGCAAACCTTACGACGTCGTCTTCAAGATCAGGACGGCAGACACCAGGGAGATCAAGGATATTCATTCGATCGCCGCTTTCGACAAGGAAAAGCGGGTCGTGTTTGGCGTCATCCAGGACATCACCGACCAGAAACGTGCCGAGGAAGAACAGCGTCTGGCGGCAACGGTGTTTTCACACGCGCGAGAAGGAATCTTCATTACCAACGCCGAAGGGGTCATCCTCGATGTGAATCAGATGTTCACCCGGATTACCGGCTTCAGTCGCGCCGAGGCCATCGGCGAAACGCCCCGCCTGCTCAGTTCGGGGCGCCATGACAAATCGTTTTACATGTCCCTGTGGTTCGACCTCATCGACAAAGGACACTGGGCCGGCGAAATCTGGAATCGACGCAAGGACGGCACCCTGTTCCCGGAAATGCTGACCATCAGCGCCGTACGGGATCATCGCGGGAAGACATTGCAATACGTAGCCCTGTTCTCCGACATCACCGAAACCAAGAACCACGAACAGCAACTGAGGCACATGGCCCACTACGATGGCCTCACCCGTTTGCCGAATCGAACGCTGCTTGCCGACCGCCTGCAGCAGGCGATGTCGCTGGCGGTCAGACGCAAGCAGATCGTCGCCGTATGCTACCTGGATCTTGACGGATTCAAGGACGTCAATGACAGGTACGGACATGCTGTCGGCGATCAACTCCTGATTGCGCTTGCGGCGATCATGAAACAGGAACTGCGCGAGTCCGACACGCTCGCCCGCATCGGCGGAGATGAATTCATCGCCGTATTGCTCGATCTGGCGGATGAAGAATCCTCCCTGATCACCGTCGAGCGCCTGATTCAGACGGTCGCTCGACCAATCCAGCTTGGCGACGTCGTGATACAGGTCTCCGCCAGTCTCGGCGTCACCTTTTTTCCGCAAGAGGAAGCGGTCGATGCCGATCAACTATTGCGCCAGGCGGATCAGGCCATGTATCAGGCAAAGTCCGGCGGAAAGAACCGCTACTGCGTCTTTCGCCACAAGCGGGCGCATGACCAACTCGCACGAGACCCGGACTCGAACTGACGCAAAAGCGGCTTTATGCCACGCATCCAGGCCGGTCAGCGCCGCGATGACATGGCGGACGAAAAATCACGACTTCGCCGGAAGCGATGCCAGCAATTCATCCAGCATGCCGACAAGTTCCATCGAATTGCTTTGCATTTCGTCGCACAAGGCACGCGCTTTCAGCGCGTCTCCAGAGTTGAAAGCTTCGATAGCCCGCTTGCCAAGTTCGTGGACTCTTGCATGGGGCGCATCGATCAGCGAATACAACGCGCTGTGACCGCAGGACTCATGCCCTTTGGCTTGATACCATTGCCCGAAGGCGCAAGTGAGATGCGTCGGAAGAAGCATCGGATCGACTTTAATCGCACCGTCCAGATGCGCTTTGATTTTTCCGATAAAGATCATGTGGGCGCTCTTGGCCTTGTTCAGCGACACGCTCGTATCTTCGTCAAGCGTAAACTTGGCCATTCCGGACATCAGCTTCTCGGCGATGCCGGTCATGCTGTTCGCTACCTGCGTTGATATCTGGCACTCTTTCGCAGTTCTTTCAACGGCCGCCGAAATACCTTCCATATTGGCCGAAATCTCTTCGGTCGCTGCCGTTTGTTCTTCTGCCGCCGCTGCAATGTGGCTCATCTGGGCGGACACCGACTCTACCTGGGCAATGATTGCCTTCAGTGCCTCCTCGGAATGCGCAGCTTCGTGCGTTCCGGCCTCCACCTGTTTCATGCCGTTTTCCATGGCCGTGACGGCCATTCTCGTCTCATCCTGAATTGCCTGGATCATCTGACTGATTTCCTGCGTTTCCTTGCCGGTCCGCTCAGCCAGTTTGCGCACTTCATCGGCAACAACGGCAAATCCCCGTCCCTGCTCTCCGGCACGAGCGGCTTCGATGGCTGCGTTCAGCGCCAGCAGATTCGTCTGTTCGGCAATCTCCTGAATGGTCCCGATGATGGTCCCGATCTGGGAACTGCGCGCGCCCAGACTCGATACGGTTTTCGAGGAAGCTTCGACCGTGACGGCAATCTGCCGCATCAATCGGATCTGCCGATCGATCGTTGCCGACCCCGCTTGTGCCGTGTTTGTCGCCGTCATGGCGCCATCCGCCGCAATTTCGCAATTCTTGGCGATTTCTTCGGAAGCGGCTGCCATTTCCTCGCTGGCGGCTGCGGCGGCCGACACCTGATTGGCAATTTCGGAAACACAGGCGCCGATTGCCTGGGATGCAGAATGGACCTTCTGGGCAGATACGGAAACTGTTGCGGCTGTTTGCATCGTGCTTCGAAGCATCGAGTCCACATTGGCAGTCAATTCGTTGAAAGCATTGCCGAGACGCCCGATTTCCGTCGGACCTGATTCCAGCCGATCGATCGTCAGATCGCCGCTTGCAAGCGCCGCAGCGCCAGTCGTGGCCTTGCGAAAAGAACTCACGATTTCCTTCACCAACAGCATGCCGGCGCCGAATCCCAGCAGAATCGCCACACCCGCCAGCATCAGAATTGAGCGACTGGCGAATGACACGGTCCTCTCCATCGAATCCGACTGCTTCAATATCGCCTGTTCGCAATGTTCCTGAACCTTGCGTGCCGCATCCACCATCTGTTTGTCGAGATCGGACAAGGCAGACCCTTGCATGGCGTTCGCGAGGATCGCGTCGGCCATCTGCCTGAACGCACTCTCGTACTTGTCGACCGAAGCAAGAACGTCGTCCATCAACTTCTTGCTTTCGCTGTCGGGGAAATGCTCCCTTGACTCGCGCGCCTGACGTTTGACCGACTCAATGGCTTTCAGGGTGTTATCCCGATACACCGCCTCTGTTCGAATGATGAGGTTCTTTTCATGGCGACGCGCCTCGAGGAGATTCTTCACAATCCCCTGCACTTCGTTGGACCGGCGCGAGCCTTCGGCAACCTTACCCAACCCGTCGAACGCGAATAATGCGACCAGCATTAAGAGCGCGAGAATCAAGGCAATGGTCGCGTAAACCTTGGTACTGATTTTCAGGTTATTCAGCATGTTTTCACTGCTCCGTTCTGGCGTTCATCGGTTTGAGGGGGGGGCGATTATAACTTATTGAAAATGCATGGAGTCAGTTGCAATTGACTCCGAAATTGGCAGCACCACAACAGTTTCCAGACGATTCGCGAGTGGCATAAGGAAGAGCGAAACAGTCTCGTCACGAAAAGCGTAGCGACAACATCCCGACCCGCCCCGTTCTTCAAATGCATAGGCAACGTCGGCACGTTCAGATCCATTTTGAATATTCCCGCAGAATGGAACGGCCGTGCCAGATATTCGCGAGAATGAAGCATCGAACATTTTCCCGCGCAAGCACCAACACTGTCGCCCTTCTCCGACAAAACAACCGGGTTTGGTGCGTTTCCCCCACATGGTGTCTTGGCCGCCGGCCCGGCACGACACTCACCAACACATTGATTAGTTAACATATTAGACGACAAGAGCAACATTTTCAGGGCATGGCACGGCGCTTGCTCAGGTGTGGCCATACCGGTCCGACCAGTTATCCCAGCCGAGAAACCCATGCCGAGCCTTTCGAATATCGCCGCCCAGAATCTGCAACGCCTGATTGCCAATGGCACTTACGCCGTCGGCAAAGCCCTGCCGGGACAGCGCGAACTCGCTGAAACGCTTGGCATCAGTCGCGCCTGCCTGCGCGAGGCCATTTCAATGCTTGAAGCGCTCGGCCTCGTTCGCTCGCATGCCGGCAAGGGCGTGTTCGTCACCGCCGGAACGGTGCGCAATTCCGACGACATACCCCAAAACCCAAACGGCATTCGACCGGAAGCGATATTCCAGTTTCGTTTCGTGCTCGAACCGGCGGCGGCCAGCATGGTTGCCGCTGATCATCGCGAGGGCAGTGACGAGTTCCGCGCCATCCAGACACGTCTCGAAGCGGCGCTACACGGTTTCGATCTCGTCACCGCCGCCCAATGCGACATGGAATTCCATCACACCGTCGCCTGGCGATCGGGCAACGAAGCCTTCGCCTCGGTGGTGGAAAAGTACAAGTCGCAAGTCGCCTACAGCCTGCAGCTTCCGTTCGCCAATCCCAAAAGCATCTGGGAAACGGCGGACGAACACCGCGCCGTCATTGACGCCATTGCCGCCCACGATCCCGGGGCCGCGCGCCTTGCCATGCAAACCCACCTCGTGCGTGCCGCTGCCCGCATCGGCATCCGTTTTTTTCAACCCTAGCCCCCGTCCACAGGAGAATTCCAATGATCAACCGCTTCCTTCGTTCTCTCACGCTGGCCAGCACATTGGTCTTGACCGCGCTCGCGCCGAGCGCCCACGCCGACGCCCTGGCCAACATCACGAAATCCGGCACCATCAAGATCGCCGTGCCGCAGGATTTCCCGCCATTCGGCAGTGTCGGCGCAGACATGAAGCCAAGTGGGTATGACATCGATTTCGCCAACCTGATCGGCAAGGAGCTCGGCGCCAAGGTCGAACTCGTGCCCGTATCCAGCGCCAACCGGGTGCCGTTCCTGACCACCGGCAAGGTCGATCTTGTGATCTCCAGCATGGGCAAGAACGCGGAGCGAGAGAAGGTCATCGACTTCTCGACCGCCTACGCGCCCTTCTTCAACGGCATTTTCGGCCCTGATGAAATCAAGGTGGGAAAGGCGGATGAACTCGCCGGCAGGACCATCTCGGTGACACGCGGCTCGGTCGAAGATCTGGAGCTCTCGAAGATCGCCCCGACAAGCGCAGTCATCAAACGCTTCGAGGACAACAATGCCACCATCACGGCCTACCTCTCCGGCCAGACACAACTGATCGCCACGGGCAATGTCGTTGCCGCCGCGGTCAATGAGCGGAGCAAGCTGCGCCGTCTGTCGACCAAGTTCCTGATCAAGGATTCGCCGTGCTTTGTCGGTTTGGCGAAGGGCGAAGCCGCCCTGCAGACGAAGGTCAACGAGATCATCGCCAAAGCCAAGAAGAGTGGCGCGCTCAATGACATCTCGCAGCGCTGGTTGCATGCGGCCTTGCCGGCCGGACTTTAATGGGGCACCGATAGCCTGCCGGAGCGCCCCCCTGTCCTGATGTCAGGCGGGGCGCGACGACTGCCCCCTTTTTTTGCCCCGATACGGAGAGATCGCACTGGACCGAAGCCCTTTCGTTCCAGCCGCATACCACCATGGCCTATCAATTTGATTTTTCCTTCATCCCGGATTACGCCGGCATGTTCGCTCACGGTGTGGCCTACACCGTCGGACTGACTGTCGCCGGCGGCGTGCTCGGCATCGGGATCGGGATCGGCGGTGCGATCAGCCGCCTCTGGGACCTGCGGCCGTTCGGAAAGCTCTATCGGTATTACGTCGAACTGTTCCGCAACACGCCCTTCCTCGTGCAACTGTTCCTGATCTTTTTCGGACTGCCCTCGCTCGGCATCAAGCTGGTCGAGTGGCAGGCGGCGATCCTCGCCATGGTGCTCAACCTTGGCGCCTACAGCACCGAGATCATCCGCGCCGGCCTGCAAGCCACACCCCCCGGACAAATCGAGGCGGCCGAATCCCTGGCCTTCACGCGTTGGCAGACTTTCCTGTACGTCATGTTGCGCCCCGCGCTGCGCAAGGTCTGGCCGGCCTTGTCCAGCCAGGTGGTCATCACCATGCTCGGCTCGTCAGTGTGCTCGCAAATCTCGGCGGAGGAACTGACCTTCGTCGCCAACTTCATCCAATCGCGTAACTTTCGTGCCTTTGAGACCTATTTTTTTACCACCGCCATGTATTTTTGCCTCGCCTTGCTGATCCGCCAGGCGATGCGTCTCATTGGCCGTTACCTGGTCGTGCGGAGGCCATTGTCATGATCTCATTTTCTCTGTGGGATATCGTGCGCAATCTGGCGATCGGCGGCGCGCTGACGCTGCTGCTGTCGCTGGTGGCTTTCGTGCTCGGCGGCGCCGCCGGATTGCTTGTTCTCTTCGCCCGTATCGGAAAATGGCGCGTGCCGCGCGCACTGGCGCAACAGCACATCGAACTGTTTCAGGGCACGCCGCTGCTGCTGCAACTATTCACGCTATTCTTCGGCCTGTCGCTTTTTGGCCTCGACATGCCGGCATGGCTGGCAGCCGCCCTCGGCCTGACCTTGTTCACCAGTGCCTTTCTCGCCGAAATCTGGCGCGGCTGCGTCGAGTCCGTACCGAAAGGCCAATGGGAGGCCTCCGCCTGCCTGGCGATGACCTACTGGGAACAGATGCGCCACGTGATCCTGCCGCAAGCCATGCGCCTGGCCATCGCACCGACCGTCGGCTTCGCCGTGCAAGTGGTCAAGGGGACCGCCGTCACCTCAATCATCGGATTTGCCGAACTGACCAAGACCGGTTCGATGATCGCCAACGCCACCTTCCAGCCGTTCCTTGTGTATAGCCTGGTCGCGCTCGGTTACTTCGTCCTCTGCTATCCGCTCTCGCATTATGCTCAATCGCTGGAAAGGAAACTCCATGCCGCTCGTTAGCACCAATCGCCTGCACAAATTCTATGGCAAAAACCACGTGCTCCGGGGCATCAAGCTCGACGTCGAGGAAGGCGAGGTGGTCACCATCGTCGGCCGCAGCGGATCGGGCAAGAGCGCGCTGCTGCGTACGCTCAACGGACTGGAAAGCATCGACGACGGTGTCATCGAGGTCGACGGCGAGCGGCTGGAAGTCGACCGAGCCGATGCAGACACATTGCGCGCGCTGCGCCAGAAAATTGGCATGGTCTTTCAGCAATTCAACCTGTTTCCCCACCTCACCGTCGGGCAGAACGTCATGCTCGCCCCGCAGGTCGTCAAAAAAATGACAAATGCTGAGCGAGAACGGATTGCCCGCGACATGCTGTCCCGTGTCGGCCTTGCCGAAAAATTCGATGCGTTCCCCGACCAGCTTTCCGGTGGCCAGCAGCAGCGCGTGGCCATTGCCCGCGCGCTGGCCATGTCGCCGAAAGTCCTGCTCTGCGACGAGATCACCTCCGCGCTCGACCCGGAGCTAGTCAATGAAGTACTGACCGTTGTGCGCCGGCTCGCCGCCGAAGGCATGACGCTGATCATGGTCACGCACGAGATGCGCTTCGCGCGTGAGGTCAGCGACAAACTGGTGTTCATGCACGAAGGCCGCATCCACGAAACCGGGCATCCGCAGGAAATGTTCGCCAAGCCTGCAACGCCGGAATTCGCCGCCTTCGTCGGATCGATCAATTGATTGACGATCGATCGTCAGAGGCAATTCATCAGGCGTCAGGACGACTGCATCGGAAATAAAAAAGCTCCGCACTTGGCGGAGCTTTCCTGGTGATGCCCGTTGAATGAAGCGCTCAGCGCGCCGTCATCCACTTGAGGGGCAAGGTGACGAGTTCGGGTACGAAGACGAGCAGGAAGAGCACCACCGTCTGGGCGATCATGAACGGCACGACACCGCGAATCGCCCCGCTCATCGGAATCCGCGCCACGCCGCAGACGACGTTGAGCACCGTCCCGACCGGCGGCGTCACCAGCCCGATCGCGTTGTTGATCATGAACAGCACGCCGAAATAGACCGGGTCGATCCCCGCCTGCTTCAACACCGGCATCAACACCGGCGTCATGATCAGGATCGTCGGCGTCATATCCAGCGCCGTCCCGACCACCAAGACCAGCAGCATCAGCACGAAGGTCAGCAGCATCTTGTTGTCCATGAACGGCTCGACCATCTGCGCCAGCTGCCCCGGAATGTCCGCCGCCGTGATCAGCCACGCCGACACACCCGCCGCCGATACCAGGAACATGATCACCGCCGTCGTCTCCGACGCCCGCAGGAACAGGCCGAAGAGCTGCGGAATCTTGATCTCGCGATAGATCACCACGCCGACGAAGAGCGAATAGGCCGCCGCGATCACCGCCGCCTCGGTCGGCGTGAATACGCCGATCTTCAGGCCGCCGACAATGACAATCGGCAACACCAGTGCCCACGCCGCCTTGCGCGTTTCCTCCAGCTTCACCTTCAGGCTCGTCTTCGCCTCGACGCGCATCTCGTCATGCTTGGTGCACCACCACCACGCGATCATGATCGACGCGCCCATCAGCACCCCCGGCACAATCCCGGCAATGAACAGCTTGGTGATCGACACCCCGCCCGTCACGCCATACAGGATGAAGCCGATCGACGGCGGAATGATCGGTGCGATGATGCCGCCGCAGGCGATCAGCCCGCACGAACGGTTCACGTTGTAGCCGGCATTGCGCATCAGCGGCACCAGCACCGACGCCAGCGCCGCCGTGTCAGCCACCGCCGATCCCGACAAGGCCGCCATGATCACCGCCGCCATGACCGCCACATAGCCAAGTCCGCCACGAATGTGTCCGACCCAGGCCATCGCCATCGTGATGATCCGCCGCGTCATCCCGCCAGCATTCATCAGCTCGCCCGCCAGCATGAAGAACGGCACCGCCAGCAGCGGAAAACTGTTCGCCCCGTCCCACATGTTCTGAATGACGATCTGCGGATCCGTCATGCCCATGAAATACATCATGCACAGGCCGCAGCCGACCAGCGCAAACGCCACCGGCATGCCCAGCGCCATCAGCCCGAGCAGCGACGTGATAAAGACTAATACGGTCATGCCTTGTTCCCCCCGTGGCTCGCGTGTTCGGCCATTTCCTTCTCGATCTCGTGCGCCTCTTCCATGCCTTCTTCCTGCACGTCGATCAGCTCGCTCTCATCAACCTGACCAAGGAACAGCCGGACGATATTCGACAGGCAGATGATCGTGATCGCCGTCCCCGTCAGGTAGCTCACGCCATACACCCACAGCATGCTCAACTGCAGCACCGGCGACGCGTTCGACGCAATGATCTCGTGCTGCATCCACGTCCCGTACAGCATGTACAGGCTGCACACCGTCATGATCACCTGGCTGATGCCCCAGCACACCTTGCGCCCGAATACCGGCAAGGCCGCCACCACCATATCCACCCCAAGGTGCGTGTGCTTGTTCATCCCGATCACCGCACCGACAAAGGTCATCCAGATAAACGCAAAGCGCGGAATCTCCTCAGCAAAATCGATGCCCGTATTCAAAAAGATCCGCAGCATCACGTTCGTGAATACCAGCACGAACATCACCACCATGCTGATTACCAGAATCACTTCCAGCAAACGGTAGAAGCCACTTCTTACCGCGTGCACAAAATCTTTCATCTCACGTTTCCTTACGAGAGAACAGAAACAAGTTCAGACGCCACGGTGGGCGCACGGACCCGGACGTACCGGGCCCTCGACCGGACCGCCGCCCCGCAACACGGGCGACGATCCGGCGTCCAATGACGCGAGCTTACTTGCCCGCGCGAACCTTATCGATTTCAGCCTGGAATTCCTTGAGGAAATCCTCGCCGATCTGCGGTGCGAACTTGGCGATCACCGGCTTCACCTTTTCCTGAATCTTGGTGAGTTCGGCCGGCGGAATCGCATCGACCTTGACACCGGCTTCGCCGAACTTCTTGATCACTTCGCGATCGCCTTCGTCGAGCAACTGACGCTGCAGCAGACGGGCTTCGTCGGCCGCCTTCTGCACGCCCTGCTTGTCAGCCGCGCTCAGGCCGTCCCAGAACTTCTTCGAGGCAACCAGCGCCACCGGCGTGTAAACGTGGTTCGACAGCGAGATGTACTTCTGCACTTCCTGCATCTTGTTGGAGTACATATGCACGAGCGGGTTTTCCTGGCCGTCGATCGCCTTGATCTCAAGCGCCGTGAACACTTCGGCAAAAGCCATCGGCACGGCGTTGGCGCCAAGCGTCTTCCAGGTTTCGAGCGCCACCGGGTTGGCCATGACACGCACCTTCAGACCGTTGATGTCTTCGAGCTTGGTCACCGGCCGCTTGCTGTTCGACAGGTTGCGGAAACCCATGCCGGTCCACATCAGGCCATGCACGCCGATCGGCTCGAGCTTCTCGAAGATCTTCTTGCAGGCAGCGCCGTCAAGCACCGTATAGACTTCCTTGGTGTTGGCGAACAGGAAAGGCAGATCCCAGACCTGGACTTCCTTGACCTTCGCCGAGAACGGCGCCAGCGTGCCGATGTAAAACTCCTGCGTGCCCGACTGGACGGCCTGCAGCATCTTCTCGTCGCTGCCGAGCGTAGCGCTATGGAAGGCCTTCAGCTGGACGTTGTTGTTGGTGTACTTCGCCGCCAGTTCGACGAACTTGTTCATCGCCTTGGCTTGCGGATGGTCTTCCGGCATCGCGTGACCGACACGCCCGGTCACAGCCGCGAAGGCGCTGCTGCCAGCCAGAAAACCGAAAGCCACAGCCACGGCAATTTTCTTCAACATCGACTTTCTCATGCTTGCTCCTTTATGAATGGAATTGACCCCACAAAAAACACAATCAAGTTTGCATGAAACCGACATACCAGCTACACGGACGCGGCGCCCTGCAAACGCTTACAAAAACTCAAGAAACCTCCTCCTTGACCAGCTCGGCGAACGCCCGATCCTGGGTATCCAGCACCATATGACGTGAAGCTTCTTCCGCTGCCACGGCATTCTTCCTCCGGATGGCGTCGAACAACTCCTGATGCACCCCGATCGTCCGCGTGATATGCGCGTCGTCGGTACGGAAGGTGTAGTCAAAGATCGCCCGCTGCAGCGCCGTGATCGCGTCGCTCAGTTGCTGAATGACGACGTTGTGCGTCGCCAGCAGGATGGCATTATGAAAACCGATATCGGCCTCGTGGAAAGCATGCGGATGGCCGCGGCTGGCGATCATCGCATTCAGGTTGGCCTCGATGGCAACGAGATCGACCGCTGTCGCCCGTTCAGCCGCCCAGCGCGAAATCGTCGGTTCGATCAGGCTGCGGACCTCGATCAGCGACGAGATCAGATCCTGGTTGACGCCCTTTTCGAGCACCCACTCCAGCACATCGGCATCAAGATAATTCCATTGTTCGCGCGGCATGACGAAGAGGCCGCGATGACGCTGGGCATCGATCAGTCGCTTCGTCGACAAGACCTTGACGACCTCGCGCAGCACATTGCGCGAGGTCTCGAAACGTGTGCAGAGTTCGGCCTCGGACGGCAGCGCCGAACCCGGCACGTAGTCGCCCTGGGCAATCTGCTTGCCGAACGCTTCGATCAATCGATCGGTCTTGGTCATGGTTGGCGGTTCGCTTTCGAAAAGATGAGAGAGCCTACGGCGAAACGATTACCTTCATCAAGCCCGGCTCGCCGCGATGCAGGCGCTCGAACCAGCCGGCGGCATCCTCGAGCGGCACAACCGCCGACATCATCTCATCGACCTTGACGCGGCCGCTGGCGATCATGTCGAGACAGGCCGGATACTCGCCCGCCGACGCGCAGGAACCGTAGATCGTGATCTGGCGCGTCACGACCGCCTGCAGCGGCAGATCGATCTTCGGCGAGAGATTACCGACGAGCGCGACCTTGCCGCCCTTGCGCACGCCGTTGATGGCGAGATTCACCGTCGGCGTGATGCCGACGACCTCGACGGCGAGATCGGCGCCACGTCCATGCGTCAGCGCGCGGATCTTGTCGACGATGTCAGGATCATCCGCCTTGAGCGCGTGATCGGCGCCGAACTTGACCGCCTTGTCGAGACGCGACTGATCGAGATCGATGGCGATGATGCTGCCGCAGCCCTTGATGCGCAGCGCCTGGACGACAAACAGGCCGATCATGCCGCAACCGACGACGATGGCACTGTCATTGAGTTCGCTGGGCAGGAGATTGACCGCGTGGAAGGCGACCGAAACCGGCTCGGTCATCGCCGCCTGCTCGAAGCTCAATCCCTCGGGCAAGCGATAAAGCACCGACTGCGGCACTGCGACGAACTCGGCGAAGGCGCCATGCTGGCGGTATTCCGGGCAGGAAACGCCGAGCACCTTGCGATAATCGCTGAGGTTGAAAATCCCTTTTTGCGAATAGAAGTCCTGACGGGTCACGACCGTCGAATCGAAGGTCACGCGCTCACCGACCGCCCACTCGCTGACGCCCGAACCAACCTGCTCGATGACGCCGGCGGCCTCGTGCCCCATGATGATCGGCGGAATGCGCCGGCCGGTGCTGCCATCCATGCCATGGACATCGCTGCCGCAGATGCCGCAGGCCTTGACACGAATCAGCACTTCGTCGGCGGCAATCTCCGGGACCGGCACTTCTTCACAAACGAAATGGTTGTATTCCTTGAGAACCAGCGCTTTCACAAACTCTCTCCTGAAGACATCGTCATTGCACTTGCACGGGCACCGATTTGTAGGTGCCGTAATCCCGGTCGCCGGCGTCCGGCACGAGCGGGAACTTGACCGGCGCACCGGTCTTTTGCGAACGATAGATGGCAGTGAAGATCTCCACCGTCCGCCGTCCGTCCTCTCCGCTGATCAGCGGCTCGGTCCCTTTGATAATCGCGCGCAGGAAATCCTGAAGCTGCAGATGGAAATAATGCGCGACGGCGTTGGGCAACCCATTGAACTCGTCGCTGTCCTGCCGCTTCCACTGTTCGAGCAGATGCTCTTCGCCGGGCACCGTCCACAAATCGTTGACCGGCGGTTCGAGCACCGACGACATGCCGGCGACAAACATGGCGCCGCCATCGGTCTGCACACCGACCGAGGCACCGTTCTGGCCATGCACATGGACTTTGCCGTAAATGCCGGGCTTCTGCGAATTGCTGACAACGATATTGCCGAGCGCGCCGCTGCGAAAACGCACGATCGCCACGGCGGTATCTTCGACCTCAATGTAAGGATGGTTGAGGTTGGCCCAGACGCCGAACAACTCGTCGATCGGCCCCATGAACCACTGCAGCAGATCGAGCTGGTGCGGCGCCTGATTGACCAGCACGCCACCGCCCTCCGACGCCCACTGGCCGCGCCAGGGGTCGCTCTCGTAGTACTTCTCGTCACGCCAACCGAGCATCAGCACGGTACCGAGCGCCGGCGTGCCGATTTTGCCGTCGTCGATGGCGCGGCGCAGACGCTGCACCGGCGCGTAGAAACGCCGTTGGCATACCGTGCCGATCTTGACGCCGGCGCGCCGCGCCGCGTCGATCATGTCGTCGCATTCCTGCAGGCTCGCGCCGAGGGGTTTCTCGACAAGGACATGTGCGCCGGCTTCAGCCGCGGCGATGGCTGCGTCGCGGTGCGCCGGATGCGGCGTGCATACGACAACCATCTCGACGCCCGCCGAGACGATCATCTCGCGGATATCGCTGAACCCTTGCACGCCGTATTTCTTGCCGTACTGCTCGGCCTTGTCGCGACTACGGCTGTAGATCGCGACGAACTCGGCCTCCGGCGTCGCCTTCATCGCTTCGGCATGGAGGTCGCTGACCTTGCCGCAGCCGATGATCGCCGTTCTGACTTTCCGCATCGACATCTGCCTTCAACTCCCGCCTTAGCGTTGCACGCGCGCCGAACCGCCCTGCGCCAGCGAGCGCACTTCGTCAACCGAAGCCATGCTGACGTCACCCGGGAAGGTCGTCAGCAGCGCACCGTGCGCCCAACCGAGCTTGATCGCGGTTTCCGGCGTCTCGCCGCTCAGCAGGCCGTAGAAGAAGCCGGCGGCAAAACCGTCGCCGCCGCCGATGCGGTCATGCACATCGAGCTCCATCGTCGGCGCCGAATACGTCTTGCCATCGATCCATGCCACCGCGCTCCAGCTATGACGATTGGTCGAATGCACTTCGCGCAGCGTCGTCGCGACGATCTTGATCTGGGGATGCTTGGCCAGCACGGCATCGATCATGCCGAAGAAGGCGCTTGAATCAAGCTTTGACTTGGCCTCGACTTCCGGCCCCGCAATGCCGAGGCTCTTCTGCAGGTCTTCCTCGTTACCGACCAGCACATCGACATGCTTGAGGATGCGGTCGAGCACGGCGACGGCATGCTGCTCACCGCCCGCGACGTTCCAGAGCTTGGCGCGGTAGTTGAGGTCGAAGGAAACGACGGCACCCTGCGCCTTGGCCGCTTTCATGCCCTCGATGATCACCTCGGGCGTCGTCGCCGACAGCGCCGAGAAAATGCCGCCGCAATGGAACCAGCGGACGCCGCCGGCAAAGATCTGGGCCCAGTCGAAATCGCCGGCCTTGAGCATGCCCGCCGCTTCGTTCGCCCGGTTGTAGAAGACCACCGGCGGACGCACGCCCTGGCCGCGATCACTGTAGACCGTTGCCATGTTCGGACCATTGACGCCGTTATGCTTGAAGCGTTTGTAGAAGGGCTTGACGCCCATCGAGCGCACTGCGTGATCGATCAGTTCGCCGACCGGGTAATCGACCATCGCCGAGACGATGCCGGTCTTCATGCCGAAGCAGCTGGCGAGATTGGCGGCGCAGTTGAACTCACCGCCGCTGATGTGGATGTCGCAGCCCGTCGCGCGCCGGAACGGCACGATGCCCGGGTCCAGACGGTGAATCAGTGCGCCCAGCGAAACAAAATCCAGCGCGCCCTGCGGAAGAATATTGAGTCCGTATGCCATAGTGATCTACCTCGCCTCGTCTTCATGGTCCGTTGATGCCATGGTCCTGTCAGCGGGAAGAGCACAAATCGACCCCGCACGCGCGATCGCCGCGCGCACTCGCCTCAAGCACCCTCCCCCTTGTTGCCCCGCCCCCCAAAACCGGGAAGCGAGACGGCACTCGACAGGTGCCCTATATCGTTTATGCCCCACAGTCTGCAACACGTTATGGTGCAATGTCAACACGATTGTAGTACAATCCTACTTGTATTGTAGATCACTCGATTTCCCATTCAGACGGGATGACGTCATCCCAACGCGACGCATGAAACCACACCAAGAAGTCATCAACCCCGAGTTCGCCTCGCTCTACGTTGAAGAGCGCAACAACCCCTATCGCGAATGCATTCAGGGCCTCGCCAACGAGCCCATTACCGTCCAGGCGCTGCTCCGGCGCGCCGCCGAACTGCTCGACACCGAGCCGGGATTTGCCGGCCTGGGCGAAATCTCGCAGGCGGTGATCGTCGAGCGCCTCGTCGCCAACCGCCCGCGCATCTGCATCATCGCCGGATCTCCCGACCATCCCGCCCATCTCTACGACCACGAACACACGCTGCGTGCCGCCGCGCGCATCTGGCAGAACGGCGGCGTGCCGTTTGCCTTCGGCCTGCCGGTGATCTGCGACGGCACGGCCCAGAGCAACATCGGCCAGAGCTATTCGCTCGCCTCGCGCAACCACAGCGCAATGGCCATCAACATCAATTTCGAAGGACACAGTTACCACGCCGCTTACGTGCTGTCGGGCTGCGACAAGACACCGACCGGCATCCTCTCCGGCCTCGCCGCCGCCGACCGGGCACGGCGCGCCCCCGAACGCGGCACGGCACCGGTCTGGGCCGTCTTCGTCCCGGCGCATGTACTCAAGGGCGGCACGATCCCGGCGACGACGCGCGAAAAGCTGCGTGTCATACAGAACAAGGCACGCGCTGCCGGCGACGAGCAACTCGCCGACGATATCGAGAACAACTGCCGCTACATCCTCCAGTGCTCGTCCGACGAAGCCTTCCTCGGCATGCTCAACCGCGCCGTCGAGCACGGCCTGATCGCCGCGCCGGAGGCCCGGACCCTCCTCAACGAACTCGCCGCCGCCACCTGCGACGACAAGGGCGGCATCTGCGCCTTCAACGGCAGCGGCAACTCCTCGCGCACCCTCGTCTCGGCGCTTGGCTTCGTCCCGCCCGAGGCCGAACTCCTGATCGACGAACCGCCGACGGCGCTCGTCGCCCGCTACGTCGACAGCCTGTTCCGGCTGATCAATCGCCCGGAATATGCCGTCTGCGAGATCCTCGCGGCAAACTACGCCAATGCCATCCGCATCCATAACGCCACCGGCAGTTCGAGCAACCTGATGCTTCACATGCCGGCCGTCATGCGCCACGCCGGCTTCGACGTCTCGCTCTTCGACTATGAAGCGATCGGCAACGAACACCCGGTACCGGACATCTTCGCCCACAGCCTAACCGAGCAGCGCGATACCCACGTGCTGGCGCAGCAATGGCTGGCCGGTCATCACCATGGCATCGCCAGCCTGTACAAGGCGCTCGATGCCCTGCGCGTACCGCTCGACCTCGACGCGCCGACCGTCGCCGGCAAGACCTGGGGCGAACGCCTCGCCGCCATCGAGGTCGCCGTCTCGCCGGCACTGCCGCAGGAGCGCTCGGTCATCCGCATCCACCCGATCCGCGACATTTCGGGCACGGACATCCTGCGCGGCAATTTCTTCTCGTCCTGCACGCTCAAGGTCTCGGGCATGGCGACCTCGCAATACGAACGCTTCAACGACCATGTCTTTGTCGTGCGCTATTACGAAAACGAGCACCCGTGCAACGACGAACTGCATTCCGGCAACCTCGTCGATACGCTGGCCGGCATGCCAGAACTGACACCCGAACTCCTCGCCGCGCTGCGCCGCCACAACTACGCGCCGGCCGACGAGGACATCCGCACGATGATCCAGCGCGGCACGCTGTCCTTTGCCTTCGTCATTGCCGGCCAGGGGCCCAAGGCCTTCGGCATGCCCGAGATGTTCGCGCCGAGCCAGTACCTGCGCCACCACGGTGACGTCGAGAAGACCTCGATCATGGTGACCGACGGCCGCTATTCCGGCGTCACCAAGGGCGCCTGCGTCGGCCACACGGTGCCGGAAGCCTTCGAGGGCGGCGGTATCGGCGCGCTGATGAACGGCGACCTGCTCTGGGTCCGGCTCAGCGACAAGCGCATCGATCTGCTCGATCGCGACGCCTTTCTGCGCGGCGAACTCGTACCGCTCAAGGCGCCGCCCTTCGAGGCACGCCACGAACTGATGGACGAACGCCGCGCGCGCATGGAGAAACGGCAGGCGCAGATCGCCGCCTGCAGCCTCTTGGACAGTGTCTCGACGGCCGAGTATGGTGTCGTTCCGATGGCCGTCCATCGCCGCGCCACCCTGCCCTGGCGAAAGCCCGCCGGGCGCTGAGACGAATCGCCACGCATAGAACACCCGCATTGAACAATCTTGACAGGAGAATGACCATGGAATCACGTGCTTGTGTGCTCCACTCGGAAAAGGATCTGCGCATTGAATCGGTGCCAGTCGCCGAGATGGGCGACGATCAGGTGCTCGTGCGCATCGGCGCCGGCGGCATCTGCGGCTCCGACCTGCACTACTACCTCGACGGCGGCTTCGGCGTCGTCCGTGTCAAGCAACCGATCGTCCTCGGCCACGAAGTCGCCGGCACGGTCGAAGCCGTCGGCGCCAAGGTCACCAAGGTCAAGCCAGGCGACCGCATCGCGCTCAATCCGAGCCGTCCCTGCGGACACTGCAAATTCTGCCTGGCCGGCGAACAGCAGCACTGCCTGGACATGTGGTTCTATGGCAGCGCCATGCGCATTCCGCATAGTCAGGGCGCATTTCGCGAGCATATCGTCGCTCAGGAATTCCAGTGCGAACCTGTCGGCGACACCGTCTCGCTCGGCGAAGCCGCCTGCTGCGAACCCCTGTCGGTGGCATTGCACGCCGTCCGCCAGGCAGGATCGCTGACTGGCAAGCGCGTACTCGTCACCGGCTCCGGCCCGATCGGCGCGCTCGTCATCGCCGCCGCGCGCTATGCCGGCGCACTCGAAGTCGTTGCTACCGATCTTCATGACGCCGCGCTGAAGAAGGCAACGGCGATGGGTGCCACGCGCACTGTCAACGTGTCGCAGGCGCCCGGCCTCGCCACCGAGGAATTCACTGCCGACAAGGGTTATTTCGATGTCGCCATCGAGTGCACCGGCGCAGGCGTCGTCATCAAGGACGTGCTGCCGGTCCTGCGACCGCGCGGCACGCTCGTCCAGGTCGGCGTGACCGGCGAGGTGCCGATCCCGATCAACGCGCTCGTCGGCAAGGAAATCTGCTTCCAGGGCGCCTTCCGCTTCCATTCGGAATACGCGCTGGCCGCCCGCCTGATCAAGGAAGGCCGCATCGACGTCAAACCGATCATCACCGCGACGCTGCCCTTCGAGCGCGCCGTCGAGGCCTTCGAAATGGCCTCAGACCGCAAGGCCCACATGAAAGTCCAGCTGACGTTCTGAATCCCGACGAGGTCCGCCCCATGAGCATCCGCATCACCGATGTCAACGTCATCCTGACGGCGCCGGAAGGCATCAACCTCGTCGTCGTCAAGGTCGACACCAACCAGCCGGGACTGTTCGGCCTCGGCTGCGCCACCTTCGCTTACCGGCACGTCGCGGTCAAATGCCTGGTCGAGGAATACCTCAAGCCGCTGCTCGTCGGCCGCGATGCCGAAGCGATCGAGGAACTCTGGCAACTGATGCATCAGAACGCGTACTGGCGCAACGGCCCGATCGAGAACAACGCCATCTCCGGCATCGACATGGCGCTCTGGGACATCAAGGGCAAGCTTGCCGGCATGCCGCTCTACCAGCTGTTCGGCGGCAAGGTGCGCGAGGGCGTGCCGACCTACCGCCATGCCGATGGCAAGGACCTCGCCGAACTCTGCGACAACATCCAGCGCTACCGCGAACAGGGCATTACCCATATCCGCTGCCAGAGCGGCGGCTACGGTGGCGGCGCCTTCGGCCCGGCACCGGCGACGGCGCCGACGGGCGCGCCGGACGGCGTCTATCTCGACAGCAAGCGCTACATGCGCGAGACGATCAAGCTCTTCGAAGGCATCCGCAACCGCATTGGCTGGGACGTCGCGCTCTGCCACGACGTGCACGAGCGCCTGAAACCGATCGAGGCGATCAAGTTCGCGCAGGAACTCGAAGCCTTCGAGCTTTTCTTCCTCGAAGACGCGATTCCGCTCGAGGAAGGCGACTGGCTGCGCCAACTGCGCGAGAAGACCTCGATCCCGCTCGCACAGGGCGAACTCTTCAATCATCCGCTCGAATGGAAGACGTTGATCGTCGAGCGCCTGATCGATTACATCCGGGTACATCTCAGCCAGGTCGGCGGCATCACGCCGGCGCGCAAGCTGCAGATCTTTGCCGAACAATTCGGTGTGCGCACGGCCTGGCACGGCCCCGGCGACATGTCGCCGCTGGCCCATGCCGCCAACATCCACATCGACCTCGCCGCGCGCAATTTCGGCATTCAGGAATGGTCGGGCACCGAACCGCCGAACTTCGTCATCCAGGAACTCAAGGGGCCGCGCGAGGCACTGCTCGACGTCTTTCCCGGCCTGCCGGAGTTCCGCGCCGGCTACGTCTATGCCAACGACAAACCCGGCCTCGGCATCGAACTGAACGAGGCCGAAGCCGCCAAATACCCCTGCGAGAAAACCGTGACGACCTGGACGCAGACGCGCCTCGCCGACGGTTCGCTGCAGACCCCCTGACACGAAGGAAAGACAACATCATGTCGCCCCTCTTCAATCTCTCCGGTCGCACGGCACTGATCACCGGATCGGTACGCGGCATCGGCTTTTCTCTGGCCGAGGGCCTCGCCGCCGCCGGCGCCCGCATCCTGATCAACGGCCGCCAGCAAACAGCTGTCGATGAGGCCGTCGCCAGACTGCGCGCCGCCGGACACGCCGCCGAAGGCTGCGTCTTCGACGTCATCGACGAAGCCGCCGTCGAGGCCGCCTTCGCCGCACTCGATGCCCGTGGCATCACCGTCGACATCCTCATCAACAACGCCGGCATCCAGTTCCGCAAGCCGATGGTCGAACTCGAGGTCGCCGACTGGCAGCGCGTCATCGACACCAATCTGACCGGCGCATTCATCGTCGCGCGCGCTGCGGCGAAGCGGATGATCGCGCGCGGCCAGGGCGGCAAGATCATCAACATCGGTTCGCTGACCAGCGAAGCCGCACGCGCCACGGTCGCGCCCTACACCGCCGCCAAGGGTGGCATCAAGATGCTGACCCGGGCAATGGCGGCCGAATGGGCGCCGCACAACATCCAGGCCAACGCCATCGGCCCCGGCTACATCCTCACTGAAATGAACACGGCATTGATCGAGAACGCCGCCTTCGACGCCTGGGTGCGCGCCAGCAACCCGTCCGGGCGCTGGGGCAATCCCGACGAACTGGCCGGCACCGCCGTCTATCTCGCCTCGACGGCGTCGAACTACGTGAACGGGCAAATCATCTACGTCGACGGCGGCTGGCTCGCTGTGCTGTAGTCTCTATTAGTCACACCCGCGCCGGGAGTTGCCATGAAGATCACCCGCCTGACCACCTACCGCCTGCCGCCGCGATGGATGTTCCTCAAGGTCGAGACCGACGAAGGCATTACCGGCTGGGGCGAACCGGTCGTCGAAGGGCGGGCGCGCAGCGTTGAAACTGCGGTTCACGAACTCTCCGACTTTCTGATCGGCAAGGACCCAGCGCGCATCAACGACCTCTGGCAGACGCTCTACCGCGGCGGTTTCTATCGCGGCGGACCGATCCTGATGAGCGCCATCGCCGGCATCGACCAGGCACTCTGGGACATCAAGGGCAAAGCGCTCGGCGTGCCCGTCTATCAGTTGCTCGGCGGCCTCGTCCGCGATCGCATCAAGGCCTACAGCTGGGTCGGCGGCGACCGGCCGGCCGAGGTCATCGACGGCATCCGCACGCTGCAAGCGGCCGGTTTCGACACCTTCAAACTCAACGGCTGTGGCGAGATGGCCCTGATCGAGAGCAGCCGCCAGATCGATGCCGCCATCGCCACCGTCGCCGAGATCCGCGCGACCTTTGGCAATACAATCGAATTCGGCCTCGATTTCCACGGCCGCGTCACGGCGCCGATGGCCAGGGTCCTGCTCAAGGAACTCGAACCCTACCGGCCGCTCTTCGTCGAGGAGCCGGTGCTGTCCGAACAGGCGGAATACTACCCGCGCCTGGCCGGCGCGACCTCGATCCCGCTCGCCGGCGGAGAACGCCTTTATTCGCGCTTCGACTTCAAGGCGCTTTTCGCCTCGGGCGGTCTCGCCATCGCCCAGCCCGACCTCTCTCATGCCGGCGGCATCACCGAATGTCACAAGATCGCGGCGATGGCCGAAGCCTACGACATTGCCCTGGCGCCGCATTGTCCGCTTGGCCCCCTGGCGCTGGCGGCCTGCCTGCATATCGACGTCGTCGCCCATAACGCGGTGCTGCAGGAACAGAGCATGGGCATCCATTACAACCGGGGTGCCGACCTGCTCGACTATGTCCTCAACCCCGAGGATTTCCGCTTCCATGACGGCCACCTGTTGCCGCCGTCACGACCCGGACTCGGTGTCGAGATCGACGAAGCGCGGGTGGTTGAACGCAGTGCCACTGCGCCCGACTGGCGTAATCCGCTCTGGCGACATCCCGACGGCTCGGTCGCCGAATGGTGAGTTAAGACATTCGCGCGCAAGCCGCCGGACGTCGCGCGCCAACATCTTCTCTGTCGCCGGGCTTTGGTGTAGGCTACGCTGAGCTTGGCGACCCCCGCTATTCCAGCGACATCGCCACATCGACGAACACCGCGACGGAGGTGGCCCATGAACCGCAAAATCCCGTACTGCCTGTGCCTGATCGGCTCTCTTGCCCTCACCGCCTGCGGCCAGAAGGATGTCAGTTTCAAGACCGACGTCATGCCAGTCCTGCAGCAATACTGCCTCGAATGCCACACCGAAAAAGGCGAAGGCGCGCAAAAGAGCGGCCTGGTCATGGAAAGTTATGACGGCCTGATGAAGGGCACGCGCTTCGGCGCCATCGTCAAACCCGGCGACAGCCTGACCAGCGCGCTCAACATGCTGGTCGAAGGGCGCGCGGCGCCGTCGATCCGCATGCCTCACCACAAGACTGCGCTACCCAAGGAAAAGACCGACATCCTCAAGAAGTGGGTCGATCAGGGCGCCAAAAACAACTGACCGCCCTTTCCAATCCCTACACCCAACCGCTGGCGCCGAGGATGCCGCCGAGCGCCAGCAGCCAGAGGATGTGAACGCGGAAACGCGCGACAAGCAGCACGGTCAGCGCCGAAAGTAACCACAATCGCCAGTCTTGCTGCGCGTCGCGATGCGCGCCGGCCAGTATCCAGCCGGTCGCCACCAGCAGCGCCACGACGATCGGCCCCATGCCAAGCTTGAAGGCGCGCACGGCGCGCAGTTCGCGGTTGCGGTGGCCCCATTGCGCGGCGAAGTACGTCAACAGGGAACTCGGCAACAGGGTGCCGACCAGCGTCAGCAACAGGCCGAACGCCGCCCACGCGAAGCCGCCGGCATTGAGACCGATATTCCAGCCGACGATGCCGACGAACAGCATGTTCGGCCCCGGCGCGGCCTGGGCGATGGCAATCGAACCGTTGAACTGCGCATCGCTCAGCCAGGCATTCTGATCGACCAGAAAGCGATGCATTTCGGGTACCGTCGTGATGACGCCGCCGATCGAAATCAGCGACAGCATCGCGTAGTGCAGAAAGAGCGACAACCAGTCGTGCCAGTGCAGGTCGATCATCAGGGAACTCATCGCCCGATCCTCCAGTAGGCGATGACGCAGGCAATGCCGCCGAGCCCGAAGAGCACATAGACAAGCGGCACACGCAGCAGCGCGATGCAGACGAAACACACGCCGGCGAAGAGCGCGCACAAGGGTACGCCGAGCGGGTTCTTGCGCAAGGCCGGCAACATCTTGAGGCCGGTGGCGATGATCAGCCCGGCGGCGACCGCGCCCATGCCGCGCAAGGCGCCGGCGACCGCCGGCAGGTCGGAGAAGTGCTGGTAGCTGAGCGTCAGCAGCAACAAGAGCAACAGCGGCAGGACGATCATGCCCGACATCGCGGCCAAGGCGCCGGGCAGGCCGAAATAGCGGCTGCCGATCATGATCGAGATGTTGATGACATTGGGACCGGGCAGAATCTGCGCGACCGCCCAGTTTTCGACGAATTCCTCGTTCGTCATCCAGCGCTTGCGCTCGACGAGTTCCTGCTGGACGACGGCGAGCACCCCGCCGAAGCCCTGCAGGGCCAGCCAGGTGAAGGAAAAGAACAGGTCCGACAACGAGGTCGGCCGGGGTCGATCGTCACACACCAAAAGGAAATTCCTCCCGCACCAGAACGGACAGCCTCATGCCGCCACGATCGCGTTCAAAGGCGGAATTCTAGCGTAATCGGAACGACTATGACGGTACGCGGCCGGGGCTTAGAGTCTATTTCGGAAGGGCTCGCGGCCCACGATTCCTACCGAAACAGGCTCTTAATGCGTCACATGCGTACCGACGCTGACGCCGAGATAGACTTCGCGCAGGAACAGCCCGAGCGCGCCGATCACGGCGCATAGCGCGAGAATGAAGACGATGGCGACGCCCTTCGAGAGATCGACCGAGATCAGCGCGCCCAGAAAAGCGCCGATCATCACGAGGCAGATCAGGAGCGCCGAAAGCACGGCGAAAAAAATGCCGAGATACGAGAGATGCGCGCGCTGGCTCAGCGTGCGCAACTCGAGGTCGCACTCTTCGTCGACGGCCGAATTCTCGCCGCGCCGTTGTTCGAGCACCTTGCGACGGCGATCGACGATGCGGCCGAGACGGGTGTTCATCGCATTGATCATCGTCGCGATCGAGGTCAGCAGGAACACCGGCGCCACCGAAAGCTGGATGACATGCGAAATATCATTGACATGCAGTTCCATGATCAGCGCTCCCCAAAGCGGACGATCAAATCGTCACGTCATCTGCCGGCAGGCGCGTCACCAGCACCTTGTCGACCCGGTTCTTGTCCATATCGACGACCTCGAAGCGGCAACCGGCCGCCTCGAACTGATCCGTCACCGAGGGAATGCGGCCGAGCACGAACATCACGAGTCCGCCCAGTGTGTTGAAGGCATTCTCGTCCTCGCCCGGCAGATTCTCCTCGATCCCGGCCACCTGCTTCAGCCGCTCGATCGCCAGGCCGCCATCGACCAGCCAGGAGCCGTCCTCGCGCTGCACGACGTCCGGCGCCTCGCCGCTATCCGACGACGGCAACTCGCCCACAATCGAGGTCAGCACATCGGTCAGCGTCACCAGCCCCTGCAACTCGCCGTATTCGTCGACGATCAAGGCGCACTGCTGTCGCGAGGAACGGAAACTCTCCAGCAGCAGCGTCGTGCTGACGCCTTCCGGCACATACAGGGGCGGCCGCAGATGCTGCTCGATGTCGAGCTTCTCGCAGGCCAGTGCCGGCCGCAGCAGATCGGCCGTGCGCAGTATCCCGACGACATTATCAAGACCGTCGCGGCAGACGATGACTCGCGTGAAGGGCGACTCCGCCACTTTGGCGCGCAGGGCTTCCTCGGAATCCTCCAGGTCGAGCACGTAAATATCGTTGCGGTGCGTCATGATCGCGCCGATGCGCTGTTCGTCGAGGCGCAGGACATTGGAAACGATCGCCTGCTCGCTCTCATGGAAGACGCCGGCCTCGGCGCCCTGCTCCATCAGCACATTGATCTCGTCGTCGGTCACCGGCGGCTCTTCGCGATTGCGCGTGCCAATCAGGCGCAGCACCAGGCTTGATGACGATGACAACAGCAGGACGAGAGGACGTGCCGCCCGAGCCAGGAAATTCATCGGCGCCGCCACCAGCGCGGCGATCGCTTCCGGCGCAAGCAAGCCGAGACGCTTCGGCACAAGCTCGCCGATCACGACGGAAAAATAGGTCAGACCGACGACAACCAGCGTCAGGGCAACGCCACGCGCATAGGGAGCAAGCAAGTCAAATTGTTCGAGCCAGCCGGTCAGCGGGTCGGCCAGCGCGCCTTCGCCGATCGCGCCGCTGAGAATGCCGACGGTGGTAATACCGATCTGGATCGTCGACAGAAAGCCCGACGGTTCGTTGGAAAGCTCGAGCGCACGCTGAGCACCGAGACTACCGTCATCCGCCAGTTTCTGCAGACGCGCCTTGCGCGACGACACAACGGCGATTTCCGACATCGCCAGCACGCCGTTGAGCAGCACCAGGAAAACCAGCAGCAGCAATTCCATCAAGAAGGCAGACTCCGAAAGGACAGGCCTCGATTATAGGGGATCGCGCCGTGCCGGCGAAACCGCATCGCCGTGGGCAACGACGAAGAAAGAATCAGGCCAGCGCTTCGACCGCGACGATGGCCTTGGCCTGGTTGAAGTCATCAGCATAACCGCTGGCGTACAGGCAGCACGCCAACTGGTTGGCGAGCGGCGCCGGCATCGCCACCGTGCCGGCCAGCACCGCCTGCGTCCAGGTCACCGTCGAATGCACATCGCAATCCTCCGGCAAATGCGGCATGGCACGCAGGCTCTCGTGTTCGGCGTCGAAGAGCAGATCGATGGCGCCGTCATGCAAATGCTCGATGCGCGGACGCCGCTTCGGATTGGCCACCGGTTCGCCCTCGGTCGCACGCAACAGCAGTGCCGTCGCGCCAAGCTTGGAAAGCAGTTCGCGCATCAGTTCAAGATATTCCGGATGCGTCGCCGCCGCGAGCAGCAAGCCTTTTCCGGCAAATGGATCGAGCATCTTGACGAGGCTGTGCGCCGAGTTGCGCAAGCCCAATCGGCTGCGGGCAGTCAACAACTGCGCCAGCCCGGGCGAAATGACCGAGACCGGGACAAAAGTGATCGCCCCGTCCTTGAGATGCTGGTTGGCATGCGCCCGGCTGGTCACCGGCATGATGCCGATTTCGCGCAGGATCTGCGCCGTCGTCACGCGACCGTAGCCTTCGATCTGACCGTGAATCAGCACCGGCACGCCGAAGCGCTGCAGCAGCAGGGCGAGCAGCGGCGTCAGGTTCGGCCCCTTGCGGGCGCCGTTATAGCTCGGGATGACGACCGGACGATAGCGGTCACGCGGGCAATCGAGCGTTGTCAGCCGCTCGTTCGTCGCCGCCATGAAACCGGCCATCTCCTCGATGACCTCGCCCTTCATGCGCAAAGCGATCAGGATCGCGCCCAGTTCGACGTCGGGCACGCCGCCGTCCAGCATCGCGCCGTAGAGTTGTTGCGCCTCGGCGAATTCGAGGTCGCGCGCGCCTTCGCGGCCGCGCCCGATTTCCCGGATGAAATGTGCATAGTTCATGTCCGCTCCGCTGATGGGTTGTCTATGACAGAGACCGGTTTGCTGCGTACTGGTTTCGCGAAAGCACAGCAACAGGCGTGCCAGCCTTCAAAAACATGCACTTGCGATATAAAACCGGTGAACGGACATCCCGACCGCGCCATTCTGGTGCAGCAGGCGGAACCCTGCCGATCCGGCACGCCTGCAAGACACCGGTTCGGTGCCGGCGACGCGCCTACTTGATGCGCTGCAGCTTCGGGCGATTCGGCGCCGGCGGCGGATCGGTCGGCTCCGGGCTTTCATCCCCGCTGTCGGTCGCCGGCTTCGATTCGGTCTCGAACGACATGCCGACGCCATTTTCCCGGGCATAGATGGCGGCGACGTTGTCGATCGGCACGTACAACTCGCGTGCGACACCGCCAAATCGCGCCTGGAAGGTGATTTCCTCGTTGCCGATGTGCAGGTGTCCCGTCGCCTCAAGCCCGACGTTCAGGACGATCTGGCCGTCCTTGATGAACTCGCGCGGCACCCGCGCCCGCCCGTCCGGAAAAACCGAGATGTAGGGCGTAAACCCATTGTCACAGCACCATTCGTGAATGGCGCGCAGCAGATAGGGTTTGGTCGATGGCAGATTCATGGCATTCCGGAAGAAAAAACGTCCGTCCGGTCACCCGAACGGACGTCGATACGTCGATCAGCGGCGCATGGCCTTTTCCGACGGCGTCAGCGCGTCGATGTAGCCCTGGCGGCTGAAGATCCGCTCGGCATACTTCATCAGCGGCGCCGCCGACTTCGGCAGTTCGATACCGTAGTGATCGAGACGCCAGAGCAAGGGGGCGATGGCGACGTCAAGCATCGAGAATTCCTCGCCGAGCATGTGCTTCTGCTTGACGAAGATCGGTGCCATTTCGGTCAGCCGGTCGCGAATGATCTGGCGCGACTTGTCGGCCGTCTTGAGATTCTTCTCGAGCGCCTCGATATGGGCAAAGACTTCGCGCTCCATCGTCACCAGCAACTGACGCGCCCGCGCACGCATGATCGGATCCGGCGGCATCAGCTGCGGATGCGGGAAACGCTCGTCGATGTACTCGTTGATGATGTTCGGCTCGTACAGGATCAGGTCGCGCTCGACGAGCACCGGCACCTTGCCGTACGGATTGGTGACAGCGATGTCCTCGGGCTTGCCGAAGAGGTCGACGTCAATTACCTGGAAGTCCATGCCCTTCTCGTAGAGGACGATGCGGCAACGCTGACTGAACGGGCAGGTCGTGCCCGAATAAAGGTTCATCATGGTCAATATCCCGAAAAAACAAACCGGCATCGCTACAACGGGCGGTGATTTTCCGCTCGCTGGCGATGCCGAGACCCGAAAACAGGTGGCTTACAACCGTAATGATACCCGATCTACTTGATATCCTTCCAGAATTCCTTCTTCAGCGCGTAGGAAACCCCGAAAAGCACGAGCAGGAAGAGCAGAACGCCAACCCCGACCTGACGCCGGAACGCCGCCGAAGGCTCGGCCGCCCAGACCAGGAAGCCGACGAGATCAGCCACCTGCTTGTCGTATTCCGCCGCCGACAGCTGACCCGGAACACCCGAGACGATCTTCTTCGCTGTCGCGTCGAATTCAGGCTGCCCCTGCAATTCCCAAAGCACATGCGGCATGCCGACATTGGGGAAAAGCGTGTTGTTCCAGCCGGTCGGTCGCTGCGCGTCACGGTGGAAGGAGCGCAGATAGGTGTAGAGCCAGTCGGCGCCGCTGCCGTCGGCCGAGGCACGCGCCCGGGCGACCAGCGACAGATCCGGCGGCGCCGCGCCGAACCAGAGTTTCTGTTCGCCAGTACGGGCGGCCACGCGCATCGGTTCGCCGATCTTGTCGGCGGAGAACATCAGGTTGTCCTGCACCTGCTGCTCGTTCAGCCCCAGCTCGGTCAGCCGCTTGTAGCGCACGAAGCTCATGCCGTGGCAGTTGAGACAGTAATTGACGAAGAGGCGTGCGCCATTCTGGAGCGCGGCCTGATCGCCCTGAACATCCGGCGCCCGGTCGAGGTGCGCGCCGCCCGCGGCGAATACCGCCAGAGGCAGGAGGAAGACCGCCGTCAGGAAAGACTTCAACATGCGAGTTTTCATTAGAAGGTCACCCTTTCCGGAACCGGTTTGCACTTGTCGATCTTCGAATACCACGGCATTGCCAGGAAGAATCCGAAATAGATCAGGCTGCAAATCTGCGAAATCAGTTCGCTCGCCGGCGACGGCGGCTGCGTGCCGAGATAGCCGAGCGTCAGGAAGGCGACGACGAACACCGCCAGGAAGGACTTGTAGATCGGCCCGCGGTAGCGGATCGACTTGGCCGGGCTGCGATCGAGCCAGGGCAGGAAGGCGATGATCATCACCGACGCCCCCATCGCGACGACGCCCCAGAACTTCGCGTCGATGCCGAAGATCGGCCAGACGACGGCGCGCAGGATCGAATAGAAGGGCGTGAAGTACCAGACCGGCGCGATATGCGGCGGCGTCTTGAGCGGATCGGCCGGGAAGAAGTTGTTGTACTCGAGGAAGTAACCGCCGCCTTCGGGCGCGAAGAAGACCACACCGGCAAAGACGATGGCGAAGACCACGACACCGACGATGTCCTTGACCGTGTAATACGGATGGAAAGGCACGCCGTCGAGAGGAATGCCCTTTTCATCGAGGTGTTCCTTGATCTCGATGCCGTCGGGATTGTTCGAGCCAACCTCGTGCAGCGCCATCACGTGCGCGGCGACGAGCCCGAGCAACGCGAGCGGCACGGCGATGACGTGGAACGAGAAGAAGCGGTTGAGCGTCGCATCGCCGATGACATAGTCACCGCGAATCCAGAGTGAGAGCGGATCGCCGATCAGCGGGATGGCCGAGAACAGATTGACGATGACCTGCGCGCCCCAGAACGACATCTGCCCCCACGGCAGCAGATAGCCCATGAAGGCTTCGGCCATCAGCACCAGGAAGATCAGCACGCCGAACACCCAGATGAGCTCGCGCGGCTTGCGGTAGGAACCGTAGAGCATGCCGCGGAACATGTGCAGATAAACGACGATGAAGAAGGCCGAGGCGCCGGTCGAATGCATGTAGCGTATCAGCCAGCCCCAATTGACGTCGCGCATGATGTACTCGACGCTGGCGAACGCCGCCGGCACGCCGTTGGCATTGAGCGCGGCGTCGGGCTTGTAGAACATCACAAGGAAGACACCGGTCGCCAGCTGGATGGTCAGCACGACGATGGCGAGCGAACCGAAGAAGTACCAGAAGTTGAAGTTCTTCGGCGCATAGTATTCGGCGAGATGCCCGCGCCACAGGGAGGTGGCCGGGAAGCGCGCATCGAACCACTCGAGGACGTTGCCGAGCAGCGAACCGTCCGATTTGTATTTTTCGTAGCCGGAATTCGACGCCATGATCAGGCTCCCTTCCTGTCTTCGCCGATCAGGATGCGCGTATCCGACAGATACGTATGCGGCGGAATTTCAAGATTGGTCGGCGCCGGCTTGCTCTTGAAGACACGCCCGGCGAAGTCGAAGGTCGAACCGTGGCACGGACAGAGGAAACCGCCCTGCCAGTCGGACGGCATACCGTCCTCGGCGCCTTTCTTGAACTTGGACGACGGCGAGCAGCCAAGGTGCGTGCAGATGCCGATGGCCACGAGCAGATTGGGCTTGATCGAACGCGTCGCGTTCTTGCAGTAATCCGGCTGCTGCTTGACCTCGGACTTGGGATCGGCGACCGCGCCCTCAAGCTTCGGCAGCGTTTCCAGCATTTCGGGGCTGCGGTTGAATATCCACACCGGCTTGCCGCGCCATTCAACCGTCATCAACTGGCCCGGGGCCAGGTTGCCGACATCGACCTCGACCGGCGCACCGGCCGCCTTGGCCCGTTCCGACGGCAACATGCTGGAGAGAAACGGCACCATCGCCGTCACCACCCCCGCCCCGCCCACTGCCGCTGTCGCGACGATCAGACGCCGCCGGCCACAATCCACCTTGCCTTCTTGACTCATCAGACCCATCCTCTGAACGAAGCTGCCGATGTGGTAAGCATTAGCAGCCGATTATACGCAAAAGCCCCCAGCGATCAAGGCAGCGTTCATGCCAAATACCTATTCCGCGATGCCGCTATTCCGTGACCGCGCGGCGTTCACGGACAGCCTGCGCCAGCGTTCCGGCATCGACATATTCAAGCTCCCCGCCGACCGGGACGCCGCGCGCAATGCGCGAGACGCGGAGATCGCGGCTTTTCAGCATTTCAGTCAGGTAATGCGCGGTCACTTCACCTTCGTTGGTGAAATTGGTCGCCAGAATGACTTCCTGCACAATGCCGTCGCAGGCCCGCGTCATCAGCTGTTCGAGCTGGAGTTCGCGAGGCCCGACACCGTCAAGCGGAGAGACCCTGCCCATCAAAACGTAGTAAAGACCATTGTAGGCGTGTGTTTGTTCCATCATATTCATGTCGACCGGCGTTTCGACGACACAAAGCTGTGTCGGGTCGCGCCGCGGGGACAGACAACGCTCGCAGATATCGGCCTCGGTGAAGGTGTTGCAACGCTGGCAATGGCGCAACGCCGACAACGCGCGCAGCAGGCCGTCGGCCAGGAGCCTCGCGCCCGGCCGATCCCGCTGCAACAGGTAGTACGCCATGCGCTGTGCCGATTTCGGCCCCACCCCGGGCAGGCAGCGCAACGCCTCGATCAGTGAATCGAGGCTGGATGGATGTGTCATCAGAACGGCAGCTTCATGCCGGGCGGCAGGTTGAGACCGGAGGTAAACCCGGCCATGCGCTCCTGCGACACCGCTTCGGCGCGGCGCACGGCATCATTGACGGCGGCGGCGACGAGGTCTTCGAGCATTTCCTTGTCATCCATGACAGAGGCGTCGATGGCGACGCGACGAACGTCATGGGCGCAGGTCATGACGACCTTGACCATGCCGGCGCCGGACTGGCCCTCGACTTCGACTTGCGCCAGTTGCTCCTGCGCCTTCTTCATGTTTTCCTGCATTTGCTGAGCCTGTTTCATCAGGCCGGCGAGTCCGCCTTTCATCATTGCGATTGCCTCAATTCGTTGATATGGGTTTGATGGAAGATTCGATTACAGTGGCATCGAACAGGTCAATCGCCTCGCGGACGAACTCGTCCTGCTCAAGCGATGCCACCGCTTGTTCCTGCCGCTCCTGCCGCCGTCGCTGCGCCGTGACGGCCGGCGTGTCCCCGGCGACCTCGTCGAGGTCGATGCGGAGCGAAAGGGGACGACCGAAATACTCCGACAAGGCTTGCTGCAGCTTGTCCTGGGCCGGCTTGATCTGCAGGTGCCGATGCGCCGGCGACAGGCAGAGGACGACGCGCGTTTCCTCGACGCTCTGCAGCAGGCAATGCTGTCCGAGTTCGCGCGCCATGCCGCTGACCCCGAGCGCTGGCAGGATATCATGCCAATCGCCTGAAACCTGCGATGGCGCCGATACCTTTTGTGCCGGCGGTGCGGCCGCCGGCTGCACTTCCCGAGCCCCGGGCGCTTCCGGTATCACCGTTTCGATCGCCGCCGGGCGACGCTCCGGCACCGGCGCTTCGCTCATGCGCGGTGTGGGCGGCGCTTCTGATGCGGGAGCCGGAGCAGAAACCGGCGATTTCGCCGGCGCGGGACGCGTGACCGGCGGTGCTTTCGGCCGCGCCGCGGGGGGCGGTGACATGTCACCATCATCGGCCGGACGGAAGGTATGGAGCCGCAGCAGCGTCATGACAAATCCGGCCTGCTCGTCCGGCGCCAGCGGCAGTTCCTTGCGCCCGTGCACGGCGATCTGGTACCCCAGCTGAATGAATTCCGGATCGAACTGTCCAGCCAGCGCCAGCAGGCGCTCGCGCTCCGGCAAGTCGTCGGCGATGGCCTGCGGTGCCAGTTGAGCGATCTGCAGCCGCGTGAACAAGGCCGCCAATTCCTGCAGCGCCTCGTCGAACGACAGGCTGCGGGTCGCCATCGCATCGGCCACCTGCAGCATTCCGCTGACATCGTCGGCAAGCAGCGCGTCGAGTATTGAATACAGATAATCGAGATCAACGGTGCCGAGCATGTCGCGCACCTGATCCTCATCCACTTTTCCGGCGCCGTGGGCGATGGCCTGGTCGAGCAGCGACAGCGCATCACGCATGCTGCCTGACGCCGAACGCGCCAGCAGGTTCAACGCCGCGGCGTCAGCGGCGACCCCCTCGACTTCGAGGATGTGGCGAAGATGGCCGGAAATCAGCGGCGGCGTCATCTGCTTGAGGTTGAACTGCAGGCAGCGCGACAACACCGTCACCGGAATCTTCTGCGGATCGGTCGTCGCCAGGATGAATTTGACATGCTCGGGCGGCTCTTCAAGCGTCTTCAGCATGGCGTTGAAGGCCGAATTGGAGAGCATATGCACTTCGTCGATGACATAGACTTTGAAGCGGCCCCGGGTCGGCGCATACACGGCATTCTCGAGCAACTGCCGCATCTCATCGACCTTGGTGTTGGTCGCCGCATCGACTTCGAGCAGGTCGACGAAGCGACCGGCATCGATTTCGGTGCACGCCGAACAGACGCCGCAGGGCGTCGCTGTCACGCCGGTTTCGCAATTGAGCGACTTGGCGAGGATCCGCGCCAGCGTCGTCTTGCCGACCCCGCGCGTACCGGTGAACAGGTAAGCGTGATGCAGTCGCTGATCGCTCAAGGCATGCGTCAGGGCACGCACGACGTGCTCCTGTCCGACGAGACTTTCAAAGGATTTCGGCCGCCATTTGCGCGCCAGGACTTGATAGCTCATAGCCGGATTTTACTCTGGATTCGCCCCTGAACGCTGCCTGTCACTGCAGACAGTCCTGTGCCGCGACAACGCCGCTGGCCTTGAGTGGCACACCGAACGCGCGCATACCCATCTCGCAGCCGCTCAATGCCGCCAGCAAGGTCAGCGCATTGCAGTCGCCAAGATGGCCGATGCGGAAGACGCGGCCCTTGACCTTGCCGAGCCCGGTGCCGAGCGACAGGTTGTAGCGGTCGAGAATCAGCCGGCGCAGCCCGTCGGCATCGTAGGCCTCGGGCAGCAACACCGCCGTCGACACCGGCGAAACCTGTGCCGGATCGAGGCAGAGATTCTCCAGCCCCCAGGCCTCGATCGCCGCCCGGCAAGCGGCGCCAAGACGCCGGTGACGCGCCAGGACATTGTCCAACCCTTCGCCGAGGATCATGTCGATGGCCTCATGCAGGCCATAGAGAAGATTGGTCGCCGGCGTCGTCGGCCAGTAGCCGCTGCGGTTCATCTCGATATATTCGTCCCAGGCCCAGAAGGCCTTGGGCAGGCGCGCCTGCCGCGACGCCTCGAGCGCTTTCGGCGAAATGGCGTTGAAGCCGAGCCCGGGCGGCAGCATCAGCCCTTTTTGCGAGCCGGCGATGGTGACGTCGACGCCCCAATCGTCATGGCGATACTCGGCCGATCCGAGTCCGGACACGGCATCAACCATCAGCAGCGCCGGATGCCCCGCCGCGTCGATCGCCCGCCGCACGGCGGCGATGTCCGAGACGACGCCGGTCGAAGTCTCGTTATGGACAACGCAGACGGCCTTGATGCGATGCTGCGTATCCTCGCGCAGGCGCGCTGCGATCCGTTCCGGATCGACGCCGCGCCGCCAGCCCTCGATCCCCGGAAAACTGATGAATTCGGTCTGCAGGCCGAGCCGGTCGGCAAGCTTGCGCCACAAGCTGGCGAAATGGCCGGTCTCGTACATCAGCACGAGATCGCCAGGCGACAACGTATTGACCAACGCGGCCTCCCAGGCGCCGGTACCCGACGCCGGATAAATGACAACCGGATGCTGCGTGCGGAAGATCTGCTTGATGCCCTCGAGCACCTTGAGCCCCAGCTGGCCGAACTCCGGACCGCGATGATCGATCGTCTGATAACTGATCGCGCGCAGGATCCGCGCCGGCACCGGACTCGGTCCCGGAATATGCAGAAAGTGCTGACCGGACGGGTGGGAATCTAGCCTGAGCATCGTTCATCCTTTCGAAGCATGTGATGACGCCGCGACCGATGCCGCGGATCGAAGGACGACGACTATACCGTGTTTCGATGCGATCGTTACAGCGCAACGCGCATCAAAGGGCGGCGCGCCCATGAAAAAGGCCCGGAAACCGTTTCCGGGCCACGCTGCTGCGGCATGATGGCTGCCGCTTGGTGAATCAGACGCTGTGCGTCATATGCGGATAGACATAAGTCTCGCAGATCGTCGGTGTTCCCAGCAATTCATCGATCTGCGTCTGCACGGCGATCCGCGCTTCGCTCTCGAGCCACTTGCGCCAGCTCTTGCCGCTGTCCCAGATGCTGATGACGACGTACTCTTCCGGCTTCGCCGCGTTATGCAGTGTTTCCCCGGAAATGTACCCCTCCTGCCCGGAAGCGCCGACACGTAATTGCGTGATCAGTGCCAGCAATTCCTTTTCCTTGCTGGCAGGAACTGTCCGTTTGAGAATAACCTTGAACATCTTGAACCTCCTTTCATCCGGATGACCCTTGCCCCCTGAACCCATCCCGTACTTTCAGCGTAGGAGATAAATCCAGGGAATCAAGCCTTCCGGCAGAAAGTTCCGCCTCAGCCCTCGGCGCGCATCGCCCGTCGACGTTCGTGCTCGGACAGGAAACGCTTGCGGATGCGGATGTTCTTGGGCGTGATCTCGACGAGTTCGTCGTCGTCGATGAACTCGACCGCACTTTCGAGCGTCAGCTGGACCGGCGGCGTCAGGCGCACGGCTTCGTCGGTGCCGGATGCCCGCACGTTGGTCAGCTGCTTGCCCTTGATCGGATTGACGACGAGATCGTTCTCGCGCGAATGAATGCCGATGACCATGCCTTCATACAGGCGGTCGTTCGGTATCACGAACATGCGGCCGCGATCCTGCAGCTTCCACAGCGCATAGGCAACGGCTTCGCCGTGCTCGGCCGAAATCAGCACCCCGTTGCGACGCCCCGGAATATCGCCCTTGATCGGCGCGTAGTCGTCGAAGACGTGGCTCATGAGGCCGGTGCCGCGCGTCAGGTTCATGAATTCGCCCTGGAAGCCGATCAGGCCACGCGCCGGCACACGGTATTCGAGACGCACGCGACCGCGGCCATCCGAAACCATATCGACGAGATCGCCCTTGCGATAACCGAGCGCTTCCATGACACCGCCCTGATGCGCTTCCTCGACGTCGAGCGTCAGCATCTCGTAGGGTTCGCACTGCTCGCCGTCAATCGTCTTGAAAATCACCTTGGGCCGCCCGACTGCCAGTTCGTAGCCTTCGCGCCGCATGGTTTCCAGCAGGATGGTCAGATGCAGCTCGCCGCGTCCGGACACCAGGAAGGAATCGGTCTCGTTCGTGTCCTCGACGCGCAGCGCCATATTGGTCAGCAGTTCCTTCTGCAGCCGCTCGCGGATCTGGCGGCTGGTCACGAACTTGCCCTCGGTCCCGGCGTACGGCGAATCATTGACCATGAAGGTCATGTTCAGCGTCGGCTCGTCGATCTTGAGCATCGGCAGGGCCTCCGGCGCGGCCGGATCGGTAATCGTGCAACCGATCGACAGTTCGTCGATACCGGTCACCAGAACGATGTCACCGGCCACCGCCTCGGCCATCGGCGTGCGCTCGATGCCACGGAAGCCCAGCACCTGATTGACCTTGGCATTCTTCGGCGTTCCGTGCGCAAAATTGCCGTCGGCATCGGGCTGGCCGTACATCACGGTGACCTGCTGCGCCGGCTTGAGCTTGCCACGCTGGATACGGCCGATGCCGATGCGACCGACATAGGACGAATAATCGAGCGCCGCAATCTGCAACTGCAGCGAACCTTCGATGTCATCGGCCTCCGGCGGCGGCACGTATCTCAGGATCTCGTCGAACATCGGACGCATGTCAGTGCCGGGATTATTGAGATCAGTCATCGCGTAGCCGTTGATCGCCGACGCGTAGATCACCGGGAAGTCGAGCTGTTCGTCGGTCGCACCCAGTTTGTCGAAAAGATCAAAGGTATGATCGACGACCCAATCCGGACGGGCACCATCGCGGTCGATCTTGTTGACCACGACGATCGGCTTGAGGCCCAGCGCCAGCGCCTTCTTGGTCACGAACCGCGTTTGCGGCATTGGCCCCTCGACCGCATCGACGAGCAGCAGCACGCCATCGACCATGCCCAGCACGCGCTCGACCTCGCCGCCGAAGTCGGCGTGTCCCGGCGTATCGACGATGTTGATATGCACACCCTCATAGTCGACGGCCAGGTTCTTGGCCAGAATCGTGATCCCGCGCTCGCGCTCCAGATCGTTGGAATCCATGACGCGCTCGGCAACATGCTGGTGGGCGGCGAAGGTGCCAGCCTGCTGCAGCAGCTTGTCGACGAGCGTGGTCTTGCCGTGATCGACGTGGGCGATGATGGCGATATTGCGGACGGGACGGGACATGAGAGCCTAACTCGTTGAAAAAGGCGGCAATTCTACCACAGACCGAACCTCTCCGTCGGCATGATCGTATTGTCATGCGCCCGACGCAGCTGCAAGCGATGACGTATCGCCGGCGAGCACGGGGATATCTCCTATAATTATGCCGTGCATCCGCAAAGGATCTGACCGATGAACCCGAGCAAATCGCTGTGCACGACAGTCCTTGCCCTGCTGGCAGGATTGTTCGCACCCTCGGGTCACGCCGAAGAGAACACCATCAAATGGGCGACCAACCCCAAGTACCCGCCCTACGACTGGAGCGCCAACGGCAGCCAGTACGAAGGCGCCTGCACCCACCTCCTCGAACTCATCATCCCGAAGGAATACACCCTGCGCCCGGTCATGGTGCCCTGGGCGCGCGCGCAGAAAATGGCCGAGGAAGGCAGCATCGACCTGCTCGTCAACCTCCGCGTCACGCCGGAGCGTTCGAACTGGCTGGAATTCTCCAGGAATCCGACCTTCGGCAATCCGATCGCCATTTTCATGCGGCGCGACAAGAGCATCCCCTTCAAATCCTGGAACGAACTCAAGCCGCTGACCGGCGGCGTTACCATCGGCGACGCCTTCGGCAACGGCTTCGACGAGTTTCTGAAAGCCAACCTCAAGGTCGAAACGACCACCAGCCCCTTCAACAATTTCCGCAAGCTCGACAGCGGACGCATCGACTATTTCGTCACCGGCTACTACATGGGCATGGCCATGCTGAACAGCGCCGAACTCAAAGACCGCATCGTCGCGCTACGCCCCTTCGTTTCCGATCAGCCGATCCACCTCGGCTTCAGCAAGCGCTCGCCGTATCGCGCGCTATTGCCGGAAATTGACCGACGGCTCGCGCAACTCGCCGCCGACGGCACGCTCACCAAGATCCTCAACGAGCACATCGGCGAAGCCGCGCGCATCCCGATCTCGGTCTTCGCCGATTAAATCGACGCCACGCAAACGACTCAGCGCCCGCGCCGCACCGGCGTACGTGACGGCTTTCCGGTGGTCGGCCGACCACCGGGCACACGCCCGGACTTCTTCGTTTCAGCGCCCGGGCGGGACTCGCCAGCACTGTCGAAACGCCGTCCGGTCCCCGGGGGCTGGAAATTCGGCACCAGATGCCTCTTGCCATTGCCGATCAGGTCGGCACGCCCCATCGCCTTGAGTGTCTCACGCAGGAGCGGCCAGTTTTCCGGATCGTGATAGCGCAGGAAAGCCTTGTGCAGACGCCGCTGCCGCGCACCGCGCACGGTGCCGACCAGAGGCCCGTTGCGCGTCACCCTCTTGAGCGGATTGCGCTCGCTGTGATACATCGCCGACGCGATTGCCATCGGCGTCGGCAGGAAGGTCTGCACCTGATCGAGACGGAAATCGTTGCGCTTGAGCCACAACGCGAGATTGACCATATCCTCGTCGCGCGTACCGGGATGCGCGGCGATGAAATACGGGATCAGGTATTGCTCCTTGCCCGCCTCTTTCGAAAACTGGTCGAACAGGCGCTTGAAGGTGTCATAGGTGCCGATACCCGGCTTCATCATGTGCGCCAGCGGTCCGGGCTCGGTGTGCTCCGGCGCGATCTTGAGATAGCCGCCGACGTGATGCGTCACCAGTTCGCGGATGTACGCCGGCGATCGCACCGCCAGGTCGTAGCGCAGGCCGGAACCGATCAGGATGCGCTTGATGCCCTTGAGCGCCCGCGCCTTGCGATACAGTTCGATCAGTGGCGCGTGATCGGTGCCGAGGTTCTCGCAGATGTCCGGAAAGACGCAGGACAGACGCCGGCAGGCCGCCTGGATGCGATCGTCGCGACAGGCCAGTCGGTACATGTTGGCGGTCGGCCCGCCGAGATCGGAAATGACGCCGGTAAATCCCGGCGTCTTGTCGCGGATCTCTTCGATTTCCTGCAGCACCGATTCTTCCGAACGGCTCTGGATGACACGGCCCTCGTGCTCGGTGATCGAACAGAACGTGCAGCCGCCGAAGCAGCCGCGCATGATATTGACCGAAAAACGGATCATCTCGTAGGCCGGAATCTTCGCATCGCCATACGACGGGTGCGGCCGACGCTGGTACGGCAGGCCATAAACGCCATCCATCTCGGCGGTCGAGAGCGGCAAGGGCGGCGGATTTAGCCAGACGTCACGTCCACCGTGCGCCTGCACGAGCGCCCGCGCATTATTCGGATTCGATTCAAGATGAAAGGTTCGCGAGGCATGCGCGTAAAGCACCGGATCGTCCTTGACCTGCTCGTAGGACGGCAGACGCACCACCGTGTGCGCGCGATCGGCACGAACGCGGCCAGTAGGCGGATGAAAGCGCAATGCCACCGTATTTGCCTCGCCCGGTGCCGAAGCCTCCGAAACGCCCGCTGGCGCCGACACCGCCGATTCGCCATAAGGATTCGGATGCCGCATCAGCGGCCCCGGCGTGTCGACGTCGGACGCATCGATCTCGACCCATTCGTCATCGGGACGCCAGCCCGTCGGCACCATGAAAGCGGAACCGCGCAAATCGCGGATCTGTGCGATCGGCTCGCCGGCAGCCAGGCGATGCGCCAGCGCGACGATGGCGCGCTCGGCATTGCCGTAAAGCAGCAGGTCGGCCTTGGCGTCCGGCAGCACCGAGCGCCGCACGGTATCCGACCAGTAATCGTAATGGGCGATGCGCCGCAGACTGGCCTCGATCGATCCGATCACGACATTGACATTGGGGAATGCCTCGCGGCAACGCTGCGCGTAGGCGACGACGGCGCGGTCGGGCCGCTTGTCGGCCGCGCCATCCGGTGTATAGGCGTCGTCGGAGCGGATCTTGCGGTCGGAAGTGTAGCGATTAACCATCGAATCCATGTTGCCGGCCGAGACGCCGAAAAACAGGTTGGGCCGGCCGAGCGCGCGGAAAGCCTCGGCCGAGCGCCAGTCGGGCTGCGCGATGATGCCGACACGAAACCCCTGCGCCTCAAGCAGGCGCCCGATCAGCGCCATGCTGAAACTCGGATGGTCGACGTAGGCGTCGCCCGAAATGATGATGATGTCGCACGAATCCCAGCCGAGCGCATCCATTTCCTCGCGCGACATGGGCAGGAACGGCGCAGTGCCGAAGCGTTTCGCCCAGTACTTGCGGTAGGAAAACAGGGGTTTGGGTGCGTCCATCGGCAACTCAATCAACAAAAAAAGCGGGGGAACGGATTGTAGCGCCTCGCCGCCGGCGACACTACATGGCGGGATACGACGGCCCGTCGCCGCCCTCCGGCGGCGTCCAGTCGATATTCTGCAGCGGATCCTTGATATCGCAGGTCTTGCAATGCAGGCAATTCTGCGCGTTGATCTGCAGGGATGTACGCCCATCGGCCCCTTGCCGGATCTCATAGACGCCGGCCGGGCAATAGCGTTGTTCCGGCGCATCATACTCGGCAAGGTTAACGCGGATCGGCAGTTCGGCATCCTTGAGTCGCAGGTGACACGCTTGCTGTTCGTCGTGGCGGATGTTCGACAGGAACACCGAGGACGCGCGATCGAAGGTCAGGATGCCATCCGGTTTCGGATAAACGATCGCCTCGCTGGCCGATGCCTTGTCGAGCCGGAGATGGTCCGGCGGACACGGCGGCAGCGTCCACGGCACCGTTGCGCCAAAGACTTTCTGCTCGATGCCGAACAGCGCGCCACCGACCCACAGCCCCTTTTCCATCCATGGCTTGAAATTGCGTACCTGCCAAAGCTCCCGGAATAACCAGCTGTCCTGAAGCGCGCGCGGAAAATCGACCAGCGTGTCGTGCTGACGGCCGGCCAGCAAGGCCGTCACGACTGCCTCGGCGGCCAACATGCCGGACTTCATCGCCGTATGCGATCCCTTGCTGCGCGCCGGGTTGAGAAAACCGGCGTCATCGCCGACCAGCACGCCACCGGGAAAGACCGTTGTTGGCAAGGCGCGAACCCCGCCGGAAACAACCGCGGCAGCCCCGTAAGCCACACGCCGGCCGCCGGCAAGTACGCCACGGATGGCCGGATGCGTCTTGAAACGCTGGAACTCATCGAACGGCGAAAGATACGGATTGCGATAGCCGAGCCCGACCACCAGCCCGACCGCCACCCGTCCGCCCGCCTGGTGATAGAGGAAGCCTCCGCCATAGGTATCGGGGCGCAACGGCCAGCCGCAGGTATGGACGACGCGACCCGGATGCGACTGCGCCGACGGCACCTCCCACAGTTCCTTGATGCCAAGGCCATAGGTCTGCGGCGCCGCGCCGTCGCGCAGGCGATAGCGGGTCATCAACTGCTTTCCGAGCGGGCCGCGACAGCCCTCGGCAAAGATCGTGTATTTGCCACGCACCTCGATGCCCGGCTGGAAATTCGCACCAGCGCTGCCGTCCGCCCGACGCCCTGCGTCTCCGGTAATGACACCGGCAACAGCACCGTCCGCGTCGATGATCACATCGACGGCGGCGAACCCGGGAAAGAGTTCGACGCCCAGCGCTTCGGCCCGCTGTGCCAGCCAGCGGCATACATCGCCGAGCGAAACGACACGGCCGCCATCATGATGAAAGCACTGCGGCAACAACGCCGATGGGATACGCACGCTGCGTGCTTCACCGAGCCAGAGAAAATGCTCGTCGGCAACGGGTACATCGAAGGGCGCGCCGGCCTGCCGCCACTCCGGGAGCAATTCGTCGAGCGCGCGCGGATCCATGACCGCGCCGGAGAGAATATGCGCGCCGATCTCGGCCGCCTTTTCGAGCACGCATACCGTCAGGTCGAACGCCTGCGCCTGCGCGAGTTGCCGCAGACGGATCGCTGCGGCCAGTCCCGCCGGACCGCCGCCGACAATGACGACATCGAACTCTATCGATTCTCGCGTCATCATCTTTCCGTGCCGAGCGCGGCGACCAGCGCCGGAACCGCCTCGAACAGATCGGCGACGAGACCATAGTCGGCCACCTTGAAGATCGGCGCCTCGGGATCCTTGTTGATAGCGACAATCACTTTGGCATCCTTGATGCCGGCCAGATGCTGAATGGCTCCGGATATGCCAACCGCAATATACAGATCCGGCGCGATGATCTTGCCGGTCTGCCCGATCTGCAAATCGGGCGCGGCATAGCCAGCGCTCACCGCCCCATAACTCGCACCAAGGGCCGCGCCAAGCTTATTCGCCAGCGGTGTCAATATGTCGTTGAAATGGTCCGCGCCCCCCAGCCCGCGCCCACCGGCAACGACGACACGGGCAAGGCCAAGCTCGGCCCGTCCGGCGGTGCGAAGATCGCGGCGCAGAATGTCGACAAGACCGAGATCCGGTGTGGCGGGGATCGCCTCGATACTGCCGCTACCCCCTTCTCCCGCACCGGGAAACGCCGCGGCGCGGATGCTGAGCACCTTCTTCGCGTTGTCGCTGCGAACCGTCACCAGCGCATTACCGGCGTAGACCGGGCGCACGAAGGTATCGGCGGACAGAATGCGGCAGACATCGGAGATCTGTTCGACATCGAGCAGTGCCGCGATCCGCGGCAGCAGGTTCTTGCCGAAAGCCGACGCCGATGCCAGGACATGTGAATACGGTGCCGCCTGCGCCGCAACCAGCGTCGCGAGGTTTTCGGCGGTCTGTGCCGCATAGTGCGGGGCTTCGACGAGAAGCACGCGCCTTACCCCGGACATTGCAGAAACGGTAACGGCAACGTCACGACAATCGCAACCAGCGACCAGCACATCGACATCGGCGTCGAGTTGTTGCGCTGCGGACACCGCATGCCGCGTCGCCGGGAAGAGACGCCGATGATCGTGTTCGGCGATGACAAGAACGCTCACGCTGCCCTCTCCTTACAGAACCTTGGACGCGCGGAGCCGATCGAGCAACTCGGCGACGCCTTCGACACGCACACCGGCACGTCTTGCCGGTGGCTCTGACCATTCGATTGTCATCACACCGACGGCAGGTTCACCGCCCAGCTCTCCGGCCGTGACGACGTGCAAGGGCTTCTTGCGCGCTTTCATGATATTTGGAAGTGTCGCATAGCGCGGTTCGTTGAGACCAAGCTCGGTCGTCACCACCGCCGGCAGCGCACAGCGCAGCGTTTCCCGACCGTCATCGACGTCGCGCGTAACGCAGACCCGGCCTTCGACGATATCGAGCGCCGAGGCGAAGGTCGCCTGCGGCCATCCGAGTAATGCGGCGAGCATCTGTCCGGTCTGGTTGGCGTCGTCGTCAACCGCTTGCTTGCCGCAGATGACGAGATCAGGCTTCTCCTCGGCGCAGACAACCTTGAGCAGCTTGGCGACGACCAACGGCGACAATTCGTTGGCCGTTTCGACGAGAATTCCGCGATCGGCACCGATCGCCATGGCATTGCGCAGCACTTCCTGCGAGGCCGCAACGCCGCAGGAAACGACGACAACTTCGCCGGCGATGCCGGCCTCGCGCAGCCGGACGGCAGCTTCGACGGCGATTTCATCAAACGGATTCATGCTCATGCGCACGCCGCCGGTATCGACACCCGACGCATCGGGCTTGACCCGGACGGCGACACACGGGTCCACCACACGTTTGACAGGCACGAGAATTTTCACAGGCAACCTTTACGCTCCAACGGCCAGCCGCAAGTCTAGTGTTTTTCGGCGCGCAGGCCAAATATGGATGTACCGTGTGCAAGAAGTAAAGCGCGAATGCATGTCGCGCGAAATTGATGTCCGCTGCACTTCGCGTGAATCACCCGGACTTGGCCAGACGACCGCCAACAAAACCACGACTCATCGGCCCCCTCTACCAGTAGAAGCCAACTCCAATCGTAATTCGAGAACCATAGTCGCGTTCGCCACTTACTCGCAGGTCAACATCCTTTGCAATAGCATAACGACCTTCGATGGAACGATACGAGTAGCCCCTTCGATGAACATCAGTCGGGTATCGATATTCAACATTGGCGCGCAAACCTATATCAGCACTGGGCCGCGACAACAGGGCACCACCAATCCTTCCAAAACCAAAATGGTTATAGTCAGTCTTTTGCTGAATCGCACCACCAACATACATCGAACCGAATAGTGCAGAGGGCATTATCCAACGACTGATTGAGTAGTCCCCTTGAGCTCTCGCGACAAAACAGTGATTGCATCCGACCCGATCCTCTTCGCCACCAATCTTTAGCCGCCATCCAACACCGCGATCACCAGGAAGACCCGTGCTCGATGGGTTAGCGCTATCTATGGAGATCAACCACAAACGAATTGGCTTGAGCGCATCCTGACGCATCTCCATGGTCAGGTCCCCCATACTGAGCGCGCTACTTTTTGCCTGAGCCCCTCCGACATCAAGAACATCATAGTGCGCCGGGCGAATTCTCAAAACATTCGCGGGTTGGTGATTGGTAATGCCTGTGCCAAGCTGAATCCAACTGGGCAGATTTGCCTCGCTTGGGGCCGACCTCTCAGCCGCGTGAGCGACGCGAGAGGGTTCCGGCGGAAGGCTCAAGCGAGCCTTGATCGCTTCAACATACTCCTGCGATTGCCGCTGTTCGCTTCCGACCTTTCGTCTCTTGTCGACAAAAGTCTCGTAATCGATAACCGTATCTATTACCGCGTACTGGTCTTGAAGCGTCAGTTTTTGAACTTCCGGTCCATCAACATGAATATTGCGATGGGCAACGTCCCTGACGACAGCTCTTTGAATCGCGCTGAGCCGGGCGTATTTCTCGTAAAGCTTCGTTTGCCGGGAAGGGTGAAATGCGATGGCGTTCACCAGCCGAGAGTCGCGGAGAGAGGCTTCACTAAGGTTATGCAGGATTGCTTGCGGGATAATCCACGGCCTATTTTGTGGATTCACTTTCAGTTCATCCACCAACTCAAGCATTTCCCCTACTCGATACGCGCAATTGTCATGAAAAAAGTAATAGGTGAATTTTTTCTGGAACACTTCCCATACGTGGAAAACGATGTATCGCGTTTCACTTTCCGTGAGATTCAGGCGATATTCCCATAGATCCCGAAATTCATTGTCGCTGTAGTTTCCATCGTGGAAAAAGAAATCGATCGGACTAAACCCTCCTTCATAGCCGCCTGAAACCCCCTTCAGGATGTAGCTAACCGGATCGTCATTAGACGTATCCACAGCACCATAGTTGGCCGTCTGATCGGTCAAATGACTGCCCTGCTTGTTATTAAACTTCAAGAACAAATGACCGTAATAGGAGGCCGGGTTATCAAAATATCCGTTGGCAAAAACGACGCTGATGGAACCGATGTCGTCCAGGTTTATCCATTTGTTGAAACCGGGGCACTCAATCGTGCCCAACAGATCCCGGTGTTCAGGGAACTTTTCCCGTAGCCAGAGCAATCGGGCAGGAAAGCGGCACTTGGCGTGCTGGTCGTGCTCACCCTCCGGGGCCTCCAACATCGCCGCAAGCGTCGCAGACAATTCAGCAGCCGGATCAGTGGCGCCTGAGGGAGAGAGAAAAAATTCCTTGCTATGAATTGCACTACGATATTTGCTTGGAGCTAACGCAAACGACTCATAATGCAGCAGTTTTCTCCAGGCATCCGTATTTGCCAATCCCGATATATCCGACGAGCAGGCGGGCGAGCAGGCTAACAGCAGACATGCCAAGCCAAACAGGGAATTTCTTATCACGCAAAACCTGTCTCTGATATCGTAAAAAAGGCGCCTTGCGGCGCCCTTTTTAAATCGCGCGGATCAAACAGAGCAGTTCTGCTGAACGGCACGGTCAAAAATATTGTACAAATCAGACGCTTTTTCGATTGGGTTCTTGCCGTTATAACCTGGATTGGAAATCGCAGAACCGATCCCAGAACGGATTTCCTGGATGGCGCGGGGCTGCGAAGATGCCTGACACGAAAACAATTCAAGCGCAGCACTCAAATGAGCCCCATCACCCCGAGCGGCCTCTTCAACGACTTGCGCGTACGTATCGCGAATCAGAAGCGCAGCTTTAACTGACTGTTTCGAGCAGGTCTGGGGACTAAGCGTAGCCGACGTTACCGCCGTGGTACCAAGGTCCCAGATGATGTTGGACGTTACCGCTGCCCACGAAACATCCTTAAACAATGCCGCACCGATACCGCAATCTGAAAAAGGGTTGGGGCCGCTACCGACCTTCTGTTGTGTCGTATCTGCCGGCTTTGCCCCTTCTTGCGTACTCGCGGGGGACTGGGCAAACGCTGAGCATGCAAACATCGTCATGAAAATCAAAGCAACTTTTCCAAACCTGTTTTTCATTGCGCCCTCTGTAAGGATATATGGTGATTGATCTCTCGATTCAGACAGACACGACACCGCGCTTCTGAACCAAGCCTGAATACGACGTTTGATTTTCACACAGTGTCAAAAACAATGCCAATAATATATTTCAATGTACTATTCACTACATTCACATTTGTCATCTAAACAACACACCCTGAGAGCAGCTTCTGCCCAGGTGAAAATCTGCGTTCCGCCCATGGATAGACGCAACCGAATAGCTTGGCGACATATACCGATGCTTCCTTCCTGCGAGGGCCTGATTCACTAGTCGCTCCTCCGTCAATGCGACAGCATGCTCGGACCGACGCAGCCATCTTGACGACCGGAGATCAAGAACGTGCAACCGGGTCAAAAGAGCGGCACGAGCGCACACAGACCTGCCAATGACAAAAAAGCGCCGTCACAATGCCTTAAAGCGCCTCATAGTGCGTTGAGGGCCGCGAACGCAAAGGTCGCTGCGCCAAATTCTCCCAATCACGCTGGCACACGCCTCTCCTCCTGCCACAAGTCAGAGACATCCGGCGTAGATAACCAACTGGATTGGAGCTAACGCTCAAGAAAGGAAAAGCCCCGCAGTTCGCTTGAACTGCGGGGCTTTGTCTGGGGCGATGTACCGGGCTTGAACCGGTGACCCTCGGAATCACAATCCGATGCTCTACCAACTGAGCTAACACCGCCATTGTTCTGTAATCAATGACTTAACACACCAGTGCCACCCTTGGCACCTCGGTCTGTCACCCTGCTGTCACCCGAGGATAACAACGATGGCAACTATCCGTCAAAGAGGAAGCCGCTGGCAGTGCATCATCAAGCGCAAAGGACACCCAACTATTTCCCAGAGTTTCGACATTAAGAGAGACGCAGAAAAATGGGGCAGACAACAGGAACGACTCATGGATGCAGGGCAGTGGGTCGATATCTCTGAAGCCGCCAGTACGTCACTCGGCGAACTCCTTGAACGCTACTCAAGAGAGATCACACCGACCAAGAGGGGCTGCTATGCAGAACTCAGCCGCATCCGCGTAGTCCGTAGGGCGAAGATAGCCCAGTTCTCGGTGGCCGCTATAACAGGCCCACTACTGGCCGAGTGGAGGGACAGTCGTCTGAAGGAAGTTTCCGGCACGACAGTATGCAGGGAGCTATCCTTGATCAGCCACGCCTACACAGTCGCCATCCGCGAGTGGGGATTCAGTCTTCAAAGCAACCCCACCAGCTTCGTTAGAAAACCGCCTGAGGGTAAGCCCAGAGATCGAATCCTAACGACTGACCAGCGGTCTGCCCTCGTTGCTGCTTGTAGCGAGTGCCGCAATCCTTGGGTTAAACCCGTGGTGATTTTCGCCCTTGAGACGGCCACCCGGAGGGGGGAGATACTTTCATTGACATGGCCAGATGTCGACCTCAAACACCGCATTGCCAAGGTGAATGGCAAGACCGGTCCTCGCGCTGTGCCGCTGTCACCAGTCTGCATGGAGATGCTGGGTGCCTTGCCTCGTGGGATCGATGGGCAAGTTTTCCCTGTGACTGTCGAGACTCTTAAACAGGCCTACGGGAGAGCCGTAGCCCGAGCAGGAATCGCTGACTTCACATTCCATGACCTGCGCCACGATGCCCTGACCCGCTTAGCCAAGATGGGCTTCAATGTGTTAGAGCTTCGGGCCATCTCTGGGCATACCACGGCCAACATGCTGCAACGGTATGTGTCGATTGATGCTGGCGACCTTGCAGAGAAGCTAGGCCGGTCTGCATTGAAACAGGCTTGAACTAATCAGCGAGGCCAATACTCCAACGATAGAATCTCTCCCCGAGCAGTAATTTACGCCCTAAGTGGTCTCTCCTTGGGGCGTTTTCTTTTTGAAAGGCAAAGATCGTCCTCACACATCACAGATGGTCGAATGTCGAGTCATATGAATATTGCTCATGTTTGTATATTGATTTGTACCTAACGGTTAGCCGAACCCGCTTCTTCATTTGTTCAAATTCATCATATGTTGGCATCGCCAAGGGAGAAAACTGAATTCGAACAATCGTAATTCCTTCCCCGGCTCCCAAAGCCCCTCCTTTGGCCATACAAGACTTATAGAGTACCGAAGGAGCATTGCTCGGAAACATAGCCTTCACCGCCGAATCAATGACGTCAAGACCATTCCCCTCGACCATTTTGTCATCAACACGAACTTCGAAACTATCAATAATCGCGGGGCCAATACCGATATTTTTAAGGCGAGCCTCATAAATACCTGCCCCTCCGTTGGTCTCGCTCCATGTATTGAGCAGAGGCTTTACAGACAGTCGATTATGCTTCCGCGTCACCCACGCTTGCCATACCGTAGCCACGAGCGCAAACACGGCAATAACAGCACTGGCCAACGCTCCAATACCTTCACATGAGTAACCGTTGAAATCACAGGTCACTTCACCGCTCCCTTTAGGAATCCATGACCCCTGTAAATATTATTGATCGACGTTAGCGCCATACCCCACATCTTGAATGTAGGCCCCGGGCTGAAATCGTCATGCACCTCAGAGCCAATATAGGTCGCAAACAAGGATTTTTGACCACCGAAAAAACCCTTGCCACCATCTAGCTTCACAAACACGACATCAATGCCAAGCATTTCCCGACACCACAGGATCATTACCCCGTCTTGTAGCATCTCGATAACCGTACGCTCATCCCCCATAGTCCCTGATGCTCTTGTATCAAGTCCACTTCTCTGATTAGCCGCCACAAGATTGGAGAACTGCTGTAACTCCAACATCTCGAAGGGCAAACGACGGGTCGCATTAAGAATTTCTGTCATTCCGGGCATATCACTCAACCTCGTGGATAAAGTTGTTGTCAATATTACCCCGACATACGCACTGGACTTTTGAAAACACCGCAAATTTTCGTGAGGCCTCCCGACCAGATCGGCTTCGTCCAACCCCCCCGTACCCCACCTCGACCCATACAGGCAGACCATCGCGCCCTCGGGTAGCAAAGCATGTCGCCCCTTGGGTGCCAACTTGAGGACGAACAAAAGCCACCCGCAGGTGGCCTCGTTGGTTGCCCCTCGACAGTGCTGGCATGGCTCAGTTGATCAGTAGCTCCCAGCGTTTGAAGAGGATGAAACGGTGGTGCCACGGTGCTGAACTCTCGTGGAAGAACTGACGACCGAGCTTCGGGTAGTCGTCACGGTGGAAGAACATGGAGAACCTGGAGACGCTGAGGTAGAACCAGTCGAGGCCGAAGCATTCGAGAGTAGCCGTGTTGATCTTGATCTGCATTGCTGTGACTCCGCCGATGTGAGAAAGGACCGGAGGTTAACATGCCATTGGACTGTTTACAACAGATATTTGTCAGTGTAATCAGATAGATATTCCACATGTGACAGCACTTGTTGTCCATGGAATACCTGCACAAATGGAAGCCAGCCCCCAGCCGAGACCACGCCGTCTAGTTAGGGCATACCACAACTGGACGTCAGGAGCCTCCTCGATATGCGTCAGGAAAGGGTTTGTTTGTTAATTTCTTGACACATCGCCTCAATGGTCTTAGAGTCTATCCTTACACACTCAGCACGGAGCGACAGCATGACCACAGGACAGAACATTGGTTACACCCGAGTATCGACACTGGACCAAAGCACCGAGAGGCAGTTAGAGGGGCTGGCCCTCGATAGGACCTACACAGACAAAGCCAGTGGCAAGGACACAGCACGGCCACAGCTTCAAGCAGCCATCGATCACCTCCGGGCCGGGGACACCCTACATGTGCATTCAATGGACCGCCTAGCGCGTAACGTTGATGATCTCAGGAGCATCGTCAAGGGACTCACAGCCAAGGGTGTCGTTATCCGATTCCACAAGGAGGGGCTGACCTTCACCGGGGAAGACTCGCCCATGGCTAACCTCCTCCTGACGATGCTTGGCGCAGTAGCAGAGTTCGAGCGGTCATTGATCCGTGAGCGGCAACGAGAGGGCATCGCCATCGCCAAGACGAAGGGCATCTATAAGGGCCGGAAGAAGGCACTGAGCGAGGCGCAGGTGCAGGAGTTGAGAGCCAAGGCAGGGCTACCCAGCAGCAACAAGGCGGCACTCGCCAAGGAGTATGGGATCAGCCGGGAGACCCTGTACCAGTACCTTAACCGGAGGTGATGCCGCCCTCCTCGGTCTCCACCAGCAGCACCTCCTTGGCCCCGTCACTGGGGCTTTGTCATTGTTGGGGCTGGGCCATTGATCACCCGCCCAGAGACCACAGCATGGCCAGCACAGGCCTCGAAGGGAACCACCCAGCGCAGCTCCTCAGCAGCGGCCCCAACTGATCACCCGCACGTACAACGGCATGGCCTTCACCTTCCGCGAGGATGGCTACTTCAACATGACCAAGGCAGCAGCCCACTTTGGGAAGCAACTACAGCACTTCTGGCAGAACATGGACACTTGGCAGTACGTCGAGAGTCTGGCGAAACTTGAAGGGAAAATCAGCGGGATTCCGATGAGTTTGCTCCCGCAAGACCGTTGCCAAGCTGTGCTGGACCTCTACATCGAGACCAAGCGTGGCCGCAGCGGTGGCACATGGGCGCACCCCAAGCTGGCTATCCGCTTTGCTCGCTGGCTGGACACTGACTTCGAGGTGTGGTGCGACTCGATCATCGAGGACATCCTTCGAGGCAACGCTGAGCTGACGATCACCAAGCCCGAAGTGTCCGCCACGGTCCAAGCCAGCGCAGCCCCCGTGTTCAGCAAATGGCCGCTCTCGTGGCCCAGATGATGACCCTCGCCATCGGCCTCCTTGGGTATGCCTCCCAGCACACCAAGAAGCTGGACAAGTCGGAGGTCGAGGTCATCGGCTGCGACTCTCGTATTTCCAGCATGAGAGATTACCTCAGCCTGTTTGACCGCCAAGCACCAACAGCAACGCTTATCTCCGAGTCGGGCCTCTACAAGCTGATCATGCGTAGTGACAAGCCGGGCGCCAAGCCCTTCCAAGACTGGGTCACCAAGGTGGTCCTCCCAGCGATCCGCAAGGACGGTGCCTACATCATGGGCGAGGAGAAGGTCGCCACCGGGGAGCTGGGCGAAGACGAGCTGGTCCTCAAGGCTGTCTCGATACTTCAGAAGAAGGTCGAGAGGATCACCATGGAGCGCGATCAGTTGGCACAGCAACGCCTTGATTTCAGCACATTGTCATTCCGCTGCAGCCCTTGGTACGACCAGCATCCACAGGAGTGCCACCTTTAGGACAGAGCGACGATTCTCCGCCAATCGATGCACTCGATGAGACCTGAAGCGCCCCCTTGTCTTCCCGCCCAGCGTGGTTCGCTCCCGTTGGGCTTAACCAATCTGAAGAAGGAAGCAGCAACAATGATGCAGCATGAAAAAGCAGTCTTCCGGAGCTTCGCGCTACCGGTCTCGACATTCGACTACCTCAAGGACTTCCAGCGGGACTACGAGAAGCGCCACGGCGTCTTCCTCAACAACAGCCAGAGTCTTGCGGTGATCCTTGACCAACATAAACAGATGATCGCGGAGCATGGGGAGGTCCGCCATGGCTAGGCAACCGAGGACCACCACAGTCCCGTACTTCAAGCTGGATGCGGGGCAGTTTATCGCTGAAACGATGGGCCTCTCGGCAGCGGCCGTGGGGCTGTACATCAAGGCGATGTGTTTGTACTGGGAAGCAGGATGTGTATTACCTGCCCACGATGTCTTGAAGCGGCAGCTTTGCGTCCGTACACAGAGAGATCGCGAGGCTCTTGAGGACATCCTAGGCACCTTCTTTGAAGACGGTCGCCACGAGCGTTTGGATGCTTGCCTCGCTGAAGTGCAAAAGTTCTCACAGCAACAAAGAGAACGCGCTCAAAGTCGTCATAGAAAACCAGAGCCAAAAGACGAAAGTACAGACGATGACTTCTAAGCCCCGTGGTTGCTAGGGGTGGTGTGTGCCGTGGCAGTACCGTGGTAGTGCCGGGGTATGCCACAAGAGAAGACAAGATATACAACACAATACAAGACCAACAAGATAAAGACCTCCCTGTGTTGTTGTCTGTGATGTGGCTGAGCTAAGTAGTAGTCACTACTGGTCACCTGAAGACCATCGATAGCTGTCAGTGTCTCTTCAGTTGATCAGTAGTGCTGGCCTCGTTGCTCCCTCGATACCACACCCCAGCAGGATGTCTTATCAATGTGGTGTGAGTCTTGGTCTCCATGACAAGCCACCTTGGCACCATCGAGGCACATACCCCCTGACATCATCCCCAGCAAGACAAGCCCTGGTGCCTCTATGGATGCCACGAGCATTGTCTCCAAGTAGGAGGATAGCCATGGATGTATGCACCCCGCCAGGTAGCCACAAGATAGAGGGACCACCTATAGCAAAGTCCTTGCTGGTTGTTGCTGATCGCCACATGGTCTCTCCGCTACTGTGGAAGCGTCAGGAGGAGACCATAGGCCACCCTGCTGATGTCGTTGCCAGAGGGCCAGCAGAAGCCTCGCTGAGGCTTGTGTGTAAAGCGGTCTCATGGGCTTCGCCACCACATTGGCGCTGTCTTTGCGCGTGGCTTTGTGGGGAGGTGATCTATATTTTTCGTACTCATCGGCGGACACCAGCGACCCGCCCATTGCATTCCAGCTTGGTTGGCCTATACTCCGAGTCGCTTACGTCAAAGTAAGCACCCCCATTTGCCCCCGCTGCTCCGGCCACGCCATGACACGGGGGTTTTCTTTTGGTGGCCACACAGCCAGTCCCAGCATCCATGGTCGACCAGTAAAGGCCTTCCTGAGCCGCACAGGCGACGATTAAGAACGAGGTGACACCCTAGGTCATCCGGAAGCCCCAAAGGCACTCCATGGGCTTCTAATGCAGACTGCGTTACTGGCTCAAGGAAACGGAATGTTTTCCGGTATGCATTTGTGGTAACTTGGCAGTCGGCAGCGGTCGCCTTGCTGTCACCCTAGTGTCACCCTGAAACCCAAAACGGGGGACAAACCGGGGTTGAGTCACTGAATGCAGAAAAGAAAAAAGCCCTGAGTAATCAAGGCTTTCTCTTTGTTGTCTGGGGCGATGTACCGGGCTTGAACCGGTGACCCTCGGAATCACAATCCGATGCTCTACCAACTGAGCTAACACCGCCATTGTTCTGGCGCGCCCGGCGAGACTCGAACTCACAACCCCCGGCTTAGAAGGCCGGTGCTCTATCCGGTTGAGCTACGGGCGCGAGGCACGCATCTCTCGGAGTTTCGCTTCCTGCTGGCAACGCTTTACTGCTTAATTCTGGTCGGGGCGGTGGGATTCGAACTCACGACCCTCTGCTCCCAAAGCAGATGCGCTACCAGGCTGCGCTACGCCCCGAAGAAGCGCGCATTCTACAGAGACTGACCGATCAGGTCAATCGTCATTTCACCAAAAGAGTATTGCGCAACACCAAGCCCGGAAAGTAGGAAATAGTTGAAGACAGAATCGGCGCCAAAGACTATTCTTGACACACGGGTGCGTAAAAAATAATGGCGCTTGCAGCACTCGGAAAATTCTGATATTAAGTCGCCTTTTTGCAAAAAATAGAGGATGGTCTCAGACATGCCTGAAGATATGCTCCATAAACAATTTGCTCCCTACGTTCCGAAGAAGGGCGAGGAATACATGAGCACTCGGCAACTGGCTCATTTCCGCACCATCCTTGAAGCGCTCAAGACGGAACTGATGAACGACATCGAGCGTACGGTCCATACGATGCAGGACGAAGCGACGGTCTTTGCCGACCCGAACGACCGCGCCAGCCAGGAAACCGACATCGCCATCGAACTCCGCAACCGGGATCGCGAACGCAAGCTGATCAAGAAAATCGAGGAAACGATCGGGACGATCGACAGCGGCGATTATGGCTACTGCAGCAGCTGCGGCGTCGAGATCGGCATCAAGCGCCTCGAAGCGCGTCCGACAGCCTCGCTCTGCATCGATTGCAAGACGCTCGAGGAAGTCCGCGAAAAGCAGGTCGCCAAGTAATATCGCGCGGAGCGAGGGGAACGCTCCGCCAACACAGCCCGTCGAGCACAGCATCCGAGCAAAAAAAAGGACGCCGCATGGCGTCCTTTTTCATTGCCTGATGCTTACTGCGGCGCGGCAGGCGTTTCAGCCACCGGAGCCGGAGCCGGCGCCATGCCACCCTCTTCAACCGTCACCGCCTTCATCGACAGACGGACACGACCCTTCTCATCGGCTTCAAGCACTTTGACGCGCACTTTCTGGCCTTCCTTGAGGTAGTCGGACACGGCATTGACGCGCTCGTTGGCGATCTGCGAAATGTGCAGCAGACCGTCGCGACCCGGCAGGATGCTGACGATGGCGCCGAAATCCAGCAGCTTGAGCACGGTGCCTTCGTAGACCTTGCCGACTTCGACGTCAGCGGTGATCGCCTCGATGCGGGCCCTGGCAGCGTTCGCAGCATCAGCGTTAACCGACGCGATGGTGATCGTGCCGTCTTCCTTGATGTCGATCGTCGTGCCGGTTTCCTCGGTGATCGCGCGGATGACCGCACCGCCCTTGCCGATGACGTCGCGGATCTTCTCCGGATTGATCTTCATCGTGTAGAGACGCGGCGCGTAGTTCGACACGTCCTGACGCGGCGCGGCAACGGCACCCTGCATCTGCGCGAGGATGTGCATGCGGGCTTCCTTGGCTTGCGCCAGCGCCACCTGCATGATTTCCTTGGTGATGCCCTGGATCTTGATGTCCATCTGCAGCGCCGTCACACCCGTGTCGGTACCGGCCACCTTGAAGTCCATGTCGCCCAGGTGATCTTCATCACCGAGGATGTCGGTCAGCACGGCGAAGCGGTTGCCTTCCTTGATCAGGCCCATGGCGATACCGGCGACATGCGCCTTCAGCGGCACGCCGGCATCCATCAGCGCCAGCGTCGAACCGCAGACCGACGCCATCGAGCTCGAACCGTTCGACTCGGTGATTTCCGAGACGACGCGCATCGTGTAGGAGAAGTCTTCCGCCTTCGGCAGCACCGCGATCATCGCACGCTTGGCCAGACGGCCGTGACCGATTTCACGACGCTTCGGCGAACCGACGCGGCCGCATTCGCCAGTGGCATACGGCGGGAAGTTGTAGTGCAGCATGAAGCGATCGCGCGACTCGCCAGCCAGCGAATCGATGATCTGCTCGTCGCGACCGGTGCCCAGCGTGGCCACGACCAGCGCCTGGGTTTCGCCACGCGTAAACAACGCCGAACCGTGCGTACGCGGCAGCACGCCGGTACGGATGGCGATCGGACGAACGGTGCGCGTGTCGCGACCGTCGATACGGGGTTCGCCGGCCAGGATGCGGCCACGGACGATACGCGACTCGAGATCGAAGAAGAGGTTGCCGATCGTCGTCGAATCCGGCGCGCCTTCGCCGGCGGTCAGCGTTTCGACGGCCTTGGCAGCGATTTCATTGACGCGGTGCGTACGCTGTTGCTTGCTGGTGATGCGATAAGCATCCTGCAGCTCGCTTTCGACGAGCGCGGAGAGCTTGGCCACGAGTTCCTCGTTCTTGGCGGCAGGCGCCCAGTCCCACTCGGGCTTGCCGGCTTCATCGACGAATTCGTTGATGGCGTTGATGACGGTCTGCAGTTGCTCATGGCCGAAGACCACGGCGCCCAGCATCACGTCTTCGGGCAGGATGTCGGCTTCCGATTCGACCATCAGCACCGCTGCCTGCGTACCGGCGACGACGAGGTCAAGGCGGCTGCTGGTCTGCAGTTGCGTGCGGGTCGGGTTGACCACGTACTGGCCGTCAACGTAACCGACGCGCGCGGCGCCGATCGGGCCGTTGAACGGGATGCCGGAAACGGCCAGCGCCGCCGAGGCGCCGATCATCGCCGGGATGTCCGGATCGATCTCGGGGTCGAGCGAAACCACCATCGCAACGACCTGCACTTCGTTGTAGAAACCGTCCGGGAACAGCGGACGCAGCGGACGGTCGATCAGACGCGAGGTCAGCGTCTCCTTCTCGGACGGACGGCCTTCGCGCTTGAAGAAACCGCCGGGAATGCGGCCGGCGGCATAGGTCTTCTCGATGTAATCGACGGTCAGCGGGAAGAAGTCCTGACCGGGCTTGACCGACTTGGCGCCGACCACGCTCACCAGAACGACGGTGTCGCCCATCGACACCATGACAGCCGCGCCGGACTGCCGGGCGATTTCACCGGTTTCAAGCGTCACCTGATGCGCCCCGTAGGTGAACGTCTTCTTGGCGATATTGAACATGTTTTCCTCTCTCAATGGTTTCGCATACCCACGACACTGGCATGCAATGCAACGTGCCTAAATGGCAAAAAACTCCAATACGACAACAGCGGCACAACCCGCCCGGGCTGGCCGCTGTCTTTCATTCGACTATCTGCACACGAACCGCATCGCGGTCTGGCAGACAGATTACTTACGCAGACCGAGACGCTGGATCAGCGTACGATACGAATCGACGTCGGTACGCTTCAGGTAGTCCAGCAGGGTGCGGCGACGGCTGACCATGCGCAGCAGACCACGACGCGAATGGTGATCCTTGACGTGTTCCTTGAAGTGACCGGTGAGGTCATTGATACGTGCGGTCAACAGCGCGACTTGAACTTCCGCCGAGCCGGTGTCGGCTGCGTCGCGTTGAAAATCCTTCATGATCTGCGCTCTTTGCGCAACGGTAATCGCCATGTCAAACTCTCTTTCTGAGAAAACGACGCCGCCCCGGTTTGATAGAGCTGAACGCCTGGTTGATAAAAATTGAATCGCTTGGCGAAGCGAGCGCGGGATTATAGCGCAGCGCAGGCTTGCCAGCAAGAAAATGGTCGACCGGGCGGGACCTCTCAGGCCGCAACGAGACGCCGCGGCGCCAGTCGGCCGTCATCGTCCAGATCGCCGACGCCGAGCAGTACCGCGCCGGCATAGACCCGACACTTCCCGGACACCCCGGCATCCGCGACGCCGACCGTCACAGGATTTCCATGGGCAAAGCGGCGTGCCTGATCTTCGCTCAGAACGATTTCCGGCAGCGACTGCAGCAAGGCATCCGGCGACTGCAACACGGCAGCGCGCGCCTCTTCAGCGATCGCCTCGATCTGCTCGAGCGTCACCGCCATCGCCACGTCAAGATCGCCGACACGGATGCGGCGCAAAGCCACGAGATGCGCGCCACAACCGAGACGTTCGCCAATATCCTCGGCCAGCGTACGGATATAGGTGCCCTTGCTGCAGCGGACGCGCACACGGCAGCGCTCGCCCTCCCATGACAACAGCGTCAATTCGTGGATAGTCACGGCGCGCGGCGTGCGCTCGACCTCAACCCCTTGCCGGGCAAGTTCGTACAAGGGACGACCGTCACGCTTCAATGCCGAATACATCGGCGGCACCTGCATGATCGGACCGCGGAAAGCCGCGAGCGCGGTTACCAGATCGGCGGCCGAAAACGTCACCGGACGGCATTTGACGACAACGCCATCGGCATCGCCGGTATCGGTCGTCGCGCCAAACAGAATATCCGCTTCATAGCTTTTGTCGGCGTCGAGCAGATCAGCCGAGAACTTGGTCGCCTCACCGAAACACAGTGGCAGCAAGCCGGTCGCCATCGGATCGAGCGTGCCGGTATGCCCGGCCTTGGCCGCGGAAAAATAGCGCCGCGCTTTTTGCAGCGCCGCATTCGAGGTCATGCCTTTCGGCTTGTCGAGCAGCAGCACGCCATCGACGCGCCGCCAGACTTTCCGCGGCGCCTGTGTTGCCGCCGTCAATTCAGCGCTCGCCCGAACCGGCGTCGCCTGCATCCTCGCTTTGTTCCCCGCCGGACACCGCGACCGCCTGCTGGATCAACCGGGTCAGATCGGCGCCGCGTTCGAGCGACTGGTCGAAGACGAAATGCAATTGCGGCGTCGTGTGAATACGGATGCGCTTGCCCAACTCCCGGCGCAGGAAACCCGACGCCTTCTGCAGGCCTTCGAGCACACCCTCAACCGACGCGCTGCCGGACAGCGTGCTGAAAAACACCTTGGCATGAGCATAGTCAGGCGTCACCTGAACTTCGGTGACACTGACCATGCCGACGCGCGGATCCTTGACCTCGGCGCGGATCAGTTCCGCCAGTTCGCGGCGGATCTGTTCCGACACCCGATCCTTGCGGGAAAAGCTCTTGTTGCCTGCCACTTAGAGCGTCCTGGCCACTTCGGTGACGTCGAACACCTCGAGTTGGTCGCCCGACTCGTAATTGGTGTAGTTCTTGAGCGACAGACCGCACTCGAAACCGGCACGGACTTCCTTGACGTCGTCCTTGAAGCGCTTGAGCGATTCGAACTCGCCTTCCCAGATAACGACGTTGTCGCGCAGCAGGCGAGCCCGCGACGAGCGCTTGACGACACCTTCCAGGACGTAGCAACCGGCGATCGTGCCGATCTTGCTGGCGCGGAACACCTGACGGATCTCGACGAGACCGGTGACATCCTCGCGCTTCTCCGGCGACAGCATGCCGGACAGCGCCGACTTCACGTCATCAACCGCATCGTAAATGATGTTGTAATAACGGATCTGCACGCCTGCGCTTTCGCCTGCCTTACGCGCACCCGCATCGGCCCGGGTGTTGAAGCCGATGATGACGGCCTTCGATGCCTGCGCCAGATGCACGTCGGATTCGCTGATCGCGCCGACCGCGGCGTGGATGACATTGACCTTGACTTCGTCGGTGGACAGTTTCTGCAGCGAATGCACCAGCGCTTCCTGCGAGCCCTGAACGTCCGCCTTGATGATGAGCGCCAGCGACTTGACTTCGGCCTCGCCCATCTGTTCGAGCAGATTTTCCAGGTTCGCCGCCTGCTTGTTGGCGAGCTTCACATCGCGGAACTTGCCTTGGCGGAACAGCGCGATTTCGCGCGCCTTGCGCTCGTCGCCCAGCACCACGGCTTCCTGACCCGCCGTCGGCACGTCCGACAGACCGAGAATCTCGACCGGGATCGACGGGCCGGCTTCCTTGATCGATCCGCCATTCTCGTCGAGCATGGCGCGGATGCGACCGAACACCTGCCCGGCCAACAGCACGTCGCCCTGACGCAGCGTGCCGGATTGCACCAGCATCGTCGCCACCGGACCACGTCCCTTGTCGAGCCGCGCTTCGATGATCAGGCCCTTGGCCGGCGTCTCTTTCGGCGCCGTCAATTCGAGCACTTCAGCCTGCAGCAGGACGTTTTCGAGCAGTTCGTCGATGCCCTGACCGGTCTTGGCCGAGACCGAGATGAACGGCGATTCGCCGCCATACTCCTCGGGCACCACCTGCTCGGCGACGAGTTCCTGCTTGACACGATCCGGATTTGCTTCCGGCTTGTCGATCTTGTTCACCGCGACAACAATGGGCACGCCCGCCGCCTTCGCGTGGTGGATGGCCTCGCGCGTCTGCGGCATGACGCCGTCGTCAGCCGCGACAACCAGAATGACAATGTCGGTGGCCTTGGCGCCGCGTGCGCGCATTGCCGTGAAGGCCTCGTGACCCGGTGTATCGAGGAAGGTCACCATGCCGCGCGCTGTTTCGACGTGGTAGGCGCCGATATGCTGCGTGATGCCGCCCGCTTCGCCGGAAGCAACCCGCGTACGACGAATGTAGTCGAGCAGCGAGGTCTTGCCGTGGTCGACGTGGCCCATCACGGTCACCACCGGCGCACGCGGCAATTGCTCCGCATCCTTGTGCTCGGATTCATCGATGAAGGCATCGGGATCATCGAGCTTGGCCGCCAAAGCGCGGTGCCCCATTTCCTCGACGACGATCATCGCCGTTTCCTGGTCGAGCACCTGGTTGATGGTTACCATCGAACCCATCTTCATCAGCGTCTTGATGACTTCGGTCGCCTTGATCGCCATCTTGTGTGCCAGATCGGACACGGAAATGGTCTCGGGCACATGCACGTCACGCACGACCGCCTCGGTCGGCTGCTGGAAGCCATGCGACTCCTCGGCGTCGTGCGAGCGCCCGGAGCGCTTGCCCTGCCGTCCGTCACGCCAACCGGAACCACCGGCCGGCGTGGCGCCGCCACGCGTCTTGAGACCCGGACGCTTGGCGCCGCCCTCATCCTTCCAGGGACCCTTCTTATCGCTCGTGCCCTTCTTGTCGGTTTTCTTGTCCGCAACCCCGACCTTTCCGGCCGGTTTGTGCAAGGTCTTGTCCTCGGCCGGACGATCGGAGGCGGTCTTCGCCGCCACCTGCTTGGCCGCTTCCGCTGCCCGAGCCGCCACGGCCTTGGTTTCGGCTTCCTGCTTCAGCCGGACGAGTTCTGCCGCGCGCTGCTGCTTCTCGAGGAACTCCGCCTCCTGGCGCGCGCGCAGTTCCGCCTTGCGCCGCTCTTCCTCGGCACGCAGACGCTGCTGCTCTTCGCCGATGATCGACGCACGCGAAACCACCTTCTTGACGACCACTTTGGCCTCGCCGGGCGCTTTCGCATCCGACGCTTTCTTTGCCTCGCCGGCGGGCTTGGCAGCGTGGCGCTGCTGACCCGAACGAACGTCCTCGGTCTTCTTCGCCTCCGGCGCCTTTTCCGACACCTCGGCGACGACCGCCTTTTCGGCCGGCACGTCCACAACGGGCGCAGCCGGGGCCGACTTCTCGACAACCGGCTCTACAATTTTTTCAACGACCGGCGGCGCTTTCGGCGCCTCGGCAGCCACTTCCTTCGGAGGCTCGACGCTCACCGCCTCGGCGCTCACGACCTCGGCGACCTCGGCCACAACCGGAGCGGTCTCGACAGGCGCCGGCGGAATTTCGACGACCGCTTCGGGCTTGATTTCCTCGATCGGCGCCGGCACGGTATCGGCGAGCGCAGCCGGCTTGATTTCGGGGATATCGCGCTTGACGAGAATGCGCTTCTTGCGCACTTCGACCTGAACCGTCCGCGATTTCCCTTGCGCATCCTGCGATCGGATTTCCGACGTCTCTTTGCGCGTCAGGGTAATTTTCGTCTTCGCCTCGACCGCCCCGTGCGAACGCCGCAGGTAATCGAGCAAACGGGTCTTGTCCTGTTCGGTCAGCAGGTCGTCGGTCTTGGTCTTGACCACGCCTGCCTTCTGCAATTGTTCCAGCAGGACGACTGCTGGCATCTTTAAGCTATCGGCAAATTGGGCAACGCTTGTTTGCGCCATAGAATCCTCTTCTCCGCTTACTCGAACCAGTGCGCGCGCGCCGTGGTAATCAGTTGTTTGGCCCGATCGGCGGTGATGCCGGTCATCTCGGTCAGTTCATCGACAGCAAGATCTGCCAGATCGTCGAGCGTCTTGATCCCGTTCGTCGCCAGCTTTCCTGCCAGTTGCTTGTCCATGCCGTCCATGCCGAGCAGATCATCGGAAACATCACCGATCTGCTCTTCGGTGACGATGGCCTCCGTCAGCAGGACGTTGCGAGCGCGCTCGCGCAATTCCTGAACCGTCTCTTCATCAAAAGACTCGATTTCCAGCATCTCGTGCAGCGGCACATACGCAACTTCTTCAAGTGCCGAGAAGCCTTCGGCGATCAGGATGTTCGCCACTTCCTCATCGACGTCCAGTTTTTCCATGAACAGCACGCGGATCGCCGCCGATTCGGCTTCGACCTTGGTGACCGATTCTTCTTCAGTCATCAGGTTGATCGTCCAACCGGTCATTTCCGATGCCAGGCGAACGTTCTGGCCACCGCGTCCGATGGCGACGGCGAGGTTGGCCTCATCCACCACCACGTCCATGCTGTGCTTGTCCTCATCGACGACCACCGAGGTCACCTCGGCCGGTGCCAGCGCCCCGACGACAAATTGCGCGGGATCCGGCGACCAGAGCACGATATCGACGCGCTCGCCGGCGAGTTCGTTGGTCACCGCCGTCACGCGCATGCCGCGCATGCCGACGCAAGTGCCGATCGGGTCGATCCGCTGATCGTTCGACTTGACCGCGATTTTCGCGCGCAGACCGGGATCACGCGCCGCCGCCTTGATTTCGAGCAGGCCGTCATCAACTTCCGGCACTTCCATCTCGAACAGCTTGACGATGAATTCCGGCGCGGTTCGCGACAGGATCAGTTGCGGGCCGCGCGCCTGACGATCGACACGCAGCAGATAAGCCTTGACGCGATCGCCGATGCGCAGATTCTCACGCGGGATCATCTGATCGCGCGGCAGGACCGCCTCGATCTTGCCGGCCTCGACAATGGCGTTGCCGCGTTCCATGCGCTTGATCGTCCCGGTCACGAGATGTTCCTTGCGATCAAGGAAATCGTGAGGATCTGATCGCGCTCGGCGTCGCGAATCTTTTGCAGGATGACCTGCTTGGCCGCCTGCGCGCCGATCCGTCCGAAATCGATCGGCTCGAGCACTTCCTCGAGGTAATCGCCGACCTCGACGTCGGGATCCTGCTTACGCGCTTCCGACAGGGGAACCGTCAGCGCTTCGTTCAGGAAGTCGCCATCGGCGACCACTTCCCAGCGGCGGAAGGATTCGAAATCGCCGGACTCACGATCGACGACAACGCGCACATCGGCCTCGTCGTGGAGACGCTTCTTGGTCGCCGACGCCAGCGCCAGCTCCAGCGCTCCGAAGACGATTTCCTTGGCGACGTTCTTTTCGCGCGCCAACACGTCGACCAACAGCAAAATTTCACGGCTCATACGCTCACTACCCCCTCTTCCGCACTCAGTATTCGCTCGGCACCCTCAGGCACGCCGCTCTCAATCAAATTTCGGTACCAACCGGGCCTTGTCCACGTTGGACAGTTCCAACTCGACGTCGCCCGTATCGATCGTCAGACAAACCTTGCCGTCACGGACGCCCTGCAGAATGCCATTGAAGTTGCGCCGCCCGGCCAGCGGCAGCCGCAACCTGAGATTCACTTCCGACCCCGCGAAACGTTCGAAATCGGCGAGTTTCTTCAGAACCCGATCCAACCCCGGCGACGACACCTCGAGGCGGTCGTAATCGACGTTCTCGACCGCCAACACGCGCGTCAGATGATTGCTGACCGTCGCGCAGTCTTCGACGTCGATGCCGCCCTGCTTTTCAGGCTTGTCGATAAACAGGCGCAGAACCCGACCGCGCGGGCTTTGTTCGACGTCAACCAACTCATAACCCAAGCCGGTCACGGTCTTTTCGAGAAGTTCGTGCAAATCCATGGCCACAAATAAAAAATGGGCAAATGCCCATCCAGAAAAAATGCCCGCAAGGGGCGCTCCGAAAAATCGGGTGAATTATACCCGTGTTTCTTCACTCCGACAATGCCAACATGCAATTAAGCTGCTGTTGAAACAACTCTTTTTTTCGATTTCCGTTATTTCGCCGGGGCGCGGCGCCGTCTGCGGGACGCCGCGCCGAAGTCATTATCAGCGTGGCCGCCGCTTGACCGGCGCCCGTGCCGGCGCCTCAAGACCGAACTCGGTCATCAGCTTGCCCACGACCGCGTCGTCGAGTTCCTGCACCTGACCCCGCTTGAGATTGGGCGGCAACACAAAGGGCCCGTAGCGCACACGCATCAAGCGGCTGACAGTGACGCCGACGGCCTCGAACATCCGGCGTACCTCGCGGTTGCGCCCCTCGAACAGCGACACGCGGTACCAATGATTGGCGCCGTCGCCACCGGCATCCTGGAAGGTCGAGAACTGCGCCAGACCGTCTTCGAGCTCGACGCCGTCGAGCAGGCGCTGCTGCGCTTCGACACCGAGATCACCAAGCACCCGGACGGCGTATTCCCGCACCAACTGGTAACGGGGGTGCATCAGCCGGTTGGCCAACTCACCCGACGTCGTGAACAGCAGAAGGCCGCTGGTATTGAAATCAAGCCGGCCGACCGCCACCCAACGCGCCCCGGACAACCGCGGCAGGGACGTGAACACGCTCGGACGGTGATCCGGATCGTCGCGCGAGACGATTTCGCCTTCCGGCTTGTGATAGAGGATCACGCGCGGCAGGCGGTTGGAGAACTTGAGATTGACGAGCCGGCCATTGACCTTGACGCGATCGCCAGGGCTTGCCGACTGCCCGAGCGTCGCCGTCTCGCCATTCACGTTCACTCGCCCTTCGGCGATCAGCGTCTCCATTTCACGGCGAGACCCGACGCCACTTTGCGCCAGCAGCTTCTGCAGGCGCTCGGGCTTGGCCGGCGCCACCATGTGCCGTTCGCGCTTGCCAAGATCGGCGGGCGGACGGCGCGGACGCTCGGGTGCCGGCGCCATCACCTCCGGTTCCGGACGCGCCACCGGCGCCGACGCGCGCTCGGCGGGGCCACTGCGGCGCCCGGTCGTGCGGCGGGAATCGGCCTGGGGAGACCGGAACGGGGTTTTCTTCTGATTATTCGGCATGAACAAGGTCCAGTGTTTGATTCATCATATCGAGTTGCGGAAGCTCGGACACGCTGCGCAAGCCGAGATCGTCGAGGAATTGCCGGGTCGTCGCCAGCAGCGCCGGGCGCCCCGGCGTATCGCGATGTCCGACGACATCGATCCAGCCGCGCTCCTCGAGCGCCTTGATCACCTGCGATGATACCGTCACACCCCGGATATCCTCGATATCGCCCCGTGTCACCGGCTGGCGGTAAGCAATGATCGCCAGCGTTTCGAGCACGGCCCGCGAGTACTTGGGCGGCTTTTCCGGATTGAGCTTTTCGAGGTACGGCATGAACTCGGCTCGAATCCGGAAGCGCCAGCCGCTTGCCAGTTGCAGGAGCTCCAGCGGGCGCGTCGCCCATTCGGCACGCAGTTCGTCGAGCATCACGCGCAGCGCATCGCCCGACATCTCGCCGTCGAAAACCCGCCGCAACTCCGACATCGACAAGGGCTGCGTCGAACTCAGCAGCACCGCCTCGAGAATGCGCTTGATTTCACGGGTGTTGTCCGGAGGATCGGGCGGCGACGGTTCGAGTGCGAATTCGGAAGCATCCGGAATCACCTGCCCGTCCGGCGCGATCCGCTCGGCCGGAATGTCAGATGCTTCCGGTGTCTCCGTCATCGCGTCCGTCTTCATTTCCGGTTCCGGCGTCGGTGTCGCCGGGTTCATCAGGCTCGGCATCGTTTCCGTGGTGTGGTTCGTTTCGTCCATCGGCCAACCTCACATAGATGGGAGCAAAAGCTTGTTCCTGGGTCAATACCAGCAAATGTTCGCGCGCCAGTTCGAGCATGGCAAGAAAATGCACGACAACGACCGGCGCCCCCTTGGCGGCGTCGAACATCTGCGCAAATTCGACGAATCCGCCGTTATCGCGTAACAAACGGAGAATCTGCCCCATGTGCTCGCGCACCGACAGTTCCTCGCGCTGGATCGTATGGTGCGTGTGCAGCTTGGCCTGACGCAGGATGGCATGCCAGGCATCGCGCAAGTCCTCGGGCTGCACTTCGGGCAGGCGCTGCAGCAACGATTTCTCGACCCAGACCTCGGCCCAGTCGAAATCGCGCTCGGCCTGCGGCAATTCGTCAATCCGCGCCGCCGCGAGTTTCATCTGTTCGTACTCGATCAGGCGGCGCACGAGTTCGGCGCGCGGATCCTCGGCCTCGCCGCTCTCATCGAGGCGCGGCTTGGGCAGCAACATGCGCGACTTGATCTCGATCAGCATCGCTGCCATGACAAGGTAATCAGCCGCCAACTCGAGATTATGCGAGCGCATCGCCTCGACATACGTCAGATACTGCACGGTCAACGGCGCCATCGGAATATCGAGGACGTTGACGTTGGCCTTGCGGATCAGATACAGCAGGAGGTCGAGCGGCCCTTCGAAGGCATCGAGCATCACCGCCATCGCATCCGGCGGGATGTAGAGGTCAAGCGGCATCTGCTGCATCGGCTCGCCGTAGATGCGGGCAAGCGGCTCTGCCTCCGCCCCGGGAGGCAAAGGCGTCTGCACCGCAGCTTCCGAGTCTGCAGGCTTGTCCGCCAAGGGATCGATGACCGTCGTTTCGCTCATGCGCTGCGTTCAGGCGTAATTGAGGCCCATCGCCGCGCGCACGTCGCGCATCGTCTCGCGTGCCAGCACGCCAGCCTTGCGATTGCCTTCGGCGATGATGTCGCGCACCAGACCCGGCTGGTCCAGGTATTTCTGTGCCCGCTCCTGCATCGGCGCCTGCTCGCGCAGAATGCCGTCGATCACCGGTTGCTTGCACTCGATGCAGCCAATGCCGGCGCTGCGGCATCCCTTCTGCACCCAGTCCTTGCAATCGGCATCGGAATAAACCTGATGCAGTTGCCAGACCGGGCAGCGATCCGGCTCGCCCGGGTCCGTACGACGCACGCGCTGGGTGTCGGTCGGCATGCGCTTGATCTTCTGCGTCACCGACGCCGCATCCTCGCGCAGCGTGATCGTGTTGTTATAGGATTTCGACATCTTCTGTCCGTCCAGCCCCGGCATTTTCGAGGCTTCGGTCAGGAGATAGCCCGGCTCGACGAGAATCGTCTTGCCGGTGCCTTCCAGGTAGCCGAGCAGGCGCTCGCGATCGTCGGCCGACAACTGCGGCAACTCGGCGAGCAGCGCGCGTCCCTTGGCCACCGCCTCCTTGTCGCCGTCCTGCTGGAAGCGCGTGCGCAGATGTTCGAACGAGCGCTTGTTCTTGCTGCCAAGCCGGGCCACCGCTTCCTTGGCCTTTTCCTCGAAGCCCGGTTCGCGCCCGTACATGTGATTGAAACGGCGCGCCAGTTCGCGAGTGAATTCGACGTGGGGAATCTGGTCCTCGCCGACCGGCACCTTGTCGGCCCGGTAGATCAGGATGTCGGCGCTCATCAGCAGCGGATAGCCGAGGAAGCCGTAAGTCGTCAGGTCCTTGCCCGACATCTTTTCCTGCTGATCCTTGTAGGTCGGCACGCGCTCAAGCCAGCCGAGCGGCGTCATCATCGAGCACAGGAGATGCAACTCGGCATGTTCGGGCACCTGCGACTGGATGAACAGCGTCGCTTTCTCGGGATCGACACCGGCCGCCAGCCAGTCGATGATCATGTCCCAGGTCGCCTTCTCGATACCCTGCGGATCGTCGTACTGCGTCGTCAGCGCATGCCAGTCGGCGACGAAGAACAGGCAGGGGTACTCGTGCTGGAGCCTGATCCAGTTTTTCAGCACGCCGTGATAGTGGCCGAGATGCAGGCTGCCCGTGGGGCGCATGCCGGAGAGAACGCGTTCTGCGAACATGGTATCGGTTCGTTTCAGTTGAGGTTGAAGAGGGAAAGAATAGTCTGCTTGAGCAGTGAAACCAAGGGCCAGACGGTGACGTCAAGCACATCGAAATACATCAGCGCGAGCAGGATGAAGAAGCCCCAGCGTTCGAGCCCGGCGAAACGGACCGCCAGCGACCACGGCAACAGGCTGACGGCAATGCGCCCGCCATCGAGCGGCGGCAGCGGAATCAGGTTGAGCGCCATGAGCGCCAGATTGATGCCGACACCGACCTGGCACATCAGCGCCAGCGGATAACTGAATTGATTGATCGGAATCAGGGTATCGACCTTGAGCAGCGCCGCCCAGCCAAGCGCCATGACGAGATTGACCGCCGGCCCGGCCGCGGCGACCCAGAGCATGTCGCGCTTGGGATGGCGCAAGCGGCCGAAATCGACCGGCACCGGCTTGGCCCAGCCGAACAGGAAGGGGCTGTTCACCAGATACAGCAGGATCGGCAACAGGATCGTCCCGAACAATTCGACGTGACGCAGCGGATTCAGGCTGATACGCCCGGCCAGCCAGGCCGTCGGATCACCGAAATAACGCGCCGCATAGCCGTGCGCCGCCTCGTGCAGCGTGATGGCCAGCACCACCGGCAGCGCGGCAATCGACAGCGTCTGGATGATCGAGGCGAAATCCATGCTCACTCCAGGCCGAAAGGCTCGAGCGCCCCGCGACCGGCGCGCACCAGCTGCGGCGGCAGGCTGGTCAGATCGACAACCGTCGTCGGCTCGGTGCCGCACCAGCCGCCGTCGAGGATCAGGTCGACATGATCGTCGAGCCGGTCCTGGATCTCCCAGCCTTCGGTCAAGGGCGCTTCATCGCCCGGCAGCATCAGCGTCGAGGTCAGGATCGGTTCGTCGAGTTCCTGGAGCAGCGCCAGCACCGCCTTGTGATCGGGAATGCGCAGGCCGATCGTCTTGCGCTTCGGATGCAGCACCCGGCGCGGCAACTCGTGCGTCCCTTCGAGAATGAACACGTAGCTGCCCGGCGTCGTCGCCTTGAGCAGGCGGTACTGGGCATTATCGACGCGGGCGAACTGGGCGATTTCCGAGAGATCGCGACACATCAGCGTCAGGTGGTGACGGTCGTCGAGCGCACGAATACGTCGGATGCGCTCCATTGCGTCCTTGTCGCCAACGCGACAACCGAGCGAATAGCAGGAATCGGTCGGCATCGCCACGACCCCCCCTGAGCGCAGGACTTCCGCGGCCTGCGCGAGAAAACGCGGCTGCGGATCGTCCGGATGAATCGACAGATAGCGTGCCATATCAGAAAGACTCCCACACCGGCGTCAGCCCCGCGGGCAGACTGGCGACCCGGCCGAGATCGGCATAACTCTCGTCCGGCCCGTGAAAGTCCGACCCGCAGGTCGCCATGAAGCCATATTCGCGTGCAATGCGGGCGACATTGACGACGTCATCGACCGAATGACTGCCCGACACGACCTCGATCGCCTGTCCGCCGCATTGCTTGAATTCGTCCAGAAATTTGCGCATCTCGCCGCGCGAAAAGGCATACCGAGCCGGATGTGCCACCGCGGCAATCCCGCCGGCACCGACGATCCAGCCGACGGCTTCGGCCACCGTCGGCCAGCGATGTTCGACGTAACCGGGCTTGCCCGGCACCAGATAGGAATCGAAGACGCTGCGGACATCCTTGCAGACGCCGCTGGCCGCCAGATGGCGGGCGAAATGGGCGCGACTGATCAACTCGGGATTCTCGGCAAAGCGCATGGCGCCCTCGAAACATCCGGGGATCCCGATTTTCTCGAGCGACGCCGACATGCTCCGGGCGCGCACAATCCGTCCGCTGTGGATCGACGCCAGCCCCCCGGTCAGCGCGGCATCGTCGGCGTCAAAACGGTAGCCGAGCAAATGCACCTGCGCGCCGCCCCATTCGATCGAGATCTCGACACCGTTGACGAAACGCATCCCGACCGTCTTGGCCTCGGCACGCGCTCGCGCCAGTCCACTGACGCCGTCATGGTCGGTCAGGGAGAGCAGCGAGACACCGTTACCGGCGGCACGGCGCACCAGCGCCTCGGGCGACAACAGACCGTCCGATACGGTGGAATGACAATGAAGATCAACGATGAGCTGCACCAGGAATCGCCGGAAAATTAAACCTTCGATGATAGCACAGACGCCCCTCCCGACGCGCCGCAGGCGCCTCGGCAACGCGACGGCGAGGCACCCGCCGGCATCAGCCGCCGGCGCGATTCACCGGGCCTTGCGTCCGCACGGGAACACGACGGCGGACACAAAGCGGGCCGCAACCGGCACCCGGCGGCAATGGATCACAGCGGATAGCGAACGATCTGTCGCTCGCCGGCACGCGCCGAAAAACGGTTCATCGCCGTCAGGCGTTCCTGCTCCAGTTGAAAGGGCCGCCCGCCATACACCGACGCTGACAACCAAGCAATTTCCTCGTCGAAAGCCGCTTTCCGGACCGCCTTGGCCCAGACCTTCTTGTCGGGATTCCAGCGATAGCCGCGTTGTCGCAGCACATCCTTCGACTCGAACGGCGAGCCCAGGGCTGAAATCCGGATCTCGGCCTCGCGGGCATTGACCAGCAGCGCCTGCATGGCCTTCGTCCCGGACGTCGGCAAGTCCGCCTGCAACACTTCGAGCAAGGCGTGGCAATCGGTCGAAGCACGATGCCCGGTGAAGTGAAAGCCGCAGCGATAGGCGAGAAATTCCAGCTTGGCGGAAGAAATCCCCTCTTCGCTCCACGGCACCTGCTGGAACGAACACGCCCAGGCCTTGGTGGCAAAGACCGGCCAGCGCTTTTCGACGAAGGGCCGGTCGAAGCCGGCATTGTGCGCAATGACCAGCGCCACGGGCGCCAACAGGCGGGCGACTTCATCGTCGTCGATGCGCTTGCCGGCCACCATCTCGTCGGTGATATGGTGAATCCGCGTCGACTCGGGCGGAATCGGCATGCCGGGGTCTTCGAGCTGATTGAAGACCTGCAGCACCCGATATGCCAGCCCGGTGTCCGGCGCGATCTCGACCAGCACCATGCCAAGCTCGATCACTTTGTCGCCCACAGGATCGGTACCGGTGGTTTCGGTATCGAGAATGGCCACGGTAACGAGTTTCTCCGGGCGTTCACCGGCGGCGAACGACTCGCGCGGAACAAGCGGCCGGATGACGCGATAATCGGCCTCGGCAAGCCAGCGGAAAATCGCTTCGATCTGTTCGGGCGTCGGCCGGTTCGCAAGGTCGATGAGAGACATGGGGTATCAAGACGATGTAATAACAATACGGCATGGTACCCATTTGTCCTTGCAAGCGCACGTCATCCCTCAAAAAACGATGCATTCACGAAGAAGATGGGGATCATCGGCGATATCCGGAACCGACCCTGCGCGGCAAGAACAGGCCGTGCAATTACGAACGCTTACATACCGGCCGCCGCAAATGTGATAAACAGGCAGTCTGCGACGACCAGAGCGCTTCAAATCGAATTCACCATTAAAAAAATAGGTTGGTCATGCACTACACAACGGCATCCCTGAGCAAATGCCTTGCCTCGATCCTGATCCTCAGCCTGAGCGGGTGCGCGGCGGTCGGCCCCGATTATGTCGCTCCCAAGCTCAGCGGCAAGGAGGTTCCTGACCAATGGACATCGCGCACCGACGTCCCGCCGGCAACGGACACGGCGCCCACGGCAAAATCGGAACAGGTGCCGCAGTGGTGGGCTGAACTCTCCGACCCGGTCCTCGATCAGCTCGTCACCGAGGCCTTCACCAACAACCCGACCATCGAGGCGGCCGTTGCCCGCCTGCGGCAATCGCGCGCCGCCTTTACCCAGAGCGCAGCGACCGGATCGCCGGCAGTGAGTGCCGGCGCGTCGAGCCAGCGGGCAACGGACTCGTCGGGCACGCTGGCAACCGACTCCTGGCTGTCGATGAACGCGTCCTGGGAACTCGATTTCTTCGGCTCCGTGCGCCGCGCCAAGGAAGGCGCCCTGGCCCGCGAAGGCGTACAGCTGGCGACACTGGCCGATGTCCGCGTCAGCCTCTCGGCCGACGTCGCCGACGCCTACCTGAGCCACCGCGCCTGCCAATCGCGCCTCGAACTGACCGAACAGGATCTGGTTTCCCGCGAAGCCACGGAAAAGCTTACGGCCGACAGTATCAGCGCCGGCTTTACCGCGCCGTACCAAGGCATCCGCAGCACGGCCTCGGTGGCCGAAGCCAAGACTTTGCTGGCGGCGACACGCTCCCAGTGCGAGCAGATCGAAAACCTGCTGACGCGCCTGAGCGGCATGGCGCGGCCGGGGCTGATGAAACTGCTGGCGGAGCGGCCGACCGGACTCGCCCGGTTGCCGGTACCGAAGCACTTCAGCATCGCCATACCGCGCGAAGCTCTCATGCAACGGCCCGACATCCGCGCCGCCGAACGCGCCGTCGCCGCGGCCTCCGCCGATATCGGCCTGGCCGAGGCTGATCGCTATCCGCGCATCGCCCTCAACGGCGCCCTCGGCTACACCGCGAACGGCAGCAGCGGCAGCGGCGCCCTGTCGTTCGGCACCTGGTCCTTCGGCCCCTCGATCAGCCTGCCGATCTTCGACGGCGGCCGCCGCAAGGCCGCAGTGGAGATCGCCCGAAGCAAATACGACGAGTCGCTGGCCAACTACAAATCGACGACGCGGCGAGCGATCCAGGAAGTCGAGGACGCGCTGACCCGCTACGCCGCCACGCATGAACGCGCTGAAAACGCGCGGCAGTCGGCGGATCAATACCAACACTTTTTCGACGCGGTCGAACTCCGTTACCGTGAAGGCGCCAACAACCTGCTCGAACTCGAGGACGCCCGACGCGCCATGCTGACGGCGCAAAAGACGTTGCTCGGTGTCCAGCACGAGCGACTCCAGGCCTGGATCGCGCTCAACCGGGCCACCGGCGGCGCCGCCCAATTCGACCCGGACAACACGACACCGGGCCTTCTTTCCGACAAGCGATGAATTTAGAGCCTGTTTCGGCGTGGTGCGTGGGCCACGAGCCCTACCGAAACAGACTTTCAGACCGGACACCGATCCATGCGTTTACCTGAAAATAGCAACCTGACTTCCCGTTTCTTTCAACGCGTCGCACTCCTGATTGCCCTCGGCTCCGCCCTGATCGGCGGCGTGGTAGCCCAGACGCACGCCCCGGCGGAGCCGCCGGCAAAGAACGCCGCGCCTGAACGCAGCGGCAAGGAGTCAACGACGCCCGCGACCGGCGCTGCCGAGCCCGCCAGTCCGCAGGTGCCGATCACTCGCCCGAAGCAGCAGAGCTGGCCGGCCGCGATCGAGGCGCAGGGCAGCATCCAGCCGTGGCAGGAAATCCATATCAGCGCGGAAGTCGACGGCCTGCGCGTCACCAGCGTGCTCGCCAGCCTGGGCGACATCGTCAAGAAGGGGCAGGTGCTTGCCCGCCTGAACTCGGCGTCGGTGGAAGCCGAACTGGACTCGGCGACGGCGCAACTCAACGAGGCGAAAGCCGCGCAAGCGCAAGCCGCCTCGACGCTTGAACGCGCCACCCGCCTGGCGCCGTCGGGCGGCATCAGCAAACAGGAACTGACGCTCTACGAGACACAGAAACGTACGGCCGACGCGCGGTATTCTGCCGCGCTCGCCTTAGTCAGGAAGCAACAGCTCCGGCTCGAACAAGCGACGATCAGCGCCCCCGATGACGGCGTGATTTCGTCGCGCTCGGCGGTTGAAGGCGCCATCGTCCAGACCGGTAACGAACTCTTCCGGATGATTCGACAAGGTCGTCTGCAGTGGCGCGCCGAAGTGCCCGGCGACCTCCTGCTCAGGGTTGCGCCGGGACAGGAAGCGCTGATCAGGAGTCCGCTCGGCGAATCCATCAAGGGACGCGTTCGACAGGTATCCCCGACCATCGACGTGAGTACCCAGAAAGGCGCTGTTTTCGTCGATCTGCCAACCGACAGCAATCTCAAGGCGGGCCTGTCCGTCAGCGGGACGCTGAATGCGGGAAAACGCCAGGTGCTGACGCTGCCGGCCTCGGTGATCCGCAACCGGAACGGGATCGAGACGGTGCTGACGGCGAATCAGGACAACCGGATCGAGATCGTCGAAATCAAGACCGGCGAGCGCCGCGACAAGCTGGTCGAAATCGTCTCCCCGCTCGACGAAAAAGCGCGCGTCGTCGCTGACAGGATCGATACCCTGACGCCCGGCGACAGCGTCAGCATCCTGAACAGGGCTGCGCCCGCCGCCCCGGCACCCGCCAACTGAGCCGACCGGACGCCGTCCCGCCGGGCGCGGGACGGCAAGAGCCCCTACCCTCGCAACGCCATTGCAACAAGGCGCGCACCCGATGCATCGCCGTGCCGCAAACATGTCATTGGAAAGTCCCCCGAATCGATCTAACATCCGGATTTGCCGTCAACGTCAAACAGGGGGTCACATGGCACTCGTTCTCTCGGCAACGCAAGGGCACACCGGCACCATCACGCTCAACCACAGTGAAAAGCGCAATGCCCTGAGCGAAGCGCTGGTCCATGAACTGATCGACGTGCTCAACGACTTTCGACGACAGGAAATCCGCGCCATCATCCTGCGCGCCCAGCCCGGCATCAAGGTCTGGTCGGCCGGACACGACGTCAACGAACTGCCCGGCCGAGGCCGCGACCCGCTCGGCTGGAACGACCCGCTGCGGATCCTGATCCGCACGATCCAGGAATACCCGGCACCGATCATCGGCCTGATCGAAGGCAGCGTCTGGGGCGGCGCCTGCGAAGTCGCGATGGCCTGCGACATCCTCGTCATCACGCCCGATGTCAGCTTTGCCATCACGCCGGCCAAGATGGGCGTGCCGTACAACATCGGCGGCCTGCTGACGCTGCTCAACATGATTCCGCTGCCGATCGTCAAGGAAATGCTGTTCACCGCCGAACCGCTGCCGTCCGATCAGGCCTTCAACCTCGGCATCGTCAATTACGTCAAACCCGCTGACGAAATCGAAGCATTCGTCCGCAACATCGCCGACCGCATCGCGCTCAATTCGCCGCTCAGCATCGGCGTCATGAAAGATGCATTGCGCCTGCTGTCGAGCGCGCACGCGGTCAGCCCGGAACTCTTCGAACGCATCCAGGGCATGCGCCGTATCGTCTATGACAGCGAGGATTATCAGGAAGGCATCCGCGCGTTCCGCGAGAAGCGCAAGCCCAAGTTCCCGGGCAAGTGAGGGATCTGGCCGGACGCTTGCCATCACGCATCGATTGCGTCACACTGCCCCTGTCCGCATGACTGACGCGAATCAGGGGAGGCGACACCCCGAGGGAGTGCGGACCTGGGCGAAAGCCCGGTAAAGCCGCGCGTCTGGGCGTATTCCTGCTGGCCGACAGCAGGGAGCGCCCACCGGTTCTCCCTGCTGCGACCAGCCCAACACTCTTGTGGAGGTCGCCATGCAACAATCATCGCAGTCCATTCAATCAGCATTTCCCCTGCTCTCCTCGTCCGATCCGCAACTCGCCGCGCTGCTCGTCGATGAAGAACGCCGCCAACGCGACAAGATTCGCCTGATCGCCTCGGAAAACTACGTCTCCGGCGCCGTGCGCGAAGCCTGCGCCTCGGTCATCACCAACCAGTATTCCGAAGGCTATCCCGGCGCCCGCTATTACGAAGGCCAGCAGATCGTCGATCAGGTCGAACGCCTGGCGATCGAGCGTGCCAAGGCGCTGTTCGGCGCCGAGCACGTCAATGTCCAGCCGCACTCCGGCTCGCCCGCCAACCTCGCCGTTTATCTCGCCTTCCTCAAACCCGGCGACACCGTGCTCGCCATGCAACTCGCACACGGCGGCCACCTGACGCACGGTTCAAAGGCCTCGATCACCGGAAAACACTGGAACGTCGTGCATTACGGCCTCGACCCGCAAACGCGGCGACTCGACTATGCAAGCATCCGCGAACTGGCGCTGCAGCATCGGCCAAAGCTGCTGATTGCCGGCCACTCGGCCTACCCGCGCCAACTCGATTTCGCTGCCTTCCGGACGATTGCCGACGAGGTCGGCGCCCTCCTGATGGTCGACATGGCCCATTTCGCCGGTCTCGTCGCCGGCGGCGCCCATCCCTCGCCGGTCCCCTATGCCGATGTCGTCACGACGACCACGCACAAATCGCTGCGCGGCCCGCGCGGCGCGATGATCCTTTGCCGCGCTGAGCATGCCGCCCGTATCGACAAAGCGGTCTTCCCGGGTCTGCAGGGCGGTCCGCACAATGCCATCACCGCCGCCATCGCGGCGACGCTGAGCGAGGCCCTGCGTCCGCAGTTTTCGGCCTATGCGGCACAATGCGTGACGAATGCCCGAGCGCTCGCCGACGAACTCACGTCGAACGGCTTCGAGTTGGTCACCGGCGGGACCGACAATCACCTGGTCCTGATCGACCTGCGTAACAAGGGCATCGGCGGCAAGCCGCTGGCGGCGGCGCTCGACCGCGCCGGTCTTGTCACCAATTACAACGCGGTGCCCTGGGACGACCAGCCGCCGCAGAATCCGTCAGGATTGCGCCTCGGCTCGCCGTCGATGACGACGCGCGGATTCGGCGAAGCAGAATTCCGGCAGGTCGCCCGGTGGATCGCCCGCGTGGCCGACGCCGGGCTCGATGAAGGCATCATCACGACGGTGGCAGCGGAAACCAGCGCGCTCTGCCAGCGTTTTCCACTTCCCTGAGCGGCGGCTCCCCAGACTCTGAACGAGACAAGCGTCACCGAAACCGGTTCGCGTCACAACGGACTGGTTTCGGCGAGCTTCAGCGCTGAATCGACGAAGTGGAACAGAACCGTCGGCGGAAACCAGCCGGGCGCCGGGCGCAGGACTTTCTTGACCGACTGGTCGAGCTGCAGTTCGATCCGGTACGACGCCGGAAAGGTCGTATCCCAGCGCGGGAGCACCTTCATGAGATAGTCGAGTTGGAGGCTTTCGTCGCGAATGACGCCCATCGTTTCGAGCAGGCTCAGCTTCGGCCAGTGCTCGCCGCCCGGACGCCCGTAGGTAACGATGCTCAGGAAGCGGTTGAAACTTCGGTAGAACTTGTCGCTGGGTTCGACGAGCTTGCCATTCGAATAAATGGCGTCCATGAAATAGGTGATCGTGTGGTTCTTCGGCGCGCGCTTCGCCCACTGGTAGATGACGTCGTGCAGGGTCGCCGACATGCAGGCTTCCAGGTGGCCGCCGACGACATAGAGGTGATCGGCCGACACATCGAAGCTGATCTCGCCGCCGGCGGAGGACACCCAGTAATCGGGGTTGCAGTCCTCCATGAAATAATATTTTTCCGGGGATTCGTCGACGAGATAGATGACCGGAATCCGTCGGGCCTTGGCGAAGCGGACAGCCTCATCCACACCCCGTTTCGTCGAATACCGCGCGTCATACGTCGCGGTCTCATGCACGACGATCATCACGGAATCGCCCGAAATATGGATATGGGTCGGCAAAGTCGTCTTTGCCTCCTGGCAGGCCCAGGACAACGACAGCCAAAATACACCGAACACGGCGACAAAAATGTTTCTGGCAGACATGGCAAATGAATAAAAATGCGGAATGCCGGAATTATGATCACGGCAGAATCAGACAAGGACGACTGAAACAATTTGAAATCACTTTGTAATCGTGGGCGATTTTCGGCACTGGCTTGCCGTCGGCGCCACCCTCGCGTTATAGTTCGCCCGCGAACGGGAGAGAGCGGAAAGAGCGATCCCCGCCGCCGAAGGCGCAATCCACCCGAAAACGCTCAGGCAAAAGGACCGTTCGTGTAATGAACTCTGGAGAGCGGCGCCCGGCAGTTGCACGGAGCGCCCACCGATGGGGCAACACGGCGCCGCCTGCGGGCCGTGATAATCTCTCAGGTACCAAGGACAGGGGGGTGAACTCGAGACGAGTTCGCCCTTTTTTTGTTTCCGAAATTCAACGCCTTTTCCAAGGACTTGAAATGACTCAGAAAACTGTCCTCAACGAGACCCATCGCCGGCTTGGCGCCCGCATGGTCGATTTCGGCGGCTGGGACATGCCGCTTCACTACGGTTCGCAGATTGAAGAGCACCATGCCGTGCGCCGCGACTGCGGCATGTTCGACGTCTCGCACATGTGCGCCGTCGACATCGCCGGCGCCGACGCCAAGGTCTTCCTGCTGCGCCTTATCGCCAACAACGTCGACAAGCTCAAGGAACCCGGCAAGGCGCTCTACAGCGCCATGCTCAACGAATCCGGCGGTGTCGTCGACGACCTGATCGTCTATTTCGTCGCCGACAGCCAGTATCGCATGGTCATCAACGCCGGTACCGCCGACAAGGATCTCGCCTGGATGGCCGCCCGTGTCGCAGAATGGAAGCTTGATGTCGCTGTCGTGGCGCGTCGCGACCTGGCGATCATCGCCGTGCAGGGCCCGAACGCCAAGGCGCGTGTCTGGCAGGTCCGGCCCGACGCGCGCGCCGCCACCGAAGCGCTGAAGCCCTTCTACTCGGCCAGCGTCGGCGACTGGTTCATCGCCACGACCGGCTATACCGGCGAAACCGGTTTCGAGATCACGCTGCCGGCCAGCCAGGCCGAAGCATTCTGGCAGCAACTGCTCGATGCCGGCGTCGCGCCGATCGGCCTCGGCGCCCGCGACACGCTGCGTCTTGAAGCCGGCATGAACCTCTATGGCCAGGACATGGACGAATCCGTGTCACCGCTCGATGCCGGCCTCGCCTGGACCGTCGATCTCGACAGCGCCCGCGATTTCGTCGGCAAACCGGCACTGCTCGCCCGGCCGCAGCAGAAACAGTTCCTCGGCCTCGTGCTGCTCGACAAGGGCGTGTTGCGTGCCCACCAGAAGGTCGCCACACCGCAGGGCGACGGCGAGATCACCAGCGGCAGCTTCTCGCCCTCGCTGCAACAATCCGTCGCGCTGGCGCGCTTGCCGCTCGCCACCGCCATCGGCGACACCGTCCAGGTCGACATCCGCGGCAAGCTGCTCGCCGCCAAGGTCGTCAAACCCTGCTTTGTCCGCAACGGCAAAGCCCTCGTCTAAACCACCGTCCCCCAGGAGTTCCGCATGAACATTCCCGCCAACCTCAAGTACACCAAGAGCCACGAATGGGTGCGCGTCGAATCCGACGGCACGGTCACCGTCGGCATCACCGACCATGCCCAGGAACTGCTCGGCGACCTCGTTTTCGTCGAACTGCCGGACATCGGCAAGACGCTGGCGGCCGAACAGGAAGCCGCGATCGTCGAATCGGTCAAAGCCGCTTCCGACGTGTACGCGCCGATCGCCGGCACGGTGACCGAGGTCAACGCCGCCGTGCCCAACGCGCCCGAAAGCGTCAATCAGGATGCCTACGCGGCCTGGCTGTTCAAGCTGAAGCCGGCCAACGCCGCCGATGTCGATGCGCTGCTCGACGCGGCCGGCTATGCCGCCTGCGCCGAAGAATAATCCGGCAAGCCTCCGCCCCTCCGGCGAAAGCCGGGATCCAGTGATTTGATGTCCTGGATTCCGGCTTCCGCCGCAATGACGTCCCCTTTGCTTTTCTGCCCCCACGCTATCGCCATGCCCACACTGCCACCGCTTTCCGCGCTCGAGCAGCGCGACGAATTCATCGCCCGTCATATCGGCCCGTCACCCGACGACATCCCGGCCATGCTGGCGGCCATCGGCGCGCCCGACCTCGCGACGCTGATCGACGAAACCGTCCCCGCCGCCATCCGTCTGCCGGCGCCCCTGCCACTCGCCGAGCCGCGGCCCGAAGCCGAGGCGCTGGCGGCCTTGAAGGCGATCGCCCGCAAAAACAAGCCCTACAAATCGCTGATCGGCATGGGCTATGCCGACACGCGAACGCCGACGGTCATCCTGCGCAACGTGCTCGAGAATCCCGGCTGGTACACGGCCTACACGCCCTATCAGGCGGAAATCGCCCAGGGGCGCCTGGAGGCACTGCTCAACTACCAGCAGATGGTCATCGATCTGACCAGCCTCGAACTCGCCAACGCCTCGCTGCTCGATGAAGCCACCGCCGCGGCCGAAGCGATGACGATGGCACGGCGCGTGAGCAAATCGGCGTCGAACCGCTTCTTCGTCGACGCCGGCTGCTTCCCGCAGACGATCGACGTGCTCAAGACCCGCGCCGGCTACTTCGGCTTCGAGCTCGTCTTCGGCGCGCCCGAGGACGCCGCCGGCGAGGACGTCTTCGGCGCTCTCTTCCAGTATCCGAACGACTCCGGCGAGGTCATCGATCTGACCGACCCGATTGCCACCGTCAAGGCGCAGGGTGGCGTCACTGCCGTTGCCGCCGACCTGATGGCGCTGGTGCTGCTCAAGTCACCGGGCGAAATGGGCGCCGACATCGCGCTCGGTTCGACCCAGCGCTTCGGTATCCCGATGGGATTCGGCGGTCCGCACGCCGCCTTCTTCGCCACGCGCGACGAGCACAAGCGCTCGGTCCCCGGCCGCATCATCGGCGTCTCCGTCGATGCCCGTGGCAAGCGCGCGCTGCGCATGGCGCTGCAGACACGCGAACAGCATATTCGCCGCGAAAAGGCCAACTCCAACATCTGCACCTCGCAGGTGCTGCTCGCCAACATGGCCGGCATGTACGCCGTCTATCACGGTCCGCAGGGGCTGCGCACGATCGCCGAACGCATCCACCGCTTCACCCAGCTGTTCGTCACCGCGGCGACGCATGCCGGCGTCGACGTCCTGACGACGCATGCCTTCGACACCGTCTGGGTCGACCTCGGCAGCCACGCGCCGCTCGTCTATGAGGGCGCACTGGCGTCGGGCTACACCCTGCGCTGCGTCGCCGACGGCGTGCTCGGTTTCGCTTTCAACGAGACGACAACACGCGAGGATGTCGCCGCGATGATCACGCTGGTCGTCGGCTTCCCGCCCAACCTCGACGCCATCGACGCGCGCCTCGCCGAGGGCGAAGCGCTGTTGCCGGACGCCTTGCGCCGCCAGGATGCGATCCTGACGCACCCGGTCTTCAACCGCTACCACACCGAGCACGAGATGCTGCGCTACCTGAAGCGCCTGCAGAACAAGGATCTGGCGCTCGATCACTCGATGATCTCGCTCGGTTCGTGCACGATGAAGCTCAACGCGACGAGCGAGATGATCCCGATCTCCTGGCCGGAGTTCGCCCAGATGCATCCGTTCGCGCCACTCGACCAGGTGCGCGGCTACATGGAGATGATCGGCCTGCTCGAAAACTGGCTGAAGACGATCACCGGTTTCGATGCCATCAGCCTGCAGTCGAACTCCGGTGCCCAGGGCGAATATGCCGGCATCGTCGCCATCCGCCGCTATCACGAGAGCCGCGGCGAAGGCCACCGCAATATCTGCCTGATCCCGCGTTCGGCGCACGGCACCAACCCGGCGACGGCGCAGATGTGCGGACTCGAGATCGTCGTCGTCAATTGCGATGACAACGGCAACGTCGACGTCGCCGACCTGACGGCCAAGGCCGCGCAGTACGCCGACCGGCTCGCCTGCCTGATGATCACTTATCCGTCGACGCACGGCGTCTTCGAGGAAGCGATCGGCGACATCTGCGCGATCATCCACGCCCATGGCGGGCAGGTGTATATGGACGGCGCCAACCTCAACGCCCAGGTCGGCCTCACCTCGCCCGGCCACATCGGCGCCGACGTCAGTCACATGAATCTGCACAAGACCTTCGCCATTCCGCACGGCGGCGGCGGACCCGGCATGGGTCCGATCGGTCTCAAGGCGCACCTGGCACCGTTCATGGCCAACCACGCCGTGCAGACGATCGCCGGGCCACACGAAGGCCAGAGCGCGGTGTCGGCTGCCCCCTGGGGCTCGGCCTCGATCCTGCCGATCTCGTGGATGTACATCGCCATGCTGGGCGGACGCGGTCTGACGCGCGCCACCGAAGTCGCCATCCTCAATGCCAACTACATTGCCGCGCGCCTGAAGCCGCACTACCCGGTACTCTACACCGGCAGTCGCGGCCGCGTCGCCCACGAGTGCATCCTCGACATCCGCCCGATCAAGACGGCCACCGGAATCGCCGAGATCGACATCGCCAAGCGCCTGATGGACTACGGCTTCCACGCGCCGACGGTCAGTTTCCCGGTCGCCGGCACGATCATGGTCGAACCGACCGAATCGGAATCGAAGGCCGAGCTCGACCGCTTCGTCGCGGCAATGATCTCGATCCGCGAGGAAATCCGGAAGATCGAACAGGGCCTGTGGCCGGCGGCGAACAACCCGCTCAAGCATGCGCCGCACACGCAGGCCGACATCGTCGCCGACTGGGACCGTCCCTACACGCGCGAAGAGGCAGTCTTTCCGCTGCCCTTCGTGCGCGACAACAAGTTCTGGCCGAGCGTCAACCGCATCGACGACGTCTACGGCGACCGCAACCTGTTCTGCAGTTGCACACCGGACCTCGAGTAACGCCGTGTTGAAATAGATGAGCCATGAATCAGTCGATTCATGGCTCATCGGGCATTGCAACGTCCAGCGCTCAGGGGCGTTTCCCCGTCAGCCTCACTTGCCGAGAACGCCCTGCAGACCGGTATAGATCGCCGCCGCGGTTGAAGCCGCCGCCGTCAGCGAGCTGCCAAGATCATGGAATTTGGTCGCAACCGTCCTGATTTGTTCGGTTTTGGCAGCGCCCGTTGCGACAAGCCTGATCAACGAAGCCGCCTGTTCCCCGGCCAATTTCCGTTTGCCCCGCTTCCTGACAATATTGCCCACGACGAATCCCGTCGTGAAGCTGAACGAGATGCTTGCCGCATATTCGACAAACTCGCGCCACTCTCTCAAATCAACTGGAAAGACGGCTGTTCCATCGACCACCGCAGTCACCCAACTCATCGCAACAACCGCGACGGCAGCAAGGCTGACCGCCAGGGCGAACAGCAGCCAGGCAGGACGACGATTACGCATCGTCAGCAGAATCCCGAAAGGCAACGGAATCAACAGCGAAACAAGTCGCAGGTACAAGGTATTGAGGTCGTAGACGATCGTGATCAGAACATGAGAGGCGACCAGCGCGGCCAGTGACGCCAATCCGATCGCCAGTAGCGAAGCCGGCGACGGCATCGCAACAAGATCCCTGATATCCGGGATACCGGCCTGAGATTTTCCGATCGGGAGATTTGTCTCTGGCGCCGCCGTATCTCGCAATGTCAGCTGAGCCAGCTGCTGTTCATGCGACTCAACTATTTTCTCAAGCGCGTCGATTCGGGAAAGAAGCGGCTTGAACAGATAGAGGTCACGTTGGCACGCCGGACATACCAATGCATCGTCGTGAATATCGCTGATACAGTAGGGACAGCGCACGATTTACCTGACCACGTTGAGCTTGAGGATGGCGCTGGTTTGTCTGCCCTCGCTGTCCTGTATCGAAACACGAATCTGATGCTGTCCTTCCGGCACTTCCGCCTTCGACATATCAATCCCGCTTTCCGTCAGACCACCCTTTACCCTGTCAAGCAATTCGATATTTGGCGTCTTGAGATAGGTCAGCTTCACCGTTGACGTGTCGATCTTCGCCCCGCCCCTTGGCTCGAAGGCAATCTTGAGCTGGAAAGGCGACGCAATCTTCTCCGCCGAGGGATCCGGTGACACCACCTTGATGCCGGGACCGCGCGTGATTGCACGCGTGACAATCGTTTTCTCCGCCGCCGGCAATTTTGCCTCGGCTTCCGTAATAAGCGGGGTGGCCAACACACCGGCAGCCATCGTCATTGACACGACGCCCAACAAGACTGCACACCTGTTCATAAACAGACCTCTCATGCCTTTGTCAAAAAATCCTCAAGAACCACACGCCAACCAAAACCGATGTTCAGCCGGCACCTCTTTTCCTGCTCACCAACTCGTATGTTTCGTTCAGCAACTCCACCCCGTTCCTGAAAAGCACACGGGTTCTTTTTACCGGTTTCCCCCAGCCAGGTTCAAACCAGAAGACGTTATTTACGCGTATATCATTGTTGACGGACACTTCGATGGCAACCTTGAACGTCGGATACTTCCCTGACGGCAGCGTCACCTCCTCAAACCCGACCACCTTCGCCGAATCTGTCCGTTTCGACTGTTTCCCCCTGAAGGTCTGAATGCTCTCGGAAATCCAGCGCTTCCCGACCTGGAAGGCATCCCCCGGCTGAATTGGCACGGGCGGGTCGTATTCATACTTTCCATCAGCGGCAAAACCCACTTTTGACGCGCCGTCCTCCGTCGTTATTTCTTCGCCGAAATTCCCTGCCCAATAGACAAGTCCATTCTCTATCTTTTCGACTCTGGTTGTATGCTTTTTAATTTCTTTTCCGCTCTTCGTATCCCTCATTGAGATGACATACTCATCACCAACCCGATAACGCTTCTGACCGGCATCCTGAACGATCCCGTTCTTGTCTTTCTGCGCCGTGATCCTTGCTTTCGCGAGTTGCTCAAGCGCGAAGGTCGCCTGCTCGGAAACCCGGCCATTGGGATACTTCTCGAGATAGGCATAAAAATCATCGGCATTCTTGCTGTTCTTGATCTTGTCCCAATCCGCCTTTTCCTTGAGGAATTGGTTTTCCTGGTCAATTCTGGCCAGTGCCGCAGCGACCGCCGTTGAGCCATCATTGAACTCGAAATCCTCCTCAAGGCTGCTGGAGTCCCAAGGGATCTGTCGCCCCTGGCTTCGCTTTCTCACCTGGAGTCTCACGCGTTTGAACACATCCTCGATCTTGGCTGGCCGCTTCAACTCCTGCAGCAGAAAATGGGTATAGAGCCCGTTCCCCATGTCGTCGTCGCCGTCCTCGGCAACGTTTCCGGGCGCCGTGGCAAAAGAGATGAAGGTACTGGAGGGCGCGTCAATCTGGGCCAGGCCGCCACTGCCCCTCTTGTCGGAAAACGGGTTATTTCGACAAGCATCCAGGACAACGATGTTCATCCGCGTTCTTGACTCGCGAAATACGCTGAGCACCTGATCGACATTGACTGTCTGCGCAGGGACATCCTTTGAATCATCGAGGCGCGCATCGACTGGCACCATGTAATTCTGCCAATCAAGCTGCAACCCATGGCCCGCGTAATAGAGCATCGCCACGGCATCGCGATTTTTCAGCTCGTTTCGCAAGCGGGAAATCGCCTGGGACATTTCCTTCTTGTCCCCGTCAATGACCTCGACCACCTTGAATCCAAGACTTCTCAGCGTTGCCGCAATCCCTTTCGCGTCATTCGTTGAATTCTGCAGACGGGGAACGTACGCATACGATGCATTGCCAATAACCAGCGCCAGACGCATTTCGCTTGCCGCCGTCGAAACAAGCGGATGAGCGGCCAAAGCGAGGCCGACCGCATATGCGATTAAACGCTTTCTTAGCATGGCTTCATGCAACCCAAGGATATTGGGATATTCTCTGTGACGCGACCATGCAGGACAAGAACCAAGTCAGCCGTGACGGAACCATGTCGTCATAGATGTTGTATTCCCGTCCTGATACCGATCAGGCGTCTATTTCGACAGGGATCGTGGGCCCTGTCGAAACAGCACCTAAGGCGTCGCTATCCGGGCCAGCGCCACGCGGATCGACTCGGCGTCGTGCGGACGCACAAGGCGCTCGACTTCCTGGCCATCGCGCAAGAAAACCAGGCTCGGCCAGAGCTTGACCGCAAACGAGCGACCGAGCGGCCGCCCTTTGCCGTCCTCCACACGGAGATGACGAACGCCGGGAAACCCTGCAAACGCCTCGGCAATCAGCGGCTGAGCCGCCTGGCAGTGCTCGCACCACGGCGCCCCGAACTCGAGCAGCGTTGCGCCGGTCAGGGCGTCGATCTCGCTGCGCGCCGGTTCGACGGCCACAAATGTCGCATTCAGTCCCATTGCATTCCTTTCATATCAACAAGGCGCCCGATGACGGTCGCAAAGTTCCATTATATCGACGCCGCAACGACACCTTGAGCGAAACGCCGGCAAAAGGAGCCAGGCCGGCGGACCGCGATGCTATACTCGTCAGGAGTTTCCTTGCACCGGCCAATCGCCAATGCCGGTCGTATATGACGAGGGATCCCCATGAACGTTCCCACCGCTTCACTCATTCTCACTGCCATCGGCGACGACCGCCCCGGCCTCGTCGAATCGCTGGCCGCAACAATCAGCCGCCATGACGGTAACTGGCTCGAATCGTCGATGTCGCATCTGGCCGGAAAATTCGCCGGCATCGTCAATATCACCCTGCCGGTCGACCGGATCGACGCGCTCAAGGCCGAGCTTGCCGCACTGCCGGGTCTTCGGGTTACGGCCGAGATCTCCGACGCTCCCTCCCCGGCCGCGAAGGAAAGCGGCCAGCGCAAGCTCAAGCTCTCGCTCGTCGGCCATGACCGGATCGGCATCGTCAGGGAAGTCTCGCAGGTGCTCGCGAAACAGGCGATCAACGTCGAGTCGCTGACCACCTTTACGTCAAGCGCAGCCATGTCGGCCAGCACGCTTTTCCACGCCGTCGCCGAACTCACCGCAGCACCGGAACTCGACGCACGGGCACTCAAACACGAACTCGAAACCCTCTCGAACGACCTCATGGTCGATATCACACTCGACGAAACGATCAACTGACCGCGCTGCGCTCTCATGGCTCCCGCCCAGCAACGCCTGACGACCCATTCGCGCCTGATCACGATCATATTTCTCCTGATGGGCGGGGGATTCTTGTTGACCTCGCTGAGCAACTACTACGTCTCCCGCGCCGAAATCCGCGACTCGATCATCAACACGGAGCTACCGCTCACCTCCGATAACGTTTATTCGGAAATCCAGAAAGACCTGGTTCGCCCGACCCTGATTGCGTCGATGATGGCGCGCGACACCTTCCTGCGCGACTGGGTGATTGCCGGTGAACGCAACACGCCGCAAATGACGCACTACCTGAACGAAGTCAAGGACCACTACGGCGCCACGAGCAGTTTCTTCGTTTCCGAACGGACGCGCGCGTACTACTCGACCCGCGGCATTCTCCGCAAGGTGAACGATCAGGATCCGCGCGACGTCTGGTATACCCGTGTCCGCAACCTGAAGGAAACGCACGAGATCAATGTCGACCCGGACGAAATCACCCCCGGCGCGATGTCGATCTACATCAACTACCGGGTGCTCGACTACAACGGCAATTTCATCGGCGTCACCGGCGTCGGCCTCTCGGCCGACACGGTCACCCGCCTGATCGACGAATATCAGGAACGTTACGGCCGCGGCATCTTCCTGATCGATGCCGCCGGCAGGATAACCCTGCGCGGCAGGGCACACCGCGGCAGCGGCAGTCAGGCAGCGCCGGTCTCCAGCATTTTGGAGGCTCCCGGACTGCGCGACATCGCCCCGGCAATCCTCAAAGCCAGCAGCGGCTCATTCGAATACACGAACGCCGGCGAACACCACTTCCTCAACGTCCGCCACCTTCCCGAACTGAAATGGTTCCTGATCGTCGACAAACCCGACAACCAGGCATTCAACGCGGTACAACGCACCCTCATCATCAATCTGCTGCTGTGCCTCACCACCACGATGATCGTCCTGTGGGTCGTCCATCTGGCGCTCCTGCGTCATCAACAGCAACTCGAAGTCATCGCCACAACCGACCGCCTGACCGGGTTGTCCAACCGCCGTGCGCTCGACGTCCTGCTGTCACAGAAGATCCGCGAAGCGACCCGTCAGAAAACGCCGCTGACGGCCATCCTGATCGATATCGACCATTTCAGGACGATCAACGAAACGCGCGGACCACTGGCCGGCGACCGGATTCTCAGCGAGATCGCCCAAACCTTGCGCAACAACCTGCGTGCATCCGACGTCGCCTGCCGCTGGGGCGGTGAGGAGTTCCTCATCTCGTTGGCCGACACCGACCTCGAAGCGGCGACGCAGGTCGCCTGCACGCTCAGGGAAAAAGTCGAGAACAGCCTGTACTTCTTCGAGAACGAGGCGCTGCGCGTCAGCGTCAGCGCCGGCGTCGCGCTGTTCCGCACCGGCGAAACGGCCGACCAGTTCATCGCCCGCGCCGAAGCGATGCTCCAGCACGCCAAGGAAGAAGGCCGCAACCGCGTCTGCCGCGAGCCGATCGGAGCGAACTGAGCCGCGCGCCGCGGCTACCTTCGGATTTCCGCAATAGCATTGTCCTATCCGTTTTTGATATACCTATGGGATTGGCGTTCTGTGTCTGCAGGGAGCCGATCTTCGCAATGCCTCACTCTGACGGAAGAGGAAACATTCCATGAAAAAAACAACACTCAGAAGTATCGCCGCCATCGCCCTTGCCTCGCTTGGGCTGTTGTGCGCAGGGACCGCGGCGGCCGCCGATGCCACCACCAACAAATACAGCAACATATCCCTCGAAGAACTGCACAAGGGCAAGAAGGTGACCTGTGTCGGTTGTCATGAAGAAAAGCAGCAGGACAAGATCGCCGTCGACGACAACGAAACGGTCGTGAACGCGACGTGCGTCGAATGCCACGGCACGCTCGGCGAACTCGCCGCCTCAGCCAAGGGGCATATCACCCCGCACCGCTCGCACCTCGGCACGATCAGCTGCACTTCCTGCCATAGCGGACACAGCGAGTCGAAGGTTTACTGCAACAACTGCCACACCTTCGATATGTCGATCCCCGGCGGCAAGGCGCCGGTCAAGAAGGTCGAGCGCCTCGCAATCAACGCCCGCGGCGTCGAGAAGACCGATGTCCTCGTCATCGGCGCCGGCGCAGCTGGATTCACCGCCGCGATCACCGCGCATGACGGTGGCGCCAAGGTCATCCTGGTCGAGAAGCAGCCGATCACCGGCGGCAACAGCGCGCTGTCGGCCGGCGGCATGAACGCCGCCGAAACCGTCTTCCAGAAGAAAAAAGGCATCAAGGATTCGGTTGACGTGATGATCAGCGACACAATGAAGGGCGGCGGCAACGCCAATGACGCCGAGCTGGTCAAGATCCTGGCGACCAAGTCGGCCTCGTCGGTCGACTGGCTGACCTCGATCGGTGCCGACATCAGCGACATCGGCCAGATGGCCGGCGCGACCAACTACCGCACGCACCGCCCGACCGGCGGCGCCGCCGTCGGCTCGCACATCACCAACGTGCTGAAGAAGAATGCTGCCGACCGCAAGCTCGACGTGCGCGTCAATAGCAAGGTGCTCAAGCTCGTCGAAGACGGCTCGGGCCGCGTCATCGGCGCCGTCATCGAAGGCAAGCACAGCGGCACCTACACCATCCTGGCCAAGGCTGTCGTCATGACCGCGGGTGGTTTCTCGGCCAACCAGGGAATGATCGCCCAGTACCAGCCGCAATACGTCGGCATGACGACGTCGAACCAGCCGGGCGCCACCGGCGACGGCATGCTGATCGGCGAACAGGCCGGCGGCCAGCTGATCGACATGAAGGAAATCCAGATCCACCCGACCGTCGCTGCCGGCAGCCGCATCCTGATCACCGAAGCCGTACGCGGCAACGGCGCGATCCTGATCAACCGCGACGGCAAGCGCTTCGTGAACGAACTGACGACGCGTGACAAGGCCTCGCAGGCGACGCTGGCGCAGCCTGGCGGCTCGGCCTACCTGGTCTTCGACTCGGTGATCCACAAGAGCCTCAAGCAGATCGACGGCTACTTCGAACTCGGCCTCGTCAAGGAAGGCGACTCGGTCGAGGCCCTGGCCAAGGCGATCGGCGCCCCGGCCGACGTGCTGGCACGCAGCATCGACACCTACAACAAGTCGTTCGATGCCAAGAAGGACAGCGAATTCGGCCGTCCCGACATGCCGCGCGCCATCCGCACGCCGAAGTTCTACGCCATCGAAGTCAAGCCCGGCATCCACTACACGATGGGCGGACTGAAGATCAACCGCGACACGCAAGTCATCGGCAAGGACGGCAAGATCGTTCCGGGCCTGCTGGCGGCGGGTGAAGTCACCGGCGGCGTGCACGGCAAGAACCGCCTCGGCGGCAACTCGATCTCCGAGACGATCACCTTCGGCCGCATCGCCGGCGCCAACGCGCTCAAGATGGTCAAGGACAGCAAGTAAGCCAGATCCTGGCAACGCAAGAGGCGGACCGGCAACGGTCCGCCTTTTTTATTCCTGTACCGCAACGCGCCACACAGCCGCCGGCTCGGGTAAACTTGCGGTTTTTCCATATTCATTCTCGAAATCAACGCCCATGGCCCAATACGTAATGTCGATGCTGCGCGTCAGCAAGATCGTTCCCCCGAAGCGTCAGATCATCAAGGACATCTCGCTCTCCTTCTTCCCCGGCGCCAAGATCGGCCTGCTCGGCCTCAACGGTTCGGGCAAGTCGACGGTGTTGCGCATCATGGCCAACGTCGACAAGGAATACGACGGCGAAGTCCAGCATCTGGCCGGCATCAAGATCGGCTATCTGCCGCAGGAACCGCAACTCGACCCGGAAAAGACGGTCCGCCAGGAAGTCGAATCGGGCATGGGCGAAGTGATGGAAGCGCAGGCCAAGCTCGAAGCGGTTTACGCCGCCTACGCCGAGCCCGATGCCGATTTCGACAAGCTCGCCGAAGAACAGGCACGCCTCGAAGCGATCATCGCCACCGCCGGCTCGGACACCGAAAACCAGATGGAGATCGCCGCCGACGCGCTGCGCCTGCCGCCCTGGGACGCCGTGATCGGGAAGCTTTCCGGTGGCGAAAAGCGCCGCGTCGCGCTGTGCAAGCTGCTGCTCTCGCGCCCCGACATGCTGCTACTCGACGAGCCGACCAACCACCTCGACGCCGAATCGGTCGAATGGCTGGAACAGTATCTCTGCCGCTTCCCCGGCACGGTCGTCGCCGTCACCCACGACCGCTACTTCCTCGACAACGCCGCCGAATGGATTCTCGAACTCGACCGCGGCCACGGCATTCCCTGGAAGGGCAACTATTCCTCCTGGCTGGAACAGAAGGAAGCCCGGCTGGAAACCGAGCAGAAACAGCTCGACGCCCACATGAAGGCGATGAAGCAGGAACTCGAGTGGGTGCGCTCCAACCCGAAGGCCCGACAGGCCAAGAGCAAATCGCGTATTGCCCGCTTCGAGGAGATGTCGAGCCTCGAATACCAGGCACGCAACGAAACGCAGGAAATCTTCATCCCGGTCGCCGAACGGCTCGGCGGCAAGGTCATCGAATTCAACGGCGTCAGCAAGGGCTTCGGCGACCGTCTCCTGATCGACAACCTCAGTTTCAGCGTGCCGCCCGGCGCCATCGTCGGCATCATCGGCCCGAACGGTGCCGGCAAATCGACGCTGTTCCGCATGATCACGGGCACCGAAACGCCGGATAGCGGCAGCGTCGACATCGGCCCGACGGTGAAGATGGCGTATGTTGACCAGAGCCGCGAGGACCTCTCCGACACCAAGACGGTGTTCGACGAACTCTCGGAAGGCCGCGACATCATCCAGATCGGCAAATTCGAGATGCCGAGCCGCGCCTACATCGGTCGTTTCAACTTCAAGGGCGGCGACCAGCAGAAGATCGTCGGCAAGCTCTCCGGCGGCGAACGCGGCCGACTGCACCTGGCCAAGACGCTGATGACCGGCGGCAACCTGCTGCTGCTTGACGAACCCTCGAACGACCTCGACGTCGAGACGCTGCGCGCGCTCGAAGACGCGCTGCTCGAATTCGCCGGCTGCGCGATGATCATCTCGCACGACCGCTGGTTCCTCGACCGCATCTGCACGCACATCCTCGCCTGCGAAGGCGAATCGCAATGGAGCTTCTTCGCCGGTAACTACCAGGAATACGAGGAAGACAAGAAAAAGCGGCTCGGCGAGGAAGGCGCCAAACCGAAGCGCATCCGCTACAAGCCGATCAGCCGCTGATTACCGGCTTACCCAACAAAAGGCCCGCAGAACGCGGGCCTTTTTTCGTTTTGCACTGGCGTCAGGCGAAGCGGCAAATCAGGCGTGCGACGAAGGGGCCGGTGAGGATGACCAGGAACAGGCGCAGGGTCTGCGCCGCGACGACGAAAGGCACGTCGGTATTGGCGCCCATGGCCAGCAGGATGACTGAATCGAGGCCCCCCGGCGTCGTCGCCAGATAGGCGGTCAGCGGATCGCAATGCGAGAAGTGATAGAGCGACCAGGCGAAGAAAGCACACAAGCCGATCAGCAGGAAAGCCGAAAAGAACAGCCAGTGCAGCTTACGCAGGGTTGCGATCAGCAAGGCGCGATTGAAACCCAGCCCGACGTACCAACCGACCAGCACCGAGGCGCCGATCTGGAAGGCATTGGGCAGGCGGAACTCGATGACGCCGGCCGAATTGAAGATGGCGCCGACAATCATCGTCGCCAGCAAGGGACCGGCGGGAATGCGCAGACGAACGGCGATCACGCTGCTGACGACGGCAATCGCCAGCGTCAGCGCCATCTGCACCGGCTGACCCTGAAACAGCGCGGCGAACGACCATGGCGACGCCGCCACTGACGTGACCGGTTGCGGCACCGCCAGCCAGTGCGCCACCATCGAGGCCGAGAGCACGACGACGAGGACACGCAGATACTGCATCATCGCCACCAGGCGCGCGTCGGCACCGAACGATTCGGCCATCGCCACCATCGCCGCGGCGCCGCCCGGCGACGACCCCCAGGCGGCGGTGTTGCCCGGCAGGATATGGAAGCGGGTCATGCACCAGCCGACGAGGCCGCCGGCAACGACCGAGCTGCAGACCATGCCGGCAAAGACCAGCCAGTTGGCGGCAAGCACACCGAAAATCTGCGGCGACATGCTCTTGGCCACCGAACAGCCGACCAGCGCCTGGGCACAGAAAAAGAAACGCCGCGACAGCTTCAAACCGCTGCCGGAGAGGCTGAAAATCAGGCCGCAGACGACCGCACCGACGAAAAAGGCGGCGGGCACGTCGAGCCAGACGAGGCCCGCACCCGCAAGCAAGGAGACGGAAAACAGCGACAGCCACAACAGCACGGGCTTTGTGGCGACTCGGGGTGGAGGGGTATCGGACATCGGGGTCGGCCCCCGCAATCGGAGGCATGGCAGTCGGATCGGAAAGGCGGACATCATACATCACGCCAACACCGACCGTTCACGTCACAGGGGCCCAAAATGAAATAACCCGCCGGGAAGGCGGGTTATTTCGACGATCCGGGTTTTCGGCCGCGAGACCGAAAACAAAATTTCAGTGTTCGGCGCGCAGGCTGGCGGCGAAGGCCGCTTCCATGCTCTCGGGGAACTCGAACTGGCTGAAGGTGCGATGGATTTCGGCGTGATTGACGCCGGAAGTCGCATCCTGGAAGCTGATCCCCAGCGGCCGCCCGTTCGACGCAAGCGTCGCAAAGGCAAAGCGCCAGCGTTGTGCTTCGGCCAGACGTTCGCGCAATTCGCGCTCGTTGCTGATCGCAACGCCCGCCTGTTTCAAGGAATCCAGAAACTCATCAAAGGATTCGTTACTCAGACTGCCCATAATTTGCTCCGTCAGAAACAGTGGATTTCCCACCATGGGCCAAATAACGCGGCCTATTGAGAGCGGTTGACACAATTTTTAATAATTTTGAAAAATTTTTACCAGAAACGCCGGCACCGCCCTCTTGCCACTTTTCGATCAAGCACTTAGGAATGATTTACAATACGGCCCCGTTTGCAAAACCCAGCTCATGACCGCGCGCACGCCCTTCCTCGAACTCCTGGCTCCCGCCAAGAACGCCGATTTCGGCATCGAAGCCATCACCCATGGCGCCGACGCCGTCTACATCGGCGGTCCGAGTTTCGGCGCCCGCAGCGACGCCGGCAACGGCATCGCCGACATCGAGCGTCTCGCCCGCCACGCCCACCGCTTCAACGCCCGTGTGCTGGTCGCGCTCAACACCATCGTCGATGACCGCGAACTCGCTCAGGCGCGCGAGATCGCCTGGCAGAGCTGGAACGCCGGCGCCGACGCGCTGATCGTCCAGGACATGGGCCTGCTCGACTGCGACCTGCCGCCGATCGCGCTGCATGCCAGTACACAATGCGACATCCGCACGCCGGAAAAAGCCCGCTTTCTCGACGCCGTCGGTTTTTCCCAGATGGTGCTGGCGCGCGAACTGTCGCTGGCGCAGATTTGCGAGATCGCCGCCCAGACCACGGCCACCCTCGAATTCTTCGTCCACGGCGCGCTCTGCGTCAGTTACAGCGGCCAGTGCTACCTGAGCCACGCGCAGACCGGGCGCAGCGCCAACCGCGGCGAATGCTCGCAGGCCTGCCGCCTGCCCTACACCGTCGCCGATAGCGGCGGAACCGTCCTGCTCGAACGCAAACACGTGCTCTCGCTCAAGGACAACAACCAGACCGACAACCTCGCGGCGCTGATCGACGCCGGCATCCGCTCGTTCAAGATCGAAGGCCGGCTCAAGGACCTCGCCTATGTCAAGAACGTCACCGCCCACTACCGCCAGCGACTCGAGGCCCTCCTCGACGGACAACCGGCCTTGCGTCGCGCTTCGTCAGGCCGCAGCACCTTCCAGTTCACACCGAATCCGGACAAGACTTTCCATCGCGGCGCCACCGATTATTTCGTCAACGGTCGCCAGATCGACATCGGCGCCTTCGATTCGCCGAAATTTGCCGGCGAAGCCATTGGCGAAATCGCCCGGCTCGGACGCAAGGAATTCGACCTCGCGACCCAAGCAACGCTGCACAACGGCGACGGCCTCAGTTTCTATACCACCGACGGCGAACTGACCGGACTGCGCGTCAATATCGCCACGCCGATCGACAGCGGCTTCCGCCTGTCGCCCTCGCTCACCGACGGGCGCCTGCCGGCCGGGCTGCAGGTCGGCACGAAAATTTTCCGCAATCACGACCAAATCTTCGAACGCGCACTCGAGAAAAAATCGGCCGAACGGCGCATCCCGCTGCGGATCCGGCTCGGCGAAAACGCCGACGGACTGGTGTTGCAACTGACCGACGATCGCGGCATCACGGCCAAAGCCACCGTCACCCAGCCGCTCGAACCGGCCCGCGACGGCGATCAGGCGCTGGCAGCGCTGCGCGAAGGTCTCGCCAAGCTTGGCAACACGATCTACGCGGCCGCAACGATCGAGGTCGAGCTCGCGACACCACGCTTCATCCCGGCCTCGTTGCTCAACGCGCTGCGCCGCGAGGCGATCGAGGCGCTCGACACGGCGCGCGCCGCCGCCTATCGCCGGCCCGAACGCACCGCGCCGCAGGTCCCGCCGGCGACCTACCCGCAGGAGGCACTCTCCTATCTCGGCAACGTCTTCAATGCCGGCGCCCGCGCCTTCTACGAAAAACACGGTGTCACGCGCATCGAACCCGCCTACGAATGCAACCAGGAACCCGGCGAGGTATCGCTGATGGTGACCAGGCATTGCGTCCGCTTCAGCCTCAAGCTCTGCCCGAAACAGGTCAAGGGCGTCCGCCCCGAGCCGCTGCAACTCATTCACGGCAAGGATCGCCTGACGCTCCGCTTCGACTGCCGGGCCTGCGAGATGCATGTCATCGGGCACCTGAAAACCGGCCGCCGCTGACGCCGCAGCCCGGGCCGACGGCCTCCGGCGGTCTCCCCCCAAGCCGGAGTGATCGCGCCGATTATCAAATGTGATTTGCCTGCCTGTTGCGGCCGCTCTAGATTGCGCACCAGAGCGACAGCGCCGCGGCCATTCCGCGTCGACCGGCCGCCCACATCCTCAGGAGGAAAATCATGCATTGTCGGAAACTCGTCTCCCTCTGCGCCGCCGCCGTCTGCTTTGCGGCACTCCCGCTGACGGCCAGCGCACAGCAAAAGCTCTACGTCTACACCTCGATGAAGGAATCGATGGTCAGCGGTCTGAAAACCGCGTTCACCAAGAAATACCCGGACATCAAGATCGACTTCCAGTCGGCCGGCGCCGGCAAGCTGATGGCCAAGATCGCCGCCGAGCGCGAGTCCGGCAAGATCCTCGCCGACGTGCTGTGGACCAGCGAGATCCCGGACTTCTACCAACTCAAGGCCGGCGGCCTGCTGCTCAAGTACATACCGACCGAAAGCAAGGCGCTGATCAACCCGCTGCCTGACTATGACGGTTCGTTCACCCCGGCCCGCCTCGGCACCATCGGGATCGCCTACAACACGCGCTTCGTCAAGGAAGCGCCGAAAACCTGGGACGACCTCAAGAAGCCGGCCTTCAAGGGCGCCTTCGGCATCGCCAACCCGGCGCTGTCCGGCACGGCCTTCATGAGCGTCGAAGTCATCGCCCAGAAGTTGGGCTGGCAATACTTCGAAGCCTTGCGCGCCAACGGCGCCAAGATCGGCAAGGGCTCCGGACAGGTCGTCGACGACACGGCCTCGGGCGACCTCGTCGGCTGTCTCGGCGTCGACTACATCACGCTCGACAAGGTCGACAAAGGCGCCAACCTGGCGCTCGTCTTCCCGCCCGAAATGCTCGTCATTCCAAGCCCGGTCGCGATCTTCAAGAACAGCCCGAACGCGGAAGCGGCTAAGAAGTTCGTCGACTTCCTCGTTTCCAGGGAAGGCCAGGCGATCATCGCCGAGGACGGCACCCTCCCGGTCCGCACCGACGTCAAGATCCCCGACCGCTTCAAGGCCGTGCTGCCGCCCGCCGACGAGGCGATGAAGCGCGCGCTGCCGGTCGACTACCGCAAGATGGCCGCCGAAAAGGAAGCCGAAGTGCGCGGCACCAAGAAGCCCGACGCCGCCGGCCAACTCAGCGACAAGGAAGCGACGATCAAGAAGTTCACCGACATCATGCAGAAGTGACGCCATGGCCAACATCCAGATCGACCACCTCGGCAAGCGCTACGGCGACAAGACCGTGCTCGCGGATTTTTCGCTCGACCTGACGGACGGCGAATGCTTCACCCTGCTCGGCCCGTCCGGTTGCGGCAAAACCGTGCTGCTCCGGCTGATCGCCGGTTTTGAGAAACCCGAGTCGGGAACGATCCGGATCGATGGCCAAGTCGTCACCGATGCCGACGACGGCAGTTCGGTGTCGCCGGATCAGCGCGGCCTCGGCATGGTCTTCCAGGACTATGCCGTGTGGCCGCACATGAGCGTCTTCGACAATATCGCCTACCCGCTCAAGCTCGCCGGCATTGAAGTGTCGGCGCGGCGCGAGCGGACCCTGCGCGCCATCGAGCTCGTCGGCCTCGCCGGACTCGATACGCGCCTGCCCTCGCAGCTCTCGGGCGGCCAGCAGCAGCGCGTCGCCCTGGCGCGTGCGCTGGTCTCCGAGCCGCGCCTGCTCCTGCTCGACGAGCCGCTCAACAACCTCGACGCCAACCTGCGCGAGGAGATGCGTTTCGAGATCAAGGCGCTGCAGCAGAAGCTCGGCATCACCATCTTCTATGTCACGCACGACCAGGAAATCGCACTGGCGATCGCCGACCGCATCGCGGTCATGGACGAACACGGCCGCCTGCGCCAGATCGGCACGCCCGAGGACGTTTATGAACGACCGGTCGATGATTTCGTCTTCCGTTTTCTCGGCATCGCCAACTTCCTGCCGGTTGTCCGCCGCGACGGCGCGCTCTGCGTCGGCGAACAGACGGGCGACTGGCCGTCGCTGCCGCCCGACCACTTCGGGGACACGCTCACCGCCGGCTTCCGCCCCGGCGACGTGCAGCTGGCGCGCGACGGTGCCGGCCTCGCCGGAACGATCCGCCGCGCCAGTTTCCTGGGCGCCCAGTTCGACTATCTCATCGACATCGGTGGCGCGCTGATCCGTACCGCGCTGCCCAGTCATGACGCGCTCGCGCTCGGCCTGCTGTTCGACGAAGGCGACGCCTGCCGCGTCGGCTTCCACAGCGTGCAGTGGTTCGACCGCGCCATCCAGACTTCCGACAAGGTGTAAGCGATGATCGCGACCAAACGCTTCAACTTCGGCACCCCCGAGTTGCTCTTCACGCTCTCGGTGGCGGTGCTGCTCATCGTCGTCGCCTTCCCGATGCTGTTGATTTTCTTCAACGCCTTCTGGGTCGACGGCCACTTCAACCTGACCGACGTGCTGCGCGTACTGCAACGGCAGGAAACCTACCAGGCGCTCGGTAACTCGCTCATCCTCTCGGGCGGCGTTACCATTACCGGCACCATCGTCGGCACCCTCTTCGCCTGGCTCGTCACCCGCACCGACCTGCCGTTCAAGAAGACGATGAAACTGCTGTTCCTCGTCCCCTTCATGCTTCCGGCATTCATCGGGGCGCTTGCCTGGAAAATGCTGCTGTCGCCGCGGGCCGGCTACATCAACCGCTTCTTCATGGAATACCTGGGCTTCGACAGCCCGATCTTCAACATCTATTCCTATGCCGGCATCATCCTCGTCGAGACGATGTACCTGTTTCCCTTCGTCTTCATCCAGGTCAGTGGTGCGCTTGAACGCATGGACCCGACGCTCGAGGAATCGGCGCGCATTTCGGGCGCCGACCTGTTCACCATCACGCGCAAGATCACCATCCCGCTCGTCATGCCGTCGATCCTGTCGGGCGCGCTGCTGATCATGCTCTATTCGATGGCACACTTCGGCACCGTCGCCGTGCTCGGCATCGAAACCGGCATCTACAACATCCCGACGCTGATCTACGAAAAAATCCACCAGAGCGCCGGCAGCTTCGATTCGATCCGGACCGCGACCGTGCTGGCGACCGTCCTCGTCATCACCGCAGCGGCGATCCTCTGGCTGCAGAACCGCGTCCTCAACAAGGGCCGCTACCAGATCATCGCGGGCAAGAGCTTCCGGCCGAGCGAACTCAAGCTGCGCGGCTTGCGCATCCCGATCCTGATCTTCTGCCTCGCCTATATCGCGCTGACCATCGTCCTGCCGACGGTGACGATCTTCATGGTCGGCGGTCTCAAGACCTACGGCCTGCCGTTCGCGCTCGAGAACATGACCTGGGACAACTACACGCACATCCTCTTCGAGTGGGACCTCACGCGCGACTCGATCTGGAACAGCATCACCCTCGGCCTCGCCTCGGCGCTCGTCACGATGTTTGCCGGCGTCATCATTTCCTATGTCATCGTCAAGATGAAGGTGCGCGGCAAGGGCATGCTCGAATTCCTCGGCATGCTGCCTTTCTCGGTACCGGGATCGGTCATCGCGCTGGGCGTCATCCTCGCCTGGAGCGGCAAGTTCGGTGTCAGCCTCTACAACACCGTCTGGATCATCCTGATCGCCTACATCGCCCGCTACATGGCCTTCTCGCTCAAGGCCAACTCGGCCGCGCTCGAACAGGTGCACGACTCGCTCGTCGAGGCGGCACGGGCGTCGGGCGCGACGATGGCGCAGGCGCTCCGTGACGTCGTCATCCCGCTGGTACGGCCCGGCATGGTCGCTGCCTTCTTCCTGATCTTCCTGCCGGCACTGCGCGAACTGACCGTCTCGGTGCTGCTCTACGGCCCGACGACACGCACCATCGGCGTCGCCATCTACACGCTCAACGAAGACGGCGAAACCGTCTATTCGGCGGCGCTGGCCGGCATCGCGCTGATCATCATCGTCACCGGCGAGGTGCTGATCAAGCGCCTGGTCACCGGCAAGAACGCCGCCTAGGAAACTGTCTCTAAAAATGTCGCGAGCGCAGCCAGTTGGGCCGCACCCGGCGCGCAGCGACGAGACAGTACACGCGGTACGGCGAGGAGCGAGCACCGCGTAAGGCACAAATGGCAAGCGCAGTAATTTTTGAGACAGTTTCTGAAGGACACGTCATGGCCTATATCGAACTCAAGCAAGTCACCAAGCTGTTCGGCGCGGTCCGCGCCGTCGACCGCCTCGACCTCGACATCGCCCAGGGCGAATGCGTCGCCATGCTCGGCCCGTCAGGCTGCGGCAAGACGACGACGCTACGCATGGTCGCCGGTTTCGAGGATCTCGACGACGGCTCGATCCGCGTCGGCGAACGCATCATTTCGTCAAAGCGCGACAACTTCTATCTGCCGCCCGAGCACCGCAACTTCGGCATGGTCTTCCAGGCCTTCGCCGTCTGGCCGCACCTCTCGGTCTATGAAAACGTCGCCTTCCCGCTACGCCTGCGCAAACTGCCGAAGGAAGAGATCGCCGCACGTACCGAGGAAGCGCTCAAGCACACCAACCTGTGGAAGGCTGCCGGCGACAGTCCCGACGATCTTTCCGGCGGCGGCAAGCAGCGCGTCGCCCTGGCGCGGGCGCTGGCCATCCGCCCCGACGTCATGCTGCTCGACGAACCGCTGTCCAGCCTCGACCCGCATTTCCGCGAGGAGATGCGTTTCGAGATCAAGGACCTGCAACGCCGTTTCGGCTTCTCGATTCTCTACGTCACGCACGACCAGTCGGAAGCGATGGCGCTCTCGGACCGCATCCTCGTCATGCGCTCGGGCGTCGTCCAGCAAGTCGGCACCCCGCTCGAAGTCTATGGCGAACCGGCCAACCGTTTCGTCTTCGAATTCATTGGCCTGTCCTGCTTCCTCGACGCCGAACTGACGCCGACCGGGATGCGCATCAATGGCGTCGACGCGGCCTGGCCGGCCGGCATCGCGCCGGCGCCGGAACTGCTCGCCGCCGGCCGCGCCTGTCTGGCGGCACGTCCCAGCGAAATCGACTTCGTCGGCGAAGGCGGACTGCGCGGCATCGTCTCGCGCAAGGCCTACCTCGGCGAAACCGTCGATTACCGTGTCATGGTCGGCGACGCCGAGATTCGCATCCAGAAGGGCCGGCGCGCACCGGGACCGGCGATCGGCGACGCCGTCGGCCTCGCCTTCCCGCGGCCGCACTGGTATCCGTCCGCCTAGCGCCATGCCCGCCCGCCGCTCGATCCGGGTGATGGACGGCAACGTCCGGCGCCGCCAGCCATGACAGGAAAATGGCCGCGGCGGGCGCTCGCCGCTGGCATTCTCTGCGCAACGCTCATTGCCGGCGTCTGTCGCGGCGAGAATGTCGTGCTCGTCGCCTCGCCGTTTCCGAAGGAGATCCTGTCGGCCTACAAACAGGCTTTCGACGCGCAGTCCCCGGACACGCGCGTCGAATTCCTCAATTTTCCGGCGACGCAGATCCTCGCCTTCGTGCGCGGCCGTCCGCCCGGCGCGCGTCCCGACGTCTTCTGGGGCTCCTCGCCCGAGGCCTTCCGTGCGCTGCAACGGGAGGATCTGCTCGAACCGTCGCCGGATAACACCAATCCCGACATCCCGACGCACATCGGCCGCGTCCGCATCAACGCCGCCGACGGCACGACGCTCGGCCAGGCGCTGTCGGGCTACGGCATCATGTGGAACACGCGCTATCTGGCGGCACGCGGGCTAACGCCGCCGGAAAGCTGGGACGAACTCGCCGAGGCGCGCTATTTCGGCCACGTCGTCATGGCGCCGCCCTCGCGCTCGTCGACGACCCACCTGATCGTCGAATCGATCCTGCAAGGCAAGGGCTGGGACGCCGGCTGGTCGCTGATCATGCGCCTCGCCGGCAACGCGGCAACACTGACCGAGCGCACCTTCGACGTCCCGAACGCCATCACGCGGGGACGCTTCGGCCTCGGTCCGGTCGTCGACTTCCTGGCGCTCTCGGGCAAATATTCGGGCTTTCCCGTCGATTTCCGCTACCCTTGGCCCAACGTCGTCACGCCGGCCGGCATCGCCCGGCTGCGCGGCGCACGCAACCCCGAGGGCGGCCGCGCCTTCGTCGCCTTCGCGCTCTCCGACGCCGGCCAGCGCCTGCTGCTGCGTCCGGAAATCAGCCGGCTGCCGGTGCTGCCGGCGGCCTACGCCAGCGCTGACCGGCCAAGCGGCTTTCCCGACCTCTCCGACGTCGCGCGCAGCAATCTGCCCGACTATGCTCCCGATTTGTCGGCAGCGCGCTACCGCAGCGTCAACGCGCTTTTCGACCAGCTGATCACTTTCCAGCACCGCGATCTCGTCCGCATCACGGGACGCATGAACGCGCTCGAAGCGCGTCTCGCGCGCACGCCAAACGCCGCCGCCGCAACCCTCCTCGACGAAGCGCGACAACTCGCCTACCGGACGCCGGTCACTGCCGCTGAAGCCAGGGCCGGCGGCTCGCCCACCGACGACGGCGCCCGCATGGCCGCGCGCGAAGCCGACTGGTCGCGCCAGCGCCGCCGCGACCTCGCCGAGGTCGACGCACGACTCGAACGCGCCTTCGCGCAGGTGGCGCCATGAAGGCCACAGGTCGCCGGGAGCCTCAGCTCGCGCATCTTGCCGTAGCGCTGCTCGCCCTCTTTCTTCTTCTCTTCCTCGCGCTGCCGGTCGGCCGGCTGGTGCTGAGCACCCTCGGCGACAACGCGAGCGGACACTCGACGTTCGGGCTGCTGCTCGCCAACCCGCTCTACCGCGACAGCCTGATCGGCAGCCTCACCGCCTCGGCCGGGGCCGCGCTGCTCGCCGCCGCGCTCGCGCTGCCGCTCGCCTGGGCGCTGTGGCGCCTGCAATGGCAGCCGCCGCTCGCCGTTCAGCTGCTCGGATTCATGCCGCTCTTCGTGCCGCCGTTCATGCTCTCGCTGTCGCTGCAGTCGCTGCTCGGGCGCGGCGGCGGACTCGGCTTCTGGCTCGCCGGCCACATCGACCTCGACCCGTCGCAATGGGGACTTGCCGGACTGATCGTCATCGAAGCGATCCATTACGCCCCGCTGCTGCTCAGCCTGGTCGTCCTCAGCACCGCACCGTTCGCGCGCGACGCCAGCATCGCCGCTCACCTCGGCGACGGCTGGGCGCGCCTGACGCGGCGTGTCTTCCTGCCGCTCGGCATGCCCGGCCTCGCCTTCGGCATGGCCATCACCTTCCTCAAGACGCTCGACGACCTGGCGACGCCACTCTCGCTCGGGCTGACCACCCTGATCGCACCGCTCGCCTATTTCCGCGTTGGCACGCACGGCGCCGGCGACCTCATCGCCGCCGCCCTCGCCCTCGTGCTGATCGCCGTCTCGATGCTGGCCTGGATGCTTGGCGCCGGACGCATGCGACAGATCCCAATGACATGGAACGGGACGCACTCGCTTCCGCCGGCCACCCGCCCCGGCCAACGCCGTCTCGCCGCGGCATTGCTCACTGCCGTCGCCGGCCTCATCGCGCTCTGCTACTCGGGCATGGCGCTCACCGCATTCGCCGGCGTCTGGAGCCATACGCTCTGGCCGGAGTCCTGGGGACTGCAGCATTTTGCCGCGGCGCTGGCGACCGAATCGGCCAGCTTCATCAACACGCTGCGCTACTGCGGTGCCGCCGCGCTCATTGACGTCGTCATCGGTCTGGCGATCGCCTACGTCCTGCGACGGGCGCCAGCCCGGCGCGAACTGCGGCTGACGCAGATCGTTGCCGGCCTGCTCGGCGTCCCCGGCGTCGCGCTGGCGATCGCCTACCTGCAATGCGTCGGCAGCGGCATCGCCATTCCCTTCGATACCACCGGCATACTACTGGCGCTGGCCTTCGCCCTGCGCGGACTGCCTTTCGCACTGCCCGCCTGCAGCTACGCGCTGCGCAGCCTGCCCGACGCACACCTCGACGCCGCACGCCTCTCGGGGGCGTCGACCCTCCTCATCGCGCGGCGCATCGTCCTGCCCGCGCTCGCTTTCGGCCTCGTCGTCGCCTTCCTGATTTCGTTCGGCATCGCCGCCGTCGACCTGTCGTCGGCGATGCTGCTCATCCCCAGCGAAACCGAAGCGCCCGCTGCCTACACGATCTACCTCAACATGCAGACATCGACCGGACGTGGCATCGGCTCGGCGCTGGCAGTGCTTGCCATCGCTGCCGTGGCCATCGTGCTGACGGCGACGGCGGCGCTCATCGCGCGCCGCGACCCCGGCGCAGCAGACCACCGGTCGGACCACGGAGCCACGCCATGAGCCCGAGTCGCATCCAACTCTCAGACATCGACTTCGCCTTCGCGGCCAAGCCGGTCCTGCGCCGTCTCTCGCTCAGCGTCGAGGCCGGCGAACTCTTCGCCGTCCTCGGTCCCTCGGGCGCCGGCAAGACGACGCTGCTGCGCATCCTCGCCGGACTCGAGCGACCGGACGCCGGCAGCGCCACCATCGGCGGCATTCCGGCCGACGCCGAACGGCAGGACGGGGAACGCTGCGTCGGCATGGTCTTCCAGGATTTCGCGCTCTGGCCACACCTCTCCGTTTATGAAAACGTCGTTTTCGGCATGCCGCGGCAAGCGCTGCGCGACGGATCCGCCAAGGCACGCGCCGACGAGCTTCTGGCGGCGCTCGGCATCGCCGACACGCGCGACACGCGGCCGGACTGCCTCTCGGGCGGACAGCGCCAACGCGCCGCCCTGGCGCGTGCGCTGATCGGCGCGCCGCGCCTCCTGTTGCTCGACGATCCCTTCTCCAATCTGGAGCCGACCCTGCGCCGGCTGTTGCGCCGGGATCTGCGCCGACTGCAGCGACAGCTGTCGCTGACGACGATCTTCGTCACGCACGACCTCGATGATGCCTTCAGCATTGCCGATCGCGTCGCCGTCATCGATGCCGGTCAGATCCGGCAGGTCGGAACGCCAATGGCGATTTACGACTTTCCGAGCTCGGTCGCCGTCGCACGCTTCGTCGGCATCGAGAATTTCGTCCCCGGTACGCTGACGCCGCTCGACCGCAGCCGCGTCGAATTTCACAACGCCGATCTCGGCACGCTGCGCTGGTCGATGCGCGAGGCACCGCCGGCCGGACCGTCCATTCTCAGCATCCGGCCGAACGCGCTCTGCCTCTGTCCCATCGACAGTTTCCGCGACGCGCGCTACCTCTGGGTATCCGGCGAAATCAGCGCCAGCGAATTCCTCGGCGAAGCGGTGCGTTACCGCGTCGCCATCGGCGCGACCCGCCTGACCGTGCAGCAGCCCCACGCGCTCGGTGCGCCGCTGACGCCGGTCGGCACGCCGATGCTGGTCGGTATCGACCCAAACCTCGCCCGACTGTTTCCGACCCTCGACGAAACGACGGCAACGGCCCGATAATACGCCATGGACATTGTGCGCCTCCGCTCGTTCGTCATGGTCGCCCGACTCGGGCACCTGACGCGTGCCGCCGAACGCCTGTGCCTGACACAGCCGGCCGTCACCGCCCACATCAAGGCGATCGAGCAGGAACTCGGCCTTGCTCTCTTCGACCGGGCGCCGGGACGCATCAGCCTGACCCGCCACGGCGAACTGCTGCTGCCCGAAGCCGAACATGTGCTCGCCACCGTCGAGGCCTTCGCCGGCAAGGCACGCCAGATCAAAGGCGAAGTCTCCGGCAACCTGCTTATTGCCACCGTCGACGACTCCGACTTCCTGCGCCTCGGCGAACTGCTCTACGCATTGCGCGGCGCCCTGCCGCTCCTGCAACTCAAGACACGGCAGATGTTCGCCGATGACATCCTCGACGGCCTGCTCAGCGAGGCCATCGACGCCGGATTCCACATTGGCGGCGCCGACCACCCCGACATCGGCGTGTTGCCGCTGCGCACGCTCGTCTATCAGGCCGTCGGTCCGCAATCCTTCGCCGACCCGCTGGCCCGCGCCAGCTGGAAAGACATTGCCCAGCTCCCATGGATTTCGGCACCGGAACGCTCCCACGTCGCGCGCTTCACGCGCACGCTGTTCGCGCAACACGGGGTGCGGCCGAACGAGGCGATCGAATGCGACCAGCTCTCGGCGACGCTCGACCTCGTCCGCTCGGGACTCGGCATGGGACTGCTGCGCGAGGATCTCGCCCTCGCCGCCGTCGAAAAAGGCGAAGTCACCCTCTGGCCGCACGGGCGCATCGAAACGCGCCTCAATTTCCTCTACCGTCTGCGCAGCGAATCCGACCCAAGCATCATCGGCCTGCTCTCGGTGCTGCGCCAGCACTGGGCCGTCTGACGCGCCGGCCGCTCAGCCGGGACGGCCGTCAACGCGCGGATGGATCAGGATCGGCGCATATTTCCAGAGATAGAGAACGAAGGCGAAGGACCAAGCCAGCGACGACGCACCGAGGAAGGCGTGGTAATTCGCCGGCAGACCGAACTGCGGCAACACGCGCAGCACCAATGCCAGCTGCATCAACCAGTATGCGCCCGCTTCGATCCGCCCGGCCTTGAGCAGACGGCCGGTATGGCCGAGTGCGGTGCGCGTGATCATGCCGACGATCAGGCCGCCGGTGGCGCCGACGGTCAACAGATGCAGGACCGGCGTCGGCGCAACCGCCCCGGTGCCGGCCAGGGCCAGCCAGAGCAGCGCGACGACGATCCAGCCGTGCGAGACGTGCAGGATCCAGAGCAGCGGCGTGCCGAAGGTCGCGCCGGGCCGCCAGCCCCGGACGCGCACCGCCTGCAGGAGCGCCGCAGCGGCAGCGACAATGCCGGTCGCGCCTGCCGGCAGCTCAAGCGCCCAACCCGCCAGTGCCACGCCGGTCAGCGTCACCGCCGCGATGTCGACGCCACGATGACGCCAGGGCACCGTCTTCAGCGCATTGGCCGTAAAGCCCGGGACGATGCGGCCGGCAATCACCGTTTCGAGCAGTGTCACCAGCGCGACGGCGAGATGCAGGCCCGTCTGCGGCGAGACGTCCGCCCAGCCATTGACGCCGGCATGAACGATCGCGTTACACCCGGCCAGCGCCAGCAGCAGCACCGGCACGAAATAGTTGCGGCGGCTGCCTGCGCGCAGGACGAGGCGCGCCAGAATCAGCGCGACGACCGGCAGAAAGGCGAGATCGATCGCCGCGGCGATCGCCGGATTCGTGCAGAACATCGCCACCCGGCCGGCCAGCCAGAGCGCGACGAGTACCGCCAGCGGCGTGCCGGTCGGCGTGGCGAGGCCCGTCCAGTTGTGCCCGGCGGTCAGCAGGAAGCCGACGATGATCGCCGCGACGAACCCGAACAGCATTTCGTGTCCATGCCACAGCATTGCCGGCAGCACCGGCTGCAGCGGCAGGCCGCCGGCCAGCACGACGATCCAGAGCGGCACGGCAATCGCCGCGAAGGCGGCGCCGAAGAGGTAGAAGGGGCGAAAGCCGAAGGCAAACAGGGCAAAGCCCTTCGGTGGCGTTTTGGGCATGACCCGGGGTTCTTCGAGACGGATGATCGCCATGACATTCCTGACAGACGGTGAATCGGAGCGCGCCTGCGGGAAGGAAGGGGCCTGCCGCGGACGCGTTAGTAGTGGGGCGGAATCTCGTCGCGCGGCGTCGTCACCGCCGTCGGGTCGGCCGTCTCGTTCTGAGACTGCATCTGCCGATAAAGGTGGCGCAACTGCGCCTGGAGAAGATCCAGCTGCTCCTGTTGACGGAAAACAGTGCGGTTGAGTTCCTCAACGAGGTCCTCGTTCAGGCTCAGCTTGATTTCAAGTTCGGTGATGCGATCGGTCATGGCGCGTCTTCACAGGCAAACCGCGAGCGTCACAGGCTGCGGCGTAGGGGGTGTTGGAACACCCCCTAGCTATTATAATCGGGCAGATCCCAGTCTCGAGGAAACCGTCATGCCGCTTGTCCCCTGCCGCGCCTGCAAACATCAGGTCGATACCTCGGCAGAGGCCTGCCCGCGCTGCGGCGCCACCGACCCGGCGAAGAAGATCAGCCGCCAGCAGCGTGAATTCCGCAGCTTCATCGTCCAGACCGTGCTCTGGGTCACCCTGCTCGGCACCGCCGCCTGGTACGGCTGGAACGTCGGCATCCCGATGCTGCGGCAGATACTCAACAAACCGGTCGCCGTCGAACAGACGCAAAGCGAAAAATAGGCAGGCGCCGACTCAGGCCGGCGACACGTCGTCCCCGGCATCGGCGTCGCCAGACGCCGTCGGCGCTTCCGCCGCGCGCATCGCTGCCAGCATGGCTTCCCGCGTCGCCGGTGTCTCCAGACTGATGCGCCCGAGCTTGCCGTCGCGGTAGTCCTGCAAGAAGATCAGGGCCGCCTTCTCGATATCCGGTTCGCCCCCGCGCAGTCTCAGCGCGCGCCGTCGGGCGATGCCCTCGACCACGGCGACGGCATCAATCTCATTGACCGGAAAACCGTAGCGCGCTTCCAGCTGCGCCGCGTAGCGCGTCTTCAGCACGCCGGCAAGAAAGATCGCAACCTCGTCGTCGATGATGGCATTGCGGCCGATCGCATGACTTGCCGCCAGCATAAAGCCGTCGCTGTCGTGCTCGATCTTCGGCCACATCATTCCCGGCGTATCGATGATCGTCTGGCGCACGCTGATCTGGTGCACCTGCTGCGACTTGGTCACCGCCGGCTCGTCGCCGACCTTGGCGATCTTGCGCTTGACCAGCGCATTCATCAGCGTCGACTTGCCGACGTTGGGAATGCCCATGATCATCATCCGCAACGGCTTGACGTTGTCATTGCGATGCGGGGCCAGCGTCTGACACAGGCCAGGCAGGCGGGCCACCTCGCCGGCCTTCTTGCTCGACACCGCCACGGCCTTGACACCCGGCTGGCGATTGTAGAAATCGATCCAGGCGCGCGTCGCCTCCGGATCGGCAAGGTCGGACTTGTTCAACACCTTGAGACAAGGACGCTGACGGTGCAGGCGCAGCTCATGCACCATTGGATTGGTACTCGCCGCCGGCAGACGCGCGTCGACCACTTCGATGACAACGTCAACGTTGGCCATCGTCTCGGCCGCCTTCTTGCGCGCCGAGGTCATATGCCCGGGATACCACTGAATCGCCATACCCAACCCGATTATCCGAAAAGAACGTCATTATCCCATTTGTCGGGCGATTTCTCCGCATCGGTTCTAAAATGAGCGCCTATGAAGAAAAACGCCCCCACCCCGCCCGCCGAGCTTCGCCCCGGCCAGTCGGTCGAACTGCTCAAGGAACTGCATATCCTGACGCGCGACGGCCAGCTCAACCAGGACAGCCGGCGCAAGCTCAAGCAGGTCTACCATCTGCTCCAGTTCATCGAGCCGCTGCTCGCCGAACTCGCCGAAGACGGTACGCTCACCGACGCACCGACGCTCGTCGACCACGGCGCCGGCAAGTCCTACCTCGGATTCCTGCTCTACGACCTCTTTTTCAAACAGCGCGCCGAAGGCCGCATCGTCGGCATCGAAACCCGCGCCGAACTCGTCGACAAATCGAAGCAGCTCGCCGAACGCCTCGGTTTTTCGCGCATGGATTTCCACCACCTCAGCGTCGACGCCTCGATCGCCTCGCCCCTTCTGCCGGAACGCATCGACATCGTCACGGCACTGCACGCCTGCGACACCGCCACCGACGACGCGATCCGTTTCGCCCTGCGCAAGAATGCCCGCTTCATCGTGCTCGTTCCCTGCTGCCAGGCCGAAGTCGCGTCCGTGCTGCGCAAGCACAAGAACGCTTCGTTCGCGCTGACGCCGCTCTCGGAACTCTGGCGCCACCCGATCCACACTCGCGAATTCGGCAGCCAGGTCACCAACGCCCTGCGCTGTCTCGAACTCGAAGCCGCCGGCTACCAGGTCACGGTGACCGAACTCGTCGGCTGGGAGCATTCGATGAAAAATGAACTGATCGTCGCCCGGCATACCGGGCAAGCACGCCGCAACGCCGCCGAACGGCTGCAGGCGATCCTGCACGCGCTGAATCTCGACGAATTGCGCGAGCGCTTCCTCCCACAAGGACAATGACATGGAACGCTGGATCATCCGCTTCGTCGCGCTGCTCTGTCTCGCCGGTAGCGCCGGCCTGCTCTGGACCTTCGGCGTCTTCGTCGTCGTGCCGTGGCGTGCCGGCCGGCTGCTTGCGCTCAGCGCCAGCGAACTGCAGGTGCTGGCCGCATCACTCGGTTTCGGTATTGGCGTCGGCGCTGCCACGCTGCACCTTTTCGCGCTTGGCGAGAAAGAAGCGCATCCGCGCCGGTATGCGGTGCTGCGCGCCGCGCTGATCCTCGCCCTGATAGCGGCGACGGCCTCCGGCGTGCTGTGGTCGCTGCAACGCGGCTAGGCGCCACGCGACCCGTCGGGCGACACGCCCGGCGATTGCCGATCAGGCCGTAGTATTGACGCGCGTACCGACGGTTTGCCCGTTGCTATTCACGCTCGGACGATTTTGCTCGGCTTGGGCGCGGGCACGCTCGGCGGCATTTTCCTCGCTCGCCCGGCGGGACTGATCGCTCTGCTGCGCCTGCTGCGCGTCTTTCGCTTGCTGCGCATCCTGCGATTGCTTGGCCTGCTGCTCCTGGCCGGCCGAACGCGCCCGCGACTGCCCGGCAGTGGCGTTGGCATTGGTATTGACGACGACCTGCGAGGCATTCACTGATCCAACATTCATCATCGACTCCCTTCTCCCGGAAAGAAGGCCCGGACGGTTCCATCATAGCTCAAACGGGGGAAAACGCTGAGAGTGGTCGAACACTCCGGCGGCAAGCTTGCTTGCGGTCAATTGAGAACACACCCCGACGCAGGCGAGGCATAATTCGGTCTGATGTCATTTTCAGCAGAAAACCCACATGCGCTCTCTCCGCTGGCCGCTCATTTTCACAATTCTGGTGGTTCTTCTCGTTGCTGGCGGATTCGCCGGTTACCGGGCCCTCGTCAAGACGCTCAGCGAACAGATCGAACAGGCGATCGGCCCGACTGGCGAAGCCCGCGAAATCCACGTCGACCTGACCGGCGTCGAACTCATCGACCTGCGCTTCAAGGCCACCGCCGATGCCGCCTGGTCGGCCGGCGAACCGCTGCGCGCCAGCCGGGTCTTCGTTTCCCCCGACTATATCAACCTGCTCGCCGGCAAGCGCGCGATCGACACCGTGCGCATCGAGAACGCGCGACTTGCCGTGCAACGCACGCGCCAAGGCAAGCTGATCGTCCTGCCCGGTCTGCTTGACCGGCCGACAGCACCGGCCCCGGGCAAGGGCGACACCAAGGCCAGCACACCCAATCCCGACGCGGACGTCTTCATCCGTCGCGTCGAAATCGTCGGTGGCATGCTTGAACTCGTCGACGCCAGCGTGCGCACGCCGCCACAGGTGCTGCGCCTTGAAGAAATCAACGCCGCGATCGGCCGCATCAGGCTGCCGTCGCTGACCGGCGTCAGCACCGTCGACCTCGTCGCCAGTCTCAAGGGGCCGAAGGAAACCGGCACGCTGTCGATCAACGGCACCACCGAACTTGCAACACGCGAATCGGGCCTGACCATCCGCCTGCGCAGCCTCGACCTCGTCGCCCTGCAGCCCTACCTGCTCAAGGCGGGCGAAGGCGGCGTCAAGGCCGGCATGCTCGACCTCGACCTCAACGCGTCGGTCAAGCAGGGACTTCTGCGTGCGCCGGGCACACTGACGCTGAAGGACCTGACGCTCGCGACAACGAACGGAACGCTGATGGGCATGCCGCGCCAGGCGGTCGTCAACCTGATGAAACGGCGCGACGGCAGCCTCCGCCTGCGTTTTTCCCTTGAAGGCCGACTCGACGACCCGCACCTGGCCCTCAACGAAAAACTCGGCAGACAACTGGGGAATTCGCTCGCCGCCGCACTGGGCACGCGGATCGAGAATTTCGCACGCGATGTCGACAGCGTCGGCGGCAAGGCAATCCAGGAACTCGGCAGCGCCCTCGGAAAGGCAGGGCGCTGATGAACGATACGCCTGTCGGTCTGCGCATCACCGTCGCCGGCGTCGGCGCCATCGGCGGCTTCATCGGCGCCCGCCTCGCCGCGTCGGGGGCACCGGTCAACGTGCTGGCGCGCGGCCAGACGCTGGCGGCACTGCGTCGCCAGGGACTGCGTCTCGTCACTGATGCCAAACATCTCGACCTCCCGGTCACGGCCAGCGACACGGCTGCCGACTTCGGCGTCCAGGACCTGCTGATCATCGCCGTCAAGGGACCTTCGCTGCCGGTGCTGGCGCCGTCACTGCGCCCGCTGATCGGCCCGCAGACGACGATCCTGCCGACGATGAACGGCGTGCCGTGGTGGTTCTGCCAGACTGGCCAGGGCAACGCGCCCTTCGCGTTGAAGAGCGTGGACCCGGACGGCAATATCGCCGACAACCTGCCGGTTGCGCAGACGCTCGGCTGCGTCGTGCATATCGGCGCGAGCTGCGATGCGCCGGGCGTCGTGCGCCATGCCATGGGCAAGGAACTGATCCTCGGCGACGCCGTCGGCGGCTTTTCGCCGCGCGCCGAGGCGATCGCCGCGCTGTTCGCGCGCGCCGGTCTCGACATCAAGCGCTCGTCCGACATTCGTCAGGACATCTGGTTCAAGCTCTGGGGCAACCTGACGATGAATCCGGTCTCGGCATTGACCGGCGCGACCATCGACCGCCTGCTCGGCGATCCGCTGGTCAGCGAATTCTGTTCGGCGGCGATGCGCGAAGCCGCTGTCATCGGCGACCGCATCGGCTGCCATGTCGATCAGCGGCCCGAAGACCGCCACGCCATCACCTTCCGGCTCGGCGCCTTCAAGACCTCGATGCTGCAGGACGTCGAGGCCGGACGTCCGATCGAACTCGACAGCATCGTCGGCGCGACCTACGAGATCGGCCACCATTTCGGACTCGAAACGCCCTGCATTGACGCGATCTTCGGGCTCACGCGCCTGATGGCGCGGACGCGCGGGCTCTATCCCGACGCGCCCGACGCCGCTGGACCGACGCCAGCCGCCGGCTGAACGTTCAGGCTTTCAGCCGGGCAATCTCGGCGGCGATCGCCGCCGTCGCCAGGCCCGGATCGGCCAGGCCGCAGATCGCAGACACGACCGCGACCCCGCCCGCACCGGCCGCGAACAGGTCGGCGCAATGTCCCGGTTTGATGCCACCGATCGCCACCGCCGGCAGCGTCGTCGCCGCCGCCAGCGCGGCAAAACCGGCAACGCCCGTGGCCGCACCGGCATCCGGCTTGGTGCCGGTCGGGAAGATCGGCCCGATGCCAATGTAATCGACGCCCTCGGCGGGCACCGACGCGAGTTCGGCAAAATCCGAGACCGAGACACCGAGCAGCTTGCCCGGCCCGATCAGGCGGCGCGTTTCGGCCACCGGCAGATCGTCCTGGCCGATATGCACGCCGTCGGCATCGATCGCCAGCGCGACGTCGATCTGGTCATTGACGATCAGCGGCACCTTGAACGGCGCCAGCGCCGCCTTCAGTGCGCGACCGGCTTCGAGCCAGGTCTTTTTCTTCCAGCCCGGCGCGCGCAACTGCACGACCGTCGCGCCGTTCCCGGCCGCCGCCCGCGCCGTGCGCACCATGCCCTCGACGCCGCCGCAGAGGTCGGGGTCGAGCACCAGATAGAGGGTGAGATCGATCGGATTGCGGCTCATTTCACCAACTCCCGCAACAGGTCCGGCGTGACCTGGTAGAGGCTGTCGAGGAACGCCGCCTTGAACGAACCGGGGCCATGGCTCTCGCCGGCCGCCCGCGCGCCGCAGAGCCCGGCCATGGCACAGGCAGCGGCAACGGCGTCGAGACGGCTGTCGGCCTTGGCGGTGAACGCCGCCACGAGCGCCGAGAGCGCGCAGCCAGTGCCAACGACGCGCGTCATGATCGGATTCCCCCACGGCGTCGCCCAGGTATCGGTGCCATCGGTGATGTAATCAGTCTCGCCGGTCACCGCGACGATGGCGCCGGTCGCCCGCGCCAGTTGCTCGGCCGCGGCCACCGCCGACTCGGAACCGGCCGTCGTATCGACGCCGCGACCGCTGGCGGCGAAGCCGGCCAGCGCAAGAATTTCGGAGGCATTGCCGCGGATCGCCGCCGGACCCGCGTCAAGAAATTCGCGGCACGCCTCGCTGCGATAATCCAGCACGCCGACGGCGACCGGATCGAGCGTCCAGGGCACGCCGGCAGCGTTGGCCGACGCGATCGCCTGGCGCATCGCGGCGAGCCGCGCCGGATAGAGCGTGCCGACATTGATGAGCAGCGCGCCCGACATCGCCGCGAACGGCGTCACCTCTTCCTCGGCGACGATCATCGCCGGCGCCGCGCCGGCCGCCAGCAGTACATTGGCCGTAATCTCCTGCACGACTTCGTTGGTCAGGACATGAACGAGCGGATTGACGGTGCGCAAGCGCGCCAGTTCGTCGGCGACAAGCGCCAGGGGCAGGATGGTCGGCATCAGGCGAGGTTCCAGGTCAGCGAAAAAACGGAAGTATACGCGCTCGTCGCACCGGGCCGAAATCATCCGCGCTGAAAAGCAGCGATCCGGACACCGTCGGCAAGCGTCGCAGCCTCCGCGCGGGCCCCAGGCGCAAGGGTGCGACGCGCAACCTCCCGAAACACCCTTTACCACCATCCCCGTCGGGCGCGTGAATTGGTACACT